>CATJVQ010000035.1 GCA_949743955.1 uncultured Oscillospiraceae bacterium | reverse complement strand
TTTCGCATTTATTTTCTTGTCCCAAATTGCCATATTAATATTAGTATGGCATACTCCAATAAAAGGAGGAGTGAAGCAATGAGAACGAAAACAAAATGATACGGCGGCACTTTCCGAAAGGAACGGACTTCGGGAAAGTGACCGCCGCAGAAGTCAAACGCGCGGAAATCTGGACTGCCAGCTATCCACGTAAAATATTAGCCTAGAAAACGTCTGAAATGCTCTTCCGTGAAGCCGTTGCACCTTCTGAAAAAATATTTCAAATTTTTCGCATTTACTCTTGACATTTTCAAAATTTCTTAATTTTATCAGTGAACTGGTCCGGGATTGTTGATGTACAAAGTGTAAAATAAACACTATGTGATAGATGCTTCACAAAGCATAGAACGCTGCGGACATTACAGCTTCTGGATACTGAAGGGGCTGATGACAGAGATGATATTCTCAACCACGGCGTTTGGACTGGCGTGGTTGTACATCTGTGTTGTACAGATGTCGGCATAGATCTTGTGGCGCTTCTCGTAGAGCGCATGCAGCTCCTCCCGCGTGGAACGCATTACGATCGGACGGTTTGATTCCCGGATCCGTTCGTAGCAGACGCCGAAATCGGTAGAGAGATAGATGACGATGGCGCCGTCCTCACGCAGAAGGGCGACATTGTCCTCCCGCATAAACGTCCCGCCGCCCGCGGCGAGAACCGTAAAGGCCCGCGGTGTCAGCAGACCGGCGGGCAGTTCGCCGCGCAGCGCTTTCCCGAGCACGGCGTGTTCAAGCGAGCGAAAGTAATCCTCCCCCTCCTCGGCAAAAATAGTCGGGATGGATCGCTCCTCCTGCTGCTCAATGGCCTCGTCCAGATCGATGAAACCCGCCAGCAGGCGCTTGGCCAGAAGCCGGCCGACAGTGGTCTTCCCACTGCCCATAAAACCGCACAGCACAATATTTTTACTCATAGCTCCGCCTCCAGTTCACCAGCGATCCGCTCGACAGTCTCCGCCGGAAAATGCGCGCCGATCCAGATTTCCTGCGCCGCAGCCGCCTGCCAGGCGAGCATGCGCATCCCGCCGAGAGCGGGAATGCCGAGCCGCTCCGCCATCTCCAGCAGGCGTGTGCGGCGGGGGTTATAGATGCTGTCAAACACGGCCGCACAGCCGCTGAGGAGCGTTTCGCTCACGGGACATTCGTTCGTATGCGGGAACATGCCGCAGGGGGACGCGTTGGCCAGCAGATCGAAGCGCCCTCCCTCCCGGCAGAGGACACCCATCTCCTCCACCCGTGCCGCGGCGCCGAAGCGCTCCGTTATCTCCGCAGCGAGAGCGTTCCCGCGCGCGAGGGACGATGTGCGTACGCCAAGCGTGACGCTACATCCGCGCCGGGCGAGCTCGATGGCGAACGTGCGCCCCACGCCCCCCGCCCCGACGATAAGCGCGCTGTGCGGTTCCGGAAAGGCGGCGATGGAGCGGGAAAAACCGGTGCAGTCGGTGTTATAGCCGACACTTTCGCCCCCGGTGAAATGGATAGTGTTCACAGACGCATACCGCGCGGCGCTCTCGTCGAGGCGGGAGAGCAGCGGGATGACGGCCTGTTTGTGCGGGATGGTCACATTGAGCCCGGCGTGTGTACGAAGCAGCTCCGGCAGGCGCGCGCAGAGCGCCTCGGGCGGGATATCGATCAGTGTATACTCGATCTCCCGGCCCGATGCCCGAGCGAGAAGCTGGTGCAGGCGCGGGGACAGGCTGTGTCCGAGCGGATGACCAATCAGGGCATATCGCATGAAGGTTCCTCCTCAATAAGGCAGATTGACTGTCCTTTATTATAGACTACTTTTTCTGAAAACGAAAGGATAAAATTGCGTATACGTGCATAAAACAGGAACAGTACACCGGAACAACGGGGTCCCTGAGAAGAAAAAACTGAAATTCAGTATTGCAAAACTGGAAAAAAGCAGGTATCATTAAATTTCAGAGAGGGCTGCCCGGCACCGTATCGGGGCGAGGCGGTCCGGTTCCGGTCCCGGTGTGTCCGGGGCCAAGTCTGGAGGGAAGGGAGGGGGAAGCCGGATGGAGACCCTGGAGAAGGTCAGGGAAATTCTGTGCGAACAGCTCGACGTGGAAGCCGACAGCGTGACCATGGAAGCGAGCATTCTCGACGATTTGGGCGCCGACTCTTTGGATGTGGTCGACCTTGTAATGAATCTGGAGGAATCGTTCGATACAGAGATCCCGGACGATGAGATCGAAGGGTTAAAGACGGTCGGCGACGTAGTGCGGTATATTGATGAGCATACCGCCGATAAGCCGGAGGAAGACTGAAATCAGGGAGCGCGGTCCGCAGCCTGCCGGGCCGCGCTCTTTGTAAAAAGGGAAAAACGGAAAACAGTTGAAAAATTAGGCGGCGCATAGTAAGATATGGTTATGGCAATTCTCAAAAACATTCCCGTTGCCGCGCCGCAGAAGGCCTGCAACGGTAGCTTTTTGTGACGCGTTATCGCGTTATGAGGTATATTTTTGAGAATTGCCATAGAATCCAGCAAGGGAGAATTAAAAATGGAATTTATACTCGAGGGTCTGCAAAGCCTTACCTGGCAGCAGGGTGTCATGTGGCTGGTGGGCGGACTCCTCATCTTTCTGGCAATCAAAAAGGATTTTGAACCCGCCCTGCTCCTGCCCATGGGCTTCGGTGCTATCCTCATCAACCTCCCCGCTTCCGGCGCGGTCAACCAGTTCATGCAGGGCGTGGGGGAGACACGCGGCATCGTCCAGTGGCTGTTTGAGGTCGGGATAGAGGCGAGCGAGGCCATGCCGCTCCTCCTCTTCATCGGCGTGGGGGCCATGATCGACTTCGGCCCGCTGCTCTCCAACCCGAAGATGTTCCTCTTCGGCGCCGCCGCGCAGGCCGGCATTTTCTTAACAATCATCATCGCCGTCCTCTTCGGCTTTAATCTGCGCGATGCGGCGTCCATCGGCATCATCGGCGCGGCGGACGGGCCCACCTCCATCCTCGTGGCGCAGGTGCTCGGATCCCCCTATTTCGGCGCCATCTCCGTGGCCGCGTACTCCTATATGGCGCTTGTGCCCATCATCCAGCCGGCTGCTATCAAACTCGTGACAACAAAGCGCGAGCGCGCCATCCACATGCCGTATAACCCGCGGAACGTTTCGCGCCTGTCGCGCATCCTGTTCCCGATTATCGTCACCATTGTCGCCGGGCTGGCCGCGCCCGCCTCGGTCGCGCTTGTCGGGACGCTGATGTTTGGCAACCTCATCCGGGAGTGCGGCGTGCTCGAGCGCCTTTCCGATACAGCCCAGAACACTCTCGCCCAGCTCATCACGCTCTTACTCGGCCTGACTATCTCCTTTTCGATGACCGCCGAGCGCTTTGTCACCCCCCAGACCCTGCTCATCATGGTGCTCGGGCTGGTTGCCTTTGTGCTGGACACTATCGTGGGCGTGCTCTTTGCCAAGGCTTTAAACCTGTTCTTAAAGAACAAGGTCAACCCCATGGTCGGCGCGGCGGGTATTTCCGCGTTCCCGATGTCCGCCCGCGTGGTGCAGAAGCTGGCCATTCAGGAGGATCCGCAGAACCATCTGCTCATGCACGCTGTGGGGGCGAACGTCTCGGGGCAGATTGCCTCCGCACTCGCCGGCGGCATGCTCTTAAATCTCGTGCCCGCGATGCTGGGTTAAAGGAGGAGAAGCGATGTTTGAATCATTCCTTTCCGCTGCTAGGCTCGATGCTTCGTCCGTCGGCATCATCGGCGGGGCGGACGGGCCGACCGCCATTTTTGTTACAGGATTTGTCACGGGGCCTGTCGGGGATTTGATGAACGCCCTCTCGCTGGCGGCGAAGGGGATGGCGGGAATTCTCGCCGTGATGGCGTTTATCGCGCTCATTGTCTGGGCGCTGCCGCACCTGACGGCGGCGCTGGAAAAAAAGGATAACGAAAACAATACGGACGCTCGGTAGCTCTGCTACCGAAACTGTATCAGAAACCGGAGGAATCAACATGGCACAACAGGACAAGAAGCTGGTGGAAGCGATTACCCCCATGGACGAGGATTTCGCCCAGTGGTATACGGACATTGTGAAGAAGGCGGAGCTCATCGACTATTCGTCGGTACGCGGCTGCTGCGTGCTGCGGCCGTACAGCTACGCCATCTGGGAGAACATGCAGAAAATCCTCGACGGGATGTTTAAGGAGACGGGGCACCAGAATGTATACATGCCCATGTTTATCCCGGAGAGCCTGCTCCAGAAGGAGAAGGACCACGTGGAGGGCTTCGCCCCCGAGGTCGCGTGGGTGACAGAGGGCGGCGGGAAAAAGCTCGAGGAGCGCCTGTGCGTGCGCCCCACGAGCGAGACGCTCTTCTGCGAGCACTATAAAAACATTGTCCACTCCTACCGCGATCTGCCGAAGCTCTATAACCAGTGGTGCTCGGTGGTGCGCTGGGAGAAGACAACGCGCCCCTTCCTGCGCACGATGGAGTTCCTCTGGCAGGAGGGCCACACCATCCACGAGACGAGCGAGGAGGCTGTCGCCGAGACCGAACGGATGTTAAATGTTTACGCGCGCTTCTATGAGGAGTTCCTGGCGATCCCGGTACTCAAGGGCCGCAAGACGGAGAAGGAGAAGTTCGCGGGCGCGGTGGCCACCTACTGCATCGAGGCCATGATGCACGACGGCAAGGCCCTCCAGGCCGGAACGTCGCACTATTTTGGCGACGGATTTGCCCACGCATTCGACATCCAGTTCCAAGGTCGGGACAATACGCCGCAATACCCGTTCCAGACCTCCTGGGGCATGACGACGCGTACAATCGGCGCCATCATCATGACCCATGGCGACGACAGCGGCCTCCTGCTCCCGCCCGCCGTGGCCCCGGTGCAGGTGATGGTCATCCCCGTCGCACAGCATAAGGCGGGCGTCCTCGAGGAGGCGCGGCGTGTTCGGGAGAAGATCGGCGCTGTCTGCCGCGCGGACATCGACGAGAGCGACAATTCCCCCGGCTGGAAGTTCGCCGAGCACGAGATGCGTGGCGTCCCGCTGCGGCTGGAGCTCGGGCCTCGCGATATCGAAAAGGGCCAGTGCGTGCTGGTACGGCGCGATACGAGGGAGAAAGCCATCGTCCCGCTCGACGCGCTCGAGACCGAGATCCCGCGCCTCTTAGGGGCCATTCACGACGAGATGTTCCGCCGGGCGAAAGAGAACCGCGAGCGCCGCACCTTCGAGGCACGCACGCTCGAGGAGCTCATCCGCCTGGCCGAGACGGAGAGCGGCTACATCAAGGCCATGTGGTGCGGGGATACCGCGTGCGAGGAGGCGCTCAAGGAGAAGGCGGGCGTTACGTCGCGGTGCATCCCGTTTGAGCAGGAGCATCTCTGTGACACCTGTGTCTGCTGCGGGAAGCCGGCGAAGCACCTCGTCTATTGGGGGAAGGCGTATTGAGGCGTCTGGGTGCGCTGCTTGCGGCGCTGGTACTTCTCCTCGCGGGCTGCAAGGCCCGCACGGGGGAAAAGTGGGGCCCGGATTCTCCCCCGAAGGATCGGAGCAGCAGTAGCAGCAAATCGGAGGCGGACGATCCGGAGGACAAGGACGGTGAAGCGGACGCGGATGCGGACGATTACGCCGACATTGATGTGGACGCGGTCGTGGACGAGCTGTTCCAGGATGGGCTGTGCGAGCTCTGTGTCAACTATAACGAGACCGGGTTCGAGCAGCCGGAGGACATCAACCCTACGCAGATGGTGTGGAGCCTCTACTGGATGGACGCGGCCATAAACGGAGCGGACACCGAGCACGATCACGACGGTTACGATCAGATCAGCATCAAGCGCATGGACCGGCTCATCGCCCGCTGGTTCGGCCCGGATGCGCCTGAGTACGTGGGGAAAGAGAACGTGCCCATCGACAAGGCCAACGGCGAGGCGGTCGCCATCGATCCGGACAGCGGGAACTACTATATCTACAACCTAGTCGAGCCGAAGGAGGAGGTCTTCTCCGAGCTGCGCAGCGCCAAGGAATCGGACGGGGTGATCACCATCCGGTTCAATACGCAGGACACGTCGGGCGGCTACGCGAATACTTACCATGTGAAGGTCCGCGCCGATGAGGACGGGGACTTCTACATCACGAGCCTTGCCCGTGGAAAATCGTCATGATCTGGGCGGGGGCGTCTTCGTGTTCGTCACGAAGGAGCACCGCTTCGGAACGGATTCGTTCCTGCTCTCCGCGTTCGCCTCGCCGAAGCCGGGGGCGCTCGCGTGCGACCTGTGCGGCGGATGCGGCATCGTGGCGGCGCTGTGGTTCCGGCGCCCCGATGCGGCCCCGCGCCGCGCGGTGACGGTGGAAATCCAGCCGGAGGCCGCCGCGCTCGCCGAAAGATGCACCGAAGAGAGCGGCCTCACAGGGCGGCTGGAGTCGCTGTGCGCGGACGTGCGCAGCCTGCCGCTGCGCCGTGGGGAATATGACGTAGTGAGCTGCAACCCGCCGTATTACGCGGCGGGACACGGCATCCCCAGCAGTGGGGACGCCGCCCTCACGGCGCGCCATGAGACCCTGTGCACGCTCCGGGACGTATGCCGCACAGGAGCGGGGCTTCTCCGCTTTGGGGGAAGGCTCTGCCTGTGCCAGCGCCCGGAGCGCCTGCCGGATGTGCTGGAGGCTATGCGGGAGAGCGGCGCCGAGCCCAAGCGGATGCGCTTTGTTCAGCAGCGTCCCGATTCGGCGCCGTGGCTCGTGCTCGTTGAAGGGCGGCGCGGATCGCGCCCGTTTCTGCGCGTAGAGCCGCCGCTGTTCATGGAGGATGAAACGGGTTCCCCGTCCGCCGCGCTGCGGCAGGTGTATGAAGGAGGCGCTCTATGAGCGGCAAACTGGTTCTGGTCGGCACACCCATCGGTAATCTGGAGGACTTATCTCCCCGCGCCCTGCGCGCGCTGCGGGAGGCGGACTTCATTGCCGCGGAGGATACGCGCGTTTCGGCGAAGCTCTGCACGCACTTCGGCGTGCAGAAACCGATGGTGAGCTACTTTGAGCACAACGCCCGCCGGCGCGGGGAGGAGATTATCCGGCGCATCGAGGCGGGGGAGGTGTGCGCCCTCGTTACCGACGCGGGCATGCCCTGCATCAGCGATCCGGGGGAGGGCATCGTCGCGCTGTGCGCACAGCGGGATCTGCCGGTGGAGGTTGTCCCCGGGCCGAGCGCGTTCGTCACGGCGCTCGCCGTGTCGGGCCTGCCGGCGGGGCGGTTTGTCTTTGAGGGGTTCCTCGATACCGGACGCCGGGAGCGGGACGAACGCCTCCAGGAGCTGCGCGCCGAGCGGCGGACGATCATCTTCTACGAAGCCCCGCACCGCCTGGCGAGGACACTGGCGGATTTATACACGGCGTTCGGCGAGCGGCGGACGGCGCTTGTCCGCGAGCTCACAAAGATCCACGAGGAGACACTGCGCCTGCCGCTCTCAAAGGCAGTGGAACGCTTCCGGGAGATGGAGCCGCGAGGGGAATTCGTGATTGTCGTCGAGGGAGCGCCTGCTCCGGCGGCGGAGGAGATCCCGCTTGAGGAGGCTGTTTCCATGACACTCTCACGGGCGCAGGCGTGGCTGCCGCTTTCAAAGGCCGCCAGAGAGGTCGCCGCCCTGACCGGATATGCGCGCACGGCGCTCTATTCCGGCGCGCTCCGGGCACGGGAAAATAGAGCGGAGGAAGATCCATCCGGCAGGGGGTGAAAATGCCTAAAAAATTACCATTTGAATACCTTAAAATATATTGATAAAAATTTAACGCTTGTTATTGACAACCCTGCCGTGGAATGATATAGTAGAAGCAGAAAGATTGATAAAACATTAACAACCGTTTGTAATCCGGCGCAGGCCGGTTTAAAATATGGTTGTTCGAAACGACACGAGAACAAAACACCCAAAATGCAGAAAGGAATGAAGGACATGGCAGAAGAAAAGAAGGCTCCGGCCGCTGCCGCTCCGGCTGCGGTCGAAACCAAGGAAATGATCGACCAGCTCGTCCGCAATGCCAACGAAGCTCTTGAGGAGTACATGCACATGACGCAGGAGCAGGTGGACGAAATCGTGCACGCAATGTCGCTCGCCGGCCTGGACGAACACCAGAATCTGGCGAAGCTGGCGGTCGACGAGACGCATCGCGGCGTCTTTGAGGATAAGGTCATCAAGAATATTTTCGCCACTGAGTATATCTACCACTCGATTAAGTACCAGAAGACAGTGGGTATCGTTGATGAGAACGATATGGAGGGATATGTCGAGGTCGCCGAGCCGGTGGGCGTTGTCGCGGGCGTGACGCCGGTCACGAACCCGACCTCCACCACGATGTTCAAATCCCTCATCTGCGCGAAGACCCGTAACCCCATCATCTTCGGGTTCCATCCATCGGCGCAGAAGTGCTCTGTCGCGGCGGCGAAGGTCCTGCGCGACGCTGCCATCGCACACGGCGCGCCCAAGTACTGCATCCAGTGGATCGAGTTCCCCTCGATTGAGGCCACCAGCGCGCTGATGAACCATCCCGGCGTGTCGATGATTCTGGCCACCGGCGGTTCCGGCATGGTCAAGAGCGCATACTCCTGCGGCAAGCCGGCGCTGGGTGTCGGCCCGGGCAATGTGCCCTGCTATATCAATAAGGATGTGGACGTCGCCCGCGCCTGCAACGACCTCATTCTTTCCAAGACGTTCGATAACGGCATGATCTGCGCTTCCGAGCAGGCCGCCATCGTGGACGAGGCGATTCACGAGGAATTCGAGAAGATCATGAACTACTACGGCTGCTACTTCCTCAAGGGCGACGAAATCACGAAGGTCTCCGATTACGTCATCAACGCGCAGAAGCAGTCCGTTAACCCGGTGGTCGTCGGCCAGCCGGCGTGGTGGATCGCCGAGCAGGCGGGTGTGAAGGTGCCCGCGGGGACAAAGATCCTCTTAGCGCGCCTTGGCGATGTCGGCCCCGAGTATCCGCTCTCCCGCGAGAAACTCTCCCCGGTGCTGGCGTACTTCGTTGTCAAGGACGAGAAAGAGGGCTTTGAGAAGGCCCGCAAGATGCTCGAGTTCGGCGGACTCGGCCACAGCGCCGTTATCCACTCCAACAACGCCGAGCTCTGCAACGCCTACGGCGAAGAAATGAAGGTCGGCCGTGTTATCGTCAACTCCCCGTCCTCGCAGGGTGCCATCGGCGACATCTACAACACGAACACCCCGTCCCTCACTCTCGGATGCGGCTCCTTCGGCCACAACTCCACCACCTCGAACGTTTCTTCCGTCAACTTGGTCAACAAGAAGCGTATCGCGAAGAGGAGAGTCAACATGCAGTGGTTCAAAATTCCGCCGAAGATCTACTTTGAGAAGGATTCCATTCAGTACCTGGAGAAGATGCCGGACATCTCCCGCGCGTTCATCGTCACCGACCCGATGATGGTCCAGCTCGGGAACGTGGACAAGGTGCTCTACTACCTGCGTAAGCGCACCGAGTACTGCCACGCGGAGATCTTCTCCGAGGTCGAGCCGGATCCGAGCAAGGCGACCATTATGCGCGGCGTCGCTTTGATGAACCAGTTCCAGCCGGACGTTATCATCGCGCTTGGCGGCGGTTCCGCGATGGACGCGGCCAAGGGCATGTGGCTGTTCTACGAGCATCCGGACACGGACTTCGACGGCCTGCGCCTCAAGTTCCTCGACATCCGCAAGAGGACCTATCACTTCCCGCATCTGGGCGACAAGGCGCAGATGGTCTGCATCCCGACCACGAGCGGCACCGGCAGCGAGGTGACGTCCTTCTCCGTCATCACCGATAAGGAGAACGGCAATATCAAGTACCCGCTCGCCGACTACGAGCTGACCCCGGACGTGGCCATCATCGACCCGCAGTTTGTCATGAGCCTGCCGAAGTCCGCGACCTGCTTCACCGGCATGGACGTGCTCACGCATGCGATTGAGGCGTATGTCTCCATCCTCGCCTCCGATTACACCGACGGTCTGGCCATGCAGGCGATCGAGATGGTCTTCGAGTACCTGCCGCGTGCCTACCACAACGGCCAGACAGATGAGCTCGCCCGCGAGAAGATGCACAATGCCTCCTGCATCGCCGGTATGGCGTTCACGAACGCGTTCCTCGGCCTCAACCATTCCATGGCGCATAAGCTCGGCGGCGAGTATCACATCCCGCACGGCCTCGCGAACGCGGTGCTGCTGCCGTGGGTGATTGAATACAACGGTGCGAAGCCCTCCAAATTCGCCACCTGGCCGAAGTACGGCAAGTTTGTCGCCGACCAGAAATATCAGAAGATTGCCAAGCATCTGGGCCTCAAGGCCGATACACCGGAGCAGGGCGTCAAGAGCCTGGCGGCCGCGGTGCGTAAGCTGATGCAGGACATCAACTGCCCGATGACTATTCAGGAGTGCAAGGTGGATGAGACCGTCTTCCTGGCGGGTCTCGAGAAGCTCAGCTACCGCGCCTTCGAGGATCAGTGCACGACAGCGAACCCGCGTTATCCGCTCATTACGGAGATTCAGGAAGTCTACAAAAAGGCGTTCTACGGCAAAGAGAACGTATAACTCCTGCCCCCCTATTTTATCTCCCCCCATATGAAAACAGGTCCGTCCCGCAGAGGGGCGAACCTGTTTTCCCTTTATTAAAAGAGATGTATCAGGGGCAGGATTTCTGCTAAAAATAAAGAATGGAAAATAATTGACTATAAAGATATCAAAATTATTTACAATTTTTTTAAGAATATTGAAAAGCCACAGGTCGTGTGATATCATCAGTAAGGTGCCCGATCCACGGCTTGTCCGCTTAGGAAAAGGCCGTATCTTTACCCCCCTATTTTCTCCCCCTATATGAAAGCAGACCCATCCCATGGCGGCGGGTCTGTTTTCCTTTTCTCAATATGGATATTTATGCGGTCTGGTCAGAAAGCCGCCTGAACCAGGCGCTCAGCTCGGACTTACAGGCACTGTCGAGCCGTTTGATTTCAGTGCCCTGGAGAACGGCCTCCAAATGGTAGAGGATGACGACACAGGTGGACGGATACTGCGCCTTGAGGCGGCGGACAGCTTCCCGGCTGCCGGCCTCCCGCAGCTCCTCCGCCGAACAGATGCCGACCGAGCGCAGTTTCTTTTCCATGGTTCTGCCGAGCCCCAGAGATGCAAGTGCGGCCATGATAATCCTCCCTATGGAAAGAGCGGTGCATGAGCAAAATCCCCATGCGCCGCTCTTTGTTTCGGTGCCCGGACAGAACTGTCAGCCGATGAGGGCGACGGTATCTTTCGCTATGGCGAGCTCCTCATTGGTGGGGATGACCCAGACCTCGCAGGACGCGTCCGCAGCGGAGATCTTGTGATCCTCGCCGGTCTTGTGGCGATTCTCATTCTCATCGAGCCGGATGCCTATGAACTCGAGCCCCTCGCAGACCTCAGTACGCAGCTCGTCGGAATTTTCCCCGATGCCGCCGGTGAAGAGGAGTGCCGTGATGCCGCCCATGGCCGCGGCGTAGGAACCGATATACTTCTTGATCTGGTAGCGCACGATGTCGCAGGCGAGCTTGGCGCGGGCGTGGCCCTCATGGGAGGCGCTGACAAGGTCGCGCGCATCGCTTGAGAGGCCGGAGATGCCTAGGAAGCCGGACTTCTTGTTCATGATGTCGCTCATCTGATCGGGGGTAAGCCCCTCCTTGTTCATGAGGAATGTCACGACCGACGGATCGACCGCGCCGGAGCGGGTGCCCATGATGATACCGTCGAGCGGGGTGAAGCCCATCGACGTATCGATGCACGCGCCGTCGCGCACGGCGGTGATAGACGATCCGTTCCCCAGATGGCAGACGACAATTTTGCTCCCCTTCGGGTCGATGCCGCGCATCTCAATGTAGTGCTGGCTGACAAAGCGGTGGCTGGTACCGTGGAAACCGTATTTACGGATATGATACTTTTCGTAGTACTCATAGGGGGTACCGTACATGTACGCCTTTTCCGGCATGGTCTGATGGAACGAGGTATCGAAGACGGCGACCATGGGAGTCTCGGGCCCAAAGACGCTGCGGCAGGCGCGCATTGCGGCGGCCTGGGGCGGATTGTGGAGCGGGCCGAGGTCGCGGAAGGAATCGATATCGTCGATGACCTCGTCGGTAATGACAGTGGAGACCTTATACTTTTCGCTGCCGTGGAGCACACGGTGCCCGACAGCGGAAATCTCCTTCACATCGTCAATCACCTTTCCCTCGCCCTCGGTAAGGACGTGGACAACCTCCATAAACGCTTCCTTATGCGTGGGGAACGGGGTCTCATACTGCATCTTGACGCCGGATCCTGTCTTATGGGTGATGAGTCCGTCCACGCCGATGCGCTCGCAGTTGCCCTTAGCGAGCACATTTTCATTGTCCATGTCGATGAGCTGGTACTTGAGCGAGGAGCTTCCCGCGTTGATGACCAGAACTTTCATCCTATAATTCCCTCCATTTTCTTGACATTCAGTCTATAACTTCTATATTATTACAAAGGGACAGAAATTTCAACCGTTTCGGGAAATCCTGCAAGAAAAAAGGAGGGGACGCTGTGCTCGCGGCAGTCATTGCGGAACTGAACCCGTTTCATAACGGTCACGCGTATCTTTTCTCCAGAGTCAGAGCGGAGGAGGCGCATGTCGCGGTCGTGATGAGCGGGAACTTTACCCAGCGGGGGGAGCCGGCGCTCTACGATAAATGGACGCGCACGCGCGCGGCGCTTCTGGGCGGGGTGGATCTGGTGGCCGAGCTGCCGTTGCCGCAGGCAGTGGCGGGAGCGAAGCGGTTTGCGCGCGGCGGCGTTGCGGCGGCGGCGGCGCTGGGGGCGGAGAAGCTAGTCTTCGGCAGCGAGTGCGGGGAGCTTTCGCCGCTGTACCGGGCGGCGGAGGCCGTAGAGGATCCGGCCGTGGGGGAGGGTATCCGCCGGCGGATGGAGGCGGGTGTCACGTTCGCGGCGGCCAGGGAGGCGGCGGTGCGGGAGACGTACGGCCCGGAGACAGCCGGTATCCTGCGGGAGCCGAATAACGTCTTAGCTGTCGAATACCTGCTGGCGCTCCGGGGGACGGGTATCCGCCCCGAGACGTTTCCCCGTGTCGGGACAGCGCACGACGCAGCCGCTCCGGCCGGGGAGTACGCGAGCGCGTCGCTCCTGCGAAAGCGCGTCGCGGCGGGAGAGAGGATCGATCCATACGTACCGGACGTGTCCGTCTATGCGGGTGCGCCCGTCTGTCTGCCGGCGGCGCTGGAGGCGCCGCTTCTCTCGCGCCTGCGGGCGTTCGATAGGTGGGATACCCTTCCCGAATGCGCGGAGGGCATCGAGCGGCGGCTGTATGCGGCGTCGCGCCGGGCACGGACGCTGGAGGAGCTGTACGCGCTCGCCAAGACCAAGCGGTATACGCTCGCGCGGCTGCGGCGTCTGGCGCTGTGCGCGTATCTGGGCGTGACGGAGGAGATGAGCGCGTCTCCGCCGCCGTATGTGCGCCTTTTGGGCTGTACGGCGTGCGGGCGCGCGCTGCTGCATGGCGTACGGGGAGGGATACCGGTGAACGCGTCGCTGTCGCGTCTGGCGCGGACGGGGGGGGCCGCGGCGCGTCTGGCGCGCCTCGAGGCCGCCGCGGACGATCAGTATGCGCTCCTGCAATCCCCGCGCGGCGTCTGCGGGCGGGACTGGACGGAAGGGCTTATCAGGATATAGAAAGCGGGAGCCGGTTCCGGCTCCCGCTTCGTTTTACAGTATTACCGCTTACTGAAGGTTTTTCTTGAGCACCTCGAGCTGATGGGCCATCTCCTTCGGGAGGCGGTCGCCGAACTGCTTATAGAAGTCCTCAATCCCGGCGGCTTCCTCGCGCCAGAGATCCTTATCCACATCGAGCAGGCCGCGCACGGTGTCGGCGGTGATGCCCTCGAGGCCCTCAATGTTGATGTCCTCGGGCTTGGGCTCGTAGCCGATGGGGGTCTCCACAGCGTCGGCCTTGCCCTCGCAGCGGGCGAGGATCCACATCAGGACACGCATGTTATCGCCGAAGCCCGGCCAGATGAAGTGGCCCTCATCGTCGGTGCGGAACCAGTTGACGTTGAAGATCTTCGGGGCCTTATCCCCCAGGCGTTCGCCCATTTCGAGCCAGTGGCCGAAGTAGTCGCCCATGTGGTAGCCGCAGAACGGGCGCATCGCCATCGGGTCACGGCGGACAACGCCTACGGCGCCGGTCGCGGCGGCGGTCGTCTCGGAGGCCATGATGGAGCCGACGAACACACCGTGCGCCCAGTCGCGGGACTGATAGACCAACGGAGCGGTCTTCGCGCGGCGCCCGCCGAAGACGATGGCGGAAATCGGAACGCCGTTGACGTCATTGAACTTATCGCTGATGCACGGGCAGTTCTTCGCCGGCGCGGTGAAGCGGCTGTTGGGGTTGGCGCCCTTCTCTGCGGACGTTTTGCCGTTCCAGGGATTGCCCTTCCAGTCGACAGCGTTCTCCGGCGGGTTCTTGTCGAGCCCCTCCCACCAGATGGTGTTATCGTCGAGATTATGGGCGACATTCGTGAAGATGGTGCCGCGCTTGGTGGTTGCCAGCGCGTTCGGGTTGGATTTATCATTGGTGCCGGGCGCGACACCGAAGAATCCGGCCTCGGGATTGATAGCCCAGAGCCTGCCGTCCTCGCCGATACGCATCCAGGCGATGTCGTCGCCGACGGTCCAGACCTTATATCCCTGCTTCTTATACACCTCGGGCGGGATGAGCATGGCGAGGTTGGTCTTCCCGCACGCGGACGGGAACGCGGCCGCAACGTATTTGGTCTCGCCCTGCGGATTCTCAATGCCGAGGATGAGCATATGCTCGGCCATCCAGCCCTCGTTCTTGCCCTGATAGGAGGCAATGCGCAGCGCGAAGCACTTCTTGCCGAGCAGGACGTTCCCGCCGTAGCCGGAGTTGATGCTCCAGATAGCGTTATCCTCGGGGAACTGCACGATATAGCGGTTCTCCTCATCGACATCGGCCTTCGAGTGCAGGCCGCGCACGAAATCGTTGGAGGTATCGCCCAGATGCTCGAGCGCCTGTTTGCCCATGCGGGTCATAATGTCCATGTTGAGCACGACATAGATGGAGTCGGTCACTTCCACGCCGACCTTCGAGAGCTTCGAACCAATGGGACCCATGCAGTAGGGAATGACGTACATCGTGCGGCCTTTCATGACACCGTCGTACATCTTCGTGAGTTTAGCTTTCATCTCATCGGGATCCATCCAGTTGTTGATGGGGCCCGCGTCCTCTTTCTTCTTTGTGCAGATAAAGGTGCGGTGCTCCACACGCGCCACATCGTTTACAGCGGTGCGGTGCAGGTAGCAGCCGGGCAGCTTTTCCTCATTCAGTTTGATCATCTCGCCGGTCTCGCAGGCCTGGCGGCGCAATTCATCGAGCTGCTCCTGGCTTCCGTCCAGCCAGACCACCTTGTCCGGCTTGCACAGGGCGATAGTTTCGTCGACCCACCCGAGTACGTTGGGATTTTTGGTCATTTTTTCCTCCATTCCGCCGGCGCATGGCGGCCGGCCCAAAATCACTCTGACCCTTGAAGCTCTTCGGAAAATCTTTAGAAAAAATCTTCCACATCTATCATTATATCCATAGGGAGAAGTCATTTCAAGCGATTTCGTTAATTTTCAGTCAATTTTCCGGGATTTCTTTTTACCGGCCCGGCACGATAAAACTATTGGAGATGGTGTCCTTAAGCAGCGTGCGGATGCCGTCCAGCGAGAAGCTGCCGTAGGCGTTTACGCCGTGCCCGTCGGCGAGGGACGGGGAGTACTCCTCGAGCGGATAGAGCGAGAGGTTCCGCATGCCGGAATCGTAATGCGTGACAACGGCTCGGCACAGCGGATCCCCGACGGAAATCTTCCCGTCCGGCGCTTTCTCGATGGGGATGATGGGCATCAGCCCGACAAGGTTGTCCGGACGCGACTGGGCCGAGACGAAATTCCCCAGCGAATAGAAGACGAGCGTGCGGTGTCCGCCCTCATCCTCGAGAACCTCCACCGGCTGCACCATATGCGGATGATGCCCGAGCACGATGTCGGCCCCCAGCTCGTTCATGCGCCGCGCAAACGCCTCCTGCGCCTGGTTCGGAACAGTGACGTTCTCTGTCCCGAAGTGGACGGAAACGACCACAACATCCGCCCGCTCCCGCGCTGCGGCGAGCTGCGCTTCGATGATGGGCCAATCGTCGGTATACACGATCTGGTCCCGGTACATCGACGATCCGCCCACATTTGTATACTCTGCGAATCCCACGAACGCGAAGGTGACACCCTTCACTTTGGCGAGGGCTATCTGTGTCTTATCCTCCCCCTCGCGCCACGCGCCGATACGCGTGAGCCCCTGCGTGCCGTCGATGACGTCCATCGACGCTTCGAGCCCGGTTATCCCCAGATCCAGCATGTGGTTGTTGGCGAGGTTGACAATATCGAACCCGGCGCCGGCGAGCTGCGATGCCATCACGCTCGGCGTGTTGAATGCCGGATAACCGGAGGGCGGGCGGGTATCGTCCATAATCGTCTCCTGATTGATGAAGGCGATGTCCGCCGCGGCGATATCGCCCTGTAAGCGCTCATAGAGTGGGGAGAAGCTGTAGCCCTCTCCGCCCGTGCGGGAAAACGCCTGCTGATAGATGACATCGTGGATAAGGTTGTCCCCGGCCGCGAGCAGTGTCAGGCGGATGGGCTCGGGCTCCTTCACCTTGGAGGAGGCAGGCGTTTTCTTCCGCTTCAGCGGCTCAGCCTGCGAGGAGGAGGATGCCGCCGCCGGGACAGCATCCTTTTCCGGCCGGCTGAGGCTCTGCGCGGAGAGCACGCAGGCGGGCAGCAGGCACAGAATCGCGCAGGAGAGCGCGAAGATAGCATGGGTTTTATTGAATTTCAATACGGAAACCTCCTTGCTTGCAGTGTCACGCCGTGTTCCGCACATCCAAGGAAGCGCCGGGAAAGCCGGCTCCCGGCACGTTCCGGCATCCTCGCTTTTTCGCCTTCGATCCCTTTCCGGCGGCGTTCCCTGTCATTATACTCATTTTTTCCCGGGATTGCAACAATAGTCCATGAAACGATCACAAAATAAAGGTTGCAATCGGCGCGCATTCGCGGTAGGATAGAGGTAGGATTTTTTTAGACGAAACGGAGGAATTTTCCGATGAAACCCATGGAACTCAAACAGCAGATTCTTTCCGGCGCTTTCAAAGAAACCTTTGCCTGGCTTTACGGGGACCGGGCCGCCCTTCAGCAGGAGCGCTACGCCGAAGCGGTGGATCAGTTCGCCTCCCTGTTCGGGGAGGAGAGGGATGTCCGCCTCTTTTCCGCTCCGGGGCGCACCGAGGTCGGGGGCAACCACACGGATCACCAGCGCGGGCGTGTGCTCGCGGCGGGGGTCAATCTGGATGTCATCGCGGTGGCGGCGCTCTCCGACTCGGGCGTTATCAGCATCCAGTCCAAGGGGTACCCGCGGGATATCGTAGCGGTGGACGATCTTGAAGAGAAGGAGGAGGAGCGCAATCACGCCTGCTCCCTCGTGCGCGGCATGGCGTCGCGCTTCGTGCAGCTCGGGTATAAGATCGGCGGGCTCGACGCGTACACCACGTCCGACGTTCTGAGCGGATCCGGGCTCTCTTCGTCGGCGGCGTTTGAGGTGCTTATCGGCAACCTCCTTTCCGGGCTTTATAACGGCGGGGCGGTCAGCCCGGTCGAAATCGCGCAGATCTCCCAGTATGCGGAGAACGTCTACTTCGGCAAGCCGAGCGGACTGATGGATCAGATGGCGTCCTCCGTGGGCAGCTTCGTCACCATTGATTTTAAAGATACGGCGAAGCCCGTGGTGGAGAAGGTGGAATTCGACTTTTCCCACAGCGGCTACAACCTGTGCATTGTGGACACAAAGGGCGACCACGCCGACCTCACGCCCGAATATGGCGCTATTCCCACCGAGATGCGCGCCGTGGCCGCGTGCTTCGGCAAGGAGGTCCTGCGCGAGGTGGATGAGGACGAATTCTATGCGCGCTTGGGTGAAATCCACCCGAAGGTTTCGGACCGTGCGCTGGTGCGCGCCATTCACTTCTTCTCCGATAACGCCCGCGTACCGATGCAGGTGGCGGCGCTCCGGGGCGGCGATTTCGAACGCTTTAAGGAGCTCATCATCGAGTCGGGCCGTTCGTCGGCGATGTATTTGCAGAATGTGTTCGCTTCGTCGGATCCGGAGCATCAGGGACTGAGCGTGGCGCTTTCGCTGAGCGAGCGCATGCTCGCGGGATGCGGCGCGTGGCGTGTGCACGGCGGCGGTTTTGCCGGCACGATTCAGGCCTTTGTCCCGGACAATAAGCTCGAAGCGTACCGCGCCGGAATTGAGAGCGTGTTCGGAAAGGGAAGCTGCCATGTGCTCTCCATCCGCCCTGTCGGCGGATGTGAAATCACCGCGGAACTGGCAAACGCATAGGAACGCAGTAATATTCTGAGGAGGAACTGACAATGGCTGAACTGAGATGGCATCCCCTGATTAACGACTGGGTTATGATTGCTTCGCACCGGCAGGCCCGCCCGCAGATGCCGAAGAACTGGTGCCCCTTCTGCCCGGGATCCGGTAAGGTGCCCGACGACTACGACGTGCTCAAATACGATAACGACTTCCCCGCTCTCTCGCAGAATCCGCCTGTCCCGGACGATGTGGCCAACGACTTTTTCCGTGTGCGCGAGGCATACGGCAAGTGTGAAGTTGTCCTCTATTCGCCCGGCCACACCACCACGCTGCCCGAACTGTCCGACGAGCACATGAACAAGCTCGTCAGCCTCTGGTGTGAGCGCTTCGATGCGCTGCGCGCCGACCCGAAAATCAAGTATGTCTTCATCTTCGAGAACCGCGGCGACGTTGTCGGTGTCACGATGCCGCATCCCCACGGGCAGATCTACGGCTATTCGGTCATCCCGAAGAAGATCGAATTGGAGCTCCAGAGCGCGAACGCCTATTATAAGGAGCACAGTGTCTGCCTCTTTGATGAGATGCTCCGCCAGGAGCTGGCCTTCGGGAAGCGCATCATCTTTAAGAACGAGCATTTCACCGTCTTTCTGCCGTTCTTTACCGAGTACCCGTATGGCGTGTACATCTTCCCGAACCGCCATGTGCAGTATATCACGGACCTCACAGAGGAGGAGCGCGCGGCGCTGGGCATCACCATCCGCGACACGGTCGGCATGTTCGACAATCTCTTCGACTACCGCTTCCCGTATATGATGTGCATGCACAACGCGCCGGTTAACAGCGGCGATACGAGTAATTTCTATCATTTCCACATCGAATTTTTCCCGCCCATGCGCAGCGCGGACAAGCAGAAATTCAATGCCTCGAGCGAGACGGGCTGCTGGGCGCACTGCAACCCCACCTGCCCGGAGTCGACAGCCGAGGAGCTTCGCGCCGCCTACGAAAAGTACCAGAGCAAAAAGTAAACGCGAGCAGCCAAACGGGGCCGCTGTCCAGATGACAGCGGCCCCGTTTTTTCATTTTATTGGTTCTGTCTGACAGCGTTCTCCAGCCGGGAAAGCGCCTCCTCAAGCGTCCTGCGGGGGCAGGCGAGCACAACGCGCTGAAACTGCCCGCCCGAAGCGCCGAAGATCTGCCCATCGTCGAGCCACAGCCGCGCTTTTTGGACGATGAAGTGATTGAGCGCGTCGGGCGGCATCCCCAGCCCGGAGCAGTCGAGCCAGGCGAAGTAGGTCCCCTCCGGCTCGACCAAGCGGATCTGCGGCAGGCGTTCCCGGAGGAAATCCCGCAGGAAATCCAGGTTGGCGCGCAGGTAGGCGCAGCACTCCTTGAACCACCCGGATCCGCCCGTGTAAGCGGCCTGGCAGGCGATGATGCCCATCCGGTTAAGGCCGGAGCAGCCGCTGCGGGCCATCTCCTTGAGGAAACCGGCGCGTACATTGGCGCTGGGAATCCAGATGTTGGACGCCTGCAGTCCGGCGAGGTTAAAGGTCTTGCTCGGCGCCGTGCAGACGATGCTGCGGGAGGCGAGTTCGGGGTTGGCGTCGAGAAAGACGGTGTGGGGATGCTCATCGAAAGCGAAGTCGCAGTGGATCTCGTCCGACACGACGAAAACCTGATGCTTTGCACAGATTTTCCCGATTTCGCGCAGCTCGTCCCGTGTCCAGACGCGTGTCACAGGATTATGAGGGCTGCAGAGGATAAAGAGCTTGACATGCTGCTCTGTAATTTTGCGCTCGAAGTCCTCAAAGTCGATAGAATAGCGCCCATCCTGATACACCAGTTCGCTCTCAACGATCTTCCGGTCATTCTCCCGGATGACGTTAAAAAACGGCGGATAAACCGGCGGCTGGATGAGCACACTGTCGCCGGGGCGGGTCAGGGAGCGCACCGCCATCGCCAGCGCGAACACGACGCCGGGGGTTTTCACGAGCCATTCCTCTTTCGGCCGCCAGCCAAAGCGCTCCGAGAACCACCCGGAAAGTGCCTCAAAGTAATCTGATTTTGTATCGCTGTATCCAAAAATGCCGTGATCGACAGCCTTTTGCAGTGCGCCGATCACCGGTTCCGGGACACGGAAGTCCATATCGGCCACCCAGAGCGGCAGCACGTCCTCCGGCAGTCCATGTTCCGCGGCAAAATCGAACTTAACGCTGTTGGTCCCGCGCCGTTCGATCACTTCGTCAAAATTACATGATGCCATAAAATTCACCCTCCAGTGCCTTCATTATAGGGCTCCCTCCCTGAAATGTCAAGAAGCGTCGAAACTTGTGTGTATAATTCTCTTTTACACACTCACATAAGGCCTGCAAGCGGCCGGGCGAATGCCATCGGCCGCTCTTCATCTTTGGGGGTGACAGGAGGATTTCTGAGCGGTGAGCGAGTAAATCAGACGTCAAGAGGGGGCAGCACCCCCTATGAAAAATCCCTGTTTCAGATTTATAATCTGGAACAGGGATTTTGGTTGGGCTGGCGCGATTCGGACGCGCGAGTGACGGAGTCAAAGTCCGTTGCCTTACCGCTTGGCTACAGCCCACCGGCCAAAAAACAAAACGATAATAGACGCTATAATAGCCCATGCCCGTAGGGCGGCCAAAAAAATCAGACTATAATAGCTGCTTGCGGCTATTATAGCACGTTTTAAAAGGCGGCGCAACCATTTTTATTCGCCATACAGATCGGGAGCATATTAAAAAAACGCCTTTTCAATATTTTATTTTTTCCTGTGTCCGTAAAAGAAAACGATTGCTCATGGAATGCGGGTATATCCATTTCCCCTGCGCCTCTAGGCGAATCTATCGGCGCAATAGGGGGAGGGACATTCGCACAGGCACCATGGATCGGGCTTCTTCCACTCTGAAACTGACCCTTCCATATATTTTGTAACCGGAGGTAAATCATGAGCTACCACATTTTTGGCACAACCATCACCCTCACCCGAGGGGACACCTTTACCGCCCATGTCGAGATTACGGATACCGCCGGGGAGCCGTACATACCGGGAGAGGGCGACACCGTCCGCTTCGCCATGAAGGCGAAGTATGAGGATATCCGCCCGCTGCTGGTCGTGGACATCCCCACCGACACGATGCTCCTGACCCTCCGCCCGGAGGATACAAAGGATCTCGCGTTCGGCAAATACGTCTACGATATCCAGCTCACTAGGGCGACCGGCGAAGTCGATACGTTTATCACGAAGGCGAGACTGAATCTCTCCGAGGAGGTGGACTGATATGGAGCGTGTATCCCGGCCGCTGTCCGGATGTCTCTGCGGTACCGGAAGCGCTCTTCAGGGGCGACTCTCCTCCGCGGCGGCAAAGCCGGACGTCTACGAGGGGGACTACTGCGTTACGCCCAGGGCCTTCGGCACGCAGACGCTCTCCACTGCGCACAAGGTCCTGCGGGATAACGTGACGGTCACGCCCGTCCCTTATTTTGAGACGGACAACCTCTCCGGCGGTGTCACCGCCTACATTGCCGCGGAGATGACGCAGCCTTAAACCGAAACAGGAAAACGCGCCGCGGACAGGTGGTCTGCGGCGCGTTTTTATGCTATAATAAAAACATATTCGCTGTCATAAGGAGGCCGCCATGGAACCCGCCCTCACCAATATCCGCTATGTGCGCGAGCTGCTCGCACGGCACGGCTTCGTCTTCCGCAAATCCCTCGGACAAAACTTCCTCATCAACCCCTCTGTGTGCCCGCGCATGGCACAGGAGGCCCTCCCCGCGACGGACGAGCGCTGCGGCGTGCTGGAGATCGGCGCGGGAGTGGGCGTGCTCACCCGGGAGCTGGCGCGGCGGGCGGATCGGGTGGTCTGCGTGGAGGTGGACGAGCGGTTGCGCCCCGTCCTGCGGGAGACGCTCGGCGGCTGTGAAAATATCCATATCGTTTATGACGACGCCATGACCGCCGATTTGGGCGCGCTCATCCGGCAGGAGCTGCCCGGCATGCGCGTGAGCGTGGCCGCCAACCTGCCCTATTACATCACCTCCCCCCTCATCATGCGCCTGCTCGAGAGCCGCCTGCCTATGGAGACGATCACAGTCATGGTTCAGAAGGAGGCGGCTGTGCGCCTGTGTACGCCTCCCGGCGAGCGGGCGTGCGGAGCGGTCAGCGCTGCCGTGTGGTACTACACGGAGCCGGAGATGCTTTTTCCCGTCTCACGCGGTTCGTTCCTGCCCGCGCCGGATGTGGATTCCTGCGTCATCCGCCTGCGTGTGCGGCGGGAGGCGCCGGTCTCCCTGCGGGATGAAGCCTTCTTCTTCCGCATGATCCGGGCCGCTTTCGCCCAGCGCCGCAAGACATTTTCCAACGCGCTCTCGGCGGGGCTCGGGCTCCCCAAGGCGGAGGTAATCCGCGTGCTGGAGGAGGGCGGGATATCCCCCGGCGCACGGGCCGAAGCCCTCACACTCGACGAACTTGCCGCCGCGGCCAACGCACTTTCCGGCCTCGCGGTGCCAGAAAAGGAGAATGCCTGATGGAACAGAAATTTGACGCGGTCACGCTGGGAGAGCTGATGCTCCGCCTCTCCCCAGCCGGCGGGAGACGCCTGTGCGAGGCGGGGACGCTGGAAAAATGCGCCGCCGGAGCGGAACTGAACGTCGCGGCGGGGCTTGCGCAGCTCGGACTGCGCGCGGCTGTCTGCTCGAAGCTGCCGGACAATGCGCTGTCCCGGTTTGTCCGCGCCGAGGCGCGCGCTTCCGGCGTTTCGGACGAGGGGATCGTCACCGATACGCGCCCCGGCGCGCGGATGGGCGTCTACTACTACGAGAGCGCTTCCTCTCCCCGCCGGCCGGCGGTTGTCTATGACCGGGCGAATTCCTCCATCCATTCGCTCACGCCTGATGAAGTCCCTTCCTCCCTTCTTTCCACACGCCTGTTCCATGTGAGCGGCATCACGCTCGGCATAGGCCCCGGCCCCCGGGAGACTGCTGTCCGCCTGATCGAACGCTTTAAGGCGGCGGGCGCGATGGTCTCCTTCGATGTCAACTACCGTGCGAATCTCTGGGAGGATCAGGAGGAGCGCGCAGTCGTGGAGCCGCTGCTTCCGCTCTTCGATGTGCTCTTCGTGTCGGAGGAGAGCCTGCGGCGGATGTTCGGCCGCACGGGAGAGCGCATGGAGATGGTGCGTGCGTTCGCGCGGGAATACAGCGTGCGCCGCCTGTTTTCGACTGAGCGGCATGTTCTCTCCCCCACGCGCCACACGTTCGCCTCCCTCGGTTATGACGCCGGGGCGGACGCCTTCTTCACCGAGCCTCCCTACACGATAGATATCGTGGACCGCATCGGCAGTGGGGACGCCTATGTCGCGGGCGCGCTCTACGGCCTGCTGACAGCGGACAGCATCCAGAGCGCCGTTCGCTGCGGGGACGCGATGGCCGCCGCCAAATGCACCGTACACGGGGATCTGCCCTGTACCGACGCTGCGGAGCTTGTCCGCCTTATCGAGGCGCACGCGGGCGGCGTACAGGATGAAATGCAGCGGTAGATATTTCCGCTGAAAGCGGAAATATCTACGAAAAGCCATTTTTGATTTCATGGAAATCAAATTTTGCCTGTTATACAGGCAAAACCATGACTTTTCTAATGGGGCATTGCTGTGGAACTGCTGAAAGCGGAAATATCTACGAAAAGCCATTTTTGATTTCATGGGAATCAAATTTTGCCTGTTATACAGGCAAAACCATGGCTTTTCTAATAGGGCATTGCTGTGGAACTGCTGAAAACGGAAATATCTGTGTATCTTTATAAAATGACCCAAAAGGAGGGCTGAGGTATGCAGCAGCGCGTGACGAGCCATACGCTGCTCGAGCAGCTTGAGGAATTCCCGGTCATCGCGGCGGTCAAGAGCGAGGCGGGGCTCGAAAAATGCCTGACGTGCGAGAGCCGGGCAGTGTTCGTGCTGTATGGGGATCTGGTTTCCATCGGCGGCATCGCCGCGCGCATCCATGAGGCGGGGAAGGCCGCTATCGTTCATATCGACCTCATCGACGGACTCTCCCCGCGCGAGGTGGCTGTCGATTTTATCCGCACCGCCACCGCTGCCGACGGTATCATCTCCACCCGCCCGGCGCTTGTCGGTTATGCGCGCCAGTCCGGGCTCATCGCTGTGCAGCGCTTTTTTGTGCTCGACTCGCTGGCGCTGCAGAATGTGCGCAAAATCCTTGCCGGGGACAGCGCGGATCTCATCGAAATCCTCCCCGGCGCGATGCCCAAGGTGATCAGCCGCATCGCAGCGTCCACCTCCCGCCCCATCATTGCCGGGGGGCTCATCAGCGATAAGGAGGATGTCCTGTGCGCGCTGGGCGCGGGCGCTGTCGCCATCTCCTCCACCAATGAGAAGGTCTGGCTTATGTAATCCCGGCGTTTTCCGGTCTATCACGGGGCGTGTCCTCATACAATGGGGTATGTGAAAGCCGGGAAAGGGGATTTGCCATGGAGCCGAATATTACGAAACAGACCGTGACGGTGAGCGACACCGCCTATGAGGGCAGCATGGAGCAGTCCGTGGAGAGCGACGTGCTGCTGCCGGACTACTG
Source organism: uncultured Oscillospiraceae bacterium (assembly GCA_949743955.1). Lineage (GTDB taxonomy): Bacteria > Bacillota > Clostridia > Oscillospirales > Ruminococcaceae > Harryflintia. The sequence goes on along the minus strand of CATJVQ010000035.1, from coordinate 47,413 downwards.
CCCGGACATTGTGAAGATCCTGCGCTGCTTCTGCACGCCCACGGTCACGGGCGCGCAGGCGGGCGGTGATAAGCTGACCGTGGATCTGTGCGCGCTTGTCCGCGTATTCTACCTAGGGGCGGATTCGAGTATCCGCTGTGTGGAACAGAAGCTGCCGTATACCAAATCCTGCGACCTGCGTCCGGGCGTTATGGATCCTGTCCTCGACATCTCCGCACGCACGGACTATGTCAACTGCCGCGCTGTCAACCAGCGCCGGTTTGAGGTGCGCTGCGCCATCACCATCGGCTGCCGGGTTTTCTCCCGCACGCAGTCGGAAATTATCGCCGGGGCCGAGGGCTGCGGCATCCAGCTGCGGAGCGCCGAGTGCGACCTGACCCAGGTGGGCTCTGATACCACGCGGTCCTTCTCCGTCCATGAGGATTTGCAGCTCCCGAGCCAGAAGCCGAGCGTGCAGAGCGTCATCCGCCTAGACTGCTGCTGCCGGCTTGGGGATTACAAGATCGTGGGGGGTAAGGTGGTCATCAAGGGGGAACTGATGCTGCATCTCCTGTATCAGCCCGAGGCGGAGGATGCGCGTCCGGAAACGATGGAATATTCCCTCCCCATCAGCCAAATCCTGGATGTGGACGGTGTGGATGAGGAGAGTGTATGCGATGTGGAACTGTCCGTTACCGGGAACGAGGTAAGCCCGAAACCGGATCTGGATGGGGAGAGCCGCCTCCTAGGGCTGGACTGCACGCTCAGCGCGCGGGTCCGCACACACCGCCGCCAGCATCTCTCGCTGATCACGGACTGCTATTCCACCGAATATGAGTGCCGTATCGAGCGCGCGGCGGTGGGATGCCTGAGCCTCTTAAAGATCGCCGACGAGCGCGCTATCCACAAGTGCGTCCTTTCTCTGCCCGCGGACGCTGTGGGGGTAATTGATCTGTTCTGCACAGTCACGGAGATAGGCGTCCGCACAGAACCGGGCGCGGTGACAGCATGCGTGAAACTGGTCGCAGGCCTGTTTGCCGCGGATGCGGACGGCGGCGTCCTCTATGCCGAACAGCCCGGGGAATGCGAGGTGCGTATCCCGGTGGACACGGCGGAGGGACTGCTCTTCTCCCCGCGCGCCGAGGTGCTGTCCTGTTCGTTTTCCATGTCAGGTGCGCATGAGCTCGACTGCCGGTGCGAGGTGTCCGTCTGTGGGTGTATCTATTCGCTGACACGGCCGAAGGTAGCCGTTGCCCTCACCTGCGATACCGAGAACCCCAAGGCTCGCGGCGCCGACGCCAGCCTTATCATCTACTATGCCGACGCCGGCGAGGAGGTCTGGGAAATCGCCAAGCACTACAATACGTCCCTTGAGGCTGTCATGAGCGAGAACGAGCTCGACGCGCCGATCCTGCCCGGCAAACGAATGCTGCTGATTCCCATTGTATAACCCGAAAAAGAACCGCCGCAGTTTTCCGCGGCGGTTCTTTTTTTACAGCGTGGCAGTCGTTCTCAAAGGCTCCCCTCGGGATATTCCTCCTCGGTGACGAGATAGGCGCCGAGGGTTTTCGCCTCGAAGACCCACTCCCCGTCCTCATAGGCGGCGTCGACCAGGCGCAGTTCCCCGTCCTGGGTGTACTCATAGAGGAACGTGCCCTCTCCCGCACGGATGGAAACCTTCACCGGGCGGGCAAATTTGGGCAGCGCGCCAAAAATGTAGAAGTCGATGTCCTCATCGTTCAGCGACTCCGTCACGTGTTCAAGGGGCGTGGTCCATACACGCAGGTTTTCCTTATCTGTCCCATAGTGCCCCAGAAAAGTCAGTTTGACGTTATCGCCGCAGTGAATGACAGTCTCCTCATCGATCACCTGGGAAAAATCGAAGATACAGGATGTTTTGTCGTCGAGATAATAGGTCTGTGCAAAGCCGGGCGGTGCCCCCGCCAGCATCAGCACGCAGGCAAACGCAGCAGCCAAGAGTCTTTTGTGCATGGGACTCCTCTCCTTTCGTCGTTTCAGTACACTTTACCACAAACGCCATGCGGCGATTTGTTCTTTCATCTGCGCGTCGCCCTCAGGGAAGCTGCCGGCGACGGATACTGTTCCGTCCAGCGCGAGGCCGAGCGTATAGCCGTTTCCGGCATAGACGGCGATCATGTTTTCCCAGCCGCCCACATTGCACTCGCCCTCGGTGTTCTTCCCCACGGCGGCAACGGTACCGTCGCTGCGCAGTCCGACACTGTGCCACCCCGTTGCGGAGACGGCGACGATGTTTTCCCAGTCCGCCACGCTGCACTGGCCGTAGTCGCTGCGGGAGGGGCCGGTATATTTTGTGGAGATGACGCGCCCATCCGCGCGCAGGCCGAGCGTATGGCTCGAGGCCGCGCAGATGTCCACCAGACTGGCCCAGCCGTCCACGTCGCACTGGCCGTAATCCTGGGAAGCGTCCCCGGTGAAGGCGGTGCCCCGTGCACGCCCGAGACCATTGAGGGCGACAGCATGGTTCTCTCCCGCCGAAGCGCGCAGGATGCCTTCCCATTCGGCCGCTTTGTCCTGCCCGCAGTCGCTGCTGCCTAGGAAATAGACCTCGCCTGTCTTGCGCACACCCAGGGTCGAATTCGGCCCGGCTGTCATCTGAGCCATTCCCATCCATTTTTCCACGCCGCAGAGATCCGCACTGCCCGCGGCCAGCGCACGGCCGTGAGAGTCGATGCCCACGGTGTGAAACTGCCCGGCCGAGAGGGCGGCGACTTCGCTCCAGTCACTCACATCCGCCTGCCCGAAGTCGGTCCCCTCCGCGCCGGCCGAGGCGGCGAGAACCGTGCCCTCCGGTGTGAGAGCGACCGCATGGCAAACGCCCCCTGCCAGCCGGCCCGGCAGGACCCAGGCGCGGTATTTCTTCCCGGCGTCGGCATATGTATAGGCGGAACGGTAGGCGGCCATGGCCAGCGGGGTGTTTCCCGCCGCTTCGGCCTCTTCGCCGATATGGTAGATCTGCTCGGGTATGTCGCGGTAATCGCCCAGAGCCGCGAGAAGCGGCAGCGCAGCGGCGGCGTCCTCTTCGGCGGCGGCTTTGGCCGCCTCATACTGTGTTTTACGCAGGCTGTAGCCGGAAAAACCCCACGCCGCCAGCGGCAGCGCGACTGCCAGCAGGACAATCGGGATCAATATGGGCAGAAGCGGGACACGATGTCTTTCCTCCGCCTCCTCCGCGGATGAAGCGGGCACCTCGGAGGGGAGGACAGGCTCCGGCTCCTCGGGCGCCCTGTGCGATCTCTGTGCGGCGGCTTTCGCGGGGGGCGCCTGCTCCTTGGACTGCGGACGCCAGATGCGCCGCCCGGGCTCAGCGTAGGCGATCTCCTCGGGGAGCTCATCGTCCCCTGGAAAGTCTACAACGAATACCTTTGTTACGGCAATTTCAACGCTATCGACTTCGCCCCTGGGGAACATGTAGATGAGGCCGGGACCGAACATATCCCCCGGGCGGATTTTGAGCGCGAAGGGAGCAACAGCCAGCCCCGTGCGTGTGGAAATCAACACGTCCCTGCCACGTACACGGCGGTAAAACCGCACACAGATGGCGGCGGAGTCGATGATGGACTGCATATCGTTGCGCAGCCGGAAGCGGACGACCCGCCGGCGCAGAAAACGGTCGTAAAGTACTTCGTTTTCCAGGATGGCGACGGGTATATTCTCGTTCTGCTGTATAATAAAGCTGACAGGCTTGGCCTGCGCATACCGTATCGACATCGAAGACGGCATGTTCATCCCCTCCCGAAAGTGTCTTCTCTTTTTAATTATACTCTATTTCTCCGCCTTTTTCAACGTACAGATTTCCGATAGCGTCCCCGGCACCGGAAAGCAGGGGATCAGACCGCCGGATCATTCACTTGGCGGGCAGCTTTCTCCATATAAAAAGCAGCGGTACGGCCCCTGCTATTGGGGCTGTACCGCCAAACCGGAAAGGGCTTCCCTGTACCGGAAAATTCCGGACGTCCTGCGGACGTATCCGCATGGGCATCCAGCGGCCCCAATGATTTGGTGCGGACGACGGGACTTGAACCCGTACGCCGGAGCAAAGGCTTCTAAGACCTTCGTGTCTGCCATTCCACCACGCCCGCAAAAGAAAAGAACTGCGTTTACTATACCACAGGCGGGGGCAAAAAGTCAATGTGTACAGCAGAAGCTACCTGTTCTGAAACCTTCTCCACGGCCGGACACACAGCAGGCAGACAGCCAGACCGAGGAACGCTGTCACCGGCCAGGAACCGATCACCGCCAGCCAGCCGGCACGGTCGGCGACAGCGGCGTAGCCATAGGCGGAGAGGGCGCTGCCCACGTAGGTGAACGCGTTCAGGAGCCCTGAAAATAGGGAGACTCTGCCGTACCGCTGGAAATAAGCGGGCAGTATGCCGACTAGGATGAGATTGACCCCGTGCATGCAGCCGGTGAGAAGGGCGCACAGCCCCACCGAAGGCGCTGTTCCGGCGCCGGGAAACAGCGCCAGAAGCAGGCCGAACACTCCCCCCAGCCCGAACAGCGCGGCGGCACAGGTTATGGGATTATGGAGCAGTCTGCGGTGCAGCAGGGACACCGCCTGTATCGCCGCCAGGCTGAACAGGGGCAGCGCCGTGCCGGACAGGATAGAAAAGCTGCTGCCCAGGTGGTAGGTCTCGTTGATATAGACCGGCGTCCAGGTTGTAATACCGTCCCGCAGGATCCCCTGCAAAATAATGGTCAGAAAGATGCACCAGACCAGCGGCATTTTGAAGAGGGCCTGCCGCCGCACGCCGGGAGCGTTCTTTTCCTCCAGCCGGACAGAAATGGACGGACACTTCGACGCCATCACCGCCACGGCCGAAAAGGCGCACAGCGCGGCGGTGATGAACACACTGCTCACGCCGAGCAGGGAAATGAGCGCCGGCGCTGTCAGATACAGGGCGATATTGCCGGCGGAGCCTCCCCAGGTCACGGCCACCATCGCCTTTTCATACTCCTCTTCCGTAAAGAGCGCCGCCATCAGCCGCACTAGGGGCGGCCACAGAAAGGCTTGCGCCAGACCGTTGACGCACCAGACAGCCAGCATCAGGGAGGGGATACGGCAGAACGCCATCAGCAGATTCATGAGCGCCGTGACGCACAGGCCCAGAATGATGAGGCGCTTGGGCTGCACTCTGTCCCCCAGAAAGCCGCTGACAAGCTGCCCCGCGCCGTATGTAATCAGGCTGCCGGTGATGCACAGGGCCAGAACGGACTGGCCGAAGCCGGTCTGCCGCATCAGCTCGGCAATCACGACATTGTAGCTGTTGCGGGTCAGATAGCTGACGAAATAGACGGCGGACAGAAGCAGCATCATCCAGGCGGACGAAGAAGGTCTTTTCACAGGGTACCCCCCCTCTCTCTCCAGTAAATTTTTCGGACACATTATAGTCCCCTTTCCTTCAGCTGTCAAGGAAAGGCCGGTATTTCAAGCCGTACCGCCCGGTATTTACGGGCAGCTTTCCACAAAAGTGCGGATACGGAAAAGTCAGTGTTTACAAAGGGGAGGTTGTATTACCCCCAAGGATAGACTATAATAAAAGCATGGCCGCCGGACAAAAGGGGGGATATGCGGATGGAAAGGGATTATCGCGAGTTTTACTGGAAACGTCTGGACAATGCGGCGAAGGGCTTTTCCGCCATATCGAACGCCAATAATACGAATGTCTACCGGATTTCCGTTCTGCTGCGCCTCCCTGTGGAGCCGGACGCTTTACAGGAGGCCGTGGAGCGGACACTGCGGGATCTGCCGTCGTTCGCGGTCAAGCAGCGCAAGGGGATGTTCTGGTACTATCTGGAGAGCAACTTCGCCCGGCCCCCCGTCACACAGGAAAAGACATATCCTTGCTTACGCATTGAGCGCGGGGCGGGGCGAGGCTTCCTCTTCCGTGTGACGTATTTTGGCTGCAAAATCAATCTGGAGGTCTTCCACTCCCTGACCGACGGGACGGGCGCTATCGTGTTTCTGGAGAGGCTTTTGTATAATTACCTCTCCCTGCGCTTCCCGGAGAGGACGTTCACGGAATGCGGCTTCTTCGACCAGGACGATCATCCGCTCGAATACGAGGAGGACAGCTTCCTCAAAAATTACAGCACGGCCCAAAGAAAGGAGAGCCATACGGCGGCGCCCGCCTGCCGGGTGACAGGTGTCGCGCTCGAAAAAAAGGTGACGCGTGTCGTGACGGGGATCTTCTCCGTGCGGGAGGTGCGCGCGGCGGCGAAGGCGGCGGGAGCGACAGTGACACAGTTCCTCAGCGCCGCCCTCATCCAGGCCATCCACCGCGGGGGAGGGGCCCGCACCGATCGAAGGAGGCCGATCGTCATCTGCATCCCTGTGAACCTGCGCACGTTCTATGATTCGCACACCCTCTCCAACTTCTTCTCCTATCTGAACATTGGCGTCCTGTTTGAGCGGGACTATTCCTTCGAGGAGATCCTCGAAAAGGTTCGCCGCGAGTTCGATGAGGAGCTCCGGCGTGAAAAAATCGAGCAGAAGCTGCGCTACAATGTCGAGGCGGAACGGAATCTGGCACTGCGGTTCCTGCCGCTGGGTGTGAAAAGCCTCGGCCTGCGCATCATTCACCGGCGGGGCGAGAGGGGGCAGTCGTGCGCTCTCTCGAATCTGGGCGTTGTCCGCCTGCCGGAGGATATCGCCGAATTTGTGGAACGCTTCGATGTCCTCATGAGCACATCCCGGATTAAGCCTGTAAAGGTGGGAGCAGTCAGCTTCGGTGACCGGCTCACGGTCTCCTTTACCAGCGCCGTTTATGATACAGCGGTCGAGCAGTACTTCTTCAGTTTTCTTTCTTCCCATGGTCTGGAAGTAGAGATCGTCCACAATGAAGTGTAAAGGAGGGCGGGGATATGACATTTTGCCGGCGCTGCAGCGTCAAGCTGCCTGGGGATGAGGACGTCTGCGTCCTGTGCGGCTCGCGCACGGAGCGCCTCGACGATACCCGCCGCCGCGACTATCCCGAGATCCGCTCCTCCGGTGTCTTCCGCACGGTGGTGCGCCTGCTCGCGCTGGTATCGGTGGCGTTCGTCATCGCGTCGCTGTATCTCAACTGGCGCTTTGAGTCGGACGTTATCTGGTCCCTCATCGCCCTCGCGGCGACAGTCTACTGCTGGCTGACCTTCTTTTTCCGCAAATCCTACCGGAATCCGGGGCTGATGATTTTTGTCCAGCTTCTGGCTGTCTCGGCGCTCGGATACCTCATTGACCTCTCCACCGGGAACCACGGCTGGATGATCGACTACGTCATCCCGGGCCTTCTCATCGCGGCTCAGGGGGTGATGACAGTCATCATGATCGTGCGCCCCGCGCTCTTCCGCGACTTTATCCTGTATGAACTGGAGATAGCGGTGCTGGGCATCGGATCCGTCCTGCTCACGGTCTTCGGCGTCACGGAGGTGTGGTGGCCGTACTGTGTGGTGAGCGTTTATTCAGCGCTGCTCCTCGCGGGGACCTTCATCTTCGCGGACCGCCGCACCAGGCAGGAGCTTGTCAAGCGCTTCCACTTTTAAGGCGTTTCCGTGCGCATAGACAAGTGCCCTCCCGCGCTTCCCGGCGCGCAGGACAGCGCCTGTCCGGGTGAGGACGCCCAATGCGGCGCGCGCCCGTGCTTCGGACAGGCGGCATCGCTTCGCAAAATCCTTTACGGTGAACGATTCCGGGAGCCCCGGCGGCAGAAGCCGGGCATAATTATCGCCGGGGGGGAGTTCCACCTCTCCCAGCAATGCCACGGGGCGGCGCTCATACCGGGCGCCGCCCCGTTTCTTTTCCGGCCCCCAGCCGTTTAAAAGGCGGTATTCCTCCACCTCCAGCAGCAGGACATGAATATGTAGCCGCCCCAGAAACGCCCGCAGATCGTAGAGCTCGGGGAGCACGTCCGCGGCGCTCCCGCTGCGCGTCGAACGGCGGCGGCTGACGATCTCCCCCGTCTCCGGCGAGACCCAGTTTACCCACTTCCGCTTCGCCACCGGATACGCCACTGTCACCGGTCCGCGCTCCAGAAAGGCGGCGAGCTTCTTCTGCAGCCGGTAGAACTGGCGGCTCTGGATTTCCGTGACGCTCTTCCCGTCCGCTATATCCGCCACATACCGGCCAACGCGCACCTCGTGATGCGTTTTGTCCGGATCAAGGTAATATTTGAGGCAGGCGTGGAGTGTCTTTTCCCCGAGCGTGCCGATGCCGCTCCCCGTCCGCTCCCCTGCCCGGCCAGCAGCCGCCTGGAAGCGTTCCTCCGCCGTCATGAGCGGAACTGGGACTGGTAGAGCTCGGCGTACAGGCCGCCCTTTTCGAGCAGCTCCTCGTGCGTGCCCTGCTCGCGGATGCCCTCGTCCGTAAGGACGACAATGTTCTGCGCGCCACGGATGGTGGAGAGCCGGTGCGCCACGACGAGTGTCGTCCGCCCGCGGCAGAGTTCGTCGAGCGAGGCCTGGATAAGCCGTTCTGTCGCGTTGTCGAGCGCGCTGGTCGCTTCGTCGAGGATGAGGATGGGCGGGTTCTTTAAGAAGACGCGCGCGATAGAGATGCGCTGGCGCTGCCCGCCCGAGAGCTTGAGCCCGTGCTCGCCGATGTAGGTGTCGTAACCGTTTTCGAGCGAGCAGATGGTGTCGTGGATGTTCGCGCGTTTGGCCGCGGCGACGATCTCCTCCTCCGTGGCGTCGGGCTTGCCGTAGGCGATATTGTCGCGGATGGTGCCTGTAAACAGGAACACCTCCTGCTGCACGATGCCGATGGACGCGCGCAGGGAGGCCCGGGTATACTCTCGGGTGTCGCGTCCGTCGAGCAGGATGCTGCCGCCGGAGATCTCGTAAAAGCGCGGGATAAGGTGGCACAGTGTCGTCTTGCCGCCGCCGGAGGGGCCCACGAGCGCCACGGTCTGTCCGGCGGGGATGTCGAGGTTCAGGCGGTGGAGAATCTGGTTCGAATCATCGGCATAGGTGAAGTCCACGTCGCAGAAGGAGAGGTTTCCCCGCACGTTTTTCGCCTCGACAGCGCCGGGGGAGTCCTGCTCCGGCTCGAGGCCCATGACATGGTAAAACCGCTCGAACCCGCTCATCCCCGACTGGAACTGCTCCACAAACTGGATGAGCCGGCGGATGGGGTTGAAGAAGATATTAACAAAGGCAATGTAGGAGGCGAACTGGCCGGGCGTGATACGCCCGCTGATAGCGAACCATCCGCCCGCGAGAAGGACGACGACGAGGATCATGTTTGTCAGAAACTCCATGCCGGAGAAGAAGTTGGCCATCGCGCGGTAGGACATGCGGCACGCCTCGCGGAACAGATCGTTGGCGTGCATGAATTTACAGAGCTCCGCGCGGTCGTTCTGGAACGCCTTGGATACCCGGATACCGGAGATGCTGTTTTCAATCGTGGCGTTGATGCCGGAGATCTCCTCCCGGCGGCGCGCGAAGGCGCGGTTCATCTGCATACGCATTTTCGCCGTAAAGAGTAAGAGCAGCGGGAGGAACGCAAAGATGATGAGCGTCAGCGGGATGTTGAGCCGGCACATGAGGATGAATCCGCCGATAAGCGTCACAAAGGAGGTGAACAGATCCTCGGGGCCGTGGTGAGCAAGCTCGGAAATTTCCATCAGATCGTTGACAATGCGGGACATGATGGAGCCGGTTTTGTTCTCGTCGAAGTAAGAGAAGGGGAGGGTCTGTAAATGGGCGAACAGGTCACGGCGCATATCCGCCTGCATGCCCACGCCGACCATATGCCCATAAAACTGCATAAACCAGTTAAGGGCGGCCTTGAGCAGATAGATGCCCACGAGCGCGGCGCACCAGACGCACAGGAGGCGCAGGTTCCCCTCGGGGATGTAGCGGTCGATGATATTCCCGGTGACGACAGGGTAGAAGAGGTCTGCCGCCGCCACGATGAACGCGCAGCACAGATCGGCCAGGAAGAGGCCCATACGGGGCCGGTAGTAGGAGACAAAGAGCCGGAACTTACCGGGTCTCTGCGGGGATGAAGCCAAGAAATCGCCTCCAGAAAAATTTGACGAAACCAGTTGAATCCATTATGATAGATATGAACGTAAAAATCAAGGGGGTAAAGCAGATGGAGATTACAGGGATTGATCGAATGGAAGCGGAGAACGGCCGGGTAATGGCGATAATCGGCTATATCGGAATTCTGTTTCTGCTGCTTCTGTTTTTAATGAAGGACAACCGTTTTGCACGTTACCACGCCAATCAGAGCCTGCTGCTGTTTCTGACAGGCCTCGCCGCCGCGGTGCTGCACGTCATCCCCGGGATAGGGTGGCTGCTCTTCGGCATCCTTTACGTCTTCTGCTGGGTATGCCGGATCATCGGCATTGTCCATGCGCTACAGCTTAGGGCCGCGCCGCTGCCCGTCATCGGGGAGCTAGCGGAGCTCATCCGCTCCTACTGACTCTCCGCGTTTGGGCGGACAGCGTTTGCCTCGGCCAGCCAGAAGAACCGGTAGACAGGCGCAATCAGGCGAAAATGATCGCACAGCGTGGGGACCAGGCGGTCTGAGCACAGCAGATCCCAGTCCTCGCTGTTGTGCGCCACCCAGAACGACTTCTGCCCCAGCCACTCCTGTATTTCCGGCGGCTCGGAGGGAAAACGGCTGCGCTTGTAGGCATTGCCCTCCAGGTGGAAAACATCCTGCGAGCGGTAGGCCTTGAGCGCCTCGAGGAAGACACGGTTTCGCTCTAAAATGAGCCCGCGCGCCGCATCCATCACCTTCGGATCGGCCTGATAATAGCCGCAGCCGTAGCGCCAGCCGCGAGGGGAGAGCTCCACCACAAAGCCGGGGGGCCCGTTCCAGAGCTTCTTGTCGCGCAGGAACACGCACCAGACGACGTCGCGGTAGAGAGATTTATCGTGGGAGAAGCGCGTATCCCGCCGGATACGTGAGATCGTGCGGTCGATGCGCGGGGTAACGATCAGCTGCGGATCGATTTCGAGCAGCGCGGGAGCGAGCGCCTCTACAAGATCGCGCATAGGGGCTAGGACAGCCTCCTCATATTCGCCCCGATGCCCGTCGAACCATTCCCGGCTGTTGCGCAGGCGGTTCTCGGAGAGAAAATCAAAGGTGCGTTTGGAAAACATGGCGGCCTCCTTTCGGCTTTCAGCACAGGATATCCCTAGCAAACGAACGGCCCTTCGTCCCGCCCGGAACGCCGAGGAGATCGAGTACTGTCGCGCCGATGTCGCAGAAACCGTTCCGTATGCCAAGATCCGCCCCTGCCCGGATAGGCGCTCCATACGCCAGCATAGGCACAGCCTCGCGGGAATGATCCGTGCTCGGGGTGGATGGATCGCACCCATGGTCGGCCGTTATCATCAGGACATCCCCCTCCCGCATGCCGCACAGGAACGCGCCGAGCATGCAGTCGAATTCGCCGAGCGCGCGGGCGTAGCCGGCGGTATCGTTGCGGTGGCCGTAGAGCATATCGAAGTCGACGAGATTGACAAAGCACAGCCCCGTGAAGTCCCTTCTCTGGATGTCGAGCGTCAGCAGCATGCCGTCGCGGTTGGAGGCGGTGGGGGTCGAGGACGAGAGGCCCCGCCCGGCGAAAATGTCCCCGATTTTTCCAACGCCGATGGTCTCCAGCCCCGCGCCGGAGAGGCGGTCGAGCATTGTCTCCCCGACAGGCTCAAGCGAGAAATCATGGCGGCGGGGAGTGCGGGTAAACTGCCCGGGCTCCCCGCTAAATGGGCGCGCGATTACACGCCCGACAGCGTGCTCCCCCGTGAGGATGCCGCGCGCCGTGCGGCAGATGCGGTACAACTCCTCCGGATCCACGACGGATTCGTGCGCCGCGATTTGGAAGACGCTATCCGCCGAGGTGTAAACAATGAGCTTCCCTGTCCGCAGATGCTCCTCCCCGTAATCGGCGATGACCTTTGTCCCGGAATACGGCCGGTTGCAGAGGATGCCCCGCCCGACGGCTGCCTCAAAAGCGCCTGTCACCTCATGGGGGAACCCACCCGGATACGTGGGGAACGGGTGCTCGAGAACAAGCCCGGCAATCTCCCAATGGCCCGTGGTGGTGTCCTTTCCGCGCGCAAGCTCCCGAAACCGCCCGAAGCTGCCCGCCGGGTGCGGGACAGCTCCCGGCGGAGTGACATCCGCGATGTTATAAAGGCCCAGTTCCCGCAGGTGAGGGACCGAAAACAGTGGATGTCCGGCCACGGCGCCGAAGGTGTCGCTTCCCTCATCGCCATACATTCCTGCATCCGGCACAGCGCCGATGCCGAAGCTGTCGAGCACCAGAAGGAAAACGCGCTGCACAGTTTTTGACATGCCAAAAACCGCCTTTCTTTCAGATCTTTTCTCCTTACACTATATTGTGTTCGACAGAAAAAGTCAAGCGGAACAGGGTTGACATTCCGCACAGAGGGGCATATAATAAAAACAAATAAACAGTCTGTTTCGGGGCGAGGTGCAAGTCCTCACCGGCGGTGATGGGCCTTTGGGCCACAAGTCCGCGCGCCAGTTTGGCTGACTCGGGTGCGATTCCCGGACCGACGGTATAGTCCGGATGAAAGAAACAGGGCGCTTATCTGCGTCTTTTTGCCCCATGGAGAAAATCCATGGGGTTTTTTGCGTGGATAAGCGGCCAGTCACTCCCAGCGGACCCACACAGGAGGAGATTTTCTGATGAGTACACGCACCACCGCAGCCGCCCGCACACCGGCGGCCACCCGCACGATTGCCTATACGGCCCTGTTCGCCGCGCTCTCGACCGTGCTGATGATGTTCTCGTTCCCGCTGCCGTTCTTCCCGCCGTTTTTAAAGCTTGATTTCAGCAGCGTGCCCATTCTGCTGACAGCGTTCATGTTCGGGCCCGTACCCGCGGTTCTGGCCGCGGCGGTCAAGGATCTGATCAATGCCCTTTTCTCCACATCCGGCGGCGTGGGGGAGCTTTCTGACTTCTTCGTCACGGCCACGATGGCCCTAACGGCCGGCCTCGTCTACCGCCGCCGCCATACGCGTTCCGGCGCGCTCCTCGCCTGCCTGCTGGGCTCTGTCCTCATGGCGTTGGTCGCCATGGTGACAAACCGCTTTCTCATCATCCCGTTCTACATGAACATCATGCCGCTGGAGGCTATCCTTGCCGCCTGCGCGAAGGTGAACCCCCTCATCGGCGATATCAATATGTACATCCTGCTCGGGGCGGGGCCGTTCACGCTTGTGAAGGGTATCGTGGTTTCTGTTGTCACGTTCTTGCTCTATAAGCGCCTGCATACCTTCATTCAGGGACGGTAAGCCTCCCTTTTCCCTCTGTCTCTTTTGGTATAAATGCGCCGCAGATCTTTGCCTGCGGCGCATTTTTCTGTTTTAAAAGGTAATGTGCGAATGCCTGCGGAAAATCTACAGAATCACATTAAAATGTCGTATAGAGAGCTAATATTGTAAAGTATATTCACAAATATGCTATAATAAGCAGAAATCATCCCGCCAAATTCCTTTGGAAGTATGACGAGAAGGCAAACGGTGTGTTGCGCTGAAAACGGTGCCGGCCCCGCAGATTCGATAAGCCGGCGCGGACTTCTTCACAGGGATAGCCCTTGGAGCAGACACCTGGGCGGCTGTGGCTGTTCTCGACCTGCGGGAGAGAAACCCGGCAATCAAACCCCAATGTGTTCTTTACTGTGAGAGGCAGGAGGACACCTGGAAACTTACCGCCCGGGTACGCTTTAAGTACATCTTGAGTGAAGCGGATTCTGTTGAATATGTGAAGCGGCTTTATGACCGGAAGTGTATGCAGGAACGCAATCAGCGGTTAGTGGATCCCGCTGTTTTCCTGCTTGCCTATTTCATTGGCGATTGCTATTTTTGCCCCGATGTAGTATACTGATCGCAACATCCCTTTTGCGGAGGTAACACAATTTTACTCAAACTTCTTACTTCATACGCGGGAGGTTCAAATGTACACCTTAAAAAATATGATCAGAAGAAATATATATCGGATTGTAGGGATCTCGGCCTTGCTGATGTTTTTTATGATACTGACTTTTCAACTGATGAATGAACAGAGGAAGGCTTACCGGGATGCGGATCGAACTTTTCAGCAAATGGAGCAGGTATTAGCGGAAAATCAAGCGGAGCTTATTAAAATAAAGGATGAGTATACGCAGCGCTGTTTCCATGCGGCAAAGACGGTGTCCCGCATCATAGATGGAGATTCGGAAAAGCTTTATTCTTTGAATGAACTCAAAGAGATTGCGGCAGAGGTGGAGGTGGATGAAATCCATATTTTTGACCGGGAAGGAAAAATATTTTCAGGAACGGAGCCGCAATATTATGGTTATACGATGGATTCCGGCGAACAAATGAGTTTCTTCAAACCAATGCTTCAGGATAAATCTCTAATGCTGGTTCAGGATATCAAAGAAAATACGGCGGAAGCGAAACTGATGCAGTATTCCGCAGTCTGGAGTGACAGTGGGGAATTTATTGTACAAATCGGAATGAACCCGGTAAATGTTCTCAAAGTAACAGAAAAAAATGAACTCTCCTATATCTTTTCCTTGTTCCGGGTTAATCCGAACATAAGTTATTATGCCATTGATATAGAGAGCGGGTTAATTGCAGGCTCCAATCGGCTGGAGTTTGTCGGAAATGCGTGTTCTGATGTGGGTCTTCGTTTTGAAGATATAGAAAACAATCCAAAAGGGTTTTATGGCAAAATTAATGGACAATATTCTTTTTGCGTTTTTCAGAAGATAGATTCCAATTACATCGGGCGGGTAATTGCTGTCGATTATCTCTATGAAGATCTCCCCTCCAGTATGCTGTTGATTCTGGTCTGCCTGTTTATTATATTGTTTATTCTGGTGATATCGGTCACGCGATATATGAATAAATATGTAGTGGAAAAGATCCAGGATGTGATACAAAAACTAAAATCAATCGCGAAAGGAAATCTGGAGGAACGGGCCGATGCGCAGAGCAGCCTGGAATTTCAGGAGCTTAGCCGCTATATCAATCAGATGGTGCAGAGCCTCTTAACGATTAATGAAATGGAGCAGATAGTCAATGAAACCTTGCAGACAGCTTTGCGGGCAACCGATCCGGAAAAATCCCTGAGAATTGTGCTGGAATCCAGCGGCAGAGTATTGAATGGCGAGCGAGCCTATATATTTGAAAAGAACCAGCTGGGCGGCGATGACAACACCTATGAATGGGTTGCAGACGGAGTTGCGCCGGAAAAAGATAATCTGCAAAACCTCCCTCCGGAGATCTGCGATGTCTGGTATCGCCAATTTTATGAAAATAAGAATATGGTATTTGAGAACATAGAGGATATGAAAGAAGAAGATCCCCTGCAATATGAAAATCTGAAAAGACAGAATATTGTTTCAATTGCGGTAGTGCCTTTATATGATGACACGAATATCATTGGATTTTATGGGGTGGATAACCCGCCCGTGGAAACGCTGCGCCATACCACCAATACCCTCCGGGTTATGGGGCATTTTATCGAATCCCTGTTAAAGATAAGAAATCTTGTGAGAAATCTGAAACAGATATCTTATCTGGACCAATTGACGCAGATTGGTAACCGCTATGCACTCTATGAATACATAGAAAACATGGGGCAGGACAATAGTATTGGAATCGTTTACTGTGATATTACGGGGTTAAAAAGAGTAAATGATAATGAAGGGCATGTAGCCGGAGACAGGCTGATTCTCTCTGCCTGTGAATGCATGAAAAACACATTCAGGGAGTATGGGCTGTTTCGCTTGGGAGGGGACGAGTTACTGGCGGTATGCAGCGGAATCAGCGAAACGGATTTGTGGAACAGGATAAAAAGGTTGAAAGAAACAATGAGTGAATACGCTGTTGTCTTAGCTGTCGGCGCTGCTTGGAAAAGTGACAGCACAGAAAGACTGCAATCTATTATTGCCGAGGCGGAAACCTTGATGTATAAGGATAAGGCGGCATATTATCAGGCGTCCGGGATAGAGAGAAGGCGGTAATCCCGCCTTCTGGAGGCTGTATGGCTTTTGGGGTAAGTTGAACTCTGAGCCGGCTTGCGTGTCGAAGCTGACGAAGATGTACCAGGGACTAATTGAAAACTGATAATCAGAGACAGACTAAAGCGGCGAGAACGGGAGACTTGTTCACGCCGCTTTTTGCGTTCTGTTTTTGCCACAGCCGGGGGCATTTCCTCCTTCATGCTGGTAAAACCATATCAATATCCAAGGCCGCCCCCTCTGCCCCGCCCGTGCGGGTGGCTCTGTGAGGATCGGGGGCCGTTATCAACGTGAGTGCCATACAGTAAAGCCGCGGCGGGGAAAGCACTCTATCCCACCTGCAAAAAATGCAGGAAAAAGCACAGGGCCAGCAGATCGGCGCAGCCGCCGGGACTGAAGCCGAGGTGGCTCCACTCCCCGTCCAGTAACGCGGCCTTTTCGAGCATCCCCTGTATAGGTGGGTTCCCCGATAAAAATGTACGCAGCTCTTTTTGGATCTCCTCTGCTTTCGCCAGCCCGCAGCGCACAATAAAATTGGTGTCCTGCACATGGGCAATCAGGTGGAGCAGCGCGATAACGCCGGCATCGTTGAGAGAAAGGCCTCTGGAAACCGCTCTCTCCAAGGCGGGCAGCCCGATAGTCCGCACGCTCGGGAACCCCTGCGCCGCTTCACCGCGCACCCCTCTGATCTGATACCGCCTGTAAAGCTCCTCGCCGTGGGTGAGATTTTCTCCCGGCACGTCCAGATCCGGCAAGGTTCCCTGTGCCAGCCCGGCGGCGGCTTCACAGATGTCCCGGGGCCGGGCGGTCTCATACCGCATCCCTGCCGCGGCGCAGAGAAGGCCCAGGGAAAAGATGAGGCCCTTATGGGTGTTTGCTCCTCCGGTTGCCCGCAGCATGACCCTTTCGGCCTCTCGCCCCCTGACGCGCAGCCTCTCCAGCAGTCCCGCGGATCCGCTCCGATCCCGCAGCCCCTCCAGCGCGCACTCCTTGAAATAGGGCCGAAGCACCAGCGCGGAATCCACGAAGGAGAAAAAGTCCATATCCTTGTGCGCGCCGGAATTCAGCCTGTCCACCAGCCCCGGCTTGGGCGAGACGGAGACCTCATAGAGCAGGGCGCGCAGAGCCTTTTCCGAGACAGCGCCAGCCATGCGGGGAGTAAAATAACCGGACAGGATTTCATCCGTCCTCTCCCGCAGCGCGGACAGCGGATGCCTCCGGCTCCTCGCGCAGGCCGATGCCGGATTGGAACAGAGAAGGCAGCTCCGCGCCGGGAGGCCGGTTTCCTCCCGGGAGATCTTCGCCCCATCCGTGCACAGGACATCCACATCCAGCAGGCGGCCCAGCGCATCCCGCTCCTCCTGTGACACAAGACGCCGCTTGACCTCTGCCGGATCATCCCGAAAGAGATAGTACCCCTCGTAACCGGTCTTAGGCGCACGCTCGATCCGGGCCTCCAGTGTGTCCCCCAGCAGGGAGCAGATGCGCCGGGCACCCTCCTCAAAGCCCATCCGGATGAGGGGGGATGTCTTGACCGGCCCGGCAATGTTCATCGTCAGGCAGACGAGCGGCAGGCGGAAATGCTTCATCAGCTTCCGCTGCCTCTCTGCGCGTTCCTCCCGGGAGAGGAGCATCTCCTCGAGCGTCACTTCGTTCTGCATACTGTCTCCTCCACATACCGGCGAGTGGGCACAGGCAGAAAGGGGAGGGCCTCCGAAACCTGCCCCCGCCGGATGAGATCGCGCACCCGCCCGGCCGATATGCTCTGCCCCCCGGCCTCCCGCCGGGGAAGCTCCACCACTTCAATGCCGCGCTCAGGCAGCAGCCGCTCCATCGCCCGGTTGTATCCGGCGGTCACGGCGGAAAACGGCTCGCTGCCCACAAACCGGCGGGTGATGCCCAGCGGCGGGGCAATCTTTTCGGCGAAGGCTGTCAGGTCCAGATCGTACCGGGAGGGGAGAACCTGCGCCTCCTTTAAGAAATAGTCCGGAAAGGAGGCGTAGGAGATGAGATACGGGCCGCTTCCACAGACCCGCACATTGGCAAGGTGCGCTGTATTCTCCCGCGCGAGACGGAGGCGATCCGCGGCCGGGAACATCCCGCGGTCCTCTGTCAGGATAAACAGGTACAGCTGGTCGCAGGAGGCCGACGCCACCTCGCAGAGGTACTGATGCCCCCGCGTGAAGGGATCCGCATGCGCGACGATGCAGCCCGTCACCCCGCCGGGCGGGGGATCTGCCCGGAGAGAATCAGTGAAACGCCGGATACCGCCCCGCCGGTTTTCCATCCAGAGGATGTCCGGGGTGTGGGCGACCTCATAAAACCCCAGATCTGAGAACAGCTCCCCCTTTTCGGGCCGGGTGAACAGAAACAGGTGCGTGTATCCGTTCTGGACAGCCTGCGCCGTCAGACCGCTCACCAGCCGGGCCGCCAGCCCTTCCCCCTGCCGCTCCTGCGATACGGCGATACACTTGAGGATGTTTTCATCCAGCGATCCGCAGGCGGCGATGTGCCCGTCCTCCTCCAGAAAGAGGAGGGTGGATGCGCTTCTCTCGTCCCAGCGCAGCCCCTGCGCCTGGAGGAAATCCCTGACCGCCTCCAGGCGCTTTCCCCGAAGAGGGGACCAGAACTCCTCAGTCATCACGGCTTCACCTGACGGATGACGTCGATCACCGTGTTGTCCCGGTAGGCGACAACGCCCACCACCCGGTCCGTATACGGAATCGGCTTCGGCTTTCCGACAATCCGCTCCGCCTTCTCCTTGAGCTCCTCGATGCTGCACAGCGGGATGCCTGCCTCACGCAGATTGCGTGTCAGGTTGATGCGGTGCGGGTTGACAGCGATGCCCTGATCCGTGACGATTACATCCACAGTCTTGCCCGGGGTTACGACGGTGCCCACCTTCTCGACCACAGTCGGGATGCGCCCGCGGATGAGCGGGGCCACCACAATGGCGACACTCGCGCCCGCGGCGGTGTCCGGGTGCCCGCCGATGGCGCCGCGGATAATGCCGTCGCTTCCGGTGAGGACATTCACGTCGTAATTGCAGTCCACCTCCAGCGCCGAGAGCACCACGACGTCCAGCTGGTTGACCGCCGTGCCCGGATTGCTGGGGCTGGCGTAGTAGGAGGCGGAGATCTGCTGGTGGAACCGGTTGTTTTTGAGTGACTGCGCCGCCTTCAGATCAAAGGACTGCACATCCAGAATCTTTTTAATCAGCCCCTCCTCGTGCATATCCACAATAGAGCCGGTGATGCCGCCCAGCGCGAAGCTCGCCTTGACACCGCTCTTCAGCATCATCTCCCGCAGATAGCGCGCCACCGCGAGCGACGCTCCGCCCGAACCCATCTGCATGGAGAAGCCGTTCTGGAACCGGCCGCTTGCATAGATCACGTCGGCGGCGCGCTGTGCTATCAGGAGCTCCTTCGGGTTCTGCGTAAAGCGTGTCGCCCCTTTCATGATGCCGTCCGGGTCGCCGATTTCATCCATGAGGACGATGTAATCCACATCCGATTCGGGAATGCCGAAGGGTGCGTTGGGGTAGGGGACGAGATTGTTGGTTAGGATTACCGTCTTCTTCGCGTACTGCGCGTCGACCTTGGCGTAGCCCATCGAGCCGCAGATGACGCCGGTGTCCCGGTCCCGGGAGTAGCCGTTGGCGTTGCCGTAGGGGTCGCAGCTCGGCGCCCCGAGGAAGGCGACGTCGATGGACAGCTCCCCCTGTTCGATGGCATAGGCACGGCCTCCATGGGAGCGGAAGACGACGGGGATGTCCATCAGCCCGTTGGAAACGGCGTTCGCCAGCGCGCCGCGCAGGCCGCTCGTCTCGATCCGGCGGATGACGCCCGACTGGATGTGGCGAATAAGGGGGGCATGGATATCCGTTAAGGAGCTTGCGGCGAGGGTGAGATCCCGGAATCCCATCTCCGCGAGCTTATCCACCACCCGATTGACAATCTGATCCCCGCTGCGGAAGTGGTGATGAAACGAAATCGTCATCCCGTCCCGCAGCCCGGAGAGGCGGACAGCCTCCTCAAAGCTGCCGACAACTTTATTCGACAGCTTTTCCCGCTGCGCGAGCGTCTTTGAGTCCTTGATCGCATGCTCCGGGACAAAGGGGCCGTGCAGAGCGTCGAGCATGTCCAGATGCGGAATATTTTGCAGTGTCTTCTCATCCACCATAGCTCTCATCCTCCTTTAATGCGCCTGCCGCCTGTGCCCGCTCCAGGAGGCAGCGCGCCCGTTCCACGACCGGCTTGTCAATCATCTTTCCGTTGAGGGAGATGACACCGCTCCCTTTCCGGTGCGCCTCCTCAATGGCTTCCATAATCCGCAGCGATTTTTCGATCTCCTTCTCGCTGGGCGTGTAAATTTCATGTACCGGCCCGATTTGGCGGGGATTGATGATGCTCTTCCCGTCGAAGCCGAGCTGCTTAATCAGCCGGACCTCCTCGCGGAAGCCCTCTTCATTGTTGATATCGGAGTAGACGGTGTCGATAGCGTCTATACCGGCGGCGCGCGCCGCGAGGAGCACCATGCTCCGCCCGAACAGTAGCTCGATCCCGCCCGCGGAGCGGTTGGTCTTTAAATCCGTTACATAGTCCTCCGCCCCGATGGCGATGCCGATGAGCCTTTCGGAGGCGAAGGCTATCTCCTTCGCGTTTAAGACTCCCTTCGCGGATTCTATCGCGGCCATCATGTGCGTGGAGCCCTCGGGGAGGCCGGACTCCCGCTCGATGCGCAGGATCTCCCGCTCGCACTCCTCCACGTCCGCCGCACATTCCGTCTTGGGCAGGCGAATGATGACCTTTCCGGTGCGCACCATGGCCTCCAGATCCTGGATTCCCTGCGGCGAGCGCAGATCGTTGACGCGCACAACAAGCTCGGTGTCCCCATAGTCCAGCGAGCGCAGCGCGTTATAGACGAGCAGACGGGCGGAATCCTTCTCCTGCGGGCTGACGGAGTCCTCCAGATCGAACATCACACTGTCGCTGCCATAGATGTGTGCGTCGCGGATCATGCCGGGGCTGTTGCCCGGTACATACAGCATCGTGCGTCTGAGACGTTTTTTCATTCCGCCCGCCCTCCAAAATCATAGGATATTTCGCCTGCGCGGCAGATGGCTGTCAGAAGGCGTGCGCGCAGTGTACAGTTGAGGGCCCCTTTATCCACAACGGTGATCCGCCCGTGCTCCACCTGCATGGAGGCGGCTGTCTCCAGAACCACCCGGCGGATCTCCTCCCCATACTGCTTCTCCACAACCGAGTCGATGAAGAGCTCCAGCTCCCCGTCGCCCGGCTCCACCCAGATCTGCGCGTCGCTGGATTCCAGCGTGCCCGCGACTGCGGATTTACAGATTTCCATACCCCGATTCCTCTCCCTGTATACGATTTTCTGTGTTCCTGTTTTCAGAGCATAAAAGGGGCCTGAAGAACGCATGTCTTCAGGCCCCGTGATTGTAAGATGGATGTCTGTTGCCTCTTAGCCGCGCAGACTCATCAGAGAATCATACAGCGCCTGATAGTTGGCTACAAAACCTTCAACGTTCAGCTTCTGGCAGTTGGTCTTATGGGCCTCCCACTTTGCCTCATCAATGCCGTTCATAATCGATTCCGCGATGAAGTTCTGCAGATAGGTCGAAATTTCAGCGAACATCTCCGAACGCTCGGCAGTGTTTTCAGCCGTATCGTTGCCCAGCGGGAAGCATTCGCCGTAGGCCGCGCCGCCGGCGACGCCGTAAAAGTCCTTATGGCTCTGGTTGTACTTCAGAGAGAAGCCGACATACTCTCTTTTTCCCTCGTCGCCCTCCTCCATGATACTCGCCATGCGGTAGTTGGGGGCCAGTGTCGCACGGGCCTGCGCAACGGTCGCGTAGGGCTTATCGGTAAAGTCGGAGTTGTTGACCATTTTTTCCTCGTCGTTCCACAGCCAGGCGCCGCCCTCCGGCCCGAACAGGGAGAGGACACGGTTATCAAAACCGGTGTTGCAGTATTCCTGGAAGAGGAGCAGCAGCTCCGGCTGCTCGCAGGCAGTGGTAATGGTGTAAACATGCAGATTGAGCTCCGCCGGCGGGTCCGACTGCTTGAGAGCACGGTCATACTGGCTCTTGGGCGGGAGGATATATTCGATATCGTCGCTGACAGTCTCGCCCCACAGCTCGGTGATCAGGCCGCCGCAGGTAGCGAAACCGATCTTATCGGAGGTCGCCTTGGCATACTGATCCGTAACCTCCTGAACAAAGCTGTCCTTATCAATGAGGTTTTCGGAATAGAGCTTGTTGAGGTAGACGAGCATATCATAGAACCGCTGATCCAGAGGCGTGAAAATAATCTTCCCATCCTCTGCCATGATGTAGTGCTCCGCTTTGTTCGCTCCGTCGTTAATCATGCCGAAGGCGTTCATCCATTGGGTGACGCCGCGCTCGCCCACTTTATTGTTGGCGTCGATCTTGACAAAGGAGTAGGGGATTTCATCGTTCGGGTCGCCGTTGCCGTTGGCGTCCTGATCCCGGAAGGCCTTGAGCACCTCATAGAGATCGTCGATGGTCTCCGGAAGCTCCATCCCCACGTTCTTCAACCACCGGGTGTTGATTTCCCAGCCGCCGCCATAGCAGATGTTGTTGACACGCACCTGCGGCATGGAATACATCCGCCCCTCAAACGCCTCCGCGCCGAAGATGGCCGGATACTGATTGAAGTAGAAATCCGCCATATAGGGCGCATACTCCGGCAGCATATCCGTCACATCCAGACACTGATCCGTGAAGTTAATCAGATTATCAATCTTTCCGCAAAACAGGTCAGGCAGATCATTGGAGGCGAATACAACCGAAACCTTCTCGTCCCAGCCCTGCTCGGAGACCTCTTCCACATCCCAGGTGATGCCGGTCGCCTCATAGGCCTGGTTGAGGATTACCTTGTCCGCCATGGTGCCCTTATCGTTCGGCTGCTTGTTCCACAGGACACGGAAACGCGTCTCCTCCTGCACGAGAGGAAGAATCATGCTGCCGTCCGCGTTAAAGTACTGGCTGCTCGGCCCGCCGGTGCTCTCCGGAGGCGTCTGTGCCGCCGCCTCGTTGTTATCCGCGGCGCTGGGCGCGTCGGGGGCGGCGGGAGCGGGATCTGCGCTGGAGGACTCATTTCCGGAGGAAGAACAGGAGGTCGCCGCGGCCGCCAGCATGCAGGCGGCTAAAATGGCGCTCAGAACTCTCGTCTTCTTTTTCATTTTTTTACACACCTTTCTTCAGAATTGTGTTTTATCCGGCTATTTAACCCTTTACGGAACCGATCATCACCCCTTTGACGAAATATTTCTGTGCGAACGGATAGACGCAGATAATAGGCAGTGTGGAAACAACAATAACACCGTATTTGATGAGCTGGGCAATTTCCATCAGGTATTTAACAGAGGCGGCGTCCATGTCCTCCGAGGAGGCCAGGGACTGGCCCTGAATCAGCAGATCGCGCATCACCAGCTGCAGCGGAAGCAGCTCGCGGTTGGTGACATAGATGAGGGCATTGAAATAGGAGTTCCACTGCCAGACGGCAATATAGAGCCCGATGACGGCGATAATGGTTTTCGAGAGCGGGAGGACAATCGAGAAGAAGAACCGGGTGTTCCCGCATCCGTCGATCGAAGCGGCCTCAAGAAGCTCATCCGGAATGTTGCCGGTAAAGAAGGTCCGGGCGACGATAACGTTGAAGACGGTGATGCACCCCAAGACAATCAGGATAAATCGTGTATTGAGCATGTGCATCTTGCTGACCATGATATAGGTGGGGATGAGTCCGCCGTTAAAGAACATCGTGAAGGTCAGCAGCTTCATCAGAATACCGCGGCCGATAAAATCCTTGCGGGAGAGAGCGTATCCTCCGGGAATGGTGACGGCAAGGCCAAAGAGCGTGGAGGCAATGGTGTAAATAATTGTATTCCGATAACCGAGCCAGATGTTTTTTTCCTTGAGAATATACTCATAGGCCGACGTCGTGATTCCCTTCGGGAAAAACGTGACCTGCCCGGTGGCGATCAGCGTCGGATCACTGAACGAAGCAATCAGCACGAAGTAGAGCGGATAGGCGGAGGCTATCAGAATGGCGACGGAGAGGATCCCTATCACACTGTCAATCACCAGATCCTGCCGGCTGCGGTGTACGCGAGTATGTGCCATAAAGTTTTCCTCCTTTACCACAGGCTGGTTTCAGTCGTCTTCTTGGCGATTTTGTTAACGATTAACAGAATTGCGCAGTTGATGACATTGTTAAAGAGGCCGATGGCGGCGGCATAACTGTACTGGGTGTTGAGCAGGCCCACCTTATAGACATAAGTGCTGATGATTTCCGAAGTGGTCAGGTTGCCGGGGGACTGCATCAGGAACGCCTTTTCAAACCCGACATTGAGGAGATTCCCCGACTCCATGATGAGCATGATGACAGCGGTGGGCAGGATGGCCGGAATGTCGATATTCCAGATGCGCTGGAGCTTGTTTGCCCCGTCGACTATCGCCGCCTCGTGCAGCTCCGGCCCCACGCTGGTCAGCGCCGCGATATACAGAATCGCGTTATAGCCGGTGTGCGACCAGACACGCGACCAAGCATAGACATGGGGGAACATATTTGGGGAACCCATGAAGTCGATGGCTTCTATTCCCAGTTTCCCGAGCCAGATGTTCACTGTCCCGCTGCCGGGCATGAGGAAGACGTTCATCATGCCGACCAGAACGACCATTGAGATGAAGTGCGGCGCATAGGAGACAGTCTGCGTCAGCTTTTTTAAGCTGTTAAACGGAGTGTAATTGACAATCAGCGCCAGAAGAATGGCAAAGGGGAAGGTGAGCAGCAGGCAGTAGATGCTCAATACCATCGTGTTGCGCAGCAGATCCCAGAAGGAAAACGAGGTCAAAAATTTTTCTATATACTTAAACCCCGCCCACGGGCTGCCAATAATCCCCTTCGACGGTTTGAAATCCTTAAACGCAATCTGTAGCCCGTATAAAGGCACAATGTTGAATATGATGAAATAAAGCGTCATGGGGAGTGCGAAAACATAGAGCGCCCGGTTCTGCCAGATTTTTTTCCAGGTTCGCCCCTTGAGGAACCCGGCCTTGGAGGCTGAAGCTGCGGCGGCAGTGCCAACGGATGTGTTCACCGGCTCATCTTCCTTCCTTTAAAATGGGATGTCTCAGAGTATATCACGTATTTTATGAATAAAAAATGAATCAATCTCAGGGATTTCATGTAACTATCTCACTTTTTTCTGTATGATTCGACAGAAATTTGCAATTTCGTCCCATTTCCATTATAATATAAGTGATATCTTTATATCACTATAATGCGCTGAAAACCGCGTGATGGGAAGGGCAAAAAATGGGAAGAGTATACGCGATCGTGCTTGTGGACGACGAACCGTGGACACTGGTTTATCTGAAGGAGCTGTTTGATCAGGAGGCGCTCGGCTTCCATGTGATTGCCGCCGAACGCAGCTTTGCCGACGCCCTCCAGATTATAGAGGCTGGGCATCCGGATGTCGTGATCACCGACGTCCGGATGCCCGAAATCAGTGGACTGGATCTGATGAGCTACTTCCGCGGCAGGGGAGTGGAGTGCGAATTCGTCATCGTCAGCGGCTTCGCCGAATTTGCGTACGCGCAGCAGGCGGTGAAGCTCGGCGCGTTCGATTACTGCCTGAAGCCTCTTTCCGCGGAGACAGTGCGCCAGCTTCTCGCCCGCCTTTACAAAAAGCTGGAGGGCAAGGAGGCGGAAAAATCCGATCCGCAGATACAGGAGCCGCTGGAAAACGAAACCAATTTTGACCGGATGCTGAAATTTATCGAACAGAATTACAACCAGCGCCTCTATCTCAAGGACCTGGCGCAGCAGTTTTTTCTGGCGCCCAATTACTGCTGCAACCTGTTCATGAAAAAGAAGGGGATGACCTTCTCCCACTATGTCACCCATTTGCGGATGCAGAGAGCCGCGCTGCTGCTAGAGAGCACGGAGCTGACCTCCGCACGCATTTCGCAGATCATCGGCTTTGATGATTACGCCTATTTTAATAAGGTATTCAAAAAACACTTCTTTATCACTCCCTCCGAATACCGAAAAGGACATGCTGCGATACAGGCGAAGGGAGTCTGAGAATGAAAAAACCGCAGGTCAGAACGATTCATCAGAAATTTTTTCTTCTGAGCGTGTCCGTCTTTTTGATATGGAGCATCATCCAGACATTCGGCTATACTCGTATCTCGGCCTCCACCCGGAAGCTGGTCGATCAGTACAGCAGCAGCGTCGTCCAGCAGGTTGCCTATTCGATTGAGGAGGTTTTGGAGGAGGCGCGCCTGGTGGGGTACTATTTCTCCTACGGGAAAACGGTGACCAGCTTCCTGACACCAACGGAGGACTTCGATTTCTATCAGCAGTGGAATGTCTGGAACGATAAGGCTTCCACCGCGGTACAGACCAACCGCTACCTAAAGGATATCGCGGTTTACCGGACCGACGGAAGGCTGCGCTACCAGTATAACCCCAACGATCTGGATATGCGCTCCATCCTGGATCGCTATGAAACGATTCTGACACAGGAGAAACGCAGTGCTTTTTTCACCCTGCTGGACAACCCCGGCAGGCGCCCCTATATCGCCTATGTGCAGCCGGTAATATCCACGGACTACCCTACCTTCGGGAAGCGCACCGGCACGATTCTGGTCGTTTTGGAGCAGGGGATTCTGGAGGGGATTCTGCAAAATATCGACACGAACGACAGCTCGCGCTATTACCTCATTGATAAGGACGGGAGCAGTATTGCCTCCACGACACGGGAAAATTTCGATTTGGAGGAACTGGTGAAGAAGCCTTCCACTCTCACGGAGGATATCGGGGATACGGGCTGGAAGCTCGTCTGTGATATAGATATCCAAAACTCCATGAAGAGCTACTCCTTCTTTTCCGGCTTTACCCTCCTGACAGCCGTTCTGATGTTCCTGCTGCTTCTCTCCACTCTGCGCATCATCAATTCCAGCATTGTCCGGCCGATTTCCCGGCTCACCGGCGAGATTGAAAAAATCAGGGACGGGGACTTTAAAAAGCGTATCAATGTTTCCGACGACAACGAGATCGGAAACATCGCCAAGACGGTGAACCGCCTCTTAGACTGGCAGGACGATATGGCGCACCGGATTATTACAACGCAGCAGGAGCTGTATGAGGCTGAGCTCTCCCGCTCCGCGAGCGAGAGGCAGATGCTCGAAAGCCAGATTAACCCGCACTTCCTCCTAAACACGATGCAGTGCATCTGTGGAATCGCCGTCTCCTGCCATGCGCCGATCATTGTCAATATTGTGACCAATCTGTCCGGTATTTTCACCTATGCGCTGCGGGAGAACGAAATCGTTCCGCTCTCCAAGGAGATGCAGTCCATCCAGAACTATCTGGAAATTATGCAGATCCGGTTCGCGGGCGCTTTTGAGTGTGAAATCGACGTGCCGCCCGGCCTGATGAGGCAGAAGATGACCAAAATGATCCTTCAGCCGCTGGTGGAAAACGCCGTCTACCATGGCCTGGAGAAAGCCGGGAGGGGTACGCTGCGCGTGACGGCGCGGGAACAGGACGCCTGCCTTCTGGTCGATATCTGGAACAACGGTGTTCCCATTCCGCCGGAGAAGCTCGAAAAACTGCAAAAGATTCTGGGGAACAAATCCGCTTTGCAGACAGAGAGCATCCGCCACAAAAAAATTGGCATTGCCAACACCTGCTGGCGCATCAAGCTCATTTTCGGAGATGAATACGGGCTGTCGATTGACAGCTCGGCAGAGAACGGAACACTGGTCTCTCTGCGCGTACCGCGCATCGATCTGGAAGAGGAGGAGAACCGGCTGTCCTTCCTGTGATTCAATATAGAAAAAAACGCCCCGCGCTTGCCAGCGCAGGGCGTTTTTTCTTATCTGAGGCAGATTCCCGTCACTTCCGGCCGTTTCAGCCCCTGTGAGTTGACATTGACTTCCCGCAGCATGGAAAGTGTCTCCCCATTCTCTGAGAAGCGCAGCGTAACCCGATCGCAGAAGGCCATCTCCGGATACCGCCAGATGAGCGTCAGGCGATCCGGATTTTCCCACCATCCGCTGGCACAGACCAGCGCATGCTCCGGCTGGTACTGATGATGCAGATAGTTGCCGGTCATTGATGTGGAGGAGGATATCCAGCCGCCCATTCCGCACAGAACAGTGTGGCGTCCGCGGTGATCCGCCATTGTAAACCGGAGTACGTTCTGTTCCTGGGAGAGGGCGATCTCCGTAATGGAGTCCTCGTTTTCCCCGCAGGAATAAACCCGTTTTGCCCCCGGCGGCAGAATCGGCGACTCGGTCGGTTCCACACGTACAAGCAGGTTCAGGCAGTCGCCTTTATTTTTTAAGATAGTGTCCTCCTCCGGCGAGACTTCCCCGGGTTTCTCCAGCAGGGTATGCTCCATCACCTCAAAAAGCGTATCCTTGTTGTGGCCGGCCGTGACAGCCATGGCCATATCCAGTTCAGGAATCAGCACAGCCGCCTGCCCGAAGGCGCCGCCGGCAATATAGGCGCGCCCATTGCCGAAATTGTTCCAGTGATACCCATAGAGCGGCTGGCCGTCCGTCGGAGCGTCCCGCTGGCCTAGGGAGCGCTCGATCCATTCGGCCGGGAGGATCTGCCGGCCGCCCCAGCACCCCTTTTGCAGATAGAACTGGGCCGTTTTCAGGATATCCATCGTGCACAGGGACAGCCCGTTCCCCCCGGGATTGATCCCCTCGGGGCTCAAATCCCACTGCACATTCTTTAAGCCGAGCGGTTCAAAAAAGCGGCTTTGCAGGTAATCGCAGGCGGTCTGCCCGCTCGCCTTCTGGACGATGGCGGAGAGCATATAACTGTTGCCGCTGGAATACTGGTACTTCTCGCCGGGCTCCCAGACAAGGGGCTCCTTAAAAAATTCCTTTATCCAGCTCGTGCGGATCGGCCGCCATTCGTTGCCGCTGATCATCCTGCCATGCCCGCTGCGCATGGTGATGAGATCCCGGACAGTCATCCTCTTCTGCCGGGGATCGTCCAGAAGGCCGGCGTATTCCGGGAAAAAGCTGAGGACAGTGTCGTCCAGCCGAAGAAGCCCCTCTGCGGCGGCAAACCCCACGGCGGTATTGGTATACACCTTTGTCAGGGAGTGGAGAATGTGCGGGATATCCGGGCGGTACGGCGCCCAATACCCTTCAAAAATCAGTTTCCCGTGAGCAGAAATCAAAAGGCTGTGCAGTTCCATTCCCCGCAGCTCCAGTTCGTTGAGGAACCGGATAATGGAATGCGAATGGATCCCTGTCTTTACAGGGGCAGTCCGTTCCATCGTCTGCATCAGGCATATCTCCTTTCCAAACCTTCCTTTTCCTTTATTTTATCATTTCAGTGGGAAAAGGAAAGGTAGGAAATTCAGAGAATTCCTGTACTCTGCTCATATAGCGGAATTTTTTTGGGACTATAACCGGCAGTGGGGAGCCGTATACTCGGTTTCGGTTATATGGCTGGAATAATGCGCTTTGGCGCGAATGCCCCCCTTTGTATGATGCCCAAGAATCTCCACTCGTTTTTCTTCATAGGGGAGAAGGTTAAAGTAGTTGTCCGAAAAATACCAGCCGAATTCGTCGCCGTCTTCACTGCCTGTGATCTCCACGCAGTGGGCATAGCGGTCCGTGCGGAGGATCAGCGTATTCCCCTCCGCCTGAAGAGACAGCTTCGCCTGCGGGAAGGTCTGGTGGCGTTCCATATCCACCAGCGTATCGGAGGAGGAGAGTACCTTCCCGTCCGCTCCGGTGAGGACCGCATGTACAACGGATTCCGTTACAATGGGGCACACTCTGTCCAACGAGGTAAGGACCTTGGACTCTCCGGCCTCGATAGAAACGGGGATAAAAAATTCATTGACAACACGGTTGCGGATCTGGCTGAATACACGGACATGAAGCGTGCCCTGTACTTCCTCAGAGGTATCGTTGACTCCCCACAGGAAGATACGGTCCTGAAAATCGAACGACAGCAGTACCGGGCTTAAAGAACGGCGGTACTGGTAATAGGGGATGTAAACCTCCTGAAAAAAGTCGATGAGGGTGCAGTAAAACTGCGGCCAGGTATCGTTGAGCTTGACATAGATATATCCCTGGCAGCGCCGCGGTTCTCCGGCTTCATAGTGGGGCTTTCCCCGCCGGATACGCTCGGCATCGTCCTTAAAGAACCAGGCGGTCGCAGCGTTGACCCGGTAAATCAGTTCCTCAATATTTTCCGCGTCGAAGAAGCGTTCCAGAGGGCCGCATTCCGAAGCGAAGAACGAGGCAGCCCTGCGCCACCAGGTCTCCGGAATGGGGACCTTTTTCCAGCTTGTTACCATGAACAGCGTATCTTCCCGCAGTTGCGGAACAGACCAGCCCACCTGATACTTTTCCTGATAGTCGGGATCGTACTGATAATAGGGCTTGTCGGGATAGGAGATATTGTAGGTCGGGTTATACTGCCCGGCTGTCACCTGGTTGACATATCCCTTCGGCCAGAGCTCCTCGCCGGTCATGAAACGGCGCAGACTGCGCAGCGGCCCGGTGGTGGACCGCGCCTGCTCAGAAATGAAGAGCGGATACTGCACCACGGCATGACGGTAAGTATAATAGAGCGGATGGCTGTCCCCTTCCCGGGGATCGCTCGGGTAATCCCCGCCGCAGGGGGAGGATTCCAGATAAAACCGCTCCGGATCGAGCCGGCGGCAGGTACTTTTGAAATCCTCGCGGAAGGATTTCCACCCATACTCCAGCTTCTCCGGGATCCCTTCGACCATCCCCACATAGGATTCGTTTCCCCCGCAGTAAAGGAGGACACAAGTTTGAAACAGGCTGAATGACGAGCGCAGCAGGAAAAGGGCGCAATAAACCAGGCCCTCAAAAGAGCGCCAAAAAAGTAGATGAAAGAAAAGGGTCTAAGTTGCATCAGGGATATTTACTTCATCAGAGAAAATATATCCCCGCTTACGGAGTAGTTCCAGCCCCTGAGCCTTGGAAATCACAACGGAATGCTCAGTGATTTTGTCAGCGAGATAGCCTTTTGCGGAATAAGGCTCCAGCTTGGAAAGGACGTTCCAGATAGCGGTCAGGAGCATCCGGCACACGGCGATGATTGCCTTCTTGTGCCCGCGGCGGGCCTTGAGCCTACGGTAGCGTTCCCTGCATTCGGGATACTTGTCGGATTTGATGACAGCATTTGCAACCTGGACTAACAAGGGCTTCAAGTAGCATCCGGCACGGGAAATACGGGTGGATTTTACTTTCTTGTTGCTCTGGTCATTGCGAGGGCAGCACCCGGCCCAGGAAACCAGGTGTTTTGCAGAGGGAAATACAGACATATCCACGCCAATTTCTGAGATGAGAGCAACAGCAGTCAACGGGGCGGCAGAGAAACCGGGAACCGTGCGGGCCAGTTCCAGTTGGTACGGGTAGGGTTTAGCAAGCCGAAGAATTTCGGTTTCAATATGTGTCTGGTGTTCCTTGAGTTGATCGATGTGCAGTAAGCATTCCTTGAGTTTAGCCGCCTGCTCACGGGATATTGCCCCGTCAACAGCAGCCTGAATTTCTTCAACAGGGTGCCTGCAACGCCGGTCAATAAACGGGGATACGTCAAACTGTTCGCCGGGATGTTCCAGCATATGTTGGATGATGGAACGTGAGGATTTTCCAAACACGTCAGAAAACACATCGTCCAGTTTCAGATTGGAAATAGTCAGGCAGTTTTGAGCGCGGTTCTTTTCCCCGGTCAGTATGTTGGTAAGCTTCATACGGTACCTCATCAGGTCACGGAGCTGACGGATGTCAGGCGGCGGAATAAAGCTGGGCTTGATCATGCCGCACATATACAGGTCACAAATCCATTTGGCGTCTTTACGGTCAGTTTTGTTGCCTTTCTGCGGTTTCGTGTACTTGGGGTGGGCCAGGGTAACCCAACAGGTCTTTTCGAGAATGTTGAACACAGGAATCCAGTATTTCCCTGTGGACTCCATACAGACGTCCGAACAAGAGTATTTCGCAAGCCAGTCAGCCAAATCCTGTAATCCTTTGGAGAACGAGGAGAAGCGAGCCTGCTTGTACTCTGTCTGGCCATTGGAATCGGTAATCCCAATACAGGCAAATATCCAGGTTTTATGAACGTCCAGTCCACAGCAGTTCTTGCGAAGAATTTTGAAGGCCATGTAATCCCTCCAAACGCATATTGAGAAGGTTCGGCAGGGACTGGCCACCCGGCAAAATCGAGTCGATTTGAAAGAGATAAGTTTACGGGCTACTGTACTGCGCCATTCGTTGATGCCTTAACGGGTGACCGAACCATATACACATGCGGGGTTGCCGCTATACAGCCCCGCCACTCACCTCCACGGTTTCTGTAGTGTACCGAACGCTTCCGTGGATAGTATAGCAAACATCATTTTTAGGCGAAAGCACCTGCGTTTCATAACCCCGTCGGTGCCTTTCGCAGAAAGGCGGATTATACTCATGAACAAACGGCTGACACCTCCGCGGGCAGCTGCGATCCTCTTCATGGCACTGCTCTCCGTCATCGCACTGTTCCCGTTCTATTCGATGATGGTGATGGGGACCTATTATATCAACGATCTGTTTACCGGGATCAAGATCGTACCGGGCAACTACATGATGCAGAATATGAAGACACTCTTCACCGTGCCCATCCTCACCTATTACCGAAACTCGATTCTGGCGGCGGCGGGTTCGTGTGTGCTCTGTGTCATCATCAGCGCCATGTGCGGGTATGCTATTTCCAAATATGAATTCCGCCTAAAAAAGGTTCTCTACGGTTTCGTCCTGCTGACCCTGATGATCCCGACACAGCTCGGCCTGATAGCGTTTATGATCGAGATGAGGAGCCTGCACCTTCTGGGCAGCCTCTGGCCCATCATCCTGCCCAACGGGGCAAGCGCTTTCGGCGTCTTCTGGATGACCTCGTTTATCGGCGACGCTATCCCCAACGAGGTGATCGAGAGCGCCCGTATCGACGGGTGCAACGAATATGCCATCTTTTTCAGAATTGCGCTGCCCTTCCTGCGGCCGGCAGTCATGACACTGGCCCTGCTCTCGTTCTTGTGGAGCTGGAACGCGCTGCTTGTGCCTCTTGTCGTGCTCAACAAGGAGGCGCTGTTTACACTGCCGCTGGGGATCAAGGGCCTCTCCACAGGGTTCCGCAACGACTACGGCGCCCAGATCCTGGGCCTCTCCGTGGGGACCATTCCGATACTGGTCTTCTTCTCGTTCTTTTCAAAGAATCTGATCAGCGGCCTTTCCGCCGTGGCGGTCAAGGGGTGAAGACATGGATTACGTATTGGGGATCGACATCGGGACAACGGCAGTAAAAGCCATGTTGATTGACAATGATGGGAAGAACATGGTAAAATCAACTGTAGAGTATCCGCTTTTCTTTCCGCATGCCGGCTGGGCGGAACAGAGTCCGGAGGATCTCTGGCAGGCTGTTGTCACCGCAGTGGACAGGGTCCTGGACCGCTTTTCGGGAGACCGGAAAGACATCCGGGCGCTGTCCCTCTCCACACAGCGGGACACGCTGATTTGCACAGACAGCCAGGGCAGCCCGCTGCGCAACGCCATCACCTGGATGGATTCGCGCAGCGGGGAACAGTGCGCCCGCTTGGAGAGGGAAGTGGGCGCGGCCCGGGTCTACGAAATCACCGGCGTCCCGGTCAGCACGATTTGGACACTTGCTTTCATCCTGTGGCTTCGGGAAAAAGAACCGGACATTTTTGGAAGGACGGCTTGTTTCGGGCTGGTGCATGACTTTGTATTGTGCCGGCTTGGAGCGGGCCGGCATTTTCTGGATGTTTCCAATGCCTGCCAGACCATGCTCTTCGATCTCTCCGGCGGCATGTGGAGCGATGAGCTGATGCGTTACAGCGGCCTAGGAAAGGAGCGCCTGCCCGAGCTTGTGGAGCCGGGAACCGTAGTCGGGACGCTGAACGAAACCCTCTGCCGCCGCTGGGGGATGGGGAAAGTCGCTCTTGTCAGCGGCGGCGGCGATCAGCAGTGCGCGGCGCTTGGAGCAGGTGCTGTCTCTGCGGGCGACGTGGAGACAGGCATCGGGACAGCGGCGAACCTGCTGGCTGTCTGCGATCGTCCGGTTCTGGATCCGCTGCGCCGCATGGTCTGCCATCGCGCGGCGGTCCCGGGCCTGTGGGTGCTCGAAGGGGCCATGCTGGCCACGGGCAAACTGATGGAGTGGGTCCGCGCGGAGCTGTATGGGGGCGCGCCGCTTGCGGAAATTGATAACGATATCGAGGCGTACTCCCTGCCCGGAGCGGGCGGACTGACATTGCTGCCCTATTTTGAGGGGGCGGCATGCCCATACTGGAATCCGGGCGCCAGAGGAACACTTCTGGGGCTGACATTGTCCACACGGCGGGCGGATATCGCGAGGGCTGCGCTGGAAGGGGTATCGGCGGATATTGCCCGCAATGTGGCCCTTCTGGGGGAATGGGGGCTCCTGCCGGAAAGGCTTTTTGTCAGCGGCGGCGCTGCGCGTTCGCGCCTCTGGATGCAGATTCTGGCTGATGTCTGCGGGCGGAAGGTGGCTGTTCCGGAACAAACGGACTGCGCCGTTCTGGGAGCGGCTATCCTAGCGGGCGTGGGCTGCGGGATGTTTTCCGGCGTCCGGGAGGCGGCGGGGCGGCTGTGCCGTATATCACACTGCTATGAACCCCGCCCAATACCGGCCTATCACGAAATGGTTCAGCGCGGCGCTTTACAAAGCGGCGGAGGCTGCCGGACTGTACCGGCGGCAGTAGAAATCAGGGAACGTTCAGCGTCAAAGGGGCGGTGGTTTTGTGGGAGAAGATCTGATCAACCGGGAGCTGTCTATTCCTCTACACAGTCAGGTGCGCCTGATCATCAGCAACCGGATAAAAAGCGGGGAATATCCTCTCGGCTCCCGTATGCCAAATGAATTGGAATTGAGCAGAGAGCTTCGGATCAGCCGCCCTACCATCCGCCGCGCGCTGGATGAATTGGAAACAGTCGGAATGGTGGAGCGCGTGCGCCCTAAGGGGACGTTTGTCAGCCGGATCATGAAGAAGGAGTGGTTCGAGAATGACGATGGCTTTACCCCTCCCTCTGTCAAAACCTCCGCGGCGAAGAAGCTCCAGATAGCGATGGAGGAGGGGCTGACCGATCTGTTTCTCCTTAAGGCCTTCGACGAATATACGACACGCAGCGGCTGGAATATTGAACTGGTACACTGGAACAACTGGTACGACGCGATTGAGAATATTGTAAACAAATTTGTCGACAAATCAATGCCGGACATTTTCTCCGTAAGCAACGACGCTGTGGGCATTCTGGCGCGCATGGGGATCATCCGGCCGCTCGATGAGTTCATTGCCCCGCAAAAGCTCGAGCGGATAAAGGCGCGCTGTGCTCGGTACGGACTGAACGCCTATGTGCATGACGGTAAGCTCTACGGTTACCCGCTTTTTTCTGAGACACGCCTGCTGATTTACCGGCGCGATCATTTTCAAAATGCGGGAATTCCCGATCCGGAGGAACGCCCGCTTACGCACGATACGTTTGTCGAAGTGGGAAAAATGCTCAGCAATCCTGAGCAGGGGCTCTACGCCTATGCTTATTCCACCAGCCATGAGCCGCAGACCCTTCAGGATATGATGCCCTGGCTTATCCAGCGCGGCGGCCGCATGTTCCGGATTGATAACGGCCGTGTCCTCCCCGCGACAGAGGAGCCGGAATTTATAGACGCCCTGCACTGGTACACCGGTCTGGCGCTCGAGGAAAAAATCTGCCCGCCCAATATGTTCGATCTGTCGGCGAGGGATATTACCTCCATGCTTGTCAAAGGGCAGATCTCCATGATGATTGCACACCCGGCTGTCTACACATGGCTGCTGGACAGCTCGGCCGGCGGCCAGCAGACCTATGGACTGGCCGCTTTCCCGGCCGGCCCGGCCAATTCCTTCACCTTTATGGGCGGAATGCCGCTGTGCATCTCCTCCATCTGCGAGAATCCACAGGCCGCATGGGATCTCATCGCGTTTGTGTGCGAGCCGGAAAACCTGCACCCCTATCTGAACCGGATGGGGACGCTGCCGCCGATTGAACTGTATGATGTGGAAGATATTTTAAAGAAGGTGCCGCAGAGTCTGCATCCTGCGGTTCGGGCGCTGGAAACGGCGGTCCCGCATACGTATCCGGTCGGCTATAATCAGGCGCTTGATTTTGTCCGAACCGGATACTGGCAGGGTTCAATTCCGCAGATTCTGGATTTGATTCTGAGAAAAAAACTGACAGCGGAAAATGCGGCACAATTTCTCAGCATGAGCATCCGCTCTTTTTCCAAACTGGGCACATTGTAAAAACGGATCGGGCAGCGGACGGACAGTCCGCTGCCCGCTTTTTATTTCCGCCGAATAAAATGATTCAAATTCCCCGCCAACCATACGAAAACGATTGCATTGTCCCCCTCTTTCGGATAAAATAAATAGGAGGGCCCCGTATAACGGAGCGCAGGGAAAGGGGACAGCGCATATGGCACACATGCAGCGCAGAGACAAAACCAACTACTATCTGGACATCGCCCAGACAGTCGCCTCGCGCGGGACATGCCTGCGCCGGAACTTCGGGGCGATCATCGTGAAAAACGACGCTATCCTCTCCACTGGCTATGTTGGCGCGCCGCGCGGACGAGCGAATTGCAGCGACCTGGGCGCCTGTACGCGCCGGGCGCTGGGCGTGCCGCAGGGGCAGCGGTATGAATTGTGCCGCTCCGTCCACGCCGAGGCCAACGCCATCATCAACGCCGCCCGCGAGCAGATGATCGGCGCGACACTGTACTTGGCGTGCCTCCATTATGAGACAGGCGAGCTCGTGGCGGACACGCTCCCCTGTTCGATGTGCCGGCGCCTCATCATCAACGCGGGCATCCGCACCGTTGTCGTGCGCGACAGCCGGGAGAGCTACCGCACGATCGACGTCGCCGGCGCGTGGATCGAGAAGGATGAGTCCCTCTCCCCGGGGGAAGGCTATTAAAACGGATAAATCCTTCCCGCGCGGGCCAAACTAAAGCGGAAAACTCACCGCTTTGGAGGCCATGCGCATGAGAACGGAAGAAGATCGCCCGCAGGAGAACGATGAGGAGGAAGCAACCCCCACCAAGGAACAGCGCGAACAGATCGAAAGCACCGGTTCGCTGACCGAGACCAAGGGAAAGCATACCATCCACTGCCTGACCATTGTCGGGCAGATCGAGGGGCACTACATCCTCCCCCAGCAGAACAAAACCACCAAATATGAGCACGTCATCCCGCAGCTTGTCGCCATCGAGCAGGATCCCGAAATCAGGGGGCTCATCATCATCCTCAACACCGTCGGCGGCGATGTGGAGGCCGGGCTCGCCATCGCGGAGCTCATCTCCGGCATGAAAAAGCCCACCGTCTCGCTTGTGCTCGGCGGGGGGCATTCCATTGGCGTCCCGCTCGCCGTGAGCGCGAAGCGGTCCTTTATCGCACCCTCCGCCACGATGACTGTCCACCCCGTGCGCATGAACGGGCTGGTCCTCGGCGTGCCGCAGACACTCTCCTATTTCGACCGCATGCAGGAGCGCATCGTGCGCTTTGTGTGTGAAAATTCCCGCATCACCCCGGATCGCTTCCGGGAACTGATGATGAACTCCGGGGAACTGACGATGGATATGGGCACCGTGCTCGACGGGGAGAAGGCTGTCGAGGAGGGGCTCATTGATTCGCTGGGCGGGCTCAGCGATGTCATCGCCGAGCTGTACCGCCAGATTGAGGAGGGGGAGGAGGAAGCGTGATTCTGCATTCCGTCGCCCCGCTTCCCATGCTGCTGGAGCCTGAAGAGGCGCCGCCGCCCGAGACGCGCACTGTCCGCGGCGTGCTCCTCGCGGGGCACCGCACCCCCGAGGGATTCGCCGTCTCGCGCGTGCTCTCCACCAATCCGCGGGATTATCTCACCTTTTCCCCAGGCAGCATATTGCCCGACGGCGGTTTGCTGTCAAGCAGTTTGTCGTCAGATGGGTTTTACAGATAGGCTATTTCCGCTCGGCTTTGTACCGAGCGTATTACATAAAGATTTACATAAATGGAGGAACCAACATGGCAACCAGAAAGGCGCCGTCTAGGCGTGCGGCAGAGGAGGCGCGATCCAAACGCCAGATTTACGCCATTATCCTGTTCGCGGTGGGCCTGTTTTTAGCAGCGCTGTCCTTTATCGAGGGAGCCAGCCTGTGGAAGGGCCTGCGCGGCGCAATGTTCGGTCTGCTCGGGCCGGGCGCATTTTTTATCGCCCCGCTTTTCATCTATGTCGCGATTATGACAACGCTTGACAAGCCTGTAGGCACCATCGGCGGCAAGGTGTGGCAGACGGCTGTCCTTATTCTGATGATTTCCGCCGCCGTACAGGTCTTTTCCTACGGCGCGCTCAAGGAGGAGGGGCTGTGGGACTGCATTGTCGAATTGTATGAGGCCGGGAACGAGCTCAACGGCGGCGGTGTACTCAGCTCCGTTATCGCGCTGCCGCTCATCGCCTGCGGGGATCTGCCGGCGAGAATTGTCACCGTGCTTTTACTTTTCGTCTTTATTATGATTTTTTCCGGCGCGACGCTCATCGGCCTCTATCACAGTGCGATGCGCCCCGTCCGCCACATCAGCAACACCTATGCCGAGCGGGTCCAGTCCCGCCGGGAGGAGGAGATCCCCGACTGGACGCCGCCCACGCGCTCCTATGCGCCGCAGGACGATCCGTCCCCCCGTTCCGCCCCGGAGACAATGCCGCCCGAACCCGGCAGCGGCCGCTTCAATGTGGACGTTCCCCTCGATCAGGAAGCGCCGCCGCCGCGGAAGAAGCGCCAGAAGCGCGCGGAACCGGAGGCGGACACAGTGGATGTGGCAAAGATCTTCGAACGGCCGAAAGCCTCCCCGGCGCCGCCTGCCGAGGAACCGGATCCGTTCGACAGCGTACCGCAGGGCAGCTTTGCGCGCAAGTCGATAGAGTCCTCTGTCGACAGCGCCAGAGAGGCGCTCTTTTCAGCGGCGCATCCGGCGGGGAAGTTTGAGTTCGATTTCTCCCCGAACGCGGGGATTCTGCGGGATATGTATAACGGCCCGGTCACATCGGACGGGCTCCCCCTTGAGACACCGCCCGACACGGAGGAGACGAATCCGTTCGATGAGATTCCTCTGGAGGAGGATGTCCCTGAACCGCCGCTGCCGGAGATGGCCGCGCCGCTGCATTTCCGCAATTCCCCCCCGCCGCCCCGTCCGCAGACGACCGACGAGGTGATCGACGAAATCCTTCGCCGCGCCCTCACGCCTGACGACGGCCCCGCCCCCGAGCCCGTCTCCGAAGCGCCGGATCCGGTGTTTGACGATGATGTCGGCCAGAAGCTCCAGGACAGCCTTGACGACGCTGTGCGGGAAGCGGAGGAGAGCGAACCGCCCCCCGCGCCGCATGCCGCTCCGGCGGCTGGGGCGCCGTCCCCTGCCGTGCCCGCTGTCCCGGCGGCCGGACTGGTGCGGCATCCCTCTCCGTTCGAGGCGGCGTATGCGTATCCGCCCATCAGCCTCCTGAGCGAACCGAAGTGGCGTGCGGGCGAGGACAGCACGGAGGAACTCAAAGCCAACGCCCAGCGCTTGGTGGATACCCTCCAGTCCTTCGGCGTGCAGACACGTGTCATCGACATTGCCAAGGGCCCGGCTGTGACACGGTATGAGCTCCAGCCGTCGGCAGGGGTGAAGATCAGCAAGATCACCTCTCTGGCCGACGATATTGCCCTCAACCTCGCCGCCGCCGGCGTGCGCATCGAAGCGCCCATCCCGAACAAGCCGGCGGTCGGGATCGAGGTGCCCAACAAGAACGTCGACATGGTGCAGATCCGCGAAATCATCGATTCCGACGAATTCCGCAGCGCCAAAAGCCCGCTCACCATCGCCCTCGGCCGCGACATCTCCGGCCGCGTGACGATCGCGGACGCGGCCAAAATGCCCCATATGCTCATTGCCGGATCCACCGGATCGGGTAAATCCGTGTGCATCAACTCCATCATCATCAGCCTGCTCTATAAGTCCCCGCCCGATCAGGTCAAGCTTTTGATGGTCGATCCGAAGGTGGTGGAGCTGGGGATCTATAACGGCATCCCGCACCTGCTCGTCCCGGTCGTCACCGATCCGAAGAAGGCCGCCGGGGCGCTCGCGTGGAGCGTGTCGGAGATGCTCAAGCGTTACCAGCAGTTCGCGGAGAATCAGGTGCGCGACATCGCCGGGTATAACCGCCTGTGCCAGTCGCGCCCGGAGCTCGCCCCGATGCCGCAGGTTGTCATCATCATCGACGAGCTCGCCGACCTGATGATGGCCGCCCCCGGCGACGTGGAGGACTCCATCTGCCGCCTGGCCCAGATGGCCCGTGCCGCGGGGATGCACCTCATCATCGCCACACAGCGCCCGTCTGTGGACGTGATCACCGGCGTCATCAAGGCGAATATCCCCTCGCGCATCGCGTTCGCGGTCTCCTCGTCCGTTGACAGCCGCACCATTCTCGACTCCGGCGGGGCGGAAAAGCTCCTTGGCCGCGGGGACATGCTGTTTTACCCTGTCGGCGCGCCCAAGCCGCAGCGCGTGCAGGGGTGCTTTGTCTCGGATCAGGAGGTGGAGGCGGTTGTCGAGTTCATCAAGCGCGGCGGCGAGAGCGAGTACGACGATAAGGTGATGGAGGAAATAGAGCGGCAGGCCGCGGCCGAGAAGGGGAAAAAGCGCGGCAGCGATACCGACGACGAGGGCGGCGGCTTCGAGGAGGAGGACGATATGCTCCCCGCCGCCATCGAATGCGTCGTCGAGATGGGGATGGCCTCCACGTCCCTCCTCCAGCGCAAGCTCAAGCTCGGCTACGCCCGTGCCGCGCGCATCGTCGATCAGCTCGAGGAGAAGGGGATTGTCGGGCCGTTTGAGGGCTCGAAGCCCCGGCAGGTCCTCATGACCCGCGAACAGCTCTACGAGATGAAAATGAATCAGGAGCCGTGACCGATAGAATGATAACGTATATTCACCACTGCCTCTCTCCCCTGGGCGGGATCACGCTCTCCGGCAGCGGCGGAAAAATCACCGGCCTGTGGTTCGACGGCCAGAAATATTTCGGCAGTACGCTGCCGGAAACATATGAGGAGCGGGATCTGCCTGTCTTTCAGGAGGCGGAGCGGTGGCTGGACATCTATTTCAGCGGCCGGGATCCGGGTTTTATCCCGCCGCTGTCCCTGCGGGCCACGCCCTTCCGCAGGGCCGTATGGGATATCCTGCTCGCCATCCCGTTCGGGCAGATGATGACATACGGTGAGATAGCGAAGCGCATCGCCGGGCAGATGAACTTGCCCGGGATGTCCGCGCAGGCGGTGGGCGGCGCTGTGGGACATAACCCCATCTCGCTGATCATCCCCTGTCACCGTGTCGTCGGGACAAACGGGAGCCTGACGGGTTATGCGGGCGGTATCGAAAAAAAGGAATGGCTGCTCCATATGGAGAGGGCACGGTAAAACAAAAAAGAGATACAGGCGCTGCCTGTATCTCTTTTTATTTCGGTTCTAAACATTAGAGAATCAAAGATTTGCCGGACATCTCCGCGGGCTGCTCAAGGCCGAGCATGTGGAGCATGGTCGGGGCGAGGTCGGCGAGCCGTCCGCCCTCCCGCAGCGCGCACGGATACCCCACAACGAACAGCGGCACCGGGTTGGTGGTGTGCGCGGTGAACGGGGAACCGTCCGCCTCATACATCTTGTCGGCGTTGCCGTGGTCGGCCGTGACGAGCGCCGCGCCGCCCTGCGCGAGGATGGCGTCCAGTACCTTCCCGAGGCACGTATCCACCG
Source organism: uncultured Oscillospiraceae bacterium (assembly GCA_949743955.1). Taxonomy (GTDB): domain Bacteria; phylum Bacillota; class Clostridia; order Oscillospirales; family Ruminococcaceae; genus Harryflintia. Next base: position 5,486 of record CATJVQ010000035.1, on the reverse strand, counting down.
CCTCGACAGCCGCCTTCGCCGCGTCGAACACGCCGGTGTGGCCCACCATGTCGCAGTTGGCGAAGTTGAGGATGATGACGTCGTACTTCCCGCTCTCGATGCGGGAGACGCACTCGTCCGCCACCTCGTATGCGCTCATCTCGGGCTTAAGATCGTAGGTCGCCACCTTCGGGGAGGCGATGAGCGCGCGGTCCTCACCCTCATATGTCTTCTCGACACCGCCGTTGAAGAAAAATGTCACGTGCGCGTATTTCTCCGTCTCGGCGATGCGGAGCTGGTGCATCCCCTTCGAGGCGATGTACGCCCCGAACGTGTTCTCCAGCGACTGCGGCTTAAACGCCACATGGACGTTCGGCATCGTCGCGTCATATTGCGTCATGCAGACATAATAGACGTCGAGATTCCCGGCCGGACGGGCAAAGCCTGTAAATTCCGGATCGACGATGGTGCGCGTGATCTCGCGGGCGCGGTCGGGACGGAAGTTGAAAAACACACACGAGTCGCCGTTCTTCATCGGCTCCATGCCCTTTACCACGACCGGGACGACAAACTCATCCGTAACGCCGCCCTCATAGCTCTTCTTCACTGCCGTGACGGGGCAGTCGACCGCTTCGCCCTCGCCCGCTGTAATCGCCCGGTATGCCTTTTCCACGCGCTCCCAGCGGTTGTCGCGATCCATGGCATAGTACCGGCCCATGACGGTGGCAATTTTCCCCACACCGATTTCATCGAGCTTATCCGCAAGCTGCCGCACATAGTCCGCGCCCGAGGAGGGGGGGACATCGCGCCCGTCGAGGAAGCAGTGGATGTAAACCTTCTGGAGGCCGAAGCGCTTGGCCATCTCGACAAGCCCGTAAAGATGCGTGTTGTGGCTGTGGACGCCGCCGTCCGAGAGGAGGCCCATCAGGTGGAGAGCGCCGCCTGTCTTTTTGCAGTTCTCCATCGCGCCGCACAGCGCCTCGTTCTGGAAGAAGGATCCCTCGTCGATCTCCTTTGTGATGCGCGTGAGCTCCTGGTACACAATGCGTCCTGCGCCGATGTTTGTGTGCCCGACTTCACTGTTGCCCATCTGCCCGTCAGGCAGGCCGACGTCCATGCCGGACGCGCCGATGAACGTGTGCGGGCATTCCCAGAGCATGCGGTCAACGGTCGATTTCTTCGCCGCCGAGATGGCGTTGCCGTAATTGTCGCGGTTGTAGCCGAAGCCGTCAAGAATAATCAGTGCCAGTGGTTTTTTCATGATACAGTAACCATTCCTTTTTCAAATGGAAGATTAAAAATTATTTTTGCAGACACTGCCCCATGCAGGGATAAAAGTTGAATCCATTTATGCGCAAACTTTATCCCCGCAGGAAAAGTTATGTTTTTGGCCGCAAAGCGGGCAAAATTGACTTCTTCGAAGTCAAAATAACTTTTCGTGGACATAAAATTTGAAAATTTTTATGTCCGGCTTGCAGCCTTGACGATCGCCGCGAAGTCCGGCGCTTTCAGGGACGCGCCGCCGATAAGGCCGCCGTCGACATCCACCTGATCGAGCAGTTCTTCCGCGTTCTTCGCGTTCATCGAGCCGCCGTACTGGATGGTCGTGCCCTCCGCCGCCTCTTCGCCGTACAGATCCGCGATGACGGTGCGGATGTAGTGGTTGACCTCGTTGGCCTGCTCGCTCGTGGCCGTCTTGCCGGTGCCGATGGCCCAGACCGGCTCGTAAGCAATGATGATGCTCGCGAGCTCCTTCGCCGTAACGCCCTCAAGCGCCGCCTTGGTCTGGATAGCGCAGACACGCTCGGTGATGCCGTGCTCGCGCTGCTCAAGTGTCTCGCCCACGCAGAGGATCACTTTAAGCCCCTCGTCGAGCGCGGCGCGCACGCGGCGGTTGACGGTGACATCGCTCTCCGCGAAGTACTGGCGGCGCTCGCTGTGGCCGATGATGACATATTCGACGCCCATCTCGGCGAGCATGCCGGCGGAAATCTCAGCGGTGAACGCGCCAGACTTCTCCCAGTGGCAGTTCTCCGCCCCGACGCCGATGTTTGTCCCCTTAACGGCCTCGAGCGCGGTCTCCAGATTCGTATACGGCACGCAGACCACGACACCGCAGTCGGCATCCTTCACAAGCGGGATGATCTCCTCAATCAGGGCCTTCGCCTCCGGGCGGGTTTTGTTCATCTTCCAGTTTCCCGCGATGACGGCGCGGCGTTTTGCTTTGTTCATATTCAGCGCTTCCTTTCCTCATGATGAATGAACCGGACGCGGGGCTTCCCGCGTCCGGCCGGGGTGCCGGACGAAAACAGTTTCCGCCCGGATAAGCTGCTTACTTATTGTTGAGGCACGCGATGCCGGGCAGCTCCTTGCCCTCGAGGAACTCAAGGGACGCGCCGCCGCCGGTGGAGATGTGGCTCATCTTGTCGGCAAAGCCGAGCTTGGTCACAGCCGCGACCGAGTCACCGCCGCCGATGACCGACACAGATCCGCTCGCCGCAACCGCCTTGGCGATTTCCAGCGTGCCCTCAGCGAACTGCTCGAACTCGAAGACACCCATCGGGCCGTTCCAGACAACTGTCCCTGCGCCCTTAATCGCGTCGGAGAAGAGCGCGATGGTCTTCGGGCCGATGTCCATGCCCATCCAGCCGTCGGGGATCTTGCTGGAGTCGACAACCTGCATCTGGCAGTCCTCTTTGAACGCGTCACCGATCTTATTGTCGACCGGCAGCAGGAGCTTGATGCCCTTTTCTTCCGCCTTCTTAAGCATTTCCTTGGCCAGGTCAACTTTATCGTCCTCACAGATAGAGGTACCGATGGAGTACCCCTTCGCCTTGAAGAACGTGTACGCCATGCCGCCGCCGATGATGAGCGTGTCAACCTTGCCGATGAGGTTCTCAATGACGCCGATCTTGTCGGAAACCTTTGCGCCGCCGAGAATAGCCACGAACGGACGCTTCGGGTTCTCGAGCGCGCCGCCCATGAAGTTGATTTCCTTCTGCATCAGGTAGCCGCAGGCCGCGGGCAGATAGTCGGCGACACCGGCCGTGGAGGCGTGCGCGCGGTGCGCGGAGCCGAACGCGTCGTTGACATAGACTTCCGCGAGGGAGGCGAGTTCCTTGGCGAAAGCGGGATCGTTCTTTTTCTCCTCCTTGTGATAGCGGACATTCTCGAGGAGCATCACGTCGCCATCCTGAAGAGCGGCGGCTTTAGCCTTCGCATCCTCGCCGATGACGTCCTTCGCCATGGCGACATCCTTGCCGAGCAGTTCACCCAGACGCTTCGCCGCCGGAGCGAGAGAAAACTCGGGCTCCCAGCCCTCCTTCGGGCGGCCCAGATGCGAGCAGAGGATGACGCGCGCCTTATGCTCGACAAGATATTTAATGGTGGGCAGCGCCGCGACGATACGCTTGTCGTTGGTGATGACGCCATCCTTAAGCGGCACGTTGAAGTCTACGCGCACGAGTACGCGCTTACCGGCGACGTCGAGATCCTCCACAGACTTTTTGTTGAGTGAAGTCATTGCAGATCATCCTTTCTTTTTTCAGAACGGGACGTTTCGCCCCTCATTGTCCCTATTCCTATACCAGTTTATTCTAATACAATTCCCTTCATTTTGCAAGAGGGGACACGCCCTGCGCACCCCATTTTCATGGATATTGCGAAGATAGTCGAAACCTAGAATAATCAGGGCGCTGTCCTCCCTATACTGGCAACAGGAAGGAGGGAGGATCATGGAGATCCTTTTAAGCTTTTTAGTGACGGTCGCAGCGAACGTAGCTGCCTTCTGCGTGAGCAAATGGCTTGACCGCCACGGCAATGGACAGCAAGCCTTAAAATGACCCCCGGAGAGTAGCCGCTCTCCGGGGGTCTGCCTTTTGGTGAGATCAAGAGATCCTCATTAAGTTTTTCATCCTTATTATACCACATCCGCTGTGGGTTATGCTGGAGAGACTTCAGCTTTTGAAAGAATTCCCCGGAGAGTAACTGATTTATGATTATTAAACGATTTGGTATTGTTTATTCGGGCAAGAGTTTTGTTTTTCAGGAATCCCCCTCCCTTTGGTTCATATTTAACGTCTTATTTAGATACAGTTTATTCATAAATATACTGCTTTGAGTTCGTATTTATAATTCATTCATTATTTAAAAAAGAAATATAAAAAGATAGTTCCGTAATTTTTGTTTAACCATTTTGTAATTTATTTTATAATGAAAGCACAGTCGAGGATGAAAACAACGTGGAGAGCTTCCCGACTGAAAAAGTGTGCTGATACTGGATGCAGAGATAATTTTGAGATATCTCTAAACTGCAAAACGTTCAGACACGCTTAAAAATACAAAAGAGGAGAAATGTCACTATGAAAAAGGTACTGGCCAGTGTTCTCGCCGGTTCCATGGTTCTGGGCATGGCGTCCATGGCTTCTGCGGCTACGCTGAAGAAGACTGACAACTCCAAGGACTATGATTTCCAGATCTATGCGTATGAACCCGACGGTGAGTTCAAAAGCTCCGAGAAGCTTGTAGACGTTCTCGACAAGGCGACCTATGACGCCCTGACCGCTTATCAGGATGCGTATAAGGCTCTGGAGAAAACCTCCGCGGCGAATGTTGCCCGCAATGCGAACAAAGCTCTCTCCGCTTTCGATACCTTCCGCAAGGCGGTTGTCAGAGACAGTGCAGTGAAGGGAAATTCGTCTCTCGTTAGCGAGCTCAACACGGCGCTTAAATCCAATAAAACCACGGACAAACTGGCAGAGGAAGCTGAAGAGAATGCGACTGCAGCTCCCGGTGTTTCGAGCATCGCGGGCAAGGCCGCTTACACGGCTGCCCTCGCCATTGATACCCTTGAAAAAGGCGAGGCCCTCGTCGCGGTCCTGACCGATCCGGATGATATTGTCGATGCTTTGGCCGTTCTTTTTAACGCGGTCGGCAACGGGGAATACACCATCGCGAATAAGGATTCCTTCGAGCTGTTTGACAACGCCGGCAACGAGTGGAAGCTCTACACCTACGGTGAGGATGACACCAAGGAAGTTGTGATCCGCCTGGCGGTTGAGTATGACGAAGACTTCCGCGTTGACGTGGCTTCCGGCGGCGTGACCGTCACCCGTAAGCGTGTACGCCGCGACAAGGCAAACAACCTTGATGTTTACGATGTCACCATCAAAGCCGCAGCCGGTGTGCGCGACTTTGAGCTCGACGATTACAAAGTCGAATTCGATCTCCACGATGCAAACCTTGTCTTCTTCATTGAGGGCGAAGTCGCTTACTCCGATTACCGCGATGTCGAGCCGGACGAGCGCTACATCATCAAGAAGTCCACGCACATCGACGATCACACCGACGGCAGCATCTTCAACTTCGGCGAAGTGATCGACGAAGAGACCCGCATCGTCTGCAACGATTACGTTGACCTGCTCTTCAAGGGCAACTACGGCACCGACTTCGAGAACCTCCGCGTCATGACCGATGACATCAAGGAAGTTGAGGACTTCTTCCAGGAT
>CATJVQ010000034.1 GCA_949743955.1 uncultured Oscillospiraceae bacterium | reverse complement strand
TTCAGCATGGCATCTTCGCAGTACCCGTCCGGCGTATGGAAGGCGGCGGATGCCGGGTATATGTCCGTGCTGTGCGACATGTCGATGAACGCCTCCACACATACGCTAACCGTCTCCGCCCCGCAGGCGTTCGACGGGATACTGGTCTTCGCCGCCGCAGGCTCGGGAACGATGAATCCACAGGCCAAAACGGTCCGGCCCTCCGCCGCGGAGCAGGTCGTCCTGCCGGATGATGAATACGATTGTTTATCCCAGGTGACGGTGACCTCAGTCCCTTACGAGGAAACCCCGAACGATTTCGGCGGGCGTACCGTCACGATATTATGATTATCGCAAAAGAAAGGGGTGAATCAAAACGAAGTCTGTCTATGAAATGGCGAAACTGTACTATCCGCGGCTCTGGGACAAATCCAGAATCGAAGCCCTGGTCGGCGCCGGACGTCTGAGCCGGGAGGACGCGGATAGAATCATGGGAGAAACCGATGAGAAAGGGGAATAAAGCATGGAGCTGACTATTACGGCAAACACCATCATTACGGCTTCAGCGCTGCTGGCCGCTCTCGGCAGCCTTTTCGGCGTAGTCGTATGGTGTGTGAAATTCGTTGAACGGGACAAACACCAGAGCCGGGAGATGGATGCAATCCTCCAGGAGCAGACACTCATCTGCTACGGCGTCATGGCCTGCCTCAGAGGGCTCAAGGAGCAGGGATGCAACGGCCCCGTTACCACGGCGCTGGACAAACTCGAGAAGCATCTGAACGAGGCCGCGCACGACGACAATTTGTAAACGCTGGCATACATATCTGAGCTGTTCTGCCCATTACGGCAGGACAGCTTTTTCATTTTAATTACAAGGAGGACTCATATGAACGAACTGTTTAATACTTTTTTCACCTGGGAGATGCTCGGTACGCTGGCCGGTGCGGCCGCGGCGACCGGGCTCGTTACAGCCTTCCTCGACATGTTTCTGAACAGGGGCGATAGAATCCCGACACAGGTCATCGCCTACTGTACAGCGTTTGTGATCCTGCTGCTCTCCCTCGTCTTTACCGGAGGCCTCTCCCCCGACACCGGCGTACTGTGCGTACTGAATGCGCTGGTCGTTTCGTCCACCGCGTCCGGCACGATTGCCATGGCTAAGCGCCTGATCATCGGGAAGGAGGCTGCGTAAATGCGGTATAGAGGAATCGACGTCTCTCATCACAACGGCGCCGTCGACTGGAAGCGCGTGAAGGCGTCCGGCGTGGAGTTCGCTATGATCCGTTCCGGCTTCGGCTGGGACAACGACCGGCAGATCGACCGGCAGCTTAAGGCCAACGTCGCCGGATGCTCTGAAAACGGCATCCCCTTCGGGTTCTACCACTACTCCTACGCCATGTCTCCGGAGGACGCGCGGAGAGAATCCCGATGGTTTCTGCGCGTGATTCAGGAGTTTAAGCCAGAATACCCGGTAGCGTTCGACTTCGAGGAGAAGGATCAGCTTTCCCTGTCGCTCAACACACAGATCAGCATTATCCGGGCGTTCATGGACGGGGTGCAGAATGCCGGGTATTACGCCCTGCTGTATATGTCCGGGAGCGCCATCTCGCGGCTGTACGCATACGCCCCGGACGTCATGGGTGCATACGACGCGTGGGTAGCGCGCTGGGGCGCAGAGAACGCCGGGTATGCCGGCTCCTGCGGCATGTGGCAGTATGATGTAGCCGGAGTTGGCGGTGTCCCGGGCGTTGCCGGGAAGTGTGATGTGAACTATGCTTACAAGGATTACCCCCATATCATCAAGGCCGGAGGGTTAAACGGATGGAAGAAACCCGATCTCAGTTCCGGAACAGCCGTAACAGTTCCAGAAACGCATACTCCGGAGCTTCAGCGACGCTATGATGCCCTGTTAAGGGATCTTCGTGCGTTGGCGGACAAGTACGGATCGGCTGTATGAACAGAGTGAAGACCGGCCGTGGCGTCCGGGCCAGATCCGATTTGCAGTGCCTGGTAACGCGCGTTATCTTTTTAATCCAATGAGGCGAGTATTATGTCCATTACAGCTGCCCCTACCCCATCGGAAATTATACACGCCGTCAAGGAGGTCAGCGGCAAAGTCGGCAATCTCACTGCGGATGACATTGGCGCTGCTACCCTTACTCAAGTCAACGCTGCTATTCAATCGGCTAATCCACCACCTGGGAGGCGAGTTATTGAGCACACAAGAAACTTCTCTTAAAGAGATCGCAGATGCCATTCGGGAAAAAATGGCAGTACCAGTTTGAAAAAGGCGTTAGACTTTGCTGAGAGAATCCGGGATATTCAGGCAGGCGCAAAGGATAATGCGGATTATCATATCTCCATGTTGAATGAATTTGACGATACGCTGACGACGTATCTGGGGGCACTCCACTCACATAAATAACCCGGGGAAATACCCACTAATTCCTATTTTGCATGGTATGTGGAAATTATCAAATGCTTACTATCGTATCAAAAATTTTGGATTACCTCAGCCGCTTCAATCTGCCAGTGAAATTCAGTATGAAGTTTTATTATCCGGACGTAAATTTATCATCACTTCAGCCGATACTCCTAGCAACAACTACTCGAATTCCAGTTTACTTGAAGTCACCGATTAACCCTATCATTTATCATCCAGGAGGTTCTTTATGACTGCAAAGAATATCAATAAAGTGATTTACGGAGGGAAAACGCTCATCGATCTCTCCGCCGACACCGTCACCGCCGGAGGACTTCTCTCCGGTGTCACTGCTCATGACAAAAGTGGTGTCCCCATCACAGGAACGTGCCCCTTTGATGTCGATTCGTCCGGCGCTACCGCCTCCGTCGCGGAGATTCTGGAGGGGAAAACCGCTTATGCCCGCGGCGCCGTACTGACCGGTATGATGCCCAATAACGGCGCCGTGGAAAAGGTTATCTCAGGAAAGGAGCAGGCTGTCATCATTCCGCAGGGGTATCATGATGGCGGCGGCAAAGTCGTCATCGACACTGCGGAACAGGCAAAGCTCGTCCCCGGCAATGTCAGGGAGGGCGTCACTATTCTGGGCGTAGAGGGCGCAATGTCCGGATCGGAAGATTCGAAGCCGCAGGCGAAGACGGTAACACCTTCCGCGGCCGAACAGGCCATCCTGCCCGACGAGGGGTACAACTGCCTCTCTCAGGTAACGGTGCTACCCATCCCCTATGCGGAGAGCGAAAACAGCGCAGGCGGCCTCACTGTGACGATTGCGGGGTGATAGAATGGGTGTTAATAAAGTGATCTACAATGGAACGGCACTCGTCGATCTCACCGGCGACACCGTGACAGCGGATGTCCTGCAAAGCGGATATACGGCGCATCGGGCGGATGGAGAGCGTATCACCGGGAGTGGAATCAGTCTGCCCACAGGCGGGACAGCCGGTCAGGTGCTGACAAAAGTGTCCGATGTCGATTTTGACGCCGGGTGGGAAGATACCGTCCCGGCGAGCAACCCGAACCTCTTGGATAACTGGTATTTTGCGGACCCTGTCAATCAAAGGGGGCAGACTGAGTATGCCGGAGCAGTTTATTCTATCGACAGGTGGTATGTAGGAGGAGACCCGGGAACCAGCCATAAAATTTTATTGAACAGTAGTGGGCTTGTGTTGGAAACAACCTCCGCTATTCACCAAAAGCTTGAAACCAAGCTAAAAGATGGAACGGTTGTAACGTATTCTGCACTGATCGATAATGATATATACACGACTACATTTACAATAAACAATTCTTCAGGCTATGAAAGAAGATTCGAAAAAAATGGATTTGTTTTGGCAAACAATGGGGTAGTTAATTATTTTCAAATTTACAATCAGAACGAAACAAACCATAAAAATGTAATCGCAGCCAAATTGGAAATTGGCCCCCGCCAAACTCTGGCACGCAAAGAAGGGGACATGTGGGTGCTTAACGACCCGCCGCCGAATAAGACGCTCGAGCTGCTCAAGTGCCAGAAATGTCAATTGTCAATGGGCCAATATATTAGGCTGAGAGCATCCGAGTATTCTGCAAATTATATTGATTTCTGGATTCCGCTGCCTGTCAGTATGAGGGGGATTCCACGAATTGTAAATCCTGATAAATTAAGAGTAGCTGCTATAAATAGAACGGAGCAGGCAGGATTTACATTTGAAGTCATTCAAACCAAAGAAATTGGTGTCATGCTTCGGGCTACAAAAGCAAATCATGGACTTACCGACGGGCAGCTAACAACAATCGGGCAAGTTATTCTCGATGCAAATCCATAAGAAAGCGCCCCATGCCCAAAGAAAAAGTTTAAAAGGAGAAGAAATAAATGGGAGTTTTTGAAGGCTGTAACCGGCACTATATCTCTGTTGACATCCAGAGCCGCATCACAGGCGGCTGGAGTGACGGACTGTTCCCGGATAAGGACACATCGGATGCCGTTTGCATCAACGCGCAGGGCGGCTATCAGTTCCGCCTTTTCCCCGGCGGCGAAGAAAACCCGCCGCTCTATGATATGGACGGTATCCCACTTTATAAATGGGATGGACAGGCTGTGCAGCCGCGTACAAAGGCAGAGCTTGACGCGGACAGGGCCGCCATCCCGCCTGCGCCGCCGAGTGAATATGAGCGGCTCCGGGCGGATGTCGACTTCATCGCAGCCATGCAGGGGATGGTGCTGTGAATGTACATGCTCATCTATATTTGATTTTAACCTGTTTGCAAATGGTCTGGCGGACATGGCAGGAGCAGATAAGCCTAAAAAGACATCCCGGGGAGCGGCCGCTCCCCGGGATGTCTTTTTAACGTAAACAAATTGCCCCTATCGTATACCACACCGATCAGGTTCATATAAGCGTTTTCATCCCCGAACCGGTTTCACCGGCACGTCTTACTTCCGGAAAAACGCCTCGAAGCACTTGTGCATGCAGTAAACGTCGTTTTTGCTGACGACCTCAAACGGCGCGTGCATCGAGAGCACCGGCACGCCGATGTCCACCACGTCCACGCCCAGATTCGCCACGTACGCGGCCACAGTCCCGCCGCCGCCGGCGTCGACCTTGCCCAGGCAGCCGGACTGCCACGCGACACCCGCCTCGTCGAGCACCGCACGCACCTTCGCGAGAAACTCCGCGCTCGCATCGTTTGAGCCGCCCTTGCCGCGCGAACCCGTATATTTCGTGAGCGCCGGGCCTTTGCCGAGGATACTCGAGTTCCCCTTCTCAAACGGATCCGGGAACGACGGATCGTATGCCGCGTTCACGTCCGCCGACAGGCACTGCGAGTTGACGATGGCCCGCCGTCCGCAGCCGCCCTGCCCCTCGGCAAGATCCTTAATGAAGTACTCGAGGAATGTCGACTGGAGGCCCGTGTTCCCCTCGCTGCCGATTTCCTCCTTATCCGCGAGCGCCACGACCCACGTCGTCTCCGGGGCGGGGGTGCAGATGCCTGCCGTCAGGGCCGGGTAGGAGCAGACGCGATCGTCATGCCCGTAGGAGCCTATCATGCTGCCGTCGAGGCCGACATCGCGCGCGTGCTGGCTCGGCACGGCGCACAGCTCCGCGGAAAGGAAATCCTCCTCCACGATGCCATATTTATTAAACAGCAGTTCAAGCAGCGCGAGCTTTACCTTTTCGGACGCCTTATCGTCCTTAAACGGGCGGCTGCCGATGAGGAGATTGAGCTCCTCCCCCTTGATGCCCTCCGCAAGCGTGCGCTTATTCTGCTCGGCGGAGAGGTGCGGCAGCAGATCTGTCACGCACAGCACGGGCTCTGCCTTATCCTCGCCGACGATGACGTCGATGACGCGCCCGTCCTTAAGCACGACAACCCCGTGTAGCGCGAGCGGGATGGCCGCCCACTGATACTTGCGGACACCGCCGTAATACTGGGTTTTGAAGTAGCCGAGATCGTCCTTCTCATACAGCGGGCGGGGCTTGAGGTCGAGGCGGGGGGAGTCGATATGCGCCGCCGCGATGTGGACGCCCTCCTCCACCGGCTTCTTCCCGATGGTCGCCGCGCACAGGGACTTGCCGTGGTTATTGAAATACACCTTATCCCCCGCCGCGTACTTCTTCCCCGGCTCGAACGGGACGAAGCCGGCCTTCTCGAGCATCTTCACCGCGCTCTTCACCGCCTCGCGCTCGGTCTTCGAAGCGTCGAGAAAACGCTTATAGCTCTCCGCGTACGTCTGCGCCTCTTCGAGCTGCGCGTCGCTGAGCGTCTCGTAAGCGTTCTTCGGTCGGTAGCAGAGCTTCTCCGCAAGAAGCTGGCGGATGTCGTGTTCCACGACCGGCAGAAGCTGCGGCGTTTAAACGCCATCACGCATCCGCACATCGCGGCGCGCATCGAGGAGGA
>CATJVQ010000033.1 GCA_949743955.1 uncultured Oscillospiraceae bacterium | reverse complement strand
GTGATTCTATGTGCAAAAGGCTCGACAGGCTGAACTGGGGCAGTTTTGCCTGAAAAAAGAACTCCCGGAGAGGCGCCGCCTCCCCGGGAGTTCTTTTGAATGTGCGTCTTGCATTGTCAAGATCTTCTGCGCTTTTATCACGCCACACTATTCCGGTTTATGCCAGTACTTTCTCCATCGGGAACAGCCCGTCCGCATCACATTCTGGGCCCATATCCCGGTACCCGAGGCGCCGGTAGAACCCGTGCGCCGTTTTCGACGCTCCCAGCCGCAGGGTTTTCGCCCCCTTCTCTCTGGCGGACGCCTCCAGCCTCTCCACGAGCGCACGCCCGATACCGCACCCCTGCCTTTCCGGATAGACGAACACCGTCCGCAGCCACCACTCGCCCGGCTTCTCCCGCGATGGGGTCAGCCTCGCCGCGCCGGTGACGCCGCCGTCCTCCCGGATCACGAGTCCCGGCCCCTCAGCGAACATCTCCCGCACGCGCTCCGGCGTGTGCAGGAGAACGAGCCGCTCTATCTCCTCGGGCGGATAGTCCGCCGCATTCGACTCCCGCAGTGCCCGCGCGATAAGGGCGGACACCGCCGCCGCGTCCGCCGGGGTGAACGCGTCAGCTCTCATGGTCGCTCTGGTGGAACTGTTTAAGGTTGCCGATCTTCTGCCGCCGCGCCTCGAGAACCGCCTCGATCTGCTCGAGCGGCAGATCCTCTTCGGCCATGAGCACCAGCAGATGATAGAGCAGATCGCAGATTTCCCCTGCCGTCTCGTCGTTCTTCCCGTTCTTGGCCGCGATGATGACCTCCGCGCACTCCTCGCCGCACTTTTTAAGGATCTTGTCCGCCCCCTGCTCGAACAGGTAGCAGGTGTACGACCCCTCCTGCGGATGCGCCTTGCGCTCGAGCACTACGTCATACAGCCCGCGCAGTACGTCCTGCATCTCATTTCCTCCTATCGGATCGTGTTAAAAAAGCAGCTGTGGCTGCCTGTATGGCAGGCGGGGCCTGTCTGCTCCACCACGGCGAGGAGCGTGTCCTCGTCGCAGTCCGCCCGGAGCGAGAGCACCTTCTGCACATGCCCGCTTGTCGCGCCCTTGTTCCAGAGCTCCCGGCGCGACCGCGAATAGAACCACGTCATGCCGGTTTCGAGCGTCTTCTGCAAGCTCTCCCGGTTCATGTAGGCGAGCATGAGCACTTCCCCCGTGCCCGCCTCCTGCACGATGCAGGGGATGAGATCCCCTTTCCTAAAATACCGCTCCAGATTGTCCACATCCATTCCGGACGCCTCCTTTACAGTCTCGCTGGGATACCCCGCCCGACCAGGTGCTCCTTGACCTGCCGGACCGTCAGCTCCCGAAAGTGGAACAGCGACGCGGCGAGCGCGGCGTCGGCCCCAGTGCGCTCGAAGACCTCGGAAAAATGCTCGAGTGTCCCGCAGCCGCCCGACGCGATGACCGGGATATCCACCAGATCGCACACGCGCCCGGTCAGCTCCAGATCGAACCCGCCGCGGACACCGTCGGTATCCATGGACGTGAGGAGGATTTCCCCCGCGCCCAGATCCCGTACCCGGCGCACCCACTCGAGCGCGTCGACACCTGTGTCGATGCGCCCGCCGTTGACGACGACATGGAACGCGCCGTCTACACGCTTGGCGTCCACCGCAACCACGACGCACTGGCTGCCGAACAGGTCGGCCGCCTCCCGGATGAGCTCCGGCCGCCGCACCGCCGCCGAGTTGACACTCACCTTATCCGCCCCAGCCCGCAGGAGCGCCCGGAAATCCTCTACCGAGCGGATGCCCCCGCCCACCGTGAGCGGGACGAAGACGTTCTCCGCTGTCCGCTGCACGACGTCGAGCATCGTGCCGCGGCCCTCGTGGGTGGCGGTGATATCGAGGAACGTGATCTCGTCCGCGCCCTGGCGGTCGTACTCAATCGCGCACTCGACCGGATCGCCCACCTCGCGAATGCCCACGAAGTTGACCCCCTTGACGACCTTCCCGTCCCGCACGTCCAGGCAGGGAATGATCCGTTTTGCCAGCATACTGTCTCCCTCTTTCATGTCTCGGCCTCCGCGAGCGCCTCACGCAGATCGAGTGTCCCCTGATAGAGGCTCTTACCGCAGATGGCGCCGTAAAGCCCCAGCTCCCGCAGCGCGGTGATGTCCCGCAGATCCCGCACCCCGCCCGAGGCGATGATATTGCACGAGACAGCCTCCGCGATTTTCCCGAGCTCCTCGAGATTCGCCCCGCCTAGGGTGCCGTCGCGCCCGATGTCGGTATAGATAATCGTTTTTACGCCGCTCTCCTCCATAGCCTTCGCCAGATCGATGTAATGCACCTTCGACGACGCGAGCCACCCGTCGGCGGCGGCGAACCCGTCCAGAGCGTCGATGCCCACCGCGATGCGCTCCCCATAGGCACGTGCCGCCTCTTTGACAAGCGCCGGGTTCTGTAAGGCCGCCGACCCGAGAATGACGCGGGAAATCCCCATCTCGAGATAGAACTCAATCGTCTCCCGGTCGCGGATGCCGCCGCCGAGCTCGGTGGAGAGACCCGTTCCCCCGGCGATCTCGCGGAACACGTCCGCGTTTACCGGGCGGCGATTCTTCGCCCCGTCCAGATCCACCATGTGGAGCCACCTGGCCCCCGCCTTCTCAAAACGGCGCGCTGTCCCAAGCGGGGAATCCGCAACCTTCGCGGCCGTGGCGTAATCCCCCCGGAGCAGGCGCACGCAGGTTTTGTCCTTGATATCAATAGCCGGCAAGAGAATCATGCGCCTGTCAACTCCCCGAAATTTTTTAATATTCGCAGCCCCGCGGCCGAACTCTTCTCCGGATGGAACTGCGCGCCGTAGACAAAGCCGCCGTCCATGACGAGGGCGGGGATCTCCTGCGCATACCATGTGCGTAAGGAGATGTACCGTTCCTCTGTCACCGCCGCGAACGAGTGGACGAAGTAGACGTATTCGTCCCCCTGCATCCCCGCCGTCAGCGTGCAGGGATGCACGATCTCCACCTGATTCCACCCCATATGCGGGATCTTGAGCCCCGGCGCCCGGATGGCTGTCACCCGCCCCGGGATGAGGCCGAGCCCTTGGGTGAGGGCAAACTCGTCGCTCTCCTCGAAGAGCATCTGCATCCCGAGGCAGATGCCGAGGAGCGGCTTCTCCTTCGCCGCTCTCCGGAGCGGATCGATCCAGCCCGCCGCGCTCAGCTTCCCCATCGCCTCCGGAAACGCCCCCACGCCCGGCAGAATCACGCCGTCCGCCTCCCGGAGGCTTTCCGGATCCGCTGTCACCTCATGGGGGATCCCCAGGTACCGCAGCGAATTGCACACACTGTATAGATTGCCCGCGCCGTAATCGACCACCGCTATCATGTCTCGAGCACTCCCTTCGTGCTGAGCACGCCGCCCTCTCCGGTGCGTTTCACCGCCATGCGCAGCGCGTGCGCGAACGCCTTAAACAGCGCTTCCGCCCGGTGGTGGTCGTTCGCGCCGTATTCGAGGCGGAGGTGCAGCGTCATCCCGGCGTTCACCGCCAGCGCGCGGAAAAACTCCTCCACCATCGCCGTCTCCATGCCGCCCATCATCGCGTGGTCAAACGCGCAGTCAAAGTGTAAATACGGCCGCCCGCTGAAGTCGAGCGCGCATATGGCTAAGCTCTCGTCCATCGGCAGGAGGAAGAAGCCGTAGCGCGCGATGCCCGCCCGGTTCCCGAGCGCCGCCGAGAGCGCCCGCCCGAGCACGATGCCCACATCCTCCACCGTGTGGTGGCAGTCGACGTGGAGATCCCCCGCCGCCTTAACGGACAGATCCATCCCCGCGTGGCTGCCCAGCGCCGTGAGCATATGGTCGAAGAAACCGATGCCCGTGTCAATCTCACTCTTCCCGCCACTGTCAAGCGAGAGGGCGACGGTGATGTCCGTCTCCCTTGTGGTCCGGCTCTGTTTTGCCTCCCTCATCATACGCCCTCCTTTAAGGCATCCAGCAGCGCCGCGAGGACCTCCTCATTCTCCTCCAGACGCGCCGTGGAAACTCGCAGATGTCCCATAGGGGCATCATGCCCCGGCATCGCGCGGACCGCTATGCTTCTGCGGAGCAGCGCCCGGCGAATTTTCTCCGGCTCCTTCGCCTCGAAATAGACAAAGTTCGTACTCGTGGGGTACACTGTCCCGACACTCTCCGGGAAGTCCGCCGCGAGCGCGCAGATCCCCACATATAGCCCCGCCGTATATGCCCGCAGCTTTTTTGCGCAGTCCTCAACATAGCCGGGCGCCTCGAGCACCGTCTGCGCGAGGATCTGCGAAAAGGCATTGACGTTATAGGGCGACTTGACACTGTACAGCACCCGGATAAGCTCTTCCGGCCCCGCCGCGAACCCCACGCGCGCGGACGCCAGCCCCGCCGCCTTCGAGCACGTCTTGAGGACGATGAGGTTTTCAAGCTCCCCGACAAGCCCTAGGACGGACTCGTCCGCAAATTCCATATACGCCTCGTCCACCACGACAAGCGCTCGGGTAGAGCGCACAATGCGCTCCACCTCCGCAGCGGGCAGGACGAGGGACGTCGGGTTGCAGGGGTTCGAGAAAATCAGGAGATCGGCCTGCTCCCTCTCGAGCGCGGCTGTCACCGCGCCCGGGTTGATGCGCAGATCCTCCCCCTTCGGAATCCGGACATGCCGCAGCCCGGCCAGATCCGCGTAAAACCCGTACATCGAGAAGTCGGGCTCAATCGTCGCCACGCACCCGCCCGGCTCGAGGAAGCTGTTTTCGATAAGGGAGATGAGCTCGTCCGATCCGTTCCCAGCCACGACCTGCTCCGGGTGGATGCCGTACTTTTTGGCCGCCGCTTTGCAGCAGGCGGACGCGTACGGATCCGGGTAACGGTTCGCCTCCGCCTGCTCCTCCATCCGTTTCACCGCCGTGTCCCAGAGCGCGGAGGGGAGCGGGAAGCAGCTTTCGTTCGCGTCGCACCGGATGCGGCAGATTTCCGTTACCGGCGCATAGGGCGTGAGGGAGAGGACCTTCTGTGGCAGGCGCATTACTCCCCCTCCTCAAAGCGCACGGACACCGCGTTCGCGTGGGCGTCGAGCCCCTCGCTGCGCGCGATGCGGACAATGTCTTCCTTCGCCTCGCGCAGGGCCTCGCGCGTGTAGTAGATGAAGCTCGAGCGCTTATAGAAGCTCTCCACCGAGAGGGGGGAGAAGAAGCGCGCTGTCCCCGACGTGGGGAGGACATGGTTGGGCCCGGCGTAGTAATCGCCGAGGGGTTCGGGGGCATACTGCCCGAGAAAGACGCTGCCCGCGTTGTCGAGCCTCCCGACATACTCCATCGGGTTTTCACACGCCACCTCCAGGTGCTCGGGCGCGATGCGGTTGGCCAAATCCACCATCTGCGCCCTCGTCTGGCAGACGATCGCCGCACAGCAGTTTTGGAGCGACTGCTCGACGATTTCCTTCCGAGGAAGCAGCTCCTTCTGCCGCTCCACCTCGAGGACAGTCTCGTCCGCGAGCTTCTCACTCGTCGTGAGCAGGACAGCGCTCGCCAGAACGTCGTGCTCCGCCTGCGAGAGGAGGTCGGCGGCGAGCCAGCGGGGGTTGGCTGTCTCGTCAGCCATGACGAGGATTTCGCTCGGGCCGGCGATCATGTCGATGTCCACCTGCCCATACAGGAGCTTCTTCGCTGTGGCGACGTAGATGTTCCCCGGCCCGACAATCTTGTCCACGCGCGGCACGGTCTCGGTGCCGTAACACAGCGCCGCGACAGCCTGCGCCCCGCCCATGAGGAAGACCCTGTCCACCCCGCACAGGGCGGCGGCTAAGAGGATGTTCGGGTTAGCCGAGCCGTCCTTCATCGGGGGGGTGACCATGACAATCTCCCCCACGCCCGCGATCTTCGCCGGGATGGCATTCATCAGGACCGACGACGGGTACGCCGCTGTCCCGCCCGGGACATAGAGCCCCACGCGCGAGAGCCCCCGCACGCGCTGCCCGAGCACGACGCCGTTCTCCTGGAAGTCGGCGAACGACTCGCGCTTCTGGCGGCGGTGGAACGCCGTGATGCGCTCCTGTGCATTTAAGAGCGACTGCACGTACACCGGGTCGGCCTTCGTGAGCACGTCGTTGATTTCTTCGCGCGAAACCTCGAACGCGGCGGGGCAGAACCCGTCGAACCGCTCTGTATATTCCCGCACGGCCCTGTCCCCGTTCTTCTTCACATTCTCGATGATCTCGCTGACAGCCGCCGTCACCCGGCGGTCCGTCTCCTCGCTGCGCGCCCGCAGCGCCGCGAACAGGGCCTCTTCGTCCCGCCCGTTTGCCGTTACTCTCTGCACAGTGTTCCCTCCACCTTCTCTATGATTTCCCCCACACGCCGGCGCTTCATCTTCATCGACACCGTGTTGACGATCATCCGCGCCGACACCGGCGCTATCTCCTCCACCACGCGCAGCCCGTTCTCCTTGAGCGTGCCGCCGGTCTCGACGATATCGACAATCCCGTCCGCAAGCCCCACGAGCGGTGCGAGCTCGACCGATCCCTCGATTTTCACGATGTCCACGTCCAGCCCCTTGTTTTCGAAGAAGTCCAACGCCACCTTCGGGTATTTGCTCGCGATCACCTTCGCGGAATACCCGGCATAGATGTCGTACCCCTCCTTACACGCGAGCGCGAAGCGGCACTTCCCGAACCCGAGGTCGAGCACCTCATAGAAGCTGCCGCCGTTTTCCATGATCGTGTCCTTCCCTACGACGCCGATATCCGCGACACCCTTCTCCACATACGTCAATACGTCCGCTGCCTTCGCGAGGATGACGCGGATTCCGCTCTCCCCCAGCGGCAGGATGAGCCGCCGCCCCTTCTCATGCAGGGCGGAGCAGTCGTACCCCAGCCGCTCGAACAGTTCGACAGTGTGCCTTTCGAGCCGCCCCTTCGTCAGCGCGATGGTGACACCTCCGCCGCCGGCCACGCCGCCGCGGACGCGGCTGTCCGCCAGGAGCGACGCGTTCACCCCGAAACCGACCGCGGGCGTCTCCTGCCCGAAGCGGCCGATGAGCCGGTCATACCGCCCCCCGGAGAGGACGGGCTCCCCCGCCCCGCCCGCGAAGCCCCGGAAAATGACGCCTGTGTAGTAATCCGGCTGGTTGCAGAGCCCCAGATCGATGACAACGTTCTCCGCAACCCCCGCCTCCTGCAAACGCCGGTAGAGGGCCTCGAGTTCGTCGAGCGCCTCCTTCGCCGCGCCGGAATGGACATACTCCCTTGCCTTCTCAAACAGATCCGCCCACCCGAAGAGCCGGGGCAGGGCAGCGAGCGCCCTTGCCGCGGGCTGATCGTACTGCGCGAGCAGGTCCCCGAGGGTGACGAAGCTCTTCTGCTCAATGAGCTCCCGCACCCGCATCTTGACATCCTCCGGCGCGTCGAGCTCATCAAAAAGCGCCTGGAAAAAGCCGATGTGGCAGATTTCCAGCCGGCACTCCCCGCCCGCACAGCGCAGACTCTCCAGCGCCAGGCGCAGGATCTCAAAGTCGCCCTCACGCGTGTCCCCGCCGATGAGCTCCACCCCCACCTGGGAAAACTCCGCCGCCTTGCCCGCATGCTCGCGGGGGGTGGCATAAACCTGGGTGTTGTAGTAGAGCCGCAGCGGATGCGGCGCCTGACGCAGCTTTGTCGCCACAAGGCGCGCGATGGGGATGGTGCAGTCGGGCCGCAGGCACAGCATCCGGTTCTGCGCGTCGCTCACGCGGACAGTGCGCTCCATGGGCACCTGGCCGTGACTGTGCTCGAACACGTCCTCAAACTCGAGCGACGGGGTCATCACCTCCCGGTACCCCCGCCCCTCGTATAACGTACAGAGCTGCGCCTGTACCCGGCGCAGCTCCTCGCACTCGCCGAACAGCAGATCCCGGGTCGATGCCGGGGTCCTGCGGTCATATCGCTTCATGTCCTGATCCCTCGTTTAATTTAGTGTGCTACTATATTACCACATTAAAATATT
Source organism: uncultured Oscillospiraceae bacterium (assembly GCA_949743955.1). Taxonomy (GTDB): domain Bacteria; phylum Bacillota; class Clostridia; order Oscillospirales; family Ruminococcaceae; genus Harryflintia. The sequence goes on along the minus strand of CATJVQ010000033.1, from coordinate 60,290 downwards.
TCCGTCAAGCCCCTTCAAACAGACAGCGCGCCCCCCGCTGTGAAGGGACGCGCCTTCTCTCTGTATAGCCGGATACCCGGTTCTATTTCCGCAGCGCGTTCAGCGCCCGGCGGCCGATGTCCGTGCGCCACTGCTTGCCGGAGAAGTGGATTTTATCCGCCGCCGCATACGCTTTTTCGACCGCCTTCTGCAGCGAAGCGGCCCGCGCCGTCACGCCGAGCACACGTCCGCCGCTGGTGACAGTCTTCCCCTCGCGCAGCGCAGTCCCTGCATGGTAGACGGCGACCCCCTCCTCGAATGACCCCTCGAGGCCGGAAATCTCCTTCCCCGTCTCGTACTTCCCCGGGTACCCGCCCGACGCGAGCACCACGCACGCCGCCGCTTCCCCGGAAAAACGGACATCCGCCTGTGAGAGCCGCCCGTCCGTGACGGCGCTCATGATTTCGAGCAGATCACTCTCGAGGAGTGAAAGCACCACCTGTGTCTCCGGGTCCCCGAAGCGGCAGTTATACTCAATCACCTTTGGGCCGTCCGGCGTGAGCATCAGGCCGAAGTAGAGGCACCCTTTAAACGGGCGGCCCTCTTCCTTCATCGCCTCCACAGTGGGAAGGAAGATGGTGCGCATGCACTCCTGTGCGACCTCGGCCGTGTAGAATGGGTTGGGCGCGAGCGTGCCCATGCCGCCCGTGTTCGGGCCCTCGTCGCCGTCACGGGCGCGCTTGTGATCCATCGAGGACACCATCGGGACAATGGTCTTCCCGTCCGTAAAGCACAGCACACTCACCTCCGGTCCGGTGAGGAACTCCTCAATGACAACCTGGTTCCCGCTCGCGCCGAAAATTTTATCCTCCATGATGGAGCGCAGCCCGTCCTGCGCCTCGCCGAGCGTCTGCGCGATGACAACGCCCTTCCCAAGCGCGAGCCCGTCCGCCTTGATAACGGCCGGGAACTTCGTGTATGTGCGGATGTATTCATACGCGCTCGTGCAGTTGTCGAACACGGCGTACCGCGCGCTGGGGATGCCGTATTTCTTCATCAGGTTTTTGGCGAAAACCTTGCTCCCCTCGATCATAGCCGCCTTCCGGTTCGGGCCGAACACACGCAGGCCCTTTTCCTCGAGCGCGTCGGCCATGCCGAGCACGAGCGGATCGTCCGGCGCGACGATAACATAGTCCACGCCCTTTTCCCGGCACGCCGCCGCGACCCCGTCGATATCCGTGGCCTTCAGCGGCAGGTTCTCGCCGAGCGCCGCTGTCCCCGCGTTGCCCGGGGCGAAGAAGAGCTTCTGGCACAGCGGGCTTTTCGCCACCGCCGCCGCGATGGCGTGCTCACGCCCGCCGCCGCCCACAATCAAAACGTTCATAAGCCGTCTCCTTTCCGCATCTGCTCAGTGGTGGAACAGGCGCATGCCGGTGAACGCCATGGCGATACTGTACCGGTCGCAGGTCTCAATGACGTTGTCGTCCCGGATGGATCCGCCCGGCTGCGCGATGTACTGCACGCCCGATCGCCGCGCGCGCTCGATGTTGTCGCCGAAGGGGAAGAACGCGTCGCTCCCGAGGCTCACGCCGCGCATCGTGTCGAGCCAAGCGCGCTTCTCCTCGCGCGTGAGCGGGGCGGGGCAGGAGGTGAAGAACTGCTGCCATATCCCGTCGCGCAGGACATCGTCGTAATCATCGGAGAGGTAGACGTCGATGGTGTTGTCGCGGTCCGCCCGGCGGATGCCCGCCTTAAACGGGAGCGAAAGCGCGCGCTCGTGCTGCCGCAGGTACCACTGATCCGCCTTGTTGCCCGCGAGACGCGTGCAGTGTACGCGCGACTGCTGCCCCGCGCCCACGCCGATGACCTGCCCGTCCTTCACATAGCAGACAGAGTTGGACTGCGTATATTTGAGGGCGATGAGCGAGATGATGAGGTCCCGCTTCGCCTCATCCGGGATATTCTTTTCCTTTGTCACAACGTTTTCGAGCAGCGCTTCACTCATGCGCAGCTCGTTGCGCCCCTGCTCGAACGTGATGCCGTAAACGTCCTTCGTCTCCACAGGGTTCGGCGTGTAGGCAGGGTCAATCTTCACGATGTTGTATTTCCCCCCGCGCTTGCCGCGGAGGATCTCCAGCGCCTCGGGCGTATAGCCGGGGGCGATGACCCCATCGGACACCTCGCGCGCGAGGAGGCGGGCGGTGGCTTCGTCGCATTCGTCGGAAAGCGCGGCCCAGTCGCCGTAGGAGGACATGCGATCCGCCCCGCGGGCGCGCGCATAGGCGTTCGCGAGCGGCGAGAGGACACAGTCGTCTACAAAATAGATGCGCCTGAGCGTATCGGAAAGCGGCAGCCCGACCGCCGCCCCCGCGGGGCTCACGTGCTTAAACGACGCCGCCGCGGGCAGTCCGGTCGCCTCCCGGAGCTCCTTGACGAGCTGCCAGCTGTTGAGTGCGTCCAGGAAGTTAATGTACCCCGGCCGGCCACCGAGCACCTCGAGGGGAAGCTCTCCCTCCCGCATGAAGATGCGCGCAGGCGTCTGGTTCGGGTTGCAGCCGTATTTGAGCGCCAGTTCACGAGCCATATTTACTCCCCCTTAAACGTTTCGGTTGGTGATGCGCGTCTCGAATGTCCCCGAGCGAAGATCGATGAAGCGCGTAAAGAGCGACACCCGCTTTTCCGGGTTCAGGTTTTCCCAGACCTCTTTGGTGAAAGTGTCCAGATCCCCCCGCACCGCTACGCATACCGGCTCGCCCGCGAACGAAAGCGGCGGGTTCCCGTCGCACTGATAGGTGTGGATGAGGTGCCCCGTGCCGGGCGTCACGGCCGTATAGCGGAAAAACTGCCGCAGCGTCACGGCCGGATCCCCGTCCTGGCTCTTGAGGATGCTCAGCGCGTATTCGCCCCCCCACACGACACCCGACACACGCGGCGTATAGATGGGCGGATCCGGCTCGAACGTCCGCGTGCAGAGCGCCCGCTCGAAAGCGTCAAAGGGGCAGCCGCCGTCGAGCGCGTCATAGACAGTGTCGGTCTGATCCCCATTGGTGACGACTGTCACCCCGCCCTTCACCCGCACCGGCGCGTAAATCACCAGCGACGGATCCACGAGCTTCGCCGGGTCGAACGCCTGGGTCCGGATACCGTCTCCCTCTTCTACAAACACACGGTTGCAGCTGTTTTCACTGCGTCCCATGATGAAATAGGCGATCGCCATATGCTCCCCGCCCTCGCTGCGGCCGATGAGCACGCCGCGCCCGGGATAGGTGTTCGCCTGGAGCAGCGCGCCCAGATCCTTTTTGTTTGCCATGGTTAAACCTTCCTTTCCGTTGTCCCGGCTTCCTCCAGCCGCCGGGCCGCCAGTTCCGCGGCCTGCGGCAGGAGCACCCACTCGGCCTCCTCCATCACGCGGCGCTGAAGCGTCTCGGGTGTATCGCCCTCGTGCACCGCGACCGCCTTCTGCAAGAGGATCTCTCCGCCGTCGGGGATCTCGTTGACGAAGTGCACTGTCGCGCCCGTGAGCTTCACGCCGCGCTCGAGCGCGGCCTCGTGGACGCGCAGCCCATAAAACCCCCTCCCGCAGAACGATGGGATGAGCGAGGGGTGAATATTGAGGATTCTCCCCTCATACGCCTTACAGAACGCCGGGGAGAGGATGCTGAGGAATCCCGCGAGCACGATGAGCCCTATGCCGTTTTCGCGGAGGAGAGCAAGCATCGCGTCCGAATATTCCTCCGCCGACGCATACTCCTTCCGGGCCACCACCGCCGCCGGGATGCTGGCGCGCTTTGCCCGCTCAAGGGCGAACGCGTCCGCGCGCGAGGAGACCACTAGCGAGAGCGCGGCGTGGGGCATTTCCCCGGCGGCGGAAGCGTCGATAAGCGCCTGTAAATTTGTCCCCCCGCCGGAGACGAGGACCGCTGTCTTTATCATTCCCCGCCCTCCTTTACGCGCGCCCGCGGTGGACAGCCAAAAGCTGCTTAATCTTCTTATAGGGGTCGAACATCTCGCTTAAGGAGCACTCCTCGTTGATAGCGTCGATGATATAGGCCAGATATTTAGCCATGTTGACCTCGCAGTACCACTCGCGGGACGTGATCTCATCCGGGCGGTAGGTGAGATTGGTGGTAAAGATGCGCGTGAAGATGCCGGACTTATAGGCTTCGTCGAATTTTCCCGGACCGGCAACAAAGAGGCCAAACGTGGTGAAGATGAAAATCTGTCTCGCGCCCATGCTCTTGAGCTTGCAGGCCACGTCGATCATGGATTCGCCCGAGGCTATCATATCGTCGACGATGATCACATCCTTGCCCTCCACGTCGGAACCGAGCCAGCGGTGCGAGACGATAGGGTTCTTCCCGTCGATGACGACGGAATAGTCGCGGCGCTTATAGAACATGCCGAGATCCAGCCCGAGCACGGACGAATAGTACATGCACCGCCCCATGCCGCCCTCGTCGGGCGAGACAATAAGCAGCTTGTCCTTATCGAACCGGATGTCCGGATAGCTGCGCACGAGCGCCTTGAGGAACTGGTAGGTCGGCTGGAGGTTGTCAAAATCGCTTAAGGGGATGGCGTTCTGCACGCGGGGATCGTGCGCGTCGAACGTGATGATATTCGAGACGCGCATGTTCTCCAGTTCCTGCAGCGCGATGGCGCAGTCCAGCGATTCGCGCCCGCTGCGCTTGTGCTGCCGGCCCTCATAGAGCATGGGCATAATGACCGTTACCCGCCGTGCCTTGCCGCCGAGGGCCCCCACTGTCCGCTTGAGGTCCTGGAAGTGATCGTCCGGCGACATGCGGTTGGGCATGCCGTACATCTGATACGTGATACCATAGTTAAACATATCCGCGACGATGAAGACATCGCGTCCGCGGGCAGTCTGCTCGACAACGCCCTTCCCCTCCCCCGTGCCGAAGCGCGGGCAGGAGGTGGGCAGGCGGTACTGATGCCCCTCGTTGGGCCGCCATTCCCGGAGATAATATTCGATTTCCCCTGCGATCTTCTCGCACCCCCGCATCGCGATGATCGCCAGATCATGTGCCTGCTTCATAATGAACCTCCATGCCGTCAAAGACGGCCTCACTCAGTTAACGCGGTTTTGCGCGGCGTGCCGCGCGTAAACGCGTTAACTGTAACCCCCTTCTGCGGCGCCCTATTCGATCCGCACGCCGCCCTCTCCCTCAATGATTTCACCGGCCAGATAGGCCGCCTGCCCGTTTTCTTTAAGGACGCGCACCGCCTCGTCCGCCTCAGCGGCGGGGACAATAACCGTCATCCCCAGCCCCATGTTGAACGTGTTGTACATATCCCGCTCCGGGACATTCCCCTCGCGCCTGATGACATCGAAAACAGGCGGGCGCGGAAAGCTCTTCACTCGGATGAGCGCGTCCATCCCCGCCGGGAGCGAACGCGGGATGTTCTCGTAAAACCCGCCGCCCGTGATGTGGCTGACGGACTTGACCGTCACCCGCTCCATCAAAGCGAGCATGGGCCGGACATAAATTTTCGTCGGGGTTAAGAGCGTCTCATAGAGGGAAGCGCCGCCCAATTCGTCCACATGCCGGTCCGGCTGTTTCCCGACACCGAAAATTTTCCGCACGAGAGAGAAGCCGTTCGAGTGCACACCCGTGGACGCCAGGCCGATGATGGCGTCCCCCGGCTTTACAGCGCTCCTGTCGAGCACCTTCTCCTTATCCACAGCCCCCACGCAGAAGCCGGCCAGATCGTATTCGTCCTCGCCGTAAAAGCCGGGCATCTCGGCTGTCTCGCCGCCGACAAGCGCGCACCCCGCCTGCACGCAGCCCTCCGCCACGCCGCCGACAATGTCCGCCACGCGCTCCGGCACGTTCTTCCCGAGCGCGAGATAGTCGAGGAACACGAGCGGCTTCGCCCCGCAGCAGACGATGTCGTTGGCGCACATCGCCACGCAGTCGATGCCAACAGTATTATGCTTCCCCGTGAGGAACGCGAGCATGAGTTTGGTGCCAACACCGTCCGTCCCGCTCACGAGCACCGGGTGCTTCATCCCGGAGACGTCGAGCTCGAACATGCCGCCGAAGCCGCCGATGCCGTCGAGCACGCCCGCCGTCATCGTGCGAGCGACATGCTTCTTCATCAGCTCTACCGCGCGGTATCCGGCCGTGACATCCACGCCCGCGGCCTTATAGCTTTCGCTGTGACTCTTTTCCATTCTCTATTCCTCACTTGTATGTCCGATTTTGTGCTCGAATTTGTTTTCCGGCTTTGTCTCGGGCACGTCGATGGGGTATTTCCCTGTGAAACACCCGATGCAGAAGTCCGTGTGCGCCCCACACGCGATTTTGCGCACATCCTCAACGCTTAAGTACCCGAGGCTGTCCACGCCAATCTCCTTCGCTATTTCCTCCTGCGTCATCCGGCAGGCGATGAGCTTGTCCTTCGAGTCGATGTCCGTGCCGAAGTAGCACGGCCCGATAAATGGCGGGGAAGAAATCCGCATGTGCACCTCCGCTGCGCCCGCCGCGCGCAGCCGGCGGACAATGCGGGCGCTCGTCGTGCCGCGGACGATGGAGTCGTCCACGAGCACCACGCGTTTGCCGCGCACGGTCTCGGCCATGGGGTTAAGCTTGATGTTCACCGCGTCCTCGCGCTGCTTCTGCGTGGGCTGGATGAACGTGCGCCCGACATAGCGGTTCTTAATAAATCCGACACCGTAGGGGATGCCGCTCTGGCGGGCGAAGCCGAGCGCGGCGTCAAGCCCGGAATCCGGCACGCCCACGACCACATCCGCCTGCACGGGGTGCTCGAGCGCCAGGAACGCGCCCGCCCGCTGCCTCGCCAGATGGACACTCGCCCCGTCGACCACCGAGTCCGGGCGCGCGAAGTAGACGTATTCAAACACGCACACCGTGCCCTTATTGCCGCAGTGGGTGCGGATGGAGCGCTCGCCCTCCCGGTCGGCGACAACAATTTCCCCCGGCTCAAGGTCGCGCACAAATGTTGCGCCGATGCTGTCGAACGCGCAGGTCTCGGAGGCGAAAACGATCTTGTCCTCACCTATTTTCCCCATGCACAGCGGGTGGAAGCCCCACGGATCCCGCACGGCGATGAGCTTCTGCGGCGACATGATGAGCATGGAAAACGCGCCGCGCAGATCCCCGACCGCGCTCTCGACCGCCGCCTCAATCGACGGCGCCCGCAGCCTCTCGCGGGTGATGAGGTAGGAGATAATTTCCGCCTCGGAATTGGTGTGGAAGATGGCGCCCGCGCTCTCGAACTCTTCCCGGAGCGCGTTTCCGTTGACAAGCGCGCCGTTCATGCACAGCGCCATGGATCCCTTGCTGTGTGAGATCCGCAGCGGCTGGGCGCTCGATCGGGACTTCACCGGCGCGGCGGCATAGAGCACATGGCCGATGGCAATCTGCCCGTTCCCGAGGCGCTCGAGCACATCGCGGCTAAAGACATCCGGCACCAGGCCCAGATCGCGGTGGGAGCGCATCACACCGTCTTCATTCACGACGATGCCGCACGCCTCCTGCCCCCGGTGCTGGAGCGCATACAGGGCCAGATACGTTTCGAGCGCAACATCGTTCTCCCCGCTGCGGTCGTAAACGCCGAACACGCCGCACGCCTCATGCGGCTTCTCACTCAGACAATGACACATTCCTGTTCCCCCTTATTCGCCCATCAGCCGCTTCATGATTTCCCGGTATGCGTCCTCGACGCCCCCCAGGTCGCGGCGGAAACGATCCTTGTCCAGCTTCTCCCCCGTCTTCGAGTCCCAGAAACGGCAGGTGTCCGGCGAAATCTCGTCCGCCAGCACGATCTGGCCCTCGGCTGTCCGGCCGAACTCGAGCTTGAAGTCGATGAGCTCAATCCCCAGATCCAATAGGTACTCGCTCAGGAGCTCGTTGACGCGCAGCGCGTAATCCTCGATAAGGCCGAGCTCCTCCTCCGTCGCCAGCTCTAGGGCGGCGATGTGGTAGCGGTTGACCATCGGGTCGCCGAGGGCATCGTCCTTATAGCAATGCTCAAGCACGGTGGTGCGGAGCTTTGTCCCCTCCGGCAGGCCCAAGCGCTTAGAGAGCGATCCCGCCGCGATGTTGCGGACAATGACCTCCAGCGGCACGATCTGCACCTTTTTCACGAGTGTCTCGCGTTCGCTCAGCTCCTGCACCAGATGCGTGGGTACGCCGTTGTCCTCGAGCATCTTCATCAGATGGTTCGTCACCCTGTTGTTGATGACACCCTTGCCCTCAATCGTCCCCTTCTTGACACCGTTAAAGGCGGTCGCATCGTCCTTATAATCGACAATGACCAGGTTCGAATCGTCCGTCGCATAGACCTTTTTGGCCTTTCCCTCATAAAGCTGTTCGCGTTTCTCCATTTTTCCCATTCCTTCCTCGTCCTTTATTTCCCCAACTCCTGCTGGAGCTTTTCGTCCTTCTTTTCGACTCCTGCCGCCATCTCCTCCCGCTCACGGTCGAGTGCCGCGGCGAGGGACACATCCTCAATGGCGAGCATCTGCACGGCGAGGAGCGCGGCATTTTTGCCTCCGTCGATGGCGACAGTCGCCACCGGGATGCCCGAGGGCATCTGCACGGTCGCGAGCAGCGCGTCCACACCGCCGAGGGGCGGGGAACACACCGGAATGCCGATAACGGGCAGTGTCGTATGCGCGGCGAGAGCGCCGGCCAGGTGCGCCGCCTTCCCCGCCGCCGCGATGAGCACACCGAAGCCGTTTTCCCTAGCCGTGCGCGCGAATTCGCCCGCGCGGGCCGGGGTCCGGTGCGCGCTCATGATATGTACCTCCATGGGGACGCCGTATTTCCGAAGTGTCTCGGCGGCGGGGCGCACGATATCCCAGTCACTGTCGCTGCCCATGATGAGTGCAGCCTTCTTCATGCAAAATCATTCCTTTCTCCGGAGCGGAGGCTTCATGAACTCAAAAGGACTGCGGCCGTCTCCGGTCGCAGTCCAAAATTACATAAACCTATCCTGTAAAAGAAAGGGAAGCAAAATTTTTCAATATGGCGATTCCTGAATACGTCATCCGCTCGTCCTCCGCTCATCGGTTTCAAAGCCTTTTCACGTAAAAGAGAAAGACCGCTGTCTGCGCATGCGGTTTCTCTGCTTCTAGCATAAACTAATACGGGGTACTTTGCAATGGGTTCCTTAAAAATCGTAAAAACTTTGAAGGGGGAAGCGCTCCCGCGCCCCCCCTTTTAGGCATTTTGACCACGCAATCCGCCGTTCTATCCACATTATGAATACATTGCCAGCCGTTTTCCGAGCCCACTGCGTACAAGCGCCTGCTGGAAGAGGGGCAGGAGAATCATCGCCACGGTCACGGCGATAACAGCGTTAATGAGCGAAGCGGTCCCTTTCGTAATGAGCAGCGCCCAGACGGTGTCAATCGGGTTTTTAATGAGGAAGTACTCCTTAATGAAGTTTTTGAATAGGTACACCACCACATATGCAAGGCTTCCGCCTACAGCGCCCGTGAGGTTCCAGACAAAGCGCTTCCCCTCACGCCCGGACCAGTGGGAAATAATGCCCGCTGTAAAGCCGAGGACGAACTTCATCGCGAACGTGATGAGGGCCTCGCTCGCGTAGAGGGGGTTCATCAGGTCGTAGAAAAACCCGCCGATGCCGGCGCACAGCCCGCCGGGCACGGCGCCTAAGAGCAGCCCGGACAGCGCGCAGAACACGTTGCCGAAATGGATGCGCGAAATGTCCCCAATGGGGATGGACAGGAAGTTAGCCACGAACACCACGGCCGACATCACACCGATAAACACAATATCATAAGTACCAAAACGCCTTCCCTTCGATCCGCTCACCAAAAATTCCTCCTTTATGGATCCCGCCGGAAAATCAGAGGAGGGAGAAGCTCTTCTGCACCTCCTTCGCCCCGAGCATGCCGATGTCCCGCTCGAACTGCACGCCGAAACGCGTATCGCTCTGGTAGCTGAACGTGTTCTTGATCGTGCGCTCGAGGAAGCCGGTCGCCCTAGCCATGGCGATGGGGAGACTGTCCCCCTGCAGAAAGCCGCCGACAAGCACGCTCGCGAACATATCCCCCGTGCCCGGATAGCTCACCGGCATGTATTCACACGCCACGCGCCAGTACGAATTCGACTCCCGGTCCAGCCCGAGGTTGCAGACAGCGCCCTCCGCCATCGTGACTCCGGTCATCACGGCGCAGCGCGGCCCGAGCTCGCAGAGCCTGGCGAGCATACTCTTCGCGTCCGCGTGCGTAAGGGGGGAGAAATCATACTCCCTGCCAAGGAGCAGGTACGCCTCTGTCAGGTTCGGCGTCACGATGTCTGCGCGCCGCACGAGCTCGCCCATGCGCCGGATCATATCCGCCGTCATCGTCCGGTACGGCCTGCCATGATCCCCCATGACCGGATCCACCACGCCGAGCGCCTGCGGGTACTGCCCAAGCGCCGCGAGGCACGAATCGATCTGATCCGCCGAACCGAGGAAGCCGGTATACACGCTCTCGAACTCCACGCCCAGCCGCCCGTAATGCTCAAGGGCCGGCGCGATGAAATCAGTGAGATCCCGCATCTCCACGTCCCCGAGGTTGCCAGTGTGGGTGGAGAACACCGCTGTCGGCACCGGGCACGCCTGCACGCCCATCGCCGAGAGGATGGGGAGTATCACGCTGAGCGAGCACCGCCCGAACCCGGACAGGTCATGTATCGCCAATACGCGCTTCGGTCTGTTTTCCATGCGTTTCCTCCGTATGCTTTTATTTTAGTCTATGTTCCCTATTTTATCAAAACCGTCCGGCTTTGTCATCCGCCGAATGTTTTTGTATTCTATGCCTGTATACAGAGATAAACCCCCCGCATTTTTAAGCGGTTTTTACAGCACTTTTCTGCATTCCGGAGCCGCCCCACGGACAGCCGCGCAAAGTAACCAGTTTCCGGCCGGTGAGGCGGACTTCACCGCGGCAAAACGTAGAAACCCGCAGCCATATTTTGCACCGTCTACCGGACAAACCCACGGATAAACTAGATACAGTTAATGCAGTTTGAAATCCGTTTGCTGCGGATTTCAAACGCATTTACTAAACACTGAAAAGGGGGAAAAGAAAATGAACAAACTGGTTTCCGGCGCGATTACAGGGGTTGTCCTCACCGCCGCCGTCGGCACGGCCGCGCACATGATGAACGGCAAGAGCCCGGCCCGCCGCCGCAAGGAGGCGAAGAAGACAGCTGTCCGCACTATGCAGACTATCGGAGGCATAGTCGACGGTATAACCTCAGCGATTCGCTGAGGTTATACCTCCGAAAATCCGCTTTTGACTTCGAGGAAGTCAAATTTTGTCCGCAAAGCGGACAAAACGCAGATTTTCTGTGAGGATGACGTGAACGCAGCGTGCTCCCGCCTGTATGGGTGACCTGTGTGACTCTGGATAGGTGTTATCTGTGAGGATGACGTGAGTGCAGAAATGGCGTGCCCAAAAGGGCGGGACGTACAGGGATTTCATGGATAAGGGCCGCTGCGCTGGCAGCGGCCCTTCATTCAGATCTTTTTAACCTTCTGCCTCTTCTTCTCCTGCGAAGTGGCAGGCCGCCCAGTGGTTCGGGCGGATTTCGCGGAGCTGCGGTGTCTTCTGCCGGCAGATGTCGCACGCCCGGCTGCACCGCCCGGCAAAATTGCAGCCCTCGGGCGGGTTGATGGGGCTCGGCACGTCCCCGGAGAGGACGCGCATGCGCTTCTGCGCCTCCTTGTCCGGATCCGGAATGGGCACCGCCGCTAAAAGCGCCTGGCTGTATGGATGGAGCGTATGAGCGTAGATCTCTTCGCTCGAGGCAACCTCGACAAGGTTCCCCAGGTACATCACCGCGATACGGTCCGAGATATACTTGACGATGTTCAGATCGTGCGCAATGAACATATACGTGAGCGAAAGCCGCTCCTGAAGCTCCTTTAAGAGGTTGATGATCTGGCTCTGGATGGAGACGTCCAAAGCAGAAATCGGTTCGTCGCACACGATGAATTCCGGCTCAATGGCCAGCGCCCGCGCGATGCCGATACGCTGCCGCTGTCCGCCGGAAAACTCGTGCGGGAAGCGGTTCGCGTGCTCCCGGTTGAGGCCCACCGTTTCAAGAAGCTCGTAGACGCGCTCGCGCCGCTTCTGGGCGTCGTACATACCGTGGATCTCCATCCCCTCGCTGATGATGGTGCCCACCGTCATGCGCGGGTCCAGCGAGGCATAGGGGTCCTGGAAGATGATCTGCGCCTTCTTCGCATAGGCAAAACGATCGCTGCGGCTGTGCATATCCAGTGTCTTACCCCGGTAGGTGATGGTTCCGCTTGTCGGGCGGTAAATGCCCATGATGGTGCGCCCGAGCGTAGACTTGCCGCAGCCGCTCTCACCCACGACGCCGAGCGTCTCGCCCCCCAGGATATCAATCGTCACGTTGTTGACGGCCTTGAGCGTCAGCCCGCGGCCGACGTGGAAGTATTTACAGACGTCCTTGAGTCCAATCAGCGTTTCTGCCATACTTCAGCGTCCCTCCTTTTCGCCGGGATAGTCCGGGTGCAGCTTCCAGCAAGACGCGATATGCCCCTCTCCGGCTGTGTACATCGGCGGACGGTTCGCCCGGCACAGCTTCATGCACTCCGAGCAGCGGCTGGCAAATTCGCACCCCTCCGGCGGCGCGTACAGATCAGGCGGCGTACCCGGGATGGATACCAGCTGCGCCCCGCGATCTGTGTCGATGGTGGGGAGGCTCCGCAAAAGCGCCCGTGTATACGGGTGCGCGGGATGATAGAAGATATCACGCACCGTGCCCTGCTCCATGACACGCCCCGCGTACATGACCGCCACCCGGTCAGCCAGATTCGCCACAACGCCGAGATCATGCGTAATCAGGATGATAGCCGTGCCTGTCTCCTTGCGGAGCGTGGCCATGAGCTGCATGATCTGCGCCTGAATGGTCACGTCGAGCGCGGTGGTGGGTTCGTCGGCAATGAGGAGCTTCGGCTTACAGGAGAGCGCCATCGCGATCATCGCGCGCTGGCGCATACCGCCGGAAAACTGGTGCGGGTACTCCTCCGCACGCTGGGCGGCATTGGGGATCTGCACCATCTCCAAAAGCCGGATAGCTTCCTTATGTGCCTCCTCCCGGGAGAGCTTCTGATGGTTCTGAATGGTCTCGACGATCTGCTTGCCGACCTTCATTGTCGGGTTCAGGCAGGTCATCGGATCCTGGAAAATCATGCTGACAAGGCGGCCGCGGATGTCCTCCATCTGCTTTTCGCCGGCATCCACGATGTCGATGCCGTCGAGTGTGATGCTCCCTTCCTTGATGCGCGCAGGCGGCATCGGGTTGAGCTTCATGATGGTCTGCGCCGTGACCGATTTGCCACAGCCGCTCTCGCCCACGACTGCGAGCACCTCTCCGGATGCGATATGCAGATCGACGCCGCGCACGGCGTGGACCTCACCCGCATACGTATCAAACGAGACATGCAGGTTTTCAATATTCAGTACATCTGCCACAGCGCACTACCTCCTCAGTTTGGGGTCAAAGGCGTCGCGCATAGCGTCGCCCAGCAGGTTGAAACTGAGCATGGTCAGGCAAATGAACACGCTCGGCACGATGAGCTGAAGCGGATACATCTGGAATACCTTCTGCCCCTCGCTGGCCAGCACACCCCACGACGGCTGCGGAGGCGGCAGCCCGATGCCCACGAACGACAAAAACGACTCGGAGAAAATGACGTTCGGGATCGCGAGCGTGATATTGACAATGATGACCGAGAGCGTATTCGGCAGCAGGTGACGCAGGATGATACGCCCGCTGCGCGCCCCCATCGCCTCCGCCGCGACAATGAATTCCTGCTCCTTGAGGCTCACGATCTGCCCGCGGACAAGCCGGGCCATCCCCGTCCAGCCCACAATGCCGTATGCCACGACAATGGAGATGAGCCCTCTCGGGAGCACCATCATCAGGATAATAACGATGATCAGATACGGGATGCCGTTGACAATTTCCACAATACGCATCATCACCGTGTCCACGCCGCCGCCGAAGTAGCCGGAGATGCCGCCGTACAGCAGCCCGATAACGAGGTTAATCGCCACCGCGAGCACCGCGATGAAAAGGGATACGCGCGCCCCATCCCACACGCGGACAAACATGTCGCGGCCAAGATTATCGGTGCCGAAGATGTGGAGATGTCCGTCGGCAGAATCGCGGAACATGAAGCTCGCGTTCGAGTGCGCCACGTGCTGCTCGGATGTCGTATACGGGCTGACAAGCGGGATGACAAGAGCGCCTAGAACAATAAGGCCCAGGATAATGACACAGACAATCGCCGTCCGGTTATTCCAGAGCCGGGTCATCGCGTCCTTCCAGAAGCTGATGGACGGGCGCGCAATCGCCTCCCGGGTGCTGCTGTCCGCCGCGACGGGAGTGAAGTCGTCCCGGGTAGGGGTATAGACCTTTTCCTCTGCCACTGCCTTCACTCCTTTCCGCCTGCGAGCTTGACACGCGGATCAATCACGCCGTAGAGCAGATCCACAATCAGGTTCGCCACCACGAGGAACGCGCCGTAAAAAAGCGTCGTGCCGGTGATCATGGTGTAGTTGTTGTTCTGCACACCGATAACGAAGAACTTCCCGAGCCCCGGGATATTGAAGATATTTTCCACCACAAACGCGCCGGTAAGGAGCGCCGCCGCCTGCGGTCCAAGGAACGTGACGACCGGCAGCACCGCGTTGCGCACACCATGCCGCCAGATGATTTGCATTCTCGAGAGGCCCTTGGCCTTAGCGGTTTTAATGTAGTCACTGGACATGACATCGAGCATGCTTGTCCGCATCAGGCGGCTGATGGACGCCATTGATCCGAACGAGAGCGCAAACGCCGGCAGGAGCTTGCTCATCTCCGTGTTCCAGCCGAGGATGGGGAAGACGCGCACCCCCGTCCACTGAAAGAGCTTAAAGCCCAGGAAATACTGCAAAATCGCCCCCATGATGAACGACGGCACCGAGATACCGATAAGCGCTATCAGCATAGCGCCCGTATCCCACTTGGTGCCGCGCTTGACAGCCGCGAGCACGCCGAGGAAGAAGCCCATGATAGAAGCGAAAATGAGAGAGCGGATACCCAATTCAAACGAGATGGGAAAACTCTCCGCAATGGTCTGTGTAATGGGGCGCTTGGTCTTCAAATCAATGCCCAGATCTCCCTTACAGACATTAAGCACATACCGCACGAACTGTTCGGGCACAGGCTTATCGAGCCCATACTTGGCATGCAGCTCCTCGAGGACGACCGGATCCACCGCCTTGTCGCCGACAAACGGGTCGCCGGGGAGCAGCTGCATCATGAAGAACGTGAGCATGATGAGGAAGAAGATGGTTAAAATGGAATAAAAAATCCGCTTAAGAATATACTTCCACACGTATTCGGCAGCTCCCTTCCTGATTGATTTCCATACGAGGACAGCGCACGCCGCTTTTGATTGCCGGCGGCGTACACATCTGCCGGCAATCAAAAGCGGGCCGCCCCCCGTCTTCGGGGGGTGGCCGGCGCTTTTGGTACTCAGGTAAAACTTAAGGGGTTATCCCTTAACCCAGGATCTCCATATGGTTGAGGTTGAAGTCCTGGAACGTGGTGCGCCAGAGCCCGGAGGTCTTGTCGCTGACGACATAATCTCTATAACGGTTGTAGATCGGGCCGCAGGGCATATCCCGGTTGAGAATGCGCTCGCACTCGACAAAGTAGCCCTCACGCACCTTCGGATCAGCCTCGGCACGTGCCTTTGCGATAAGCTCGTCGTACTCGGAGTTGGAGTAGCGGGAATCATTGTTGCCGCCGCCCGTGACCCACAGGTCAAGGAAGGTCATCGGGTCGTTGTAATCCGGGCCCCAGCCGAAGAGAGAGATATCGTACTCGCCCTGATGTGTCGCCTCGACACGAGCCTGATACGTCATCTGGTTGATGCCCACCTCAACGCCAAGGTTCGTCTTCCACTGCTCCTGATAGAACTGGCAATCGCGCAGGGCGGTGTCGCCGGTGTCGGTCGTGATGGAATAACCCAAAGCGTTGAACTCCTCGACCGAGGCGAGGCCAGCTTCCGCAAGGCCTTCCTCGAAGAGTGCCTTCGCGGCCTCGGGATCATACTCAAACGTGATGCCCTCAGCCTTAAGCACGTCGACAAACGGGCCGTCGACACCATTGATGGCGCTGCTGGTAAAGTAATCGGCCACTGTGGAGTTATTCTTGATAACGTCCTTGATGAAGCTCTCACGGTTGATGGCCATGGTCAGCGCCTTGCGGATCTTCGGGCTGCCAAGACCCTGGCGGGTGGTGTTGTACTGCATATACCAAGTGGAACCGTCATTATAGTGCTGGATGGGCTGGCCCTCCGCCTCAAGCATGGCAACCTGCTCGGCGTTGAGGCCGATCATATCGATCTCGCCCGCACGGAAGCCGTTGAGCTTGGTGTTGCTGTCCGCGATGGAGACGATCTTGACCTTCGGAACTTTGACGTTGGCAACGTCCGGATAATTCTCATTCGCCTCGAGGAGAATGTGATCCTCATGAACCCACTCGGTCATCTTGTACGGGCCGTTGGCCGCGAAGGAGGCCGCCTCACGGTTGTACTTGTCCTCGCCGATGGTCTCGTAGATCTTCTGGTTGACGGGCTTGAAGGTATAGAACGTGAGCTGGCTGAGAAGGTAGCTCAGCGGGTTCTCGAGCTCGATCTCGATGGTGTAGTCGTCGACCGCCTTGAAGCCGACCTCTTCAATGCCGCACTCGCCGTTGAAGAATTTCTCGCCGTTCTTGAAGATGTAGCACATATAGTTGTACTGCGCGCCTACGGACGGGGTCAGCGCCTTGGTCCAGGCATAGATAAAGTCATGAGCGGTAACAGGGGTGCCGTTGAGGTCCGCGTACTCCGCGCCGGTGACAGTCCACTTGAAGTCATTGCGCAGATGGAACGTCCAGACCATGTTCTCCACGCCTTCGGCGTTGGCGGCAGACTCCCAGCTCTCCGCGACAGCGGGAACGGGCATATCGCCCTCGTCGAGCTCGACAAGGCCGAAGAGCGTCTCACGCAGGACGTTGCCGGAACCGGTTGTCGTGGTGGTGAACGGGACGAGATCGGGCGGCTCCTGGGCGTTGTCGATCACGATCGTGTCAGGGTCGGGCGTACCGGGATAGATGCCGGCGCCGCCCGCCGGGGTGGCCGGATTGTCCGCCGCAGGAGCGTCGCTGCCGGCGTCCGCCGCGGAAGAGCTGTCCGCTGCCGGAGCGGCGGGAGCATCGTTCCCTGCGCTGCTGGTGTTGCCGCCATTTCCGCCGCACGCCGCCATACCGGCCGCGAGAGCGAGAGCGGTCACAAGAGCTAAAAATCTTTTCTTTCTCATGCTGTAAAAGTCCCTCCTTGAATGGTGGTCTCCGGAAATACAGTATTCCCGGAAAAATGTATGAAAAACCGGCACGCCGGGATAAATAAGGTATCCGACGCCGTCCGATTTTTTCCTTTTATCCGCCCACGCAGGAATGGAATCCGCTTTATTCATTATTTTTAAAAATTCTTAAAAACAATTCCCACCGATATCCATTTTCGCAAAAGGCATGAGGCAAATTTCCTAAATACACTTCGTTTTTCATTTTTCTTTTAGGTAGTATCATCAAAGAAATTCTTGGTATTTTTACACCTTAAAAGCATAAAGAAACGCTCACGGACATGCAAAACACACTGCCGAAGCGGTTGTCATGGTACGATTATACCTCCTGCATGATTTTTTGTCAATCTATTCATGTGAAAAAGTCGACAAACCACGTTTTCAACCCCGTTTTTCATAATTAGAGAGCAAATCCTGCAAAATAAAAAATAAGCGGACAAAATTGCTCCCGCGCCTTGACGAACTGTCCAGGTGGTGATAGAGTATATAGAAATAAAATGTAACGCTTGTTTCATTTATGTGGTTTTGAATACGGTATGATGAGGAGCTGAAAGCCGCTTGCCGACTCTGAATCTTGTGCTGGTGGAGCCGCGCATCCCGCAGAACACGGGCAATGTCGCACGCACCTGCGCGGCGACGGGGGCCCGCCTGCATCTGGTGGGGCCGATGGGTTTCGTTCTCGACGACCGGCGCTTAAAGCGCGCGGGGCTGGACTACTGGCCCTATCTGGATGTGACGGCATACCCCTCGCTGAAGGATTTTTTTACCCGGGCGGCGGGCCCCTTCTTTTTCTTCACAACGAAGGGCCGGCGCATATACAGCGAGGCCTCTTACCCGGACGGGGCATGGCTCCTGTTCGGCCGGGAGGACAAAGGACTGCCGGAGGATCTGCTCATCCGCCACCCGGACGAATGCCTGCGTATCCCGATGCAGCCGGGGCTGCGCAGCTTAAACCTCTCGAACAGCGTGGCTATCGCCTGTTACGAGGCGCTGCGCCAGTGGAATTTCCCCGCGCTGCAAAACGAGGGGAAGCTGACCCAATATGACTGGAAGGAGCAACCTGATGAATAAACAGAAAATCAAATGGATTACGGACACTGCCTGCGACATCCCACCTGACATGGCAGAAGAGCTGGGAATTGAGATTCTGCCTTTCCCCGTGCTTGTGGACGGCAAGGATTATCTTGACAATGCGTTCACGCCGGAGGAATTCTACCGTGTGCTTCTACAGGCGAAAGAAATCCCCGTCACCTCCCGCATCAGAACGGAGGAGTTCCTTTCCCGCTACCGCGCGGCGGCCGAGGAGTGGATGACGGATATCGTCCATATCACCATCAGTTCCACCGGCTCGGGCACCTATGAGTCCGCGCTCATGGCTAAGCAGCAGTTTGTGGAGAAATACCCCTCCCTCGCGGCGCGGACACATGTGCACATTTTCGATTCAAAGAGCTACTCCTTCGGCTACGGTCACGCGCTCGCGGAGGGGGCCATGCGGGCGGCGGGCGGAGATCCAATCGAGGAGATCCTGGACTACATCCGGGAATGGATTGATTCCACAGAAATTTTCCTCGCCTGCTATTCCCTCGACTTCGCCCGGCGCAGCGGGCGCATCAACTCCACTGCTGCCTTCGTCGGGGAGATGCTCGGCCTGCGCCCCGTTATTCACATGGTGGACGGCGGGAACAATGTCATTGATAAGGTACGCGGAGATAAGAACGTTGTCCCGCGCGTGTGCGAGCGTGCGGCTAAGGCGCTCGTCCCGGGCGGGGAGTACTATGTTATGCAGGGCATGCTCGACACCCCCGCCGAGGAGCTCGCCGCCGCTCTGACCAAACAGATCGGCTATCCGCCGCGCGGCATTTACCACCTGGGCCCCGCTGTCTCCACCAATGCCGGGCCGCGTTCGGTCGCCGCTGTCGTGCGCGGTGTGAAAAGAAGATGAACAATTCGTATTTTTCGATCGGAATAATACAAAATGTCGAAAAGGGGGACAGGTCAGGCGACCTGTCCCCTCACTTTTTTGTGAATCAGTACCGTTCCACACCGCCCCGCGTGACGCGTGCGGCAATGAGCGGCGGCAGCACCGGAGCGGCTTCGCCCCACTCGAGCGCGCCTAAGAGCCTCTCCGACGCCGGAGCCAGCGTCTCCTCCCTCGACGTATACAGCTTTGCGATGACCTCCCCTTCCCGGACATACTCCCCTGTCTTATGCCGCAGGACAAGCCCCGCCCCGGCGTCGACAGCATCCTCCTTGCGGGCGCGTCCGGCGCCGAGCAGCGCCGACACGGCCCCGATTTCCTGTGTCTGCATGTGCGTGAGGCACCCGCTCCGGGGAGCGCGCACTTCTCCGGTAAACGGTGCGCGCGGCAGAAGGGAGGTGTCCTCCAGCACACGCGTGTCCCCGCCCTGCGCCGCCGCCAAGCGGCACAGCTTCCAGAAGCCGCTACCGTCCTCGAGCGCCCGGCGCACACGTTCGCGGCTCTCGCCGATGTCCATCCCCGCCAGATGCAGCATGTTCGCCGCCAACTCCAGCGAGAGGGATGTGAGATCCGCGGGCCCTTCGCCGCGCAGTGTCCGGACAGCTTCGTCTACCTCGAGCGCATTCCCGACAGCGCACCCGAGCGGACGATCCATATCCGTCACGAGCGCCGCTGTCCGCCGCCCGTGACGCTCGCCGATGGAAACCATCGCCTTCGCCAGCTCGATGGACCCCTCCAGTGTCTGCATGAACGCTCCCGACCCGGTTTTGACGTCGAGCACGATGACGTCGCTGCCCGCGGCGAGTTTCTTGGACATGATCGACGACGCGATGAGCGGCACACTGTCCACCGTGGCGGTCACGTCGCGTAAGGCATAGAGCTTCTTGTCGGCGGGGGCGATGTTCCCCGTCTGCCCGATGATGGCTAAGCCCTCGTCGCGCACGATCTCAAAGAACCGCTCGCGCGAGATGTTCACCGACAGGCCGGGAATCGACTCGAGCTTATCGAGCGTGCCGCCGGTGTGCCCCAGCCCGCGCCCGGACATCTTCGCCACCTTCACCCCGCACGCCGCCACCAGCGGGGCGACGATGAGGCTCGTCTTATCCCCGACACCGCCGGTCGAGTGCTTGTCCGCCTTCACCCCCGGGATGGCCGAGAGATCCGCCGCGTCCCCGGAGTGGAGCATCGCCTCGGTGAGGGACGCGGTCTCCCGCTCGTCCATCCCCTGAAAGCAGACGGCCATCAGGAGGGCGGACACCTGCTCGTCCGGGATCTCCCCGGCCGTATAGCCGCTGACGACAGCGCGGATCTCCTCATCGGAGAGGGCCTGCCCGCGGCGTTTTTTTAAAATGATGTCATACATCCGCATACAGATCACCGGCTCCCTTTATCATACGGCACCCCCGAAGCCCTCGGGGCCTGCGAATTTTTGGACGTGAACGCCAGCACGACGAGCGTGACGACATAAGGCACCATCTTATAGATATTGCTCGGGATACCCAGCCCCGCCAGGAGCGGGATGCCCGAATAGGCCGAGGCGATGGTCTTCATCAGCCCAAAGAAGAACGCGGCGAAGAGGATACGCCAGGGCTTCCACTGGCCGAAGATGAGCACGGCCAGCGCGAGGAAGCCGTATCCGGCGACAGAGGCGTTAAACTCTGTCGACGTGGGGATGACGAACACCAGCCCCCCGATTCCCCCGAGCGCGCCGGAAAGCATCACCCCGGCATACCGCATGCGGTAGACGTTCACGCCCACCGAGTCGGCCGCCTGCGGATGCTCGCCGCATGCGCGCAGCCGGAGCCCGAACTTTGTCTGGTAAAGGACAACCCACGCCGCCGCCAAGATCAGGAACCCGAGGTAGGTGGTGATGTACGTATTCTGGAACAGGAGCCCTCCGAGCACCGGAATCTTCCCGAGCACGGGCACGGACTCGATGCGGAACTCATTCGTGAACGGAATCTGCTGCACGGTGCGGATTTCCCTCGCCACATAGATGGCAAAGGCGGGGGCGAGCATGTTGATGGCCGTGCCACTGATGACCTGATCCGCCTTCATATTAATAGCCGCATACGCGTGCGCAAGCGAGACGATCACCCCCGTCGCGGCAGCGGCGAGGAGGGCGAGGAGCAGGATACCCTGCCCGTGCATCCCCCAGACATTCTGCGCCACATTGATAAAGAGGACTCCGGAAAACCCGCCGAAAATCATAATGCCCTCAAGCGCAATATTCACCACGCCGCTGCGCTCACTGAACATGCCGCCGAGCGCCACAATGAGCAGCGGGATGGAAAAGAACATCGTCTGCTGGACGAGAAAATATAAGGTGTTCACGCTTCCTCCTCCTTTCCCCCGGCGGACGCGGCTGTCAGCGCGGCCTCCTCACGGCGCAGGCGGCGCTGCTGGAGGAATCCGCGCAGCAGGAGCGAAAAGGCGCTGAAATAGATGATGACCGCCGTGATGATTTCAATGACCTGCGGAACAAAATCATAGAGCTGCATATTGAAGCCGCCCACGGTGAGATACGCGATAAAAATTCCCGCAAAGATGATGCCGATGGGGTGGTTGAGCCCCAGCAGCGCCACCGGGATGCCGTTGAAGCCCTCGGCCGCAAGCGTATCCACGACGGAGATGTACTTCCCCGCGCCGCCGAGGTACAAAAGCGCCCCGCCGAGCCCGGAGAGGGCCCCGGCAATCATCATCGACGCCACGACCCCGCGCTTCTCGTTGATGCCGGCATAACGGCTCGCGTCGCTGTTGAAGCCGCAGGCCTTGAGCTCATACCCGAAGCGTGTCTTGCTGACGATGACATACACCACAATCCCCGCGAGAATGGCGATGAAGATGCTCGAGTTCACGCTCGACGCGCTCGCCCCAGCCACGAAAATTTTATCAAGCCCCATCTTCGGCAGGGTCGCGCTCGCGGCGACCGCCTTCGACTCGTTCTTGAGCTGGTTATATACCGTTGAGCGAACGAGGAGGTTGACTAGATACATCCCGATATAGTTCATCATGATGCAGGAGATGACCTCGTTCACATTCCGGTACGCTTTGAGAAGCCCCGGCAGGAGCCCCCACAGCGCCCCGGCGAGGAGCGCGGCGAGGAGCGCGGCCATCCAGTGCAGCGCGCCGGGCAGGAATGTCCAGTTGACACCCACGTAAATGGCTGCATACGCGCCGACAATGAACTGCCCCGGGCCGCCGATGTTAAAGAGCCCCGTCTTGTTCGCGAACCCGACGGACAGGCCCGTCATGATGATGGGGGTGGCGTTGTAGAGCACCTGCCCGACATTCTTCATGTCGCTCACGCCGCCGAGCAGAATCGCCTTAAAGCCCAGCAGCGCCTGCTGCGGATTACTGATGAGCAGGATAATGAACCCGACAAGCAACCCCACCGCGATGGCCATCAGCGACGAGAGGAAGCTCATCCCGCCGAGAAGCCCCCAGAAATCCTTTTTCGGCTTTTTCACCGTCTACGCCACTCCCTTCTTCGATCCGGCCATATAGAGGCCCAGTTCCTGAATCGTGACCTCCTCCGGCCGGAGGTCCGCCACGATTTTTCCCTCATAAATAACTAGGATGCGGTCGCTCACGTTCATAACTTCATCGAGCTCGAGCGAGACGAGCAGGATCCCTTTCCCCTCGTCCCTCTCGCGGATGAGCTGGCTGTGGATGTATTCAATCGCACCCACGTCCAGTCCGCGCGTGGGCTGGACAGCGACAAGCACCTTCGGATCCCGGTCGATTTCCCTCGCGACGATGGCCTTCTGCTGGTTGCCGCCGGACATGCTGCGCGCCAGGGTCTTCGCCCCCTGCCCCGAGCGGATGTCGAAGCGCTCGATGAGCTCCTCCGCATACCGGTCGATGGCGCCGTACTGGAGGAAGCCGCGGCGGCAGAAGAGGGGGGAATAGTAGCTCTGGAGCACGAGGTTATACGAGAGCGGATAGTCGAGCACCAGCCCGTATTTCTGCCGGTCCTCGGGGATGTGCGCGAGCCCCTTGCGCTCCCGGACGCGTGCGTGCGTCACGTCGCGACCGCAGAGCTCCACCTTTCCGGATTCCACCGGCGCGAGGCCCGTTAAGGCGCACACCAGCTCCGACTGGCCGTTGCCGTCGATCCCCGCGACACACACGATCTCCCCCGCCCGCACCGAGAGGGAGACATTATCGACCACCAGCTTCCCCGTGGCCTTATTCCGCACGCAGAGGTTCTCCGTATGGAAAAGCACCTCTCCCGGCTCGGCCGGCTTCTTCTCCACCCGGAGGTTCACCTTCCGCCCGACCATCATTTCGGAGAGGCCCTCCGCCGTAGCGTCCGCTATGTCCACCGTGCCGATGTATTTCCCCTTGCGCAGGACACTGCACCGGTCCGCCACGCTCATAATCTCCGCGAGCTTGTGCGTGATAAAGAGGATGGATTTCCCCTCCGCCGCCAGATCTCGCATGATCTTCATCAGCTCGTCGATTTCCTGCGGGGTGAGGACGGCGGTGGGTTCGTCGAAGATAAGGATCTCGTTTTCGCGGTAGAGCATCTTGAGGATCTCCACCCGCTGCTGCATCCCAACGGTGATGTCGCTCACCAGCGCGTCCGGATCCACGCGCATGCCATAGCGCTCGGAGAGCTCCGTTACCTTTCTGCGCGCCTCCTCCATGCGTAAGAAACCGCGGCGCGTTGTCTCCACACCGAGCACGATGTTCTGCAGCACCGTGAAATTCTGCACGAGCTTAAAGTGCTGGTGCACCATCCCGATTCCCAGCCGGTTCGCGTCGTTGGGATCCTTGATGCGCACGGGCTGGCCATCCTTCTTAATGACACCTGCTTCCGGCTGGTACATCCCGAAGAGCACGCTCATGAGCGTGCTCTTGCCCGCGCCGTTTTCGCCGAGCAGGGCATGGATCTCCCCCCGCCGGAGCTGCAGCGTGACATCGTCGTTCGCCACGATGCCAGGAAACTCCTTCGTGATGCCGAGCATCTCAATGACATATTCCACCTGCTTCCCCTCCTCTTTGTCTGATTGCTCCGCCCGGGCAGGCCGCTGCCCGGATAGAGCAGAAGGGCGCCGGGGCGCCCTTCTGTTTTCGATCCGTTTTGGTATTTAGCTTACACGCCGCGGCCGTGTTAC
Organism: uncultured Oscillospiraceae bacterium; assembly: GCA_949743955.1. Lineage (GTDB taxonomy): Bacteria > Bacillota > Clostridia > Oscillospirales > Ruminococcaceae > Harryflintia. The sequence continues at coordinate 35,779 of CATJVQ010000033.1, read as the reverse complement.
ACCACCGTGACGACGACCTTCGTCAGCGGCAGGCCGGACGGCTCCACCGGGTTGCCGGAGGCGTCCACATCCTTGATAATGCTGGAGGCGACGCCGTCCGCATCCGTCTTGAGCTTCTCGCAGATGGCGTCGTAATCCGCCTGGGTAAATTTCTCAAACTTCGAGGACTCCATCGGCAGGCCGACCAAACCGTCCGCCGCGCTGTATATCAGCGCCTCGCCGCCGGGGAAGGTGCCGTCATAGAACTGGCCGAGGAGCTTATCCACTGCGCCGGAGAGGTTCTTCATCGCCGAGGTGATGACCGTATCCGACTCGCCGGACTGGTCCACGTCCACGCCGATTGTCTTGCCGCCGGCTGTCGCGGCCGCCGCCATCGCGGAGTTGCCGACCGAGCCGCCGCAGCCGAAGATTACTTCGACCCCCTGCTGATACCACGAGGCCGCGAGTGTCTGCGCCTCGGGGGTGGCCTCAAAGCCGCCGGTATAGTGGTAGTTGACTGTCACGCTGCCGTCGGCAAGGCCGAGCTCCTTCGCCGCGTACTCCGCGCCCTGGAGGTAGCCGTAGCCATACCGCACAACGGCCGGGACCGCCATGCCGCCGAGGAAGCCGAGCTTCGTGTACCCTTCCTTAACCGCCGCGTACCCCGCGAGGAAGCCGGGCTGCTCCTCCGCATATACCACGCCGACCGCATTCTTCTCGGTCTTGTAGGTGGCGGCGGGCTGAGCGCCGTCGTTGGGGTTGCCGTCGATGAGGATGAAGGTCACATCCGGGTAGGCGGTCTGCGCCTTAAAGATAGGCACCTCAAAGAGGAAGCCCGGTGTCACGACCACCTTCGCCCCGCCCTTGACGGCGAGATCGATGGCGGAGAGGTAGGCGTCCTCGTCGCCGGAGGCGGGCTTATAGTACTTGCAGGTCTTGCCGTTGGCCTCGGCATACTGCTGCACGCCCTCCCAAGTGCCCTGGTTGAAGGACTTATCGTCGATGGTGCCGAGGTCGGTGATCATGGCGATCTCCGCCCCTTCCGCGGACGCGTCGGGCGTCTCCTCGGGAGTGGGCTCCGGCTCGGCCGGGGCCGCGGGCTCGGACGCCTGGCTCTCCGGCGCCGCCGGTTCCGCCGCAGACGAGGACGGGGCCGGACTGCCGCCGCAGGCCGCCATCGACACGGCGAGCGCACCGGCCAAAATTGCTGTCAGGAATCTTTTCATTTCAGTGGTTTCCTCCTAACCTGTTTAACAGTGGTCTCTATTTTTACAGCGAGCCCCCCGGCCCTATGCCGGAGATTCCCCGCTGCAGGACCCATTTTAAGTCCGCTCTTCAGTCCACCGGAGAACCGCAAAGCTCCGCCGGGCCGAACGCCATCGGCAAAAGCTCCCGAAGGGTGAACACGGTGTACTCCTTCTCTGTCCGGGCGGTCAGGATACGGAAGCTGCCGGGATCGCAGAACTCCATCATCACCTGGCGGCACACGCCGCAGGGATAGGCATACCCCGGCTCCGCCGCGTTCCGGTGCGCGCCCATGACCGCGATGGCCTCAAACGCCCGTTTCCCCTCGCTCACGGCCTTAAAGAACGCAACCCTCTCCGCGCAGCAGGTGGGCGTATAGGACGCCGACTCGATGTTGCATCCCGTGTAGACACTGCCGTCCCGGCACAGGAGCGCGGCGCCCACCAGGAATCCGGAGTACGGCGCGTAGGCCGCCCTTCTCGCCTCCAGCGCCAGCCGGACGAGTTCGCTGTCCGTCATGCCTGCTCCTCCCCGGACACGAGCGCCGCGGCGGAGCTTGTCCCGATCCGGTCGCATCCGGCCTCGAGGAACGCCTCCATGGCCTCCTTCGTGCGGATGCCTCCGGCCGCCTTGATTTTTACCCCCGGCCCGATGTGCTGCCGGAACAATGTGATATCCTCGAGCTTCGCCCCCGCCGTGCCGAAGCCGGTGGAGGTTTTGATATAGTCCGCGCCGCCCTCGGTGACACAGCGGCACAGCGCTGTCTTTTCCTCGTCGGTAAGAGCGCAGGTCTCGATGATGACCTTGAGCACACGCCCGTCCGCCGCGGCCTTAAGCGCCGCGATTTCCGCTGTGACGCGGTCGAACGCACCGTCCTTCACGTCGCCGAGATTGACCACCATGTCCACCTCGTCCGCCCCGCCGGCGACGGCTTCGGCCGTCTCGAACACCTTCGTCTGCGTGGTGCTGTAGCCGAGCGGGAAGCCGATCACCGTGCAGATGCGCAGCTGCGGGAACGCCTCCCGCACCCGCCGCACGAACGACGGCGGAATGCACACGCTCGCTGTATGCCACTCGAGCGCCTGCCGGCACAGGGCCTCTATCTCCTCCCATGTGCTGACCGCCGCTAGGCGTGTGTGATCAATATGCTGTAAAATCTGCGTATTGTCCATGAACGCACGATCCTTTCCTGTTTTATCACATTTCGGCAGGGCTGTCAATCCAGTATATCCTCGCCGTCGGTCTCATCGGTGTCCTGCACATCCATAATCTCTCCCACACGCATGCGCCGGGCGAGCTTCATCTCCTCCACCTGCTGGTGGAGTGTCTCCTTCACCTCGCGCGGGGAGCGGATGTTGCGCAGCTCGAGCACGGGCAGGCTCTTATCCGACGACTGCACAATCACGCTTCCCACCCCGAACAGGCGCTGCCCGAGGGAGATGCGCAGGCTGATATCCCGCACCCGGTAGAGCAGGATCTCCTCCTGCCGGGTGTTAAAAAGCCCCGTTTCCAGAAACAGCCTGTCCTCGCTCATAGAATACTGGGTGAAGGTGATAGGCATCCCTAAAAAACGCTTGCGATCCTTCCAGATATAGTCCATGGCGTATCTCCTCGCTTTCCCTATGGCCATTTTCAAAAACATTTCCATCGCCGCTCCGCGGAGCCTCACTCTGTACCGTTTTTGAAATTACCATAAACATTATAACAGTCCGCCCGGCAAAAAACAAGCTCTCACATGATTTCCAGCATTCTCGCCTCCCGGCGGCGGTAGAAGGTGAGGTAGTCAAACCCGCACTGCTGTAAAATACGCATCCCCTTCTCCACTCCGCCGCCGATATCATATGCGCTGTGCGCATCCGATCCAATGGTGACATACCGCCCGCCCAGCTCCCGGAAACGGGCGATAAACGGCGCGTCCGGGCTGGTGCGGCCGAACGAATCATAAAGCCCGGACGTGTTCAGCTCCAGCGCCTTCCCCTGCCGGGCGAGCGTGGAGAGAATCTCGTCGATACGCGTTTTGTAGCGGGAGAGGTCGCATTTTTTTCCGTCGCGCCCCTCGATGTAGCGCACCGGATACGTCAGGTGGGTGAGGATATCGTAATCGTCCCAGCGCACGGTTTCGAGCACCTCGTCGAAATAGCGCTCCAGATACTGTGCGCAGGCTTCCTCTGTTTCGTTTTTAAAATCCCGGAAATACGGATCCTCCTCCCCCCGCACCGTGTGCACGGAAAGGAGCACCACATCATACTTTTCCATTCCCAGCACGTGCCGGGCACTGTCCGGCGCGTTCAGCGGCTGCCCGAGTTCAATCCCCAATGTGAGCGCAAGCTGCCCGGCAAAGGTCAGCCACGCCTTCTTCACCTCGAACGCAGAGTGAAGCATGCGCTGTTCATAGCTGTCCTTTTCATATTTGTCGCACTCGCAGTGGTCCGTCACGGCGAAGCCCATCAGCCCGTTCTCCACCGCCTTTTCGCAGAGAAACGTCACCGAATGCTCTCCGTCCGGCGAATTGTCGGAATGGGTGTGGCTGTCAAACAGATTCAGCATCATAAAAATCATTCTTCCTTCTTTTATTAAATTGTGTGTTGCGTGTGCTGCGGCGTTTCCCCCCAGAGCCGCACAGGGCCTCTCTGGGGGACTTTCACAGTCATTGCGGTAAAATTGCTGAATTTTTATATAATTATATCATATTTCCGCCAGTTTTGTATAGTATTCTCTTCATTTCTTTACAGGAAAACACGTAAATTTTATCATCCTGCTACCACAGAGGTTAAAAATATGGTAGAATAGCTGTAAAAAAGCTGCCTTTCTTCCCTGATTCATTCGGCCGCCCTGCGGGTATGGCTGGTTATACCACAAAACACTCCCGGGAGGAATACTATGGATTCCATCATTCGTCTGCTCGGCGTATGCTGCCGCACGCCGCCGCTGCGCCCGATGGCGGCGCTCGAGGACATTCTGGATTTACTGGAGGAGCACGGCTCAGGGCTCGTGCTCCTGCCGCGCCGGGCGTTGTGCTCCCCGGGAGGGGGCGCGCTTTCCCGGGGCCGCGGCGTCCTCTGCGCGGGGGAGGGCGCCTTCGATGCGCTGCGCATGCGCTCCCGCGAGCGGGAGGACACCTTCGTTTTTACCTCCCTCTTCTCCGGCGGGGGCATCCCGGCCGAGGAGGGGGTCATCATCCACGCCGGGGAATACCGGCGCTTCGCGCTGGATGATTTGCCCGTCTTCTCTGCCGGGGACGTGCGTTTCACCGTCGTGCCCGCCGCGCCGGAGCGGCTGCCGCTTTACGCGGGAGAGATAGCGAAAAGGGGCGTGTCGCTCGTGCTCGTGCCGTCGTATGAGCCGATGCCCGCCGGGGACATCCGCCGCGCGAACGACGCGCTCGCCTGTGTCTCGGCCGCGCTCGGCTGCGCAGTGCTGTGCGTCAACGGCGGCGTGGGGGAGACCTCCTCCCCGGACCTCTGGCGGGGCTTCTGTTCCTATGCGGAAAACGGTGCCCTGCTCCTGCACGAGGAGGCCCCCATGCGCTCTGTCTGCCTCTGCTGCGACACGGACTGCGACGCTCTCCCGCCCCGCTCGGCCGGACCCGACCCTGTCTGGACACTGCCGGGCAGCGGCGCGGTGACGGGACTTCTGCGCCCCATGAGCCGCACCCCCTATCTGCCCGGCGAAAACCGCGATGCGTTCCTCGACGAGGTCTTCGAATGCCAAGCGCAGTCACTGGCTGTCCGGCTTGAGAACACCGGGATTGGCCGGATGGTGCTCGGCGTATCGGGCGGGCTGGACTCGACGCTCGCGCTCCTGTGCTGCTGGCGGGCGTGCGAAATACTGGATCTCCCGCCCGCCAGCGTCGTGGCGGTGACAATGCCCGGCTTCGGCACGACGGACCGCACTTATTTCAACGCCTTACAGCTCATCGAGCTTTTAGGCTGTACGTCGCGGGATATTCCGATCGCGGGAGCAGTGTCCAGCCACTTTGAGGACATCGGGCACGATCCGTCCCGGCGTGACACGACCTACGAAAACGCGCAGGCCCGCGAGCGGATGCAGGTGCTCTTCGACCTCGCCAACGATCTGGGGGCAATCGTTGTCGGGACGGGGGACCTCTCCGAGGCGGCGCTCGGGTTCTCGACATTCGGCGGGGATCATCTGGCGGGATATAATGTGAACATCTGCCTCAATAAGACGACGATTCGCGCGCTGGTGGAACGTCTCGCAGAGACGGATCGCTTCTCCGCCGCGGCCGAGACGCTGCGGGACGTGCTGGACACGCCGGTCTCCCCGGAGCTGCTGCCTCCGGGAGAAGACGGCGCGACGCTCCAAAAGAGCGAGGAGATCCTCGGCCCCTACGCCCTGCACGACTTCTTCCTCTACTACACGCTGCGCGGGCAGTTTTCGGCGCAGAAGCTCCTCGCCTACGCTACAGCGGCCTTCTGCCGGGACTACACGCCGGGGGTCATCGAGGAGAAGCTGCGCCTGTTCCTGCGGCGGTTCGCGTCCTCGCAGTTCAAGCGCTCCTGCGCGCCGGATGCCGCGCGCATCCTGGAGCCGAACCTCTGCGGCTACGACATGCCCTCGGATCTCAGCCCGCAGACACTTCTGGGCGGGCTGTGAGGCTGCCGGACTTCTGAACAAACTAACCCAAAATCTGTTTCTATATTGATATAAGGAGGAATTCTGAGATGAGAGCCGTTATTTCCGTTGTCGGCCATGACACGGTCGGTATTCTGGCCAAAGTCAGCAGCGAGTGCGCCCGCTATCAGGCGAACGTGGTGGAGGTGAGCCAGTCAGTGCTTCAGGACATGTTCGCCATGATCATGATTGTCGAAATCAGCGCCCTAACCTGCCCCTTAAGCCAGCTGGCCGACGCCATGGAGAAGCTCGGCAAAAAAGAGAATCTGGTTATCCACGTCATGCACGAGGACATTTTCCAGTCTATGCACCGCATTTAAGGGGAGGCGTGGAAGCGTCATGATCAACAATTCGGAAATTTTAGAGACCATCCGCATGATCCAGGACGAACACCTCGACGTGCGCACGATCACCATGGGCATCTCCCTGCTCGACTGTGCCCACACAGAGATTGAAACGAGCTGCGAGCGCATCTATGAGAAGATCTGCCGCCGGGCCGAGCGGCTTGTCCCCGTCGGGGAGGAGATTGAGCGGGAATACGGTATCCCGATCATCAACAAGCGCCTGTCCGTGACACCCATCGCCATGCTCGCGGGGGTCAGCGGCGGGGATCCGGCGCTCTATGCCGCCGCCCTCGACCGCGCGGCCGAGACAGTCGGCGTCAACTTCATCGGCGGCTATTCCGCTCTCGTGCAGAAGGGCTTCGCCGCCGGGGACAGGGAGCTTATCGAGTCTATCCCGCGGGCGCTTGAGGGGACAAAGCGCGTCTGCTCGAGCGTCAACATCGGCTCGACGCGCGCGGGCATCAATATGGACGCCGCCGCCCTTATGGGGCGCGTCATCCGCGAGGCCGCCGAGCGCACGGCGGACGACCACTGCTTCGGCGCGGCGAAGATCGTTGTCTTCTGCAACGCTGTGGACGACAACCCCTTCATGGCCGGCGCGTTCCACGGCGTGGGCGAGGGGGACTGCAAATTAAACGTCGGCGTATCGGGGCCGGGGGTCGTGCGCGCCGCCTTAAGCGCCATGCCCGCGGAAGCAGATCTCACCGCCGTGGCCGAAACGATCAAGAAAACCGCCTTCAAGGTCACGCGCATGGGCCAGCTCGTGGGGACAGAGGCGTCCCGCCGGCTGGACGTGCCGATGGGCATTGTCGATCTGTCGCTGGCGCCGACACCCGCTGTCGGTGATTCGGTGGCGCACATCCTCGAGGAAATCGGTCTCGAACGCTGCGGCGGCCCGGGCACGACCGCCGCCCTCGCCATGCTCAACGACGCGGTAAAAAAGGGCGGCGTGATGGCGTCCTCCCGCGTGGGCGGGCTTTCAGGGGCGTTCATCCCCGTGAGCGAGGATGCCGGCATGATCGACGCCGCCCGCTGCGGGGCGCTGTGCGTCGAAAAGCTCGAGGCCATGACCGCTGTCTGCTCCGTGGGGCTCGACATGATCGTCATCCCCGGCGACACGCCCGCCGCTACCATCTCCGGCATCATCGCGGACGAGGCCGCCATCGGGATGATTAACTCGAAGACGACGGCTGTCCGCGTCATCCCGGCCATCGGCATCCCGGAGGGGGAGGAGCTGGAGTTCGGCGGCCTCTTCGGCTCCGGGCCGGTGATGCCTGTCAGCCGGTTTTCCCCTGCTGTCATGGTGGCGCGGGGCGGGCAGATCCCCGCCCCCATCCAGAGTCTGCGCAACTGAGATGGCGAAGGCCATTCTCATCTGCGGCAAAATATGCAGCGGCAAGAGTACGTACGCCCGCCGCCTGCGGCAGGAGACCGGCGCGGCGGTGCTCTCCGTGGATGAAATCATGATTGCCCTCTTTGGCCTCTATGCCGGGGAAAAGCACGACGAATACGCCGCGCGCACGGAGGCATACCTCCTGGGGAAGTCGCTCGAGCTTGTCGCGGCGGGGATCGGCGTTGTCCTCGACTGGGGCTTCTGGGGGAGGGCGTCCCGGGCGGAGGCGAAGGCGTTCTTCACGTCGAGGGGCGTCGCGTGCGAGATGCACTATCTCGATGTCAGCGAAGCGGTCTGGCGCATGCGTCTCGAGGAGAGGAACCGCCGGGTCAAGGCGGGGGAGGCGTCCGCCTATCTGGTGGATGAAAACCTCGCCCGGAAGGCCGGTTCCCTGTTCGAAACGCCGGACGAAAACGAAATCGACGTGTGGATCCATGTCCGCACGCCGTGAGTTCAGAAAAGGAGGCTGTTATGCTGCTCTGCATTGACTCTGCTCCATGCAAGGTCTGAGCCGGATTGTTTGCATGGAGCCGGTTTCCGGCACAGACTTTGCATTTTTGTCCAGAAACAAAATGGATAGAAAAAGGAGCAAAGTCTGTTATGAATCAAAGAGTTCCGCGCCCGTTTCTTCTTCTCTGGGCCACGCAGGCCCTCTCCGCGCTGGGCAGCGCGATGACAAGCTTCGCGCTCATCATCTGGTCCTATCAGCAGCAGGGATCCGCCCTGACGACAGCCCTGCTCGCTGTCTGCTCCTACGCGCCCTATGTCCTCTTCAGCCTCTTCGCCGGCGCGCTGAGCGACCGATGGGATAAAAAGCGCACCCTGCTCGTGTGCGACACACTCGCCGCGCTGGGGACACTCCTCACCTTTTTCCTCTACCTCTCCGGGGGCCTCACAGTCGGATGCCTCTATGCCCTGAACGCCGTAAACGGGCTGATGAACACATTTCAGCAGCCCGCGGCGGATGTGTCGGTGAGCCTGCTTATCCCGAAGGAGCAGTACCAGCGCGTGAGCGGGATGCAGGCGTTTTCAGGTTCGCTCGTCACCATCCTGGCCCCTGCCGCGGCGACAGCCGTCCTCGCCTTCGGCGGGATGCCCGCGGTATTTCTTGCCGATCTTGGCACCTTCCTGATCGCGTTCCTGACACTGGCGCTTTTCATCCGCATCCCCGCGCCAGAGGCCCGGGAGGAGGCGGATGTCCTCCACTGTGCGCTCGAAGGGGTGCGCTATCTCCGGGATCACCGTGGCGTGCTGGATGTGATGCTGTTCCTCGCGGCCATCAACCTGACCGCTTCCGTCTATCAGGCCGCCCTGCCCGCGATGCTCCTCTCCCGCGAGGGCGGAAGCGTCACAGCCCTCGGGCTCCTTAACACCTGCACGGGGCTGGCCAGTGTGGCGGGAAGCGTTATTGCTTCGCTGTGTCCGCCGCCGAAGAGCCGGGTACGTGTCATCTGCAATACGCTGCTTCTGTCGATGGGCATCGAAAACGTGCTGCTCGCCCTCGGGCGGACGCTGCCGGTGTGGTGCATCGGCGCGGTGCTTGGGTGGCTGCTCATCCCTGTGATGAACACGAACCTGAGCGCCCTGCTGCGCTCGTGCATCCCGATAGAGATGCAGGGGCGCGTCTATGCCGCGCGCAACACGTTCCAGTTTTTCACCATCCCTATCGGATACCTGCTCGGCGGCGTGCTCGTGGACCGCGTCTTCGAGCCGTTCATGGCATCCCGGGCGGCGGGGAGCCTGCTTGTCCGCCTGTTCGGCAGCGGTAAGGGGACGGGCGCGGCCTTCCTCTTCCTGCTGCTGGCTGTCACCGGGGAGGCTACGTGCCTCCTGTTCCGGCACGACCGGCATATCTGGGCGCTGGAGAGGGATGAAAGCGTATAATCTGAATAAAACGGTAAAATGATTTTGAGCCGGAGATAAAGTATGCACTTTGTAAATCTGATAGAGTTGACAAAGGCAGCGGCGGAGCGTACAATAAAAATATAAAGGGCGCTGCGGCAAGCGGTTCGCCCCCGTTGAAACGTACGATAGCCGTTCACTTTAGAGGGTGGGGCGGCTATCGTCTTTTATTGCTGATATAAATGATCCGCTCCATTAAATAAAAAATGATGATTAAGTAAACCAACGTTGTCGGATCATACCGCTGCCCCCTTTCAGGGGCAAGACTTAACCGCCCGCCGTTGCCATAGTGCCTGTACTTATTCTATCTTTTACGCCATCGGTTGTCAATTTTTGTGCTGGAGAAACCTAGGGGGGCTGTATGAGCAGAATCTGAATGATTTCCTTGTAATTTCTTCTTTTGAATGTTATAATAGATTTAAAATATATGATAGCATACGAAAAGAGCGCAGCACATGAGTTATGTCAGTACAGCAATCGGCGAGCGGCTCCGCTGTATCCGAGCGGGGCGGGGGCTAAGTCTGGACGAGGCGGCAAGGCTGACGGGGGTCAGTAAGCCGATGCTCGGGCAGATCGAACGCGGCCAGTCCTCCCCGACAGTGGGCACCCTCTGGAAAATCGCGACGGGCCTCAAAACCCCGCTCTCCTCCTTTCTTGAGGACCAGAAGGATGCCTATACGGTGGTGGACGCCCTTCGGGATGACCCCGTCCTCGAGGACAGCGGGCGGATGCGGGCGTACCCGCTCTTCGCTTATGACCCGCTGCGGAGCGTGGAGACGTTCTACATCGAGTTCGACCCTGGCTGCCGCCATGTCTCCGCCCCCCATCAGGACGGGGTGGAGGAGCACCTGTTCGTTTTGGAGGGGCGGCTCCGGCTTATCCTCAGAGGGGAGGAGATCGTCGTGAAGGAGAAGCAGTCCATCCGCTTCCGGGCGGACAGCGCGCATGAGTACGGCAACCCCTTTGATACGCTCTGCACCGTGTACAATACTATTTTTTATCCGGGATGACGGATAGAGAGGATGACGAAACGATGGCAATCGAAAGGGTCAGGGAATATTTTAGGCAGTACGGGATGGAAGACCGGATTCTGGAGTTCGAGGTCTCGAGCGCGACGGTGGATCTCGCGGCGAAGGCGCTCCGCTGTGAGCCGTGCCGCATCGCCAAGACGCTCTCCTTCCTCGTGGACGGGCACGCTATCCTCATCGTCGCGGCGGGCGACGCGAAGATAGACAACCCGAAGTATAAGGCCCAGTTCGGCACGAAAGCGAAGATGCTCTCCCCAGCCGAGGCAGAAACTCTCGTGGGGCACGCGGTGGGCGGCGTCTGCCCGTTCGGCGTCAACGAGGGGGTCTCCGTCTATCTCGACGAATCGCTCCGGCGCTTCACCACCGTCTTCCCCGCGTGCGGGAGCAGTAACAGTGCGATTGAACTCACCCTTCCCGAACTGGAAACATATTCGTCCCCGGCCGCGTGGGTAGATGTGTGCAGACTGCCGGAGGGGAATTGACAATGAAGCCTGTTGCCGGCGTCCGCACGACGCAGACCCACACCATAAACACTATCGCTAAACCGGACGCGTCCGGCAGCTTTCTGCGGGCTGTCGAGGCCAGCCGGACAGCACGGACCGCCGCCGCGTCCGACACAAGAGCCGCAGACGTGGCATCTGCGGCAGACACCGCAGATGCCTACAAAGCGTATCTGGAGAAGCGCTTCGGCCCGGTGACGCTTAGGAACGTCGGCCGCGACCGGGACAGCCTTGAGGAGGCCGCATCCCATATGCGCGGGAACGATGTCGTCATCGCGCCGGACATCTTCGATCAGATGGTCAATGACCCGGAGACAGCCGCCTATTACGAGAAGAAAATTTCCTACTTCTTTACGAACGTCATTCCGGAGGGGACAGCTTTCGCGGCGTCCGTCGGGCTGGACTTCCAGCCCTGCGGGGTCGTCGTCCATCCGGATGGCTCCGTCACCTACATCTGCGGCGGCGGGGATCCGCCGGAAAAGGCGGCCCGGATCGCCAAGGAGAACCGCGAAAAGCAGGATAAAGCCATACAGCGCCTGCGGACATTCCTCGCCCAGTCCGCCGAGGCGGCCGGGGAGCGCCGGGACGAGTGGAACCGCCTCGCCATGCAGAGCGCAGTATCGACAGGTATTTTATCCGAGGCGCCGCCGCCTCCGGACACGCTCTTTTACCACCGGTTTCGCTAACCGTTACGTCAGAACGTTCCGGATGGTAAATCAGCTTTGCTGATTCACAGCATGGACCGGTACAGTGCGGCAATCTCCTCGACACTGGTGTCCTTCGGGTTGCCGGGGGTGCAGGCGTCCGCGAGGGCGGACTCGGAGAGGAACTGCACATCCTCCTCCCTGACGCCCACGTCCGACAGCTTCACCGGGATGCCCACGTCCTTCGAGAGGGCGCGCACCGCGCCGACAGCCGCTTTACGGTACTCCTCCTGCGTCATGGCGTCCACGCCCTTGACACCCATCGCCCGCGCGATCTCGCGGTACTTTTCGCCCGTCGCGGAGGCGTTGTACTCCATCACGGTCGGCAGGATAATAGCGTTCGCGACACCGTGCGGCGTGTCGTACACCGCACCGAGCGGATGCGCCATCGAATGCACGATGCCCAGACCCACGTTCGAGAAGCCCATGCCCGCGACGTACTGCCCGAGCGCCATGTCCTCGCGGCCCTTCCCTTCGCCCGCGACCGCGCTGCGCAGCGAACGGGAGATGATCTCAATCGCCTTGAGGTGGATAGCGTCCGTCAGTTCCCAGGCGCCCTTGGTGATATAGCCCTCAATCGCGTGGGTAAGGGCGTCCATGCCGGTGGCGGCGGTCAGGCCCTTGGGCATGGAGGACTGCATGTCCGGATCGACGACCGCTACGACGGGGATGTCGTGCGGGTCGACGCAGACAAATTTGCGGTGCTTCTCTTCGTCGGTAATGACATAGTTAATCGTGACCTCGGCTGCGGTACCGGCCGTGGTAGACACCGCGAGGATCGGCACGGACTTATTCTTTGTCTGTACCGCGCCCTCGAGGCTGCGCACGTCGGCATGATCCGGGTTCGCGGCGATGATGCCCACCGCCTTGGCCGTGTCGATGGCGCTGCCGCCGCCGATGGCGACGAGTACGTCCGCCCCGGCCTTCTCGAATGCGGCGACGCCGTCCTTCACATTGGCGATGGTCGGGTTGGCCTTCACGCGGTCGAATACCTCGTATGCCACGCCCGCGTTGTCGAGCTTCTTCGTCACCTTCGCCGTGACACCGAATTTGATAAGGTCCGGATCCGTTACAACCAGCGCCTTTTTTAACCCGCGGTTCTGAATCTCCGGCACGATATTGTCGACAGCGCCCGGACCGATATATGCGGTCTCGTTGAGGATCATTCTGTTTGCCATTTTTCCATATCTCCGTCATTTATGGTGGTTCTATTCTTTATTATAGGAGCTTGGAAAAACCTTGTCCATCCCCGCGCGTTCGGTTGACCGGCGCGCAGAAACAATCACAAAGCAATCAGGAAACAGTCAAGTGGGATTCTCCGTCCGGCTCAAAAACCGGCCGATGATGCGATAAGTGTGCCGCACGGGTGAAAAGCGCAGCGGCAGGGTGATAAAGCCGTGCAGCGCATCCGGGATGCGGTGGATTTCCACATCCGATCCCGCTTCCCGCAGCCGCTCGCCGTACGCCTCCCCCTCGTCGCGCAGCGGATCCATCTGCGCTGTAACGACAAGCGTGTCCGGCTGATTCGAGAGGTCCTCCGCCAAGAGCGGCGCAAAGTACGGGCTCTGCCGGTCCTCGCCGCGCTCGGTGTAGAGATCCATGTAGTCGCAAATCCGCTTGCTGGTGAGGAGGTACCCCGCCCCGTTCTCACGCACCGATTCAAACAGCGTCGTCTCCGGGTTGTGATCGTTCCAGACCGCCGGATAGATGAGGATCTGCCGCCTAGGGATAATCCCGCCCCGATCCCTCGCCATGAGCGAGACAGCCGCCGCCAGATTCCCACCCGCCGAGTCGCCGATGAGCGTCACATCGTCCGCATTCACACCGAAGAGATCCGCGTGGCGCAGCACCTCCTGTGTCACGGCGTAGCAGTCCTCGGGTGCGGCCGGGAATTTGTGCTCCGGCGCGAGGCGGTAGTCCACCGAGATCACGACCCGGCCGGTCGCCTTCGTCATATTCGCGCAGACACGGTCATAGCTGTTGATGTTCCCCGTCACCCAGCCGCCGCCGTGGAAAAACAGCAGCACCGGGCTCCCCAGCCCGCCGATGGGCGTGAACACCCGCACCGGCACCTCATGATCCCCACACTCCACCCGGTGGTCCCACGCGCGGTAGAGTGTGCGCGGCGTGTGGGGGGAAGCCGCCGTAAGGATGGCGCGCATCGACTCGTAGTTCTTCTTGACCTCCAGATCCCGGTAGGACAGCGCCCGCAGCAGCGCGAGCGCCGCTTTGCTGATAGCCATTACTTCATCAATTTGACCATGACGGCCTTCTGCGCGTGCAGGCGGTTCTCCGCTTCCTCGAAGATCTCATCCGCATGCGCCTCAAACACCGCCTCGGTGATTTCCTCTCCCCGGTGCGCGGGCAGGCAGTGCAGCACCATCGCGTCGGACTTGGCCGCCGCGAGCGCCCGGTCACCAATCTGCCAGCCGGCAAACGCGGCCTTCCGCTTCTCCGCTTCGCCCTCCTGGCCCATCGAGGCCCAAACGTCCGTGTACAGCACGTCCGCGCCCGCCGCGGCCTTCTCCACATCCCGCAGGAGCCAGAAGTGCCCGGCGTATTCCTTCGCGAACTCCAGGACGCGCGGATCCGGATCGTACCCCTCCGGGCACGCCACACGCACGTTCATCCCTGTCTTGAGGCCCCCCACGATGAGGGAGTTGGCCATGTTGTTCCCGTCGCCGATAAAGGTGAGCGTCAGCCCGGAGAGGCTCCCCTTCTTTTCACGCACGGTCATCAGGTCCGCGAGCACCTGGCACGGATGGCAGAAGTCTGTCAGTCCGTTGATAATCGGGATGCTGCCGTACTCCGCGAGCGACTCGACCTCGGCCTGCTCGAAGGTGCGGATCATGATGCCGTCCAGATACCGCGAGAGGACACGCGCCGTGTCCTGCACGGGCTCGCCGCGGCCGATTTGTAAGTCGCGCGAGGAGAGGAAGAGCGCCTGCCCGCCGAGCTGGTACATCCCCACCTCGAACGACACACGCGTGCGGGTGGAGGACTTCTGGAAAATCATGCCCAGCGTCTTCCCCGCGAGGATGGGGTGCGCGATGCCGTGGCGGTGTTCGTATTTGAGCTGGTCACCCAGGTTTAAAATTTCCTCGATTTCTTCGCCGGACAGGTCCAGCAGCTTGAGCAGATGCTTCATAAAAACAGTTCTCCTTTTCGGTTAATATGCGTTGTGTTTCATTTATACCGGTGGTATACTTTAATTCTGACAAATCCTTATCCGCCCCGTTTTCCCTCCAGATGAAAGGAATGATCAGCCGAATGTACACCGCCGAGAATTACAGCGACAACATGCGATTTAACAATCAATATCAGGAGCTTCACGACTTCCTTCAGGCATACGCCGACAGCGGTCATAACGAACATTTTCACTGGGGACGCCTGGACTGGATGATGTCGATCCCGTATCTTGATATGGGCAGGCTTTCAAAAAACGCCCTGTTCCGAGACGAAAACGGCAAACTTGCCGGTGCGGCGCTGTATGACACAGACTTTGGCGACAGGTGGTATCTCCTGCACGCGGTGTCTGACGAAAACCTTCTCCGGCAGATGGTTCAATATGTGATCGAAACCGAGGACAGCGCGGCGCCCGTGAAAGCGAACCTGGCTGACACGGCGCTTTGCGGGCTGCTTGAGAAATCAGGCTTTGAAAAACAGCATACAGAAAGCGTTCTGGAGATAGAGCTGCCGCATACTCTTTCCTGCCCGCTGCCGGAAGGCTTTTCTCTAAGCGAGCCGGATGCCGAGATTGATACTTGGCAGTGGCAGCTGGTCACATATCGCGGCTTTAATCATGAAGGAACTCCCGGCAAATTAAGCGCGGAAGATGCGGAAGCCGAAAGGCACCTTGAAATTCCGGCCTATATTAAAGTATTCGCAATGAAGGGCGGCGAGTATACCGCGCACTGCGGCGTGTGGTACCGCCACGGCGATACTGCCTATATTGAGCCTGTTGTAACCGTTCCGGAGCATCGGGGCAAAGGGCTCGGCAGGGCAGTCGTTTATGAGGCGATAAACCGCGCGGGGATGCGCGGCGCAAAACGCGCCATTGTATTGTCCGATCAGGAATTTTACTTTCATATCGGCATGACTGAATCCTCACAGGTCGCCACATGGGTGAAAAACAGTTAGTCGCGCGGCTCCATTCAGCTTGTGCGAAATTTCGCTGTTCGAAGCTCCCTCCGCAAATTTTTTCTGGAGACGGACTTAGAACGAATCCACACATTCCGCCAGAATGGCCGCCGCCTTTTCACAGTCCTCCCAAGAAATGACGAGCGGGGGCAGGAGGCGGACCTTCGCCTTGGCCGTGAGGGCGATGACGCCCATCCCGAGGAGCTTCTCCACCACGGCGCGGGACGCGATGCCGTCCCGCAGGCGGATGCCCAGCATCAGGCCGATGCCGTCCACACCCTCGACGTTTTTGCACGCGCACAGCTTTTCCTTAAAGTATGCGCCCTTCTTCGCAACCTCCTCGAGCATGGCGCTGTCCAGCCGGGAGAGGACCTCCGCAGCGCCCGCGCAGACCGCCGGGTTCCCGCCGAAGGTGCTCCCGTGATCCCCTGGCCCGAGAGCGGACGAACATGTTTCCGAAAACAGCACCGCCCCGATGGGCAGTCCGCCGCCGAGACCCTTCGCGAGCGTCACGATGTCCGGACGGAGATCGTAGTGCTCGCAGCACAGGAGCTTCCCCGTGCGGCCGATGCCGGACTGCACCTCGTCGACAATGAGCAGGATGTCCCGCTCCTTACAGAGCGCCGCCGCCCTCGCCACGAACGCTCTGTCCAGCGGCATCACGCCGCCCTCGCCCTGGATGAGCTCTATCATCACCGCGCAGACGCCGCCCTCGAGCGCCTCTTCGAGCGCTTCCGGATCTCCGGCGGGCACAAAGATGAAGCCTTCTAAAAACGGGTCGAAGTGCTGGTGGAAAACGTCCTGCCCCGTCGCGGAGAGGGTTGCCATAGTGCGGCCGTGGAACGAGTTCCGAAGGCTGACGATGGTGTGCCGGCCCGCGCCGTATTTATCAGACGAATACTTGCGCGCCGCTTTGATGGCCGCCTCGTTCGCCTCCGCCCCGGAGTTGCAGAAAAAGACCTTGTCCATGTCCGTGCGTGTGCAGAGCTCTTTGGCCAGCTTCGCGCATGGCTCGGTGTAGTAGAGGTTCGAGAGGTGCGCAATTTTCGAGAGCTGGCCTGTCACGGCCTTCAGCCACCCCTCGTCCGCGATGCCGAGACTGTTCACGCCGATGCCGCTGGACAAATCGATATATTCGCGCCCCTCGGCGTCGAAGACATGCGCGCCCTTGCCGTGGTCGGCCACAACGTCGAAGCGCGCGTAAGTGTGCGCCACGTACTGAGCGTCTGCCTGTTTAATCTGCTGTGCGTCCATTCTGTGATCTCTCCTTTTCGCCGCTTAGTGGAACATCGTGCCGATGCCCTCGTCGGAAAACATTTCGATGAGGATGGAGTGTGGGATGCGTCCGTCGATGATGAACGTGCGGTTGACGCCGCGGCGCACCGCCTCGACACAGCACTCGATCTTCGGGATCATCCCCCCGGAAATCACCCCGTCCCGCACGAGGGACGGCACCTGTGAGACCTGCACGTCCGGAATGAGCGTCGTCTCGTCGTCCTTGTCGCGCAGAAGGCCGCGGATATCCGTCATCAGGATGAGGTTTTCCGCCCCGAGCCGGCTCGCCACTGCGGCCGCGGCCGTGTCGGCGTTGATGTTATAGACATCCCCCGCCCGGTCGCACCCGACCGTGGCGATGACAGGGATGTACCCGAGGTTCAGCGCGTCGGTGATGACAGTGGTATCCACGTCCGCCACCTCGCCCACGAAGCCCAGATCCACTTCCCCCTGCCGCTTTTCGACCCTGAACATCCCGCCGTCGATGCCGCACAGGCCGACCGCGCGCCCGCCGTGCCGCCCTAAGAGCGCGACGAGATCCTTGTTGAGCTTCCCGGCAAGCACCATCTGCGCCGCCTCGGCGGTCTCCGCGTCCGTATAGCGCAGGCCGCCGATGAAGCGGGACTCCTTGCCCATCTTCTTTAAGAGCGCCGTGATCTCCGGCCCGCCGCCATGGACGAGCACCACATGGATGCCCACCGCCGAGAGCAGGACAATGTCGCTCATGACAGCCTGCTTGAGCTCCTCGCTCTGCATGGCGTTGCCGCCGTATTTAATCACGATGGTCTTGCCGAAATATTTCTGGATGTACGGCAGGGCCTGGTTGAGCACCAGAGCCTTGTCGGCATTGCTGATATTCATGGGACCTGTCTCCTCTTGTTCCTCTGTTTATTTCACCGGATGGTAAATGTCCAGGACAGCTTCGCCGTCCTCCTCCCGCTCCTCCTCGAAGCAGATGCGGCCCTCCCAGGAGGAGACAGCGTACTCCCCCCCGGCGAACTCATGCAGCCGCTCATAGGCTTCCGGGATGCTCACAAACGGATCCGCGAACGGATCGCGGACGGTAATTTTCGCGTATGTATCGGCGGGGATGACATCGAGCCTTGCGGCGGGGAAGGCTTCCGGCGGTGTCTTCGGCTCGAAGCAGTCCGGCAGCACGACGGCGCACACATACCCGCGCAGGCCGAAATGATCCTTCTGTTCCTCGCTCACGACGGGGAAATCCCACCCCAGCCGCCGGTATGGCTCCGGGACTTCGTTCAGCTTCGCCCAGAGCTGCATATGGGCGGTCACATCGTTTTCCGGGTAGGGCGAAACCATCACGTACTGCGCCGTCCGCATGGGCGGCAGACTGACGATGGTGATTTCACTGTACTTCTCCTGCATCCGAAACACCCCTATCAAGTGCGGTAGTCGCCGTTGATCTTCACATAGTCATACGTCATATCGCAGCCCCACGCGGTGGCCCCGGCGTCCCCGGCGCCCATCTCCACCTCGACAGTGACCTCGTCCTGCTGCAAGACAGCGAGCGCCTCGTCCTCGCTGAAATCGACTCCCGCTCCCCTCTCGCATACCTGCACGCGTCCCGCCGGGGAGGAGAGCCACACGCTCACGCGCGAGATGTCGAACTCCGCGTCCGTGTACCCGATGGCGCACAGGATGCGCCCCCAATTTGCGTCACACCCGAAGACAGCGCACTTGAAGAGCGTGGATTTGATGACGCTCTTCGCTATCTTCCGGGCGGTTTCCTCGCCGTCCGCCCCGCGCACGGTGCAGGTGATGAGCTTTGTCGCGCCTTCGCCGTCCTTGGCGATCATGCGGCAGAGCGTCTCACAAAGGGTGCGCAGCGCCTCTGTGAAAGCGGCATAGTCCCCGTCCGCGGAAGCAATCTCCGCATTTCCGGCCTTACCGTTTGCCAGAATCAGGATAGTGTCGTTGGTGGAGGTGTCCCCGTCGATGCTGACCATGTTGAACGTGGTGCGGATACTCTCCCGGAGCGCCTGCTGGAGGATGTCCGGGGAGACGGAGGCGTCGGTCGTGATGAAGCAGAGCATCGTGGCCATATTCGGCTCGATCATGCCGCTGCCCTTGCAAATGCCGCCCATGCGGCAGGTCTTCCCGCCGAGCGTAAACTCGACAGCGGCCTCCTTGAGGCGCGTGTCGGTCGTCATGATAGCCGTCCCGGCAGCCTCGCTGCCGTCCGGCCCGGCGGAGAGGCTGCGCACCAGCGGCGTGATGTTCTGTAAAATCGGGTCGATGGGCAGCGGCTGGCCGATAACCCCTGTCGACGCGACCGCTATGTCCGTCTCGCCGATACGAAGCTCCCTGGCCAGAGCGGAGCACATCATCTTCGCTTTCTGCACACCGTCGGCATTGCAGGTGTTGGCGTTGCCGCTGTTGCAGATGACAGCGCGCGCGTGCCCGTCCTCCAGATGCTCGCGTGTGACGGCAATGGGCGCGCCCTGCACCTTGTTGCGCGTGTAGCACGCGGCGGCGGCGCAGGGGGTGTCGCTGAGGATCAGCGCCAGATCCCGCTTCGACGTATTCTTGCGGATACCGCAGTGGACGCCGCCGGCCGAAAACCCTCCCGCGGCGCAGACGCCGCCGGGAATTTCCCTGATATTCATCGCAATCGATCTCCTCTTCACTATATCGCCGGCGGGACCATCATCAGGCCCGCCGTCTCGGGCAGGCCGAGGGCGAGGTTCATGTTCTGGATAGCCTGCCCCGCTGCGCCCTTGACCATATTGTCAATCGCCGAAACGATGATGAGCTTCCCCGCGCGCCTGTCCAGATGCAGGGAGATGTCGCAGTAATTAGAGCAGCGCACGTTCTTGAGATTCGCCGCTTCCCCCAGCGGCAGCACGCGGACAAACGTCTTCCCCTGATAGAACGCCCAATAGCGCGCATGGATCTCCTCCAGCGGCGCGCCCGCCCACGGGGCGTAAATCGTGGAGACGATGCCGCGGTTTAAGGGCAGCAGGTGCGGCACAAACGTAACGCGCACCTCCTTTCCGGAGAGGCGGCCGAGCGACTGCTCGATCTCCGGCGTATGCCGGTGGCAGGCGATCTTATAGGGGGAAAAGGCCTCGTTGCAGTCGGGGAAGTGGGTCGTCTGCGTGAGGCCGCGCCCCGCGCCTGTGACACCCGACTTCGAGTCGATGACGATCCCCTGTGTCCCGGCGAGCCCCTCTCGGAGCGCCGGGGCCAGACCGAGGGCAACACTTGTCGGGTAGCAGCCGGGGTTGCCGATGATCTTCGCCCCCGGGATGCGCTCGCCGAAGAGCTCCGGCAGGCCGTAGACCTGCACCGCATGCAGCTCCTTGTCCTGATACGCGCCGCCGTACCACTCGATATAATCCGCCTCATCATCCAGGCGGAAGTCCGCCCCCAGATCGATAAAGAGAACGCCCTTATCCACACACCGGCGCGCCATTTTCTCGGCGTGTCCGGCCGGGAGCGAGCAGAAGAGAACGTCCGTCTCCTCCGTCACGTCCTCCTCCCCGACGAGGACCGTATCGCAGATCCCGCGCAGCGCGGGATAGACCTCGCTCAGCGCCTTCCCCTCAAAGCTCACCGACGAAAGGCGGCTGAGCCTTACCTCTGGATGCGCTGTCAGCAGCCGGACCAATTCGACACCGGCATATCCTGTCGCGCCCATAATGGATGCACGGATCATCTTTCCATCACCCTTCCTGTTACTCCTCTTCTTCCTCATCCTCACCGAGAGCGGCCTGCACACTCTCGATCTGCCGCCGGACCGCCTCGGCCGCCGGTCCGCCCAGGACACTGCGCCCATCCACACAGGCATCGAGCGAGATAGCGTCGTAGACATCCTCGGCGAACTTGTCGCTGAAGGACTGGTACTCCTCGAGCGGCAGGGTTTCGAGCGTCTCCTCCGTTTCAATGCAGTGGGCCACGAGCCGCCCCACAATCTGGTACGCATCCCGGAACGGGAGGCCCTTCTTTGTCAGGTAATCCGCGCAGTCTGTCGCGTTGATGAAGCCCTTCGCCGCCGCCGCACGCATGTTCTGCCGGTTGATGCGCATGGTGTCCACCATCGGCGTGAACGCCTCGAGCGACGTTTTGACCGTGTCAACCGCGTCGAAGATAGCCTCCTTATCCTCCTGCAGATCCTTGTTATAGGCGAGCGGTGTTCCCTTGAGCATGGTGAGGAGCGTGATAAGGTGCCCGTTGACCCGCCCCGTCTTCCCGCGCACGAGCTCGGCTATATCCGGGTTCTTCTTCTGCGGCATGATGGAGGAGCCGGTCGAAAACGCGTCGGAGAGCTCCACGAAGCGGAATTCCCACGAGCACCAGAGGATGATTTCCTCACAGAACCGCGACAGGTGCGTCATAATCAGGCTCAGGGCGCAGCAGAGCTCCACGCAGAAGTCCCGATCCGACACGCCGTCCATTGAGTTTTCGCAGGGGCCGTCGAATCCGAGGAGCTCAGCGGTCATCCCTCGGTTGATGGGGTAGGTTGTCGTCGCGAGGGCGCCGCACCCGAGCGGGCAGCGGTTCATCCGCTTATACGCATCCTCCAGGCGGCCGATGTCGCGCAAAAACATCTGCGCATACGCCATCAGGTGGTGCGCGAACGTGACCGGCTGTGCGCGCTGCATGTGCGTATACCCGGGCATCACGACATCGAGCGACCCTTGTGCCCGGCCGCACAGCACGCCGATGAGCGTGCGCAGCTGATCCATGATCCCGGCTGCCTCGTCGCGCAGATACAGCCGCAGATCCAGCGCCACCTGATCGTTGCGGCTGCGTGCCGTGTGCAGCCGCTTGCCCGCATCGCCGATGCGGCGGGTCAATTCCTGTTCAAGAAACGTGTGGATGTCCTCGGCCTCCTCGTCGAACCCGAGCGCGCCGCTCTCCAGCTCACGCAGGATGGCGCTCAGCCCCGCCAGAATCCGCTCGCACTCCTCCGCCGTGAGGATGCCGCACTCCCGAAGCATCGTCGCATGCGCCATCGAGCCGCCGATGTCCTGCTTGTACATCCGGCAGTCAAACGGCAGGGACGAATTGAAATCGTCCAGCCGCTTGTCCGCCTCCCCCTGTATTCTTCCGGCCCAAAGTTTCACCCGGTTTTCCTCCTTGTCCTCTCCCGATGTATAATCGGTGGAGCCGGCTCTCTGGGGCCAGCTCCACCGGTACGCTGGGCTCAAAACGCCCTTTTATTTAATAAAGCCAATCCGTCAGACTCCGAAACCTGATCCCTTTCAGAAAAAGCTGCGGTTTTGGCCGCCCCGCGGCCAAAATTTGACTTCCCATGAAGTCAAAAGCTGCTTTTTCTAGGCATTTATGCCGTCGCGTTTCTTCTCCAGCATTGCCCGGACCTTAATGGGCAGGCCGAAGAGGTTGATGAAGCCCTTGGAGTCCATCTGGTCATAGACATCGTCCTCCCCGAAAGTGGCGACCTCCTCGGAGTAGAGCGAAAACGGAGACGTGATCCCCGCGAGGATGATGTTGCCCTTATAGAGCTTGAGCTTCACGTCGCCCGTCACCGTCTGCTGCGTGCTGTCGACAAAAGCGGTCAGCGCCTCGCGCAGCGGGGTGAACCATTTCCCGTCGTACACGAGCTCGGAGAAGCGCTGTGCGAGCACCGCCTTCATGTGCGATGTATCGCGGTCGAGCGTGATTGTCTCGAGCGCCTCATGCGCGCGGTAGAGGATGGTGCCGCCGGGAGTCTCATACCCGCCGCGGCTCTTCATCCCGACCAGGCGGTTCTCCACCATGTCCACAATGCCGATACCGTTCGCCCCGCCCAATGCGTTGAGTTTTTCGATGAGCTCCACCCCGTCCACGGCCTTGCCGTCAAGCATGGTGGGCACGCCCTTTTCAAAGTGGAGGGTCACATAGCTCGCCTTATCCGGCGCTTTCTCTGGGCTCACGCCGAGCTCAAGGATCTTCTCGTAATCCGGCTCGTTCGCGGGGTCCTCCAGATCCAGCCCCTCATGGGAGAGGTGCCAGAGGTTCTTATCCTTCGAGTAGTTGGTCTCGCGCGTGAGCGGGATCGAAATGCCGTGCTTCTCCGCGTAGTCGATCTCGTCCTCTCTGGAGCGCAGCTCCCATGTCCGCCACGGGGCGATGATGGCCATCTCAGGCGCGAACGCCTTGATGGCCAGCTCAAACCGGACTTGGTCGTTCCCCTTGCCGGTGCAGCCATGGGCGATAGCGTCCGCCCCCTCGGCCTTCGCGATCTCCACAATGCGCTTGGCGATAATCGGCCGCGCGAACGATGTCCCGAGCAGGTACTGCCCTTCGTACACCGCGCCCGCCTGGACGGTCGGGAAGATATAGTCCTCCACGAACTCCTTTTTGAGGTCCGCGATGTACAGCTTGCTCGCGCCGGTCTTCTTTGCCTTCTCCTCAAGCCCGGAGAGCTCCTTCCCCTGCCCGACATCCGCCGCCACGGCAATGACCTCGCACCCATAGTTTTCCTTGAGCCACGGGATGATGACCGACGTATCCAGTCCGCCCGAATACGCTAAGACAACCTTGTTATATTTCTTTTCCATTTGGAACATCCTCCTTAAATATCCGGCCCCGAACCGGCTTTCTCTGTCTGTGGTATGAGAATGATTATACACCTTTTTTCGCCGATTTCAAGTCTATTTTGAATATTTATTCATTTCGTTGAATAAATCTGCGTTTTCATGCAGAAAACCGGGCGACCCGGCGCCTTCTTTGCCAGGAGAAGCGTCATCCCCCGACACCGCGCACGATTTCGCCGTCCTTGAAATAGAAGGAGCAGCCGAAGTCCTGCTTGGAGATGGTCGTTTTCACATTCCCTATGGTGATCTTCACCGGCGGATAGAGCGACATACAGCTCAGCCGCCCCTGTTTACCCTTTTCGAGGCGGCCCTGCAGGTCTGCTATCTCCTCCTGCAGCTCAGAGAGCTTCTTCTGATCCTCCGCGAGCTGCGCGCGGATCTGCTTGAGGCGGCGGAGGCGCTCGATACTGGCCCGCCCCTGGCTCATGCTCTGCACAAGATAGAGGATATCCTTCTCGTGGAAATCCACCTGCTCTGTCAGGTCCTTCTCCTCCTGCTGGGCCTGCTGGAGGCGTTCCTGCACCTTGGGCGCGACACCGAGATAGAATTCCGTGAGCACGTGCGACATCGCCCCCACGGACTTGGCCCGGACAAGCATTCCGGCCGAGCACGTGCACCCCACAATGACGCCGCGCCGCCCGTTCACATCGATTTTGTCCCCGGCGCTGATGTTCGAGTTGAGGATGGACTCCGACAGGACATTCTTTCCCGCTGACACCGAGCAGTTCTCCAGGAAACGGCACCGCACGTCCTCTCCGGCCTCAAGCGAACCCTTGAGCATGCCGTTCATGCCCTTGTCCACCCGGATACTGCCGCCCGCTGTCACGACAGCGCCCTCCACGGATCCATACACATGCACGTCGCCTCCCGCGTGGACCTCGTATCCCTCGCACACATCCCCCTGGATGATAACATCCCCGGAGAAGTTCAGATTGCCCACGGAATTGTCCACGCTGCCCTCAATGCGCAGCTCCCGCTCCACACGGAATACGTCGTTTTCAAACACCACGTTTCCGCCGCAGGAGGCGATCAGCTCCGTGCCCTCCTCATTGACATGCGTATTTTTCCCCTGCGGGATCTGGGCGGGGACACCGTCCGTCCCCTCAATGCTCCTGCCGAACACGTCGGTTCCCGGTTCCGCCTTTGTCGGCAGCGAGATACGGCAGATGACCTCCCCCTCCTTCGCATCGTGGACGAGGTTGAGGTTCTTGAAGTCGACCTCCCCACGCTCGTTTTCCTCGAGCTGGATGGTCTTCTCCCGTGGGAACCGGTCCTCCACGACGCCGTCCGCGCCGTTTTTAGCCGGGATCCCCTTCGCTATGGTAAATCCCTTATCATACAGGTGCAGCCGGGCAATGGTCCGCCCCACATTTTTTTCGATCCCCGCGACAATCCCCTGCTTCTCAAGCTCCGCCCGGATCTCCTCCTCCGTGACATGCGCGCCGCCCTCCTCAGGCCGGTTTACACGGATAAATGCTTCCATCCCGCTGCTCGCTGTCCAGATATGGACTTCGGCGTCCTTCGGCTTCGCCGGCGCCTGTTCTGCTCCCTGTTCGATTTCCTCCTGCTGCGCGACCCGAACCTCCATTTCTGACATTTTTCTCCCGCCTTTCCTCTCCGACGAAACGAGCGGCTCCGGGTTGCCCGTGCCGCTCTTCTGTGACTGAATTCCGCCTCTGTATGTACTAACCGTTATATGCCGCTTTGGTCAGAAGGTCCACTCTCCCTTGGTAGCGGACTTGATACGCATGGTCCCGTCCTCACTATAAAAGAACTGCGTACGGCCGTAATTTTTCCCGCAATCCTCGGCGATGATAGGGATGTGCAGGCCCATGAGCGCCGCCTTGACTGCCTGGACGTTCCGCTGGCCGATATTGTTGATAGCGGCGCTCGACGTCGCGCCGAACATCTGCGCACCGCCGGCAATCTTCGCTTTCATCCGGATACGCCGCGCACCATTCTCCTCCATCTTTTTGATCAGCAGCGGAATGGCGGTGTCCGCGAACTTATGGGCCGCCTTCAAGTCCGCCGAGGGGATGGCGCCGCTCGCCGGCAGCATGATGTGCGACAGGCCGGCGACTTTGGATACCGGATCATACAGACAGATCCCCACACAGGAGCCCAGCGCGTATGTAACCAAAACGTCGGGCGCTTTCACGACATTGAGATCGGAGATGCCCACCGTGACCGTTCTGCTCATATCTCTATCCCCAGATTCGTCATAATTTTCTCTAAAGACTCCACGTCCGGAATCATCAGCACATAGCTGTTGGAGTGCTCCTCGTCGGAGCTCATCTTATTTTCAATAAAGATGATCTTATCGCTGATGTTTGCATAGTGGACAGCCGGGGCGTTCACAATCGCGCCGCACATGTCGGTGCAGATATCGGGGGTTGAAATGTTTATCGCCATACCGGACATTGTCGAGATAGCGTTGACGTAGGCGGCGGCCATGATGTTGCCGATCTCCTTCATCGCCGAATTGCCCATCTCGCCTTCTTCATCCATAAATTCCTCGTAATTTTCCCCCAGAAGGGCGCTCAGAGTCATTTTGGCAAAATTCTGTTCAAGCAGGAACATGATCATGCCCTCTACCTCGCCGGAGAGCATCAGCAGAAGTCCCACTATCATATTTTCCGGACCGCCCAGCGCCTCCACCACCTGGTTGTAATCCAGAATCCGCACCTTCGGCACATCAATGTTGATGGGCCGGTCGAGCATGCTCGAGAGCGATGTCGCCGCATTACCCGAACCGATATTTCCAATCTCCCTTAAAACATCCAGATGGATGTCGCTGAGATCTTCATAATTGTTAAACGCCACAGTGGGCCCTCCTCACTCAGCTTCTTAGTGTATTCACCATTTCTTCGACTTCGTCCGCTGTCTGCACCACGCGGGAATTGAACTGGAACGACCGCTGCGCCATGATAACGTCCACCATGGTCTGCGCCATGTCCACTGTCGACGCCTCAAGCATACCGCTGCGGAGCTGGAAATCCTGCGTGTTCTTGTTGTTCCCCGCACGGTTGACTGGCTTCGCCTCGCCGGAGTAGGCCGTTTCCGTATAGCTGCTGCCGGTGGTCCACTGCAGGCCGCTCGGATTGTCGAACTGATAGATGCCGAGCTGGTCCCCGATTGACTCCACGTCGAAGTCGCCCTCTTGCGTCCGCTTTAGCTGGATGCGCGCCCCGGCGGAATCGAGCACATAGGCTCCATCGTCGCTGACGAGGTAGCCATTCTTCCCCTCAATGCTGATGTTGAAAGCGCCGTTGCGCGTATACTCGCGCTGGCCCTTGCGCTCGAGGGCGAAGAAACCGTCTCCGGCGATGGCGTAATCGAGCATATACCCGGTTGTCTGGAGATTGCCGCCGGAAAAGATGAGATCCACACGCGCGTCCCGCACGCCGTGCCCGACAATCTCGCCCGGCTCCTTGTTGATATACATCTCCCGGTAAATGAGATCCTCAAACGACGAGCGCTGCGGCTTGTAGCCCACCGTGCTGACATTGGCCATATTGTGCGCAAGGACGTCCAGATCATTCTGGAACGCTATCATGCCCGAAACGCCGGAATAAAACGCAATATTCATGCCCTTACGCCCCCTTACCCGATACTCGCGATCTGCGCGGCCGACTTCGCATTGATCTCGTCGATAGTGCGCAGCGCGTTCGCACAGGACTGGAATGTCCGCTGCGCCTCCATGACAAGCGTATACTCCCGGTTGAGGTCGAGGTTCGCGCGCTCGAGCTGCTTCTGGTAGACGCGCACACCCTCTGCCGGCAGGTTCGCCTCCGGATCCGTGACAGTATAGAGGCCGTTGGCATATTTGGTCATCGGCGCGGCAGTCCCGGCAGCCGTTGTGGCTGCTCCAGCGTCGTTTGTTCCGGACATCGGGTCGGTGATGAGGAGCTTGTCAATGGTGGTGCCGTCCGCCGCTTTCACGGTGCCGTCGTCGTCAACAGTGAACCGGTCCGAGAGGCCGATTTCTATCGGGCCCTCCTCGCCGAGCACCCGCCCCATCCCGCGCAGGACAAGGAAGCCTTCCTCGTCCACATCGAAATTGCCGTTGCGGGTGAGATAGGTCTGCCCGTCCGAGGCCTGGATGTTGAAATATCCTGCGCCGACAAGCGCCATGTCAAACGGGCGGTTCGTCTCCTCCAGGCTCGTCTCCTCATAGATGGTCGCCACGTCCGACACCAAGCGCACCGGCGAGCCCTTGCCGATGAGCCGATCCTGCCCGTTTTCGCGGCAGATAAGCAGTGTCTGATCGAACGTGTTGGAAATCACACGCTCGGAACGGAAACCCGGCGTGCGGATATTGGCCATGTTGTTGGCCAGGACATTGAGTGTCCTCTCCTGCATCAGCACGCCTGACGCCGCCGTGTAAAAACCTTCAAGCACTGTCTGTCACCCTTTCATATATTGTTCCATAACCGATTTGAGCTTTTTAATGGCGCGTGAATTGATCTGCGAAACCCGCTGATCGCTCACACCCAGAATTTTCGAGATGTCCGAGAGCTTGAGATGCTCGTAATAATACAGTGTCACCACCAAGCGCTCCCGCTCGGTCAGCGAATCAATGGCGCCGCGCAGCGTGTCGCGCAGCTCCTGGCGGAAGATGTTGTTTTCCGCCCCGGACTCCTCGTCGGACACATCCTCAAGCGCTTCGCCCATCTGCGAGACGTTCTGGATGAGTCCCTCGAACGAGAGCATCACAGAATTAGAAATTTCGCTGTAATGCTTAGCCAGCTGATCGATCGAAATACCGAGCCGGCCTGCCAGCTCCTTCTGGGTCGGCTCGCGCATGAGTTCACTGCAGAGCGCATCGTGCGCGGAGGCAATCTGTTTGGCGGTCAGCCGCACGCGGCGGGGCAGCCAGTCCTGCTTACGCACAAAATCAATAACCGCGCCCTTGACGCGCATGAACGCATAGCTCTCAAATTTGATGCCCTTAGCGGGGTCAAACTTTTCCACACAGTCGATGAGGGTCAGCACCCCCTGGTTGACAATGTCCTCCATCTGTGCGTAATTTGTGGAGATGCCCCGCATCTGTGTCGCTACAGAGCGCGCGATATAGCTGTAATACATCACCAGCTCGTTTCGTGTATCCACGTCGCGCTGCTCCTGATAGCGTTTCATCAGGTCAATTGGATCATTGGATGCTGCGTCCAATTCCAAAGCCCTCCCTTCGCAGCCTGTGGACGTCTCCCTCTTCATTTTATCACAGTTTTATCCGCTCGGCAATATGGAAAAAAGGACGTTTCTCAGATCGTGATATTCCCCAGCGCCTGAATCTGGATGTCCGCTTCGATTTCGTTAAAGGAAAGCACCACTGTGTTCGGGTAGAACTGATCCACCAGCTTCTTGAAGTAGATGCGGACAATGGGGGAAGTCAGGATAATGGGCGCCGGCACGAGATCACGAATCTTATTAACCTCGCGGGTGGTTGACGTGATAATGGCCTGAATCGTCTTCGGATCAAGCGCAAGGTAGGATCCGTTGTCCACCTTCTTGACGGATGCCATAATCTGATTCTCGATGTTCGCGTCGAGCGAGACGACCTTAAGCTGCCCCGCTTCGGCGAACTTATGCGAAATTGTGCGCTTGAGGGCCTGGCGGACATACTCGGTGAGCATGTCGGCATCCTTGACAGTCATGGCGTAATCGGCGAGGGTCTCGAGAATGGTCTCCAGATCCCGAACGGGCACGCCCTCCCTGAGAAGGTTGCACAGCACCTTCTGCAGCTCGCTGACCGACACAATGGCCGGAATCGTATCGGCCACGATGGTCTCGTTGACCTTCCTGAGGTTGGTGAGCATATTGTTGACTTCCTGGCGGTTTAAGAGCTCGTATGCGTGCGCCTTAATGACCTCCGAGAGGTGCGTAATGATTACAGAGGTCGGGTCGATGAGCGTATACCCGGAGAGCTCCGCTTTCATCTTCTTGTCTTCGCTTATCCACTTGGCCGGGATGCCGAATGCCGGCTCGACGGTCTCAATCCCGTCAATAGTGTCCTCCACGTCGCCGGGAGCGAGGGCCAGGAAATGGTCGACAAGGACATCGCCCGTCGCGACGATCTCGCCCTTAAACTTGATAGCGTACTGGTTCGGGTTGAGCTGCCCGGAATCCTTTAAACAGATGGACGGCACGACCATGCCCATCTCCAGCGCAAACTGCTTGCGGAACATGACGACACGGTCCATAAAGTTGCCGCCGCTGCTCTCGTCCACGAGCGGGATGAGGCTGTAGCCGAACTCCATCTCGATCTGCTCGACGTTTAAGAGGTTATACACATTGTCAATATTCTTATAATAGCTCGCCTCGCTCGTGATCTCCTCCTCGGGCACGAGGCCACCCTCTGCCTCCGCGGGCACGGGAGCCGCCTGCCGCTGGCGCACAATCATCAGAATACCCAGCCCCATCATCACCAGCGAGATGATCATGACCTGCGGCACCGGGAAGCCGATAAAGCACAGCATCATTAGCGCTGCCGACCCGATGATGAGCACCACCGGCTGCGAGAAGAGCTGGCGGAGAACGTCGGTGCTGAGATCTGCTTCCGACGCCGAACGGGTGACTATCATACCCGTCGCCACCGAGATGAGCAGCGCCGGGATCTGGGACATGAGCCCGTCGCCCACGGTGGCGATGGAATAGACCTGCATAATCTCCCCGAATGTGCCCAAATGGTTCATGAAACCCATGATCACGCCGCCGATGAGGTTGACGAACGTGACGATAAGGGAGATAATCGCGTCGCCCTTCACGAACTTGGAGGCACCGTCCATTGCGCCGAAGAAGTCCGCCTCACGCTGGATCTTCGAGCGGCGGATGCGTGCCTGCTCCTCGTTGATAAGGCCGGAGGAGAGGTCCGCGTCGATGGCCATCTGCTTGCCGGGCATCGCGTCGAGGGTGAAGCGGGCGGAGACCTCCGCCACACGTTCGGAGCCCTTGGTGATAACAATGAACTGCACGAGCACGATGATCAGGAACACGACCAGTCCGACAACCAGATTCCCCCCGATAACGAAATTGCCGAACGTGGCGACCACTTCGCCCGCGTAGCCGTTTTTGAGAAGGATGTTTCGCGTGGACGAGATATTCAGAGCCAAGCGGAACAGGGTGGTGATTAGGAGGATGGACGGATAGATGGAAAACTCCAGCGATTCCTTGATATAGAGTGTCGTTAAGAGGATGATGAAGGAAATCATCAGGTTCAAAACGAACATGAAGTCCAGCATCACCGGCGGCAGCGGGATGATGATCAGCGCGATGACGCCCAGCAGGAACACCGAAACCATATTATTGAACGGATTCATATGTCTCACGCCGGACACCCCCTTTTTACTTTCTTAACCCAATGTCTTTCTTCTTTAAGCTGTATACGAACGCCAGCACCTCAGCAACGGGCTGGTAGAACCGCACCGGGATTTCCTCCCCGATGTCCACCGCCTCATACAGTCCGCGGGCCAGCGGGACATTCTCGGTCACAACGATGTCGTTCTCTTCCGCGACCGCCACGATGCGCCGGGCCATGTAGTCCGCGCCCTTCGCAAGCACAACGGGCGCGCGATCGATCTCCGGCTTATAGCGGACGGCTACGGCGAAATGTGTCGGGTTACGGATAACCACGTCGGCGCTCGGCACGCTCTGCATCATGCGCTGGCGCGCCGCCGCCTGCTGCTTCTCACGGATGCGGCCCTTAATCTGCGGGTCGCCCTCTGTCTGCTTATATTCTTCCTTGATCTCCTGCTTGGACATGCGCAGGTTCTTCTCATACTCCCACCACTGGTATACATAGTCGAACAAAGCGAGGAACGCGAAGAAAATGGCCGCTGTCTTGACAATATCGAGGATGATGTTCCCTACAAGTGCCATCGCCTGCCCTACGGTCATATCCATCATCCGCGGCAGGAGCGGAACGTCCTCCTTGAGGACATCGAACAGGATATAACCGAGCACGGTAATCTTGAGGAGCGATTTGAGAAGTTCTATCACGCCGCGCATGGAAAACATTTTTTTGAACCCCTGTATGGGGCTCATGCGGCTGAATTTGGGCTTGAGATTTTCGAATGAAACGAGCAGCCGCGTCTGCGCGAGCGTGCCGATGATGGACACCATCCCGCAGATCATGAGGAGCGGAATGGCCGCCACCACAAAATCGATAAGCCCCCGGATGCACAATACCTGTACATCGGTGGCGGAAATGCCGCCCACGTCCACGTCTGCTCCCAGCGAAATGAAATGCGTCAGGGAATTTTTGAGCGTGTTCATGAAGAAGGGCGCCAGAAGACGGAATCCATAGAAAGCCACAAGGAGGGAAGCAACCGTGTTGACTTCCTGGCTCTGGAAAATATTACCTTTTTTCCGTTCGTCCTGTTTTCGTTTGGGTGTGGCCTTTTCGGTTTTCTCTCCAGAATCTCCACCCGGCACGGCCATATCCCCCCTTTATTGCCCGATTTTTTACAGCGCCAGCCCTTGAAGCCCATACGCTTCCATATAGGCAAACCCGCAGGGTTAGCGGGTTGTTACCCGCAGGATTAGCAGGTTGCTAACCCGCAGGGTTAGCAACCCCCATAATAGCGAGCGCGTTTTTGATGCTGGTCAGCATAAGGTCAGCGTAATTGCTGATAAACGAGGAAATCGGGGACGCAAAAAAGAACAGGAGCAGGATAGCCAGCAGGAGCTTAAACTGAATGTTGATGACAAATACATGGATCTGCGGGATGAGTTTCATAAGAACGCCCATACTCATCTCCAGCACAAACTCCGCCGCAACGAACGGCAGTGTCAGCCGCAGCGCCAGAGAAAACGCGGACACAGCGAGGTTAATCATGAACCCGATAATCTCCCCATTCACCACACCGAACGCCCCGAGCGGGACAAGTGTAAACGATTCGGCAAAGATCTGAATCAAGACAAGATGGCTGTCGGTCGTGAAGATGTAGAGGGAAAAGAGGAGTGTCAGGAGATTGCCTGAGACGGACGCCTGTATACTCGTGCCCGGATCAAACACCCTGGCCATGCTCATGCCGAACTGGATGTCCATGAAGTCGCCCGCAAAGAAGAGCATATAGTAAAAAAACTGGAACACAAACGAACAGCAGACACCCAAAGAGACCTCCCGAATCATCGCTGTTATCAGTGGGACTGCACCGAGATTCTGCACCGCGGCAGTATCCAGCCCCGGGGCAATCACAATCGCCAGCCCCAGAGCGAGCGCGACACGTATCTGCGAGGGGACGTTTCGCCTGGCTAAGAAGGGGTTGAGGGCCACCATGCCCGTCATCCGCACGAAGCAGAGCATCAGCCCCACCACGGCGGCGGTCGCGTATTCATACGAAAGCTGCATGTGCTATACCATGTGGGAAAAGAGCATCCGGACAAAGTCGCTCATGAGCGTTATCATCCACGGCCCCATCACCAGCAGCAGGAAGGCGAGCACAAGAACCTTCGGCACGAAGGTGAGCGTCTGCTCGTGGATCTGCGTGGCGGCCTGAAAAATCGCTACCACCAGCCCGATAACGATGCTCACAATCAGGAGCGGTCCTGCCAGCTTGAGCGTAAGCAGAAGCGCCTCCTGAAAAATCGACATCACTTCACCCGCCGAAAGCATGGCAGTCCTCCTTTCCGGCTATCCTAGACCAGGAAGCCGTTGATAAGCGTCTCGAAGAGCAGTCCCCAGCCGTCCACGAGCACAAAGAGCATCAGCTTAAACGGCAGCGCTATCATCGACGGAGGCAGCATCACCATGCCCATGGACATGAGCGTACTCGAGACCACCATGTCGATGATGAGAAACGGCAGGAACAGTAAAAATCCGATTTCAAAGGCCCGCCGCAGTTCGCTTGTAATGAACGCGGGCACCACAATCGCCAGCGGCAGGCTTGTCAGCCGTTCCGGATCCCCGTCGGCCTCCTCGACGATGGTGCGCGGATCGGGGTTGCCGTCCTCCCCGCGCCAGCGCGCCTGCGCAAGGGAGAGGAAGAGGCTCAGATCGTTTTCCCCCATCTGCTTGAGCATGAAGCGTTTAAGCGGCACGCCTGCCCGCTCTATCGCCTCCTCGGAGGTTATCGTCCGTGCCTGATAGGGCTCGTATGCCTCGGTGTTAATCTCCTCGAGTGTCGGCAGCATGATGAAGAGCGTTAAAAACAGCGCCATCCCGATGAGCACCTGGTTGGGCGGTGTCTGCTGGATGCCCATCGCGTTGCGCAGAAACGAGAGCACGATGATGATGCGCGTAAAGCTCGTCATCATCACGAGGATGGACGGGGCAAGCGCTATCACCACCAGCAGGAAGAGGAGCTCCAGAAGCCCCAGCGAGCCCTCTGTCCCCGTGCCAACGGCGAGATCGATTGTGACGTCCGGCGTCGGAGCGGCCTTCGCGTGCAGGACGAACGCCGCTAGGAAGAGCAGTACCGTCGCTCCTAGGGAAATGAGGAAGCGCTTGCGGTACCGCCGGAGCTGCCCTTTCTTTACTTCTGCCACTTCAGCGTTCATCCTGCGATTGACCATCCTTTTTTTCCTTATTGAGTAAGCCTCCCAGAAGCTGCGAGAACGGCGTGGGGCCAGCTTCCTCCGGCACCTCGGAAAGCTCCTCCTCAATGTCGCAGAGCTTTGAGACATTCTGCCCCGCCGTGCCGATGAGCATGGTCTTCTCCGCTACACGCACGAGAAGAAGCTGCTGACTCTGCCCGATCGAAACACGCTCAATCACCTGGATATGGCGCGAGCCCGCTCCCCCGGCAAAACGCCTGCTCATGTATTTTGTTGCCCAGTAGGTCAGTACCAGAACGCCCGCAAAAATCAGAAGCGCTCCCAACAGTCCCAAAATGCCTGAAACACCTGAAACGTTCTCTCCCAAACCTGCATCCTCCCCATACCGGTCTCCGGATAAGGCGG
Source organism: uncultured Oscillospiraceae bacterium (assembly GCA_949743955.1). GTDB lineage: Bacteria > Bacillota > Clostridia > Oscillospirales > Ruminococcaceae > Harryflintia. The sequence goes on along the minus strand of CATJVQ010000033.1, from coordinate 1,172 downwards.
CCTGCCTTACCGGAAATCAGTATCTGTTCCAGCGCCCAGGCTGGAAAAAACTGCGTTCCCCTTTGAAACGACAATCGCCCTGCGGCAGAAACCCCGCTGGGCGATTTGGCGATCTTTTCTGCGCGGCAATCAACCCAGAATCTTCGTAACTGTCTGCAGAATCCTGTCAGGCTTGAAGGGCTTAACAATGAAATCGAGCGCACCGAGGTGGATGGCTTCGACCACCATGGACTCCTGGCCCATGGCCGAGCACATGACAACCTTCGCGTTCGGATCCACCGCCTTGATGGCCTGGAGCGCCTGGATACCGTCCATATTGGGCATTGTGATGTCCATGATGACGAGATCCGGATGCTCCGACTGGAACGTATCGAGCGCCTGCTGACCGTCTCCCGCCTCGATCATGTTCGTATATCCCGCTTTTGTCAGGCAGTTTTTAATCGTCATGCGCATGAACGCGGCATCATCAACCAGCAAAATCTTCTTATCCATTCAGATTCTCCTTTTTCTTGGTTTCGGTTCTATACTCAACTGTTTTCCAGAGAGTCGATTAGTTCCTTCGTCCCCACGATTTCTGTCACGCGGACACCGAAGTTATCATCGATAACAACCACATCCCCGCGCGCGATGAGCTGCCCGTTGACAACAATGTCCACCGGCGCGCCTGCCTGCTTCTCAAGCTCAATCACGGTCCCCTGGCTGAAGTCCATGATCTCCTTGATCTTACGCCGTGTCTTGCCGATCTCCACCGACACGTTTAAAGGCACGTTCATAATCAGCCCGAGGTTTGAGCCCTGCGCCGGCGTGCCGCTGAACATCTGCGTTTGATCGGAGAAGTTCGGGAACTGTGCCGGCTGTACGCTCGCCCCCTGCTTGATAACCCCCTGCGACGCCGGCTGCGGCGGCGGATACCCGTAAGGCATCTGCGGATAGGGCGGATAAGGGTAATACGGCATCTGCCCGTATGGCGGCATCCCCCACTGCTGCTGTGCCGCTGCATCCGGCATGCCCGGCGCCGGGACTACCGGCGCCGGTGCTCCAGGTACTGGAGCACCTCCGGGCATCCCGGGAGCTGCGGTTTCGGGCATTCCCGGCGCCGCAGAAGCAGGCGGCATACAAGTTATTTTGCCGTTTTAAACGCAGTTATTTCAACGCTGCCTAGTCGCAAACCG
>CATJVQ010000032.1 GCA_949743955.1 uncultured Oscillospiraceae bacterium | reverse complement strand
TGCCGGGCGGCCCTGTGGTACTCCCACAATGTGGAGATCACCGGCACCAAGCTCCACGGCATCAAGGCCCTGCGGGAGTGCTCCGACATCCGCATGAAGGGCTGCGACATTGTTTCCCCGGAGTTCGGCTGGTCCACCCAAGGCTTTCAGATGGAGGACTGCACCACCCAAAGCGAATACTTTATGATACGCTCCCAGAACCTCACCTTCCGGGGGGTGCAGATGAAGGGGAAATACTCCTTCCAGTACATCGAGAACGCTGTCTTTGAAAACTGCACCTTTGACACCAAGGACGCCTTCTGGCACGGAAAGAATATCACGGTGAAAAACAGCGTGGTGAAGGGGGAATATCTGGCCTGGTACAGCGAGGACATCACCTTTATCGGCTGCAAGATTATCGGAACCCAGCCTCTTTGCTACTGCAAGAACCTGCGGCTTGTAGACTGCGAAATGATCGACACCGACCTCTGCTTTGAGCGATCGGAGGTGGAGGCCACTTTGACCGCTCCCATCCTCAGCATCAAGAATCCTCTCTCCGGCCATATCTATGTCCCGGCGGTGGGAGAGATCATCCGGGATATTGAGGGGGGCCAACGGAGAGATTATCGTGGGGAAGCAATGCCGCTGCGCCTGATTTTTGGGAGGTGACCGGATGGCGTTTTTGTTTAAGGGCATCCTCATCGGACTGTTGTTCGGACTTCCGGCCGGAGCGGTGGGCGCGCTGACAGTTCAGCGTACCCTTCGCTGCGGTCCCAGGGCGGGGCTGCTCACCGGTCTTGGCTCCTCAGCGGCTGACTGCTGCTACGCCGCAATAGGCGCCTTTGGTCTTACCATCGTGTCTGATTTCCTCCTGCAGCATCAGGCCACCATCCACCTGCTGGGTGGCAGCCTGATCCTGTTTTTGGGGATCAGCCTGCTGCGCAGAAAACAGGGTACCTCCAGGCGGGAGCTGGAAAATGCCAGCCGTTTGGGCCTGTTTCTCTCCTCCTTCGCCATCGGCATCACCAATCCCGCCGCTATCCTCACCTTCCTCTTTGCCTTTTCCTGGCTGGGGATTTCCGGCGGACTGGCCTTCCGGGAGGGGACGCTGCTGGTCCTGGGGGTGTTTTTTGGGACTTACCTTTGGTGGGGCGTTCTCACTCTGGCCGCCAGCCTGGCAAGGAAGAAAGCCGCTGCCATAGACCCGGCCCGGATGAACCGCGTTTTCGGGATCATCCTTTGCCTGCTGGGGGCGGTCATCTGTTTCCAATGTTTTCTTTAATGATGTCGTAAAGGAGAATTACTATGAGAGTTTGGAAAAAGTGGGGCGCTGTCCTCATTCTTGCAGGGGCGGCCTTATGGACGGGGAGCTTCCTTGCAGCTTGTGGTAACACGGCGGCAGAGTCGTCCTCTGCCTCGTCGGCTTCCCAGAGCGTACCGCCAGAGCCGGCAAAGGAACCCGAACATAGTCCTACAGCCAATGGGATGTCCTCAAATTCTCAAAAGGAAGGCTTTCCAGCCACGGAATCCTTTGCTGCACCGGCGGTGAGTCCGTCCTCCTTTCTGGAAGATAGAATGAATGAAACTTCATTGCAGATTCTGGTGGAAAGTGATACGCAGCAGATCGTTTTCCGATTAAATGACAGCTCCGCCGCTAAGAGCCTTTACCGGCAGCTTCCTTTAACCGTTTCCGTGGAAAATTACGGGAACAATGAGAAAATTTTCTACCCCCCGGAGAAGCTGTCCACAGCGGATACGCCCATCGCTCAAGGACCTGCCGGTATCTTGGCCTACTATGCACCTTGGGGAGATGTTGTGATGTTTTATGGTTCTTGCGATGGCTTTGAAAGTCTTTATCAGTTAGGCGAGGCCATTTCTGGCGGAGAACAGATTGAGAACTTGACCGGGGAGCTCAGAATCAGCCGGTTTTCAGAAGAGGAAGCACCTGGTGAAGAATTTCAGGAGGAAACAACGATGAAAATGCAGGTTCAGGTGGGGGATCACATCTTTACCGCTACCTTGGAAAACAATTCCGCCGCAGATGCTTTGGCAGAAATGATGAAAACAGCCCCTGTTGAGCTCCGAATGAGCGACTACTCCGGCTTTGAAAAAGTGGGGCCTCTGGGGCAAAACCTCCCCGCTGAGGATAGGCAGATCACCACCCAGGCGGGGGATATTGTGCTTTACACCGGCAACCAAATCGTGATGTTCTACGGCTCCAATTCCTGGAGCTATACCCGGCTGGCGCGTATCGACAGCCTCACCGGCTGGGAGGAGGCCTTGGGGAGCGGAGAGGTGACGGTGAATTTATCGTTAGGTTGAAAAACGACCCATCTTATGGAAATCTTGTTTTTACAAAAACATACTATAAATTCCCAACCAAGCCCACCATATATGGCCTATGTACCGCTGGAATTTTGAAATTTAAGATTTACTGCTTGAGAGAGGGGAAGCTACATGGTATAATTAAACTGTAGTGGTGTGCTCTTTCCTCTGCCGGAAAGGAGTACCGATGGGAAAATATCTGAAAGGCAAGGAAAGTGGTAAGGGTATCTGCCAAAGAAAGGACGGATTATACCGTGCCCGGATCGATGATATTCGATTCCTGACTCGCAAAGATCAGAGAACCTTTCACAAAAAGAGTGGCGTGCAGGTCCTCCCAAAACACAGCAGAGCTACCGCACCATTCCCTTGACGGATCGTGCATACGAGATTTTGAAAGGAATTGGGGATAGCCGGGAGGGCCGAAAAGAATCTCCCAGTCTTTCTGAAACGCTGGAATACATCGACAGACGAACAGGAGCAACCTCAACGCTCATCATGTGTGACCTCGTTTTCATCAACTTCCGAACCGTGGCGCCGGCGAAAAACAGCTCTAATGATACCCACCTTTACAAACTCTGTGACGAAGCAGGAATCAGTCGCTTTTGTATGCATGCGCTGTGTCATACATACGCGACTCGCGCAATTGAGGCAGGGATGCAGCCAAAGGTACTGCAAAAGCTGCTTGGTCATGCGATCATTAAAACAACGATGGATCGGTATGTTCATGTTACCACCGATTCTATGGATCAAGCCGTCAGGCAGTTTGAAAGCAGTCGGGTTTTCTGATGTATTTTTATATATGTCAATGCGTAAATGGTGAAAAATGGCGTAATGCCCAGGAGCCAACTCGCTTAAAGCCTGAAAAATAAAGGATTTTCAAGGAGATGTGAGGAAATATGAAATTAGGCGTCGTCGGTCTGCCGAATGTCGGTAAGTCCACGCTCTTTAACGCGATTACGAACGCAGGCGCACAGAGCGCCAATTATCCGTTCTGCACGATTGAGCCGAATGTCGGCATGGTGAGCGTGCCGGACAGGCGCTTAGACAAGCTGGCCGAGATGTACGAGCCGGACAAGTTCACGCCCGCGACGATTGAGCTGTGCGATATCGCGGGACTGGTGAAGGGTGCGTCGAAGGGGGAGGGGCTCGGGAACAAGTTCCTCTCGAATATCCGAGAGTGCGAGGCGGTCATCCATGTTGTGCGCTGCTTCGAGGACAGCGAAATCGTTCATGTGGACGGTTCCGTCGGCCCCCGACGCGATATCGAGACAATCAACCTCGAGCTCGTCTTTTCGGATATGGAGATCCTCGAGCGCCGGATCGATAAAGCCTCGAAGGCGGCGAAGGGGGATAAGAAGTATCAGCGGGAGGTGGACTTCCTGCGGCGGCTGTCGGCCCATTTGGAGACAGGGGCGAGCGCCCGCAGCTTCACCCCGGAGGGCGAGGAGGAGCAGGCTGTTTTCGATGAGCTTCCCCTTCTGAGCGCGAAGCCCGTCATCTATGCGGCGAACCTGAGCGAAGCGGACTTCACCGGCGGGCTGGAGGCGAACCCGTTCTATCAGGAGGTCTGCGCGCTGGCGGAGAGCGAGGGGGCGAAGGTGCTGCCCATCTGCGCGAAGCTCGAGGAGGAGCTCGCCGGGATGGAGGCCGAGGACAAGCTGATGTTCCTCGGCGAATTGGGCCTCACAGAATCGGGCCTGGACCGGCTCATCGCAGAGAGCTATGAGCTGCTGGGGCTCATCTCGTTCCTGACAGCGGGCAAGCAGGAGGTCCGGGCCTGGACTATCCGCAAGGGGACGAAGGCGCCGCAGGCGGCGGGGAAGATCCACAGCGATTTCGAGCGCGGCTTCATCCGGGCAGAGGTCATCGCCTACGACGATCTGATGGCCTGCGGGAGCATGGCGGCGGCGAAGGAAAAGGGCTTGGTCCGCATCGAGGGCAAGGACTATGTTATGAAGGATGGGGACATCGTCCTGTTTAGATTTAACGTGTAGAGCATAAAAAAAGACGCGCCAGATAATGGCGCGTCTTTTTTTATTGCGTATTTACCGACCGCCGGCGATGGCGCGCAGGCACGCGTCGAGCGCTGTCTCATCCTTACGCTGGGGGATGTCGGGGGAGGTACCGTACTCCTCGTTGCTGCGGCCGTCGGCGTTCATGGTGTAGAGCGCGCTGTACCGGACAATCCACCCGCTGTTGGGCAGCGTGCAGTAGACAGGATCCATGCCGAAGCCATCTCCGCCCGTGGATGCGCCGACCAGGGTGGCGAAGCCTGTCCGCTTGCAGAAGGAGGCGAATGTCTCCGAGGAGGAGTACACTGCCGGCCCCACGAGCAGCCAGATTTTCCCGTCGAACGCCTTTTCGCCGGACGTGCGGGGATTCACGGTGATCGGCTGGCGGATGAAGTGCGTCAGGCGTTTTAGATCCTCCCGGTTCGCGTTCGGGAGTGAGAGCTCCGAGATGGGCCGTGCCGCGGACAGGTTAAACATATCCTCCAGATAGGGATGGTTATTTTTCGTGTCCGCGAACGCGCAGACTCTCGACATGGACAGGGGCTTGTCAATGAGCGGGGCGACGAGCAGGTTCATCCAGTAGCCGTCGCTTCCGCCGTCGTTCTCAGTGATGTCGATGATCAGGTTCTCACACCCCGCCGCGCTCTGAAAGAAATCGTTGATGATCGAATAGTCGGAGCGATCCACGAGCATTTGCCGGATCTTGATATAGGCCGTGGAGGAGGAGAGAATCGCCGTCTCCACGTTGGGGAGATCCTCCTCCTCTTCCGCCGCGGCGGTGTCCGCGTAGCCGAAGGCTTTGGCGAAATCGTCCTCTACCGGCTCGCTGCGCTTGTAGGTCTCCGCGCTCTTCTCATCGAAAACAGCGTCGAACCACGGCTGGAAGGAGATGGAGAGGTTCAGATCCTGCGAGTACAGATCCCGATAGGCGTTATACGTCGAGGGGTGAAAGAAGAGCAAATGTCCCTGCCCGTTCATGGTGAAATTGATGTCGTTGAGCGCGAGATACAGGGCGAAGTCGCTGTCGTGCTCCTCAATGTACTGGCGGTACTTGTCGTGCACGGATTTCGTATCCACGCCCATCCGCTGGGTAACGCCCATAAACGGCCAGCTTTCCTCGAGCGTCTTCCAGAGGTAGTCGTAATCCTCCAGGCGCTGCTCCTGCGTTAAGCCGACGATGTCGCGGTGATTGTCGAGGAGCTGCTGGAGTGTCTGGTCGCTGAGCTTCGCAGACGCGGCGGGCGCGGCGGAAAGCGCTATCCCGAAGGCGAGGGCGGACGCCAGAAGGCGTTTGAACAGTTTCATAAGGGAATCCTCCTTAAAAATAATCGTTAGAACAGCGTGATCTGGCTGGATTCGGGCAGTCCGGCGAGCGCCCCGGCCTCGCGCAGCAGCTCAATGACCGCCTTGGAGACACCGCTCCGCTCGGACACATCGTCGATGGAGAGGTAGTCCCCCTTTTCCCCTGCCTGCTGGAGCTGCGCGGCGGCTGCGCCGCCAAGCCCCTTGAGGGAGGAGAAGGGCAGGCGGATTTTCCCGTCCTCAATCTGATACCGGATGGCGTGGGAGCGGTAGAGATCCACGGGCAGGAAGCAGAATCCGCGGGCGAGCATCTCGTTCATGATCATCAGCGTCTGGTACTGGTCCTCCTCCTTGACGCTGCGCTCGTTCCCCTTCTGCCCGAGGGCGGACATCCGGCGGCGGACCTCCTCCCGGCCGCGGACAGCGGCCTCGGCGTCGATGTCCCCGCCGCGCACGGTGAAGAACGCGGCGTAGTAGGCGAGCGGTTCATGCACCTTGTACCACCCGAGCCGGATGGCCGCAATGACGTAGGCGGCGGCGTGCGCCTTGGGGAACATGTACTTGATCTTAAAGCACGAGTCGATGTACCACTGCGGCACGCCGTGCTCCTTCATGGCACTGATGTGCTCCTCCGTTAGGAGCTTCGCCGCCTTGCCCTTACGGGTGATCTCCATGATTTTAAACGCCATCTTGGGTTCAAGCCCATAGTGCATGAGCGTGACCATGATGCTGTCGCGCGTGCCGATGACCTCGCTGATGGAGCAGGTGCCGCTTTTGATGAGCTCCTGCGCGTTGCCGAGCCAGACGTCGGTCCCGTGTGAGAGGCCGGAAATCTGCAAAAGGTCGGCGAACGTCTCCGGCTGGGACTCGATGAGCATCCCCCGGACAAACGGCGTGCCCATCTCCGGCAGCGAGAGCGAGCCGGTGTTGCAGCCGATGTCCTCCTCCGTGACACCGAGTGCCTCGGGGGAGGTGAAGAGGGAGTACACAGCCGGATCGCTCATTGAGACAGAGAGCACCGGGATGCCGGTCATGTCCTCAAGATAGCGGTAGAGGGTGGGGACATCGTGGCCGAGGATGTCGAGCTTGAGGATGGTGTCATGCAGGGAGTGGAAGTCGAAGTGGGTGGTGGTGATGATGGAGTCGGCGTCGTCAGCGGGGCGCTGGACGGGGGTGAAATCCGTCACGTCGAACTCGCGCGGGACAACCACCATCCCGCCCGGATGCTGCCCGGTCGTGCGCTTGACGCCCGTGCACCCAAGCGACAGCCGCTCGATTTCCGCCTTATGCAGTGTGAGCCCGCGCTCCTCGGCATACTTCATCACGAAGCCGAACGCCGTCTTCTTGGCGACGGTGGAAATCGTGCCGGCCTTGAAGACGTGTGTCGTGCCGAAGAGCTCCTCGGTGTAGCGGTGGGCGCTTGACTGATAGTCGCCGGAGAAGTTGAGGTCGATGTCGGGGGCCTTGTCGCCGTCGAAGCCGAGGAAGGTCTCGAACGGGATGTCGTGACCGTCCCGCCGGAGCATCTCCCCGCAGACGGGGCACTTCTTCTCCGGCAGGTCGAAGCCGGAGCCGACGCTGCCGTCGGTAAAGAATTCGGTATATTTGCAGTGTCCGCAGACATAGTGCGGGGCGAGGGGGTTGACCTCCGAGATGCCCGCCATGATCGCCACGAACGACGATCCGACCGATCCGCGCGACCCGACGAGGTACCCGTGCTCCTCGCTGTTTTTGACCAGCTTCTGCGCGATGATATACAGCACCGAAAACCCGTGCTTGATGATGGAATCAAGCTCTCGCTGGAGACGCTTTTCCACCAGATCCGGCAGCGGATCGCCGTAGACCTCTTTCGCCCGGGTCCAGCAGAGCTTTTGCAGTTCCTCTTCGGCCCCGTCGATGGTGGGGGTGTAGGTGCCTGTCGGGATGGGGCGGATCCGTTCGATGCTCTCAGCTATCCGGTTTGTGTTCTCCACTACGACTTCAAAAGCCTTCTTCTCGCCCAGATAAGCAAACTCCTCGAGCATCTCCTCCGTAGTGCGCAGGTAGAGCGGCGGCTGGAGGTCCGCGTCCTTAAAGCCCTGCCCGGCGAGGAGGATTTCGCGGAACTTGGCGTCCTCCGGGTCGAGGAAGTGGACATCGCACGTGGCGCAGACAGGGAGATGGAGCTTTTCCCCCAGCCGCACGATGGTGCGGTTGAGATCGCGCAAGCCCTCGTCGTCTGCCACGCGCCCCTCGCGCACGAGGAAGCGGTTGTTGGCGATGGGCTGGATTTCAAGATAGTCGTAGAACCGGGCAATGTCGCACAGCTCCCCCCACTTCTTGCCGTCAAGCACGGCGTGGAACAGCTCCCCCGCCTCGCACGCCGACCCGACGAGGATCCCCTCCCTGTGCTTGATAAGCTCCGACTTGGGGATACGCGGTTTCTTAAAGAAGTAGTCGATGTGCGAGAGCGAGATGAGCTGGTAGAGGTTCTTGAGCCCCGCCTGTGTCTGCGCAAGGAGGATCATGTGCCAGGTCGGCAGCTTTTTCGGATCCCCGCCGCCGAGCGCTGTGTTGATCTTCCCGATCTCCTCAATCTGGTGCTCCTCGCGCATCCGCGCGCACAGGCGGAGGAAGATTTTCGAGAGGACCTCCGCATCGTCCACGGCCCGGTGGTGGTTAAAGTCTCCCACGTCGAGCGCCTTGGCGACCGTGTCCAGCTTGTGGTTCTTGAGGGAGGGCAGCAGCACGCGCGCGATCACCACCGTGTCCACGGCGGTGTAATCGCAGGGCAGAGCGTGCCTCCCCGCCGCAGCGCGCAGGAAGCCGGTGTCGAACCCAGCGTTGTGCGCCACGAGGACACGGCTCTCCCCGATAAACGCGAAAAAGTCCCGGACAGCAGTTTCCTCGTCCGGCGCGGAGGCGACCATCTCATCGGTGATGCCGGTCAGCTCCGTGATCTTCTGCGGGATGGGCTGCCCGGGATTGACGAACGTGGAAAACCGCTCCACAGCTTCCCCGCCCCGGACCTTGACCGCGCCGATTTCCGTGATACGGTCGGTCGAGGCGGAGAGGCCGGTCGTCTCGAGGTCGAAGACGATGATGTCGTCGTCAAAACGGGCGTTGTGCGCGCCCTCGACAGCGCCCACCATGTCGTTGACGAAATAGGCCTCCACGCCGTAGATGACCTTGAAGCTGTCGTCACGGAAGGATTCGAGGGCGTTCATCGCGTCCGGGAAACCCTGCGCGACACCGTGATCCGTGATGGCGATGGCCGGATGCCCCCACTCGTGCGCGCGCGCGACGAGCTTGTCCGCGGGGGTCATGGCGTCCATGGCGGACATGTTGGTATGTAAATGCAGCTCCACGCGCTTTTGGGGCGCGTTGTCCGTCTTGCGGATCTTGTCCACAAGCATCACGTCGCGCGGGCGGATGATGAGCTCGCGATCGTATTTATCGAAGCTCACCTCACCGCTGACAAGCAACGTATCACCGTTTTTGATGGCCTCGACCTGCGCGGCCTTCGCCTTTTCGAGGATGATTTTCAGCGTATTTGAACCGGTATAATCGGTGATGTCGATGGTGAAGATGACGCGGGCCCCGTCGCGGGTTTCGCGGCTTTCGATGAGGAATACATCCCCCCACACGGCGCAGGTCCCGCTTTCCTCCGTGATCTGCGAAAGGGGGATGGGCGCGCTCCTGACAGCCTTCCCGAGCACGATGCGCGCCGACTCAGGGAGAAACGGGAGCGCCGCGCAGTCGAAGGACAGCGCCGCGTTTTTCAGCACCGGAGCCGATCCCTTGGACGCCGTTCCCTCGCTCTTCGGCGGCGGTGGCGGCGGTGGCGGCGGCGCGGCGGCGAGGGCCTCGCGGTAGACATCGCTCTCAGGCGCGGCCTCGGTGACGCCGGAAAAACGGACCTCCGCCGTGAGGGAGAAGCGTTCGCGCATTTCACTCCGGACAGCGCGCAGGAACCCGGCCTGCTCAAGCAGATGCTCCCCGCCGCGCCGGAGTTCGATGTCCGCGACACCGTCCTGCCACGAATAGCCGGCCCCGTCGAGGAAGCCGTTGACAGGCATCCCGTCCCGCCGCAGGTCGGCGGCGATGTCCGCGATGTACTCCGCCCGGAACGCCTCCGGCGGATAGCGCATCCGCAGGCGGCAGCCGTCCCCGAGCGAGTACGCCTCTTTCATGGCGCGCTCGGCCTTCTGCGTCTCCTCCGCCGGGATGAGCGACTGTGAGAGGACCTCCACGCGCAGGCCGCGCCGGGCCGTGTCGATTTCAAGCGAGACAGCCTCCGCCTCTCCGAGCATACCGTCCAGCGCGAACAGATCCCGCATCCGTGTCAATCACATTCACCCCTCTTCATCCGGTTCAAACTCCTCAATGGCCGCGAGCAGCGCCGGCAGGATCTCCGCCTCCGGCACCTTGCGCACAATCTCCCCGCGCATGAACAGGAGGCCGCATCCGTCGCCGCACGCAACGCCGAGATCCGCCTCTCTCGCTTCCCCCGGCCCGTTGACAGCGCAGCCCATGACAGCCACCGTCAGCCGTTTGCCGATGCCTTCGACCGCCTTCTCCACCGCCTGCGCGAGCGGGATGAGCGACACGCGCGTCCGCCCGCATGTCGGGCACGAGACGACGTTCACTCCCGTCCGCCACAGCCCGCAGGCGCGCAGGATGTCCTTTGCCGCTGCAATCTCCTCGACCGGATCGTCCGTGAGCGAGACGCGGATGGTGTCGCCGATGCCGTCGCAGAGTAAGCTCCCGATCCCCACGGCGGATTTAAGGATCCCCATCCGCCTCGTGCCCGCCTCTGTCACGCCCAGATGCAGCGGGTAGTCGCAGCGCTCGGAGAGGATCCGGTAACATTCAATGGTGCGCGCCACGTCCGAGGATTTCGCGGAGAGGACGATGCGGTCATAGTCGCACGCCTCGATAAGGGAGACATGGTAGAGGGCGCTTTCGGCGAGCGCCTGCGGGGTGGGGCCGCTGTACCGCTCAAGGAACTGCGCCTCGCAGCTCCCGGAATTAACGCCGATGCGGATGGGCACCTCCCGCTCCCGGCACGCCCGCACAACAGCCCTCACTCTTTCCTGCCCGCCGATGTTGCCGGGATTGAGGCGGATCTTATCCGCCCCGGCCGCGACAGCCTCTATAGCCAGGCGGTAGTCGAAGTGGATGTCGGCGACAAAGGGCATGTCCGCCTTTTCGCGCACGGCCGCCACGAGCGCGATGGCCTCCTTATCCGGTATGGCGGCGCGGACAATCTGGCATCCGGCCGCCTGGAGGCGGAGAGCCTGATCCACCCCCGCGTCGATATCGTGCGCGGGGGTGTTTAGCATGGACTGGATGAGGATGTCGTGTCCGCCGCCGAGGGTCAGCTTCCCCACTCGGACGGCCCGGGTCAGTTTTCTTGTCATGGGATCTCCTTTTCACATCAGATGAGACGTATCACGTCGCTGACGGTGACAGCTATCATCAGGGCGAACAGGGCTAAGAGCCCCGCCGCGTGGACGTATGCTTCGTATTTGGCCGGCACGGGGCGGCGCCGCACCGCTTCGATGAGCAGGAACACGAGCCGTCCGCCGTCAAGCGCGGGCAGGGGCAGGAGGTTGAAGATGCCGATATTGATGGTGATGAACGCCACAAGGGTCAGAAGCGGGCGCATCCCGTCGCTCCTGGCCTGCCCCACGGCCTCGCCGATGACAGTCGCTACTCCGACCGGGCCGGAGAGTTCGTTTAACCCATACCGCCCCCGGATAAGATCGATGAGCGACGACCACACCTGCCGCACGGTGCCCATTGTCCAGTAAACGGAGTATTTGAGGATGTTCACCGGTGTCTTTTCGACCGCGTAGACCCGGAAGTCCAGGGAAATCACCATGTGCCCGTTCCCGGCGTCCTCTGTCCGGAACGGGACAGCCAGCTCCATCCGCTCCCCCTCCCGGACGACCTCCATATCGACAAGTCCGTCGCTGTCGCGGACCAGCTCGAAGATGAGGTCGTTGCCGATCCGCGTTTTCACCCCGTTGATGCGCGTGATGCGATCACCCGCCTGAAGCACGGCGCTGCTCGAAGCGCCGTCGGCAAACTGGGCCACCGTTGTCGAGGAGAGCGAACCGCTTCCGGCGCTCAGCCCAAAGAGCAGAAAGAAGCCCAGCAGCACGTTCACCGCCGCGCCTGCGGTGACGACCAGGATCCGCTGCCAGACTTTTTTCTTCCCGAACGCACCTGGGGACGAGCTCTCTTCGTCCTCCCCCTCCATCTGCACGAAGCCGCCGATCGGCACAAGCCGCAGCGCATAGACCGTTTCGCCGCGCCGGAAGGAGAGCAGCCGGGGCCCCATGCCGAGCGCGAATTCGTGCACCGTGATACCCACGCTCTTGGCCACGAGGAAGTGCCCCAGCTCATGGATGAAGATGATAAGGCCGAACGCAAGAACGGCCGCAAGAATCTGGACGACTAACTGCGTAAGAAACCACCCTTTTCCGCATAAGATTGGACAAAGTCCCGCGCCGCGCGCTCCGTTTCGAGCACCTCGGAAAGCGCCGAATAACTCCCGGCGGGGACATTTTCGAGCGCCGCGGCGACAAGCGCCTCGATATCAAGAATCCCGATTTTCTCCAGGAGGAACAGCGCGACGGCCGCTTCATTGGCCGCGTTCAGGACACATGGAGCCAGCCCGCCGCGCGCCGCAGCCGCCTTCGCCAGCCCCAGGCACCCGAAGGTCTCCTCATCCGGCGGGGCGAAGGTGAGCGTTCCGACGGAGAACAGATCCACCGCCTGGACCAGCCCCGTCGCGGCACGTTCTGGGTAGGTGAGCGCATACTGGATGGGCAGCGCCATATCCGGCACGCCGAGCTGCGCAATGACGCTTCCGTCGCCGTACTCCACCGCCGAATGCACCACGCTCTGCCGGTGCACCAGCACCTCGATCTGCTCCGGGGACACGCCGAAAAGCCACATCGCCTCGATGAACTCGAGCCCCTTGTTCATTAGTGTAGCCGAATCTATGGTGATTTTGGCCCCCATCGTCCAGTTCGGGTGGCACAGAGCGTCCGCTGGCGTCACGTTCCGCAGTTCCTCCCGGCTCCGCCCGTAGAACGGCCCGCCCGAGGCGGTGAGCAGGATTCGCCGCAGCGCCTTTTTATCATTCCCCTGTAAGCACTGAAATATGGCGGAATGTTCGCTGTCCACCGGCAGGAGCGCCGCGCGGTGCTCTTCTGCCGTACGCATCACGAGCTCCCCGGCGGCGACAAGCGTCTCCTTATTGGCCAGAGCGACAGTGTGGCCCGCCTCGAGGGCGCGAAGCGTCGCGGGCAGGCCCGCCATGCCGACCACGGCGTTGAGGACAGCGCACCCCTCCATCGACGCCGCCTCGCACAGCGCCTCCTCCCCGCCGCCGACACGGATATCCGTATCGTGCAGGCGGACTTTCAGATCCCTTGCCGCCGCTTCGTCCACACACGCGGCGTAGGCGGGGCGCCAGCGGCGCGCCTGCCTTTCGAGCGCCGCGGCACTGTGATAAGCCGTGAGCGCGGCCGGAGTAAGCCCCAGCGCCTCGCAGACCTTGAGGGCCTGCGTGCCGATGGATCCGGTCGAACCCAAGATGCTGATGCGGTTTTCCTTCAACTGAAACCCTCCCGAAGCCTTACAGTACGCGGAACAGGGTGATGTACCGGACGATGAAAAAGAGACACGGCGCGGTAAAGAAGACACTGTCGAAACGGTCCACGACACCGCCGTGCCCGGGCATGATGTTGCCGTAATCCTTCATCCCCGTCTGGCGCTTGATGACCGAGGCGGAGAGATCCCCGAGGATCCCGGCCACGGACAGCAGCGGCAGAAGGAGGGCGAGTATCCCGTAGCGGATTTCGCATGTCAGGCCGAAAAAGGTCCCGGCGGCCCACTGGTAGCAGAGGGCCATGAGCAGCGTGCATGCCGTTCCGCCCACGATGCCGCCCACAGCGCCCTCCACTGTCTTTTTGGGGCTGATGAGCGGGGAGAGCTTGTGCTTCCCGCAGGCGCGGCCCACAAAGTAGGCGCTCGTGTCGCTGAACCACGCAATCGAGAGCGCCATCAGGATATAGAAAAGCGCCGTGGCCGGGCCGAGACGGTCCCGCAGGTAGAGGCTCACGGTCAGAGAGAGGGGGATGAGCAGGGAGATAAAGAACGAAAAGCTCACCTGTAAGGCGCTGATCCGCTCGTGATGCCGCAGCAGAATGAGGAACAGCGCCACGATATAGAGGAACGAGAGCGGCAGAAAGAGGCTTCCTACCCACCTGAGCGGAATCAGGGGGATGAGCGCCGCATACAGGCACGCCGCGCCCGTCAGGGCATGATCCTTTTCGCACCCCTCGGCATGCAGGAACTCAAACGTGGCGAGCAGGACAATGGCCGCTACCACAATATTGAACGCATAGGTGTTAAAAAGAGCGAGCGCCGCCCCCAGAATCACGAGCGCCACAATGGCGGAAATCACGCGTTGCTTCATGCGTTTCCCTCGGCTTTCTGTGAAGATGCCGTTCACCGTCCGCCGAAGCGGCGGGAGCGGCGGGCGTACTCCTTGAGAGCACGGACGAAGTCCCGCTCTGTGAAGTCCGGCCAGAGAGTGTCCATAAAAACGAATTCGGCATAGGCCGCCTGCCAGAGCAGGAAGTTGGAAAGGCGCATCTCCCCGCTGGGGCGGATGATGACGTCACACTCCGGCATGCCGGCCGTGTACAGGCGTGAGGAGAAGAGTGAGACATCAATGTCCTCCGGGGCGAGCGCGCCGGACTGTACGTCGCGGGCTAGGCTCCGCGCGGCGTGCACAATCTCATCCTGCCCGCCGTAGTTAAGAGCTAGGTTCATATTGAGCCCCGTGTTTCCCCGGCTCTCCTCCTCTGTGCGCCGGCACTCCTCCTGAAGCTCGGGCGAGAGCGCAGAGAGTGCCCCCAGAAAGCGGATGCGGATATTCTCCCCGATATATTTATTCGACTGCGAAAGGTAGTTATGCAGCAGATCCATCAGTCCCTGCACTTCGCTCTGCGGGCGCTTCCAGTTCTCTGTGGAAAAGGTATAGAAGGTGATATATTCGATTCCCGCGTCCCGGGCGAAGCGCGCGATGGAGCCGAGTGTCTCTGCTCCGGCGCGGTGCCCCGCTTTGCGCGGGAGCATCCGCTGCTGCGCCCAGCGGCCGTTGCCGTCCATGATGATGCCCGCGTGACGCGGGAGGACAACCCCGTCGAGCTGCCGCAGAAGCGCCCTGCATTCTTCTTCGGATAGATTTGCCATGCCTTACAGCTCCATGATCTCTTTTTCCTTCGCGGCAGTGATGGTGTCGATATCCTTGCAGAATTTGTCTGTCAGCTTCTGCACCTTCTCTTCGCCCTCCTTCTGCGCGTCCTCCGTGATGGTAGAGGCCTTCTTGAGCTTCTTGAGCTCCTCGTTGGCGTCGCGCCGGATGCCGCGCACGGAGACCTTGGCCTCCTCGCCGTATTTGCGGACTGTCTTGCTCACCTCGCGGCGTCGTTCCTCGGTCATGGGCGGGAAGGTCAGGCGGATGACGGCGCCGTCGTTATTCGGGTTGATGCCGATGTCGGAGGTGAGGATGGCCTTCTCAATCGCGCGCAGGATGCTTTTGTCCCACGGCTGGATGATGAGTGTCTTGCCCTCCTTGACAGATACCGCCGCCACCTGCTGGATGGGCGTGGGGGTGCCGTAATAGTCGACGCTCAACTTATCTAGCACCGACGGGCTCGCCCGACCGACCCGGATGGTGGACAGCTCCGCTTTAAAGGCCTCCACACGCTTCTGCATTTTCGTTTCAAATTGTTTCACCTGTTCCATCTTGAGATCCCCTTTCAGAATTTTTTATTATGTGTACAGTTTGTAACGCGATAACATGGTTCCCGGTTTTCAGACATGGACAAGCGTGCCGACTGTCTCGCCCCGCACGGCGGCGGCGATGTTTTCCGGCTGGTCGATGGAGAAAACCAGCACGGGCAGATGATTGTCCTGACACATGGTGAAGGCGGTCAGGTCCATGACAGCCAGCTCCTTTTCGAGCGCCTCATGGAAGGTGAGGGAGTCATAGCGCACCGCGTCTGGATAGCGGTGGGGATCCCGGTCGTAGACACCGTCGACCATTGTGGCCTTGAAGACAGCGTCGGCCTCGATTTCGGCGGCGCGCAGGGCGGAGGCCGTGTCGGTGGAGAAGAAAGGGCTGCCTGTCCCGCAGCCGAAGACCACGACGCGCCCCTTCTCCAGGTGGCGTACGGCGCGTGCGCGGATGTACGGCTCGGCGATGGCGCGCATCTCCACCGCGGTCTGTACCCGCACGGTTAGGCCCTGGTGCTCGAGCCCGTCGGCCAAAGCGAGGGCGTTGATAACGGTGGCGAGCATTCCCATATGGTCGGCGCGGGTGCGGTCCATATCCTCGCTCTGGCGGCCGCGCCAGAAGTTTCCGCCGCCTACGACGACAGCCATCTGCGCTCCGGAGCGGACACACTCCGCGATGCTTTCGCAGATACGCGCCACGATCGTGTGGTCGATGCCGCTTTTGGCGTCTCCGGCGAGGGCTTCGCCGGAGAGTTTGAGCAGGACGCGCCGGTATTTCAGCTGCATAAGAGCACCTCTTTATCGTTTATTTTGTAAAGCTGTCAGTTCGTGCGGCGCATAATGGCCGCCGCGTAGCGGATGCTGAGCACCATCGCGGCGCACGCGCACAGGAGCATGGTGACGGACACAACCATCGGGAAGGGGGAGGACTTGCGGGTTTCAGGCAGGAGGGACATGGCGGATACATCCTTTCCTTAAAAATTTATGAGAAGATTAACTGTCCAGGAAGAGGTGGCGCTTTGAATGCGCTGACACACTGAGCACAATGCCGACTCCCAGATAGACGCTCAGCACGCTTGTCCCGCCTGCGGAAAAGAGGGGGAGCGTCACGCCGATGACGGGGAGCAGCATCAGGTTCATGCCGATGTTGACAACCACCTGCGAAGCAATCATGGCGAATACGCCGACGCACATCAGTCTCCCCAAATTGTCAATCGCGGTATGGCTTGTCCACAGAATGCGCATGCAGACGCACCCGAGCAGCAGCAGCACGAACATGCACCCGACAAAGCCGAGCGTATTGCCGATAAAGGAGAAAATAAAGTCGTTGCGCATGGAGGGGACATAGCTGTATTCTCCGGAGAAGAGCCCGGATCCGACCACCTGCCCCGACCCGATGGAGACGAGCGCGTGGTTCTGCTGGTAGAGGATGCGCTCGGTATCCTCCCCGCGCAGATAGAGTCCGAGCACGCGGGATCGCTGATCGTCGTTCATGACGTATATCCACACCAGCGGGGCCGCGCATACGCACAGCGCTCCCCCCATGAGAAGATACCACCAGCTCCACCCGGCGACAAACATCATCGACAGGAAGATAATGCCGAAGATGAGGGCGGTGCCATCGTCCCCTTGGAAGTGGACCAAGAGAATGAGCGCCCCGGCGTGCGCCGAGAGAAGAATGACATTGCGCAGGCGGTTCAGTTCCGCCCCGACATGGGCGAGGTGGCAGGCGAAGGTGAGGATGAATGAAATCTTTAAGAGTTCGGTTGGCTGTAGGGACATGATGCCGCCGAAGAGCCTGATCCACGCCCGGTCGTCCGCATCGCCGACCGCCATGCCGGCGGAGGTGAATGTGAGCAGCACGAGCAGCACGCACACGGGCAGATGCAGCTTCCAGAGTTTTGCGAGCGTGTGGTAATCGGCGCGGGAGAGGGCGAGGGCCGCGAGAACCCCCAACCCCGCCGCGCCGGCCTGGACAAGCGGAACATGACTCTCCACGCTCGCCAGATAGGCGGTGGTCTCATCAAGCGACATCGCCAGCAGCAGCGCCACGCTCAGAGCGGAGCAGAGCATACACAGGAGCAGCAGAAACGGCCCGGCCCGGCGGATATGGCCGAAGACCGCGGAAATCGTTTTTTTCATGGACATCCTTTCCGTAATAACGGACTGTATGCGGCCGTGCGCCGCACCTTCTTTTATTATACTGGTTTGCCCAGCATTATTCAATAGAAAGATTGCGAGAGGAATGTTTCAAGTTTTTAAAAACTCTCCCCATTTGCGCCGTTCTATGCTATAATATCCGCAAGCAGTTTAATTTAGTTGGCCGCCCTGCCGGGCATGGCCATAACGGATCAGCGAATCGAAAGTAAGGGGGAAAAGTATTGAAATCGGATATTGCCATTGCACAGGAGGCGAAGATGCTCCCGATAGCAGAGATAGCCGCGCGGGCGGGGCTTCTCGCAGAGGAAGTCGAGCCATACGGCACGTATAAAGCCAAGGTGACAGACGAAGCCTTCCGCCGCCTCGCCGCCAGGCCGGACGGAAAGCTCGTCTTAGTGACAGCCGTCAACCCCACCCCCGCCGGGGAGGGCAAGACGACGACGACTGTCGGCCTCGGGCAGGCCATGCAGAAAATCGGGAAGAAAGCGATCATCGCGCTCAGGGAACCGTCGCTCGGGCCGGTGTTCGGCATCAAGGGGGGCGCCGCCGGGGGCGGATACGCGCAGGTCGTGCCCATGGAGGACATCAACCTCCACTTCACCGGCGACATGCACGCCATCACCAGCGCCAACAACCTGCTGTGCGCGATGCTCGACAACCACATCCAGCAGGGGAATGCCCTGCATATCGACACGCGCCGCATCCTCATCCGGCGCTGCATGGACATGAACGACCGCGCGCTGCGCGGGGTTGTGGTGGGCCTCGGCGGGCGCTTAAACGGCGTCCCGAGAGAGGACAGCTTCCAGATCACCGTCGCGAGCGAGGTGATGGCCATCCTGTGCCTCGCCTCCGATCTCCAGGATCTCAAGCGGCGGCTCGGGAACATCCTGTGCGCGTATACGCTCGAGAAGACCCCGGTCTACGCCCGCGACCTGCACGCCGAGGGCGCCATGACAGCGCTTTTGCGCGACGCCATCCGCCCGAATCTCGTGCAGACGCTCGAAAATACGCCGGCGCTCGTCCACGGCGGGCCCTTCGCCAACATCGCCCACGGCTGCAACTCCCTGCGCGCGACAAAGCTGGCCCTCAAGCTCGCCGACTACGTCATCACCGAGGCGGGCTTCGGCTCGGACCTCGGGGCGGAAAAGTTTTTGGACATCAAGTGCCGCGCGGGCGGGCTGTCCCCGGCGGCCATCGTGCTCGTGGCGACACTGCGGGCGCTCAAGTATAACGGCGGCGTGGGGAAGGCGGATGTCGGAAAGCCGAACCTTCCGGCGCTGGAAAAGGGTGTGTGCAACCTCGAGGCGCATGTGGAAAATCTGCGGGGGTACGGCGTGCCTGTCGTGGTGGCCATCAACAAGTTCCCCGGCGACGAAGCGGAGGAGCTCCGCTTCCTCGAGGAGCGCTGCCGGGCGCTGGGCGCGCGCTTCGCCCTGAGCGAAGTGTTCGAGCGCGGCGGGGACGGCGGATGTGCGCTCGCCGAGGCGGTCGCCGCGGCGTGTGAAGAGCCGTCCGGCTTCCACGTGCTCTACAATGAGAGACTCCCCATCCCGGAGAAGATTGAGGCGGTGGCGAAGGGGATCTACGGCGCGGCGGATGTGTCGTACACCCCGGCGGCGCAGCGGGCCATCCGGGACATCGAGGCGCTCGGGCAGGCGGAGCTGCCGGTCTGCATCGCCAAGACGCAGTACTCCCTCTCGGACGATCCGGCCCTGCTCGGCCGCCCGCGGGGCTTCACGCTCCATGTGCGCGACGTGCGCCTCTCGGCGGGCGCGGGATTCATCGTGGTCTACACCGGCGACATCATGACGATGCCGGGCCTGCCCGCGTCCCCGGCGGCGGAGCGTATCGACGTGGACGAGAGCGGCAGCATCTCGGGACTGTTTTAACATGGAATGGGTGACACACTCGGCCTGGGAGACCGAGGCGCTGGCCGCCCGCCTGGCCGCCCGCCTCTCGGCGGGGGACGTCCTTGCCTTCACAGGCGGGCTCGGCGCGGGGAAGACGGCGTTCGTGCGGGGGTTATGCCGGGGGCTGGGATCCCCGGCGCCGGTCTCGAGCCCGACGTTCGCGCTTATGAACGAGTACCGCGGCGGGCGGCTGACACTCTATCACTTTGACCTCTACCGCATTGAGACAGACGACGACCTCGCAGCTATCGGCTACTACGACGCGGCCGGCGCGCCGGGGGCGGTGACAGCCGTGGAGTGGAGCGAAAACGTGCCGGAGGCGTTCGGGGAGGAGGTCATCCGGGTGCGCATCGAGCCGGAGGGGGATGATGTGCGGCGCATCACGGTCGAGGGGGTGGATGGTTTTGAAGATTCTGGCACTTGAGTGCTCGTCGAAGGCGGCGTCCTGCGCACTCATGGACGGGGAAACCCTGCTCGCGGAGAGCTATCTGGACTGCGGGCTGACCCACTCGCAGACACTCCTCCCGCTTCTGGACAGGCTCTGCCGGGAGAGCGGTGTCCCACTCTCGGATGTGGAGGGAATAGCGGTGCCGGCGGGGCCGGGATCGTTTACAGGGCTGCGAATCGGTCTGGCGGCGGCGAAGGGGCTCTCATACGCGCTGGGCATCCCGTGTACGGGCGTGAGCACGCTTCTGGCGCTGGCGTTCGTGCAGCGGGGGACGCCGGGCATCTGCTGTGCCGCGCTCGATGCCAGACGCGGGGAAATCTACAACGCCCTCTTTGCGATCGAAGGGGGGCGGGTCCGGCGCTTATGTGCGGACCGAGCGGTCCCGGCCGCCGCGCTCGCGGAGGATCCCCTCTTAAGCGAGCAGCGGGATATCCTGCTCTGCGGCGACGGCGCATCCCTCTGCGCGGGTGTCCTTAGGGATCGAGCTGTACTCGCTCCGGCGCATCTGCGGCTGCAGAGGGCGTCGGGCGTGGGGGCGGCGGCGCTGTCGGCGGGGGAATGGGGTCCGCCTGCGGCGCTGCGGCCCAGCTATCTGCGGCTGAGTCAGGCGGAGCGGGAGCGCGCGCAGCGTTTGGCGCAGGCTCCGCAGCAAGAGAAGGAGGAAGGACAATGAAAATCGCAATCGGTTCGGATCACGGGGGGTACACCCTCAAGGAGGCGGTTAAGGCGCATCTTGTGCAGAATGGCGTCGAGGTGGAGGACTGCGGCACGTATTCGACAGAGAGCTGCGACTATCCCGATTTCGCTGTCCCCGTCTGCCGGGCGGTGACAGGGAAAACGGCGGACTGCGGGATCCTTATCTGCAGCACGGGCATCGGCATCTCCATAGCAGCCAACAAGATACACGGCATCCGCGCGGCGCTGTGCGGCGATTGTTACAGTGCGAAGTATACCCGCCTGCATAATGACGCGAACGTCCTGTGCATGGGGGCGCTTGTCGTCGGGCAGGGGCTCGCGCTTGAGATTGTCGACCGCTTCCTCTCCACGAGCTTCGAGGGCGGTCGCCATCAGCGCAGGGTGGACAAGGTGATGGCCATCGAGAAAGAGAATTAAAAAAATTTCACAGAGTTAAAGGGATCGGGAACGCTGTTCGTTTCCCGATCCCTTTTTGTGGAGTGACTGTCTGCAATTTGAATTCAGGGGATAGGAATCGGCAGATGACAAAAACGGCTTGCTTTCTGCATTTTGGACAGGTACAATATTGATATTGATAAAAACAGCCAAAATTGATACTGTTTATCTCTTTTGAACCCCATAGATACAAAACAGCGAGGTTTTTATGCGTTATATTCCCCTAATAAAGATTTATCACGAGAATCATGAAGACGGCCGCGCCATCTATGAGAGGCGTTTTTCCGATCTCTGCACATTCCATCCGGATATAGAGATCGGCGGCCATTCCGCTTTTTTCTGCCTCACGCCGGAATTGGCCTCTTCCCTGATCAAGATCTATAAAATGGATAAAGAGGTCCAAAAGCTGCGGGACAGGCTGCCGGACGCAGCCATCGATCAGTTTGCCATGAGATGTCTCATTGATGAAATTGTTCTGACAAACAATATTGAAGGTGTCAGCAGTACACGCAGGGATATAGAGAACGTTTTAAACGATCTCGGGAAGAAGGACCCCCGGAAGCGTTTTTATGGGCTGGTACAAAAATATCAGGCCCTGCAGAAGAATGAGACTCTCTCTCTGGAAACCTGCGCGGATATCCGCTCTGTTTACGATGATCTGTTCCTCTCTGAAATTCAGGAAAACGATCCGAAAAATGTACCGGATGGGGAAATATTTCGGAAAGGCCCGGTCTTCGTGATGTCCCCTGCTGGAAGAGAAATCCACCGCGGCCTGTTTCCGGAGGAAAAAATCCTGTTCCATATGGGCAAGGCGCTGGAATTCCTCCGGGATGTGAATTGTGAAACGCTGATCCGGATATCGGTCTTTCACTATCTGCTCGGCTATATCCACCCCTTTTATGACGGAAACGGCCGCCTCTCCCGCTTTATCAGCAGCTATCTTCTGTCCCATGAGTTGGATCCGTTAGTCGGATATCGTATTTCATATACAATCAAGCAAAATATAAGAGATTATTACGATGCGTTTAAAATTTGCAACGATCCGCGCAATTTCGGCGATCTGACACCGTTTGTCTCCATGTTTATCTCGATTATCCGGCAGTCGATGGAGCAGCTTCTGAAAGCGCTCCGCAAAAGGCACGTGCGGCTGAATGAGTATGCGAAAAAGATCAGGGGTATCCCCTGTTTGCAGAGCGGCAAGCTGGATCAGCTGTGTTTCCTGCTGGTGCAGGCGCAGCTTTTTTCAGAACGGGGGATTCCGACAAAGGACCTTCTTTCCGAGTTGGGGTTCAGCCGTGCAACGCTGTCGGCGCGTTTACGAGTGTTCAGAGAAAAGGAGCTGCTGCTCTCCCGGAAGGTGGGTCGGGAATGGTTTTACGGTATCCGCCTGGAGGAGCTGGACACCCTGGCCGCCTTGTTGGAATCGCAAATTGACGGATGACATTTTCCCGCGGGTGTGGTAAGATAGGGGATAGAGGAAAGGATGGTCGTAAAATGAAGTATTTCCGCAAGCTTGTCGGGAAAGATGTCTACCTCTCCCCGCGCAGTCCGGAGGATGCGGAGCAGTATACAAAATGGATAAACGACCCCGCTGTATCCGACGGGTTGGGCAATACCTCCCACCTCATCAGTGTGGAGGAGGAGCGGGAGTACCTTGCGCGCCGGGATACGGGGCTTCAGTTCGCCATTGTGCACCGGGAGGACGATGACCTCCTCGGGAGCTGCGGGATAGACAGTATCCAGCCGGTGCACCAGTGTGCAAGTGTGGGGGTGTTCATCGGGGAGGAGGAGAACCGCGGCCGCGGCTATGGCGGGCAGGCGCTCTCTCTGTTGCTCGATTACTGCTTCGATACACTGAACCTGCACAGTGTGTCGCTTAGCGTCTTCTCATTTAACGAACGGGCAATCGCCTGCTATCGCCGGCTGGGCTTCCGCGAGGCGGGACGCCAGAGGGAAAACTATTTTATCCGCGGACAGTTTTACGACCGCATCATGATGGACATCCTGCGGGACGAGTGGGTGTCCCGGCGGGAGAAAGCAGAAGGGAGAGTATAAAATGAGCAAGGAATTACAGTCGGTAATTTTCGATCATCCGCTGATCCAGCACAAAATCTCGCTGATGCGGGATAAGAACACCGGATCAAAGGAATTCCGCGAGCTGATTACCGAAGTCACGATGCTCATGTGCTATGAGGCGACACGTGATCTGCCGCTCACGGAGGTGGAGATCGAGACACCGGTATCCGTGGCGCGGGCGAAGGTGATCGAGGGGCGGAAGCTGGCGTTCGTGCCGATACTGCGCGCGGGGATGGGCATGCTCGAAGGGGCGCTCCAGATGCTACCCGCAGCGAAGACAGGGCACATAGGGCTTTACCGTGATCCCGAGACCCATCAGCCGGTGGAGTACTACTGCAAGCTGCCCGGGGATATCGGGGAGCGGGACGTCATTGTCCTTGACCCGATGCTCGCGACCGGCGGCAGCGCGGTGGACGCGATTCGCCAGATCAAAATCCGCGGTGCGCGCAGCATCAAATTTATGTGCATCATCGCCGCGCCGGAGGGGGTCGAGGCGCTGTCAAAGGCGCATCCGGACGTGCAGATCTATATCGCCGCGCTCGACGAGTGCCTGAACGCGAACAAGTACATTGTCCCTGGTCTGGGCGACGCCGGAGACCGGATCTTCGGAACAAAATAGGCGGAGATCGCGAAGGGAGGGCAGCTTCAAACGGGCTTCCCTCCTTTTTTAGTTTTTGTCTCAAAATTTTTTCTCCCTCCGCTTTACTTTTCCCCAGCTCATCCGAGTATATATTAGCGAAGGACAATAATGCTAAAAAGTATACTTTTAAATCAATTTTTTTAGCGATAAAAACTATATATTTCTGACACATTCCAATTTTGGAGTGTGTCTTTTTTTATGCTAAAAACCAGAAAATTCTTCCTCTGCTTCCATTCTTTAAAAGTATACTTAAAAATCCGAATCCGGCACAGGGAGGTACCGTTTATGCTCGTTTTAACCCGCAGTCTGAACGAGCCTATCGTTATTGGAGATAACATTTTCGTCAAAATCGTTAAAGCGAATCAGGGACAGTTCAAAATCATCGTCGACGCCCCGAAGGATGTCCGTGTTATCCGCGGTGAGCTCTATCCCGGTATGGGAGAGGTCGAGGCCAGATGGGCGGCGTCGTTTAAAAAGGTGAAGGCCAAAAGATAGGTTTCATCGTCCCGCCTGCTGACGCGCGGGTGAGCGGGACGCTGAGATAGATACGCATATAAACCACAGGTTCAATGGGAGGGAAGGACGCCCTCCGGGACCGCAACAGCATGGAGGTATTTGTAATGGGAATGGTCGTAAGAAGCAACATCATGGCGATGAACGCATTCCGTCAGCTGGGCATGAACAACTCCGCCGTCGGCAAGAG
>CATJVQ010000031.1 GCA_949743955.1 uncultured Oscillospiraceae bacterium | reverse complement strand
TTTTCACAACCACTAATTATGCTGCTAACACTTTCATCAAATTTCCAAAAAGAAAAATCCCTAGAACCGCATCAATTCTAGGGATTTCTTGGTGGGAACAAATGGGCTCGAACCATCGACCTCCTGCATGTCAAGCAGGCACTCTAACCAGCTGAGCTATGCTCCCAAAAGAGTACTTTCATATAATAGCAAATCTTGCTTGGAATGTCAAGATGGTTTTTAAAAATTCTGCCGGATTCTATGACAATCCCCAAAAATATTTCCATTATTGCGCCGCGCCTTTTATGAATGATATTTTGGGGGACCGCCATAAGCCCAGAGGAAGTTTTCCTTTCCCGCCCCCACCTCAAAATGATATTTTGCGATGCCTAAATCGATTTTGGTACAGGAACCCTTTTCGGAAACAGCGGAAACGCTGTTTCCATTCAGGGAGAAGAGGAATTTCTGCTGGTTAAGGGCGGTGGGGGCCAGAAGTGCGGCGTCTATACCTGAGAGGAACCAGTCCGGCACGGGGGCAGAAGCCTGCATCACAGCCTCTCGGGGCTTTGAGGGATGCGGTGTCCCCTGTGCCGCACCGTATCCCAGAGCGACGACAAGGCACAGTGTTTCATCCTGCCCGAGTGAGAACGCCTCCTTCACTTTTCTATACGTCATGGCCACCCAGCAGGTATTCAGCGCCATCTGCTGTGCCCGGAGCACAATCCGTTCCCCCCAGTACCCGCACGCTTCCTCCAAATCCGGCGATTTTTTCCCGATCAGAGCGATGTAATTTCGTACACCGGAAAAACGGCCGAAACGGGCCATCAGGCCGCTGAAGGCCTTCGGCTCATCGAATACCGGCTGAATGTGCAGCCCGCTCTCCTGGTTGCACGCCTCGATAAACGAGGATAATTCCGCTCTTACAGTGCTACCGAGCGGTCTGTCCGTATAGGCGCGGACCGCATGGCGGCTTTTTATGGCGTCCATCAGTTCCATATTCCTGTCCTCCTCGGCCGATTTATCGATTATCATACCACAATGAAGGTGAGAAAGAAAAAGAAATTTTCGACATAGTATTGTGTGATACATAGTATAGTGATATAATAAATACTGAAATTTAAAAAAGGTCTTGCATTTCTGAAAAAAGCATGCTATGATATTTATTGTACTACCGTGTTAATTAAAATAATACAGTGGTACAATAATACAATAATACGTTGAAACAGGAACAAAAGGACGGGCTTTTTTGAGATTCTTTTGAGATTGATGTGGTATACTCGTCTTTACACCAAAAGAAGCTCCGCCGTATTCATTTTATGGCTCGGACAGTTTAGCGGATCGTACCGATAAAAAACAAAGGAGGAGAAGGGATTGAATACCATAAACATGTGTTCCATGGCACAGACGGTGCCGGGACAGGGAGTTTTATCCGCCTATCAGGAACAGGTTCGGCTGGTGCGGGAAGAGTTATCCGACCAGTTCGCTGTAAGCGTAAACCGGCCGTCGGCCTGTGATATTACTCATTACCATACCATCAACCTGCGCTATTTTCTGACTGTCCCTTTTGTAAAGCTATATGGAAAAACGGTAGGTTATGTCCATTTTCTCCCCGAAACGCTGGAGGACAGTCTTCGCCTTCCCAAATGGTTCCGCCCCATTTTTTACCGGTATGTGATCTGCTTCTATAAGAGGATGGATTCCCTCGTGACTGTCAATCCGGTATTTATTGACCGCCTCACAGCCTATGGGATCGATCGGGAAAAAATTACTTATATCCCCAATTTTGTGGACGAACGCACCTTTTCACCGCTGACATCTGCACAGCGCCGGCGGGCGAGAGAACTCTTTGGACTGGATGCAGACCGTTTCACCGTGGTATGCGCCGGACAGCTCCAGACACGCAAGGGCGTTCTGGATTTTGCAGAGCTGGCTAGGAGGATGCCGCAGGTGCAGTTCGTCTGGGCGGGAGGCTTCTCGTTCGGGCGCATGACAGAAGGGTATGAGGAAATTCGGAGATTGTGCAAAGCGCCGCCGGAGAATCTGCATTTCCCGGGCATCCTGCCGCGCGAGCAGATGCGCGCGTTTTACGGTATGGCCGATGTGATGCTCCTCCCCTCCTACGCCGAACTGTTCCCGATGACGGTACTCGAAGCCATGAGCTGCGGCACGCCGGTCGTGCTGCGGAATCTGGACATCTATCCGGGGATCCTGTTTGATTTTTACCGCAAGGCGGACAGCGTGGACGGATTTGAACTTCTCCTGCTGCGGATGATGTCGAACCCGCAGGAGATGGCGCTCGCACGCAGGGATGCCAGCCGCGGCAGTGCATTTTACAGCCGGGAACGGATTGCCAAAATGTGGCGCCAGTATTACCAGAACGTCCTCTGCGGCGAAGAGGGGGCCGTTTTTCCGGCGCCGGCCAAGAGGCTCATCCGGCTATGAAAAAGCAGGCATTCAATATCGTGATTCTGGCAGCCGCAGCCGCCGTTCTGGTAGGAACGCTGCTCTTTGCCGACGGCCCCTCCCGCCTCTGGGCGGCGCTGCGCAGTGTAAAACCCATCTGGCTGCTGGGCGCGGCGGGATGTATGGCAGCATACTGGGCGGCGGAGAGCGCGGCGCTGCATCTGAGCGCACGGCGGCTCTATCCGCGCCAGCGCGTGCGGGACAGCATCCGGGTATCAATGATAGGCCAGCTCTTCAACTGCATCACCCCTTTTGCCACGGGCGGGCAGCCCATTCAGGCCTACCACCTCGTGCGCTGCGGGATGCCGCTCGGCCCGGCCTCGTCCGCACTGCTGATGAAGAGTATCGTTTATCAGGTGGTATTGGTTGCCTATTCGCTCGCCACGCTGTTTCTGCGCTTCTCGTTTTTTAACCGCGAGGTGCCCGGCTTCGGTCCGCTGGTGCTCACGGGCTTCTCGGTCAACGCTCTGGTGGTGGGGATCCTCTGGTGTGTATGCTGTTTCCCGAGGATGACCTCCCGTTTTCTGAGCGGAACCGTGCGCCTAGGCGCACGCCTGCGGCTGGTGCGCGACGTGCCGCGCACGCTCTCCCGCATGCAGGGGGAGCTGAACGCCTTTCACAACAGCTTCGCCCTGCTGCGGCACTGCCCGGGTCTCCTGTGCGGGTTGTGCGGACTCTTCACTATACAGCTCAGCGCCTTTTTCCTGGCCCCTCTGTGCATCTGTCGTGCGCTCGGATCGGGTGGGGCGAGGCCGCTTGATGTCATTGCGGCCGCGGCGTTTGTACTCATGATTTCGTCGTTCGTGCCGCTGCCCGGCGCGTCGGGCGGGGCGGAGGGGAGCTTTTTTCTCTTTTTCGGCATTTTCTTCGAATCGCCTGTTCTCGCGCGCATGGCGGTACTGCTGTGGAGGGGGGTGACATTCTACCTGCCTATTGCGGTTGGAAGCTGCTTCACGGCTGGGACTGTGCCGGCAATTTCCGGGCGGGAGGAGA
Organism: uncultured Oscillospiraceae bacterium; assembly: GCA_949743955.1. Taxonomy (GTDB): domain Bacteria; phylum Bacillota; class Clostridia; order Oscillospirales; family Ruminococcaceae; genus Harryflintia. The sequence goes on along the minus strand of CATJVQ010000031.1, from coordinate 13,435 downwards.
ACTCTGTCATGTTGCCCCAGTAGCGCTTCGGACAATGCGTCATCTGGCAGAGGGGATTTTCACGCCCTTCAATGGCGATGATTTTATGATACTGCTTCCAAAGCCTGCGCCAGTTGGCTTCGCATTCATCGGCGGGCGGCAGATCGAAGCGTTCGGCAGGGAAGAAGCACGCACGATAGGGTTCATAGTAGGCAGCGGCGGCGTGGGTTGAGTCGAAGATGAGGAAATGTTCCTCAGGCAGGCGATCGGCAAAATGCGGGACGACCAGCGGCAGAACAAAGTTCTTCGGTGAGATGCGCGCGGACAAACCACCTTCACATTCAGAAAAGCGCAGAAACTCCTTGCACAGATGCGCCTCGTTGTGCAGGAACTGCACAGCCTTCCGCAGCGCGCAGACAGTGTCGTCCTGAATCATATCCACCGCCCCCGCACCGACGGCAAAGGCCAGGTGTGAGAAACGAAGGATGAGCCGTTCCTTCTCGGTGTGGCAGGTGAGGAAGCCGAGCCGGACGAGGTCGGCCGCCATGGGAGAGACCTTCTGCGCCAGTCCGCGCAGGACACGCCTGGCAATAGCCGGATTGGTTTCGATGCGGTGTATGGGATAGAGCGTGGCCTGACAGGCGTTCTCGGAAAAGATGGCGGCGGGCACTTCCCTGGCTCGAAAGCTCTGATAGATGCAGCAGCACAGGCCCTCAAACGAGCCGTCGTAGAGATAAACTAGGTCCCGCTCGGGCGGGATTCGGTGGGTGCAAGCCATGGAAACGCCTCCTTGGGGTTCTGAGTTTTGGGGATGGCCGGGGAGAAGAGGGAGAGCTGCTCGGGCGCTTGCTCCGCCGGGAGCCGCGCCGCGCTGTTTTCGGAGAGCAGTGCCCGCAGGACACTGTCCCCCTTGATGCGCAGTCCCTCAAGCATTTTTCCCCGGCAGGTGAGGAAATACTGCGCGCGTTTGAGCACGACCCCGGCCTTTTTGAGATCGGGGAAACCGAGGGACCCCATGCGCCGGGCGGCGACAATGCGCTTGGCGCTGCGTACGCCGATGCCCGGCACGCGCAGCAGGCGTTCATACGGCGCGGTGTTTACCTCTATCGGGAACTGCTCGAGATGGGCGACAGCCCAGCCGCATTTGGGGTCGAGATAGGGGTTCAGATCAGGATGGGCCGCGTCGAGCAGCTCTCCGGCCTGGAAGCCGTAGAAGCGCAGCAGCCAGTCGGCCTGGTAGAGGCGGTGTTCCCGCAGCAGGGGAGGGGCTGCTGTAGGCAGCAGGCGGTTGGTCCCAACAGGCAGATAGGCGGAATAGAACACACGCTTGAGACCGTAGCGCCGGTAAAGCGCTTCGGAGAGGGTCATGATCTGGAAGTCCGAATCCGGTGTTGCGCCGATGATCATCTGTGTGGACTGCCCGGCAGGGGCGAAAGCGGGGGCGCTGCGGTACTGGACGAGATCCGCCCGGCTTTCCTGAATACGCCCGCTGATATACCCCATGGGCCCGAGAATGGAATGCTTGCTCTTGTCGGGCGCGAACAGGTGCAGGCTCTGCTGAGAGGGCATCTCGATATTGACGCTCATCCGGTCGCACAGAAGGCCTAGGCGGGCGAGGAGAGCGCTGTCGGCTCCGGGGATAGCCTTGGCGTGGATATAGCCGCCGAAACGGTATTCCCCCCGCAGCAGCTCGAGGGTGCGGATCATCAGCTCACACGTATAGTCCGGACTGCGTACAACGCCCGAGGAGAGGAACAGTCCTTCAATATAGTTGCGCCGGTAAAAGGCGATGGTCAGATCCGCGAGCTCCCGAGGTGTGAAAGCGGCGCGGCGTGTATCGTTTGAACGGCGGTTGACACAGTACTGGCAGTCATAGATGCAGTGGTTAGTCAGGAGCACCTTGAGAAGGGAGATGCAGCGCCCGTCGGCAGCGAAGCTGTGGCAGATGCCGCAGGATACGGCGTTGCCTAATTTTCCCGCTTCGCCAGGCCGGTCGACTCCGCTGGAGGTGCAGGCCGCATCGAATTTAGCGGCATAGCCGAGGATGGTTAGTTTATCGAAAAGTTCCATGGGGCGCCTCCTCGAAAAAACGTTCGTTCTTGCTTATTATACCCCCTCTCCATGGGGATGTCAAGAGGAAAAAGAACAAACGGTCAGGAAATTGCAGGGAGGGATGTAAACTTTCTGTGAAAAGGCAGGATAGATCTTGCTTCCTATTTATATAGGAGGTAAGATAGAAGAGGAAACGGCCTATGGCCGGACATCCGGACATTGTGGTCGAATATTCAATCTGAAGAAAGAGAAGAAGGGTGAGTTGGTTGAAAAGTCTGAAAAACTGGGGAAAAGTGTGGATGGCCTCACTGCTCGCGGCAGCGACCATGCTGGGGACCTGTGTTGTTGCGGGCGCCGCATCAACCAAAAATTATGACGTCTCTGTCAGCGGCAAACAGATGACATTTTCCCGGAACGGGAGAAAAGCGACGTATAATATGAAGACGACCGATGTCAAGCTCGTCATTGACGAAGACGATGATCTGCTTGTCTGTTTTACTGACGGAAAGAGTAAATACAAGGGGATCTCTCTGGGTAGCCAGCGCTCCATTAACATGGGCGGCACAATGAATTCGCTGACCCTCAACAGCACTCTCGGCAGCAAGATCTCTGTTAATGTCACCAGCGATGCGGATATCCGCACGATGAACATTTCGTCCAAGAACAGCGTTTCCATCGCGGGCGATGTGACGACGCTCACTGTCAACGGGGCCGCGCAGGTCTCTGTGGAAAAAGGTGCCGACATTGATCATGCGAAGATTAACTCCTCTACCGCGACTCTCGACGCCAAGAGCGGAGCCAAGGTCCGCAAGGTGACGGCGGCTAAGCGTTCGAACGTGACCGGCGTGAGCGGGACCACAACCTCCTCCAAGTCGGATGATGACGACGACGATGAGAGCGACACCCGCATAACGAAGCTGGATATCAGCACGATGTATGTCAATACGAACGATTATAAGGGCGATATCTATTTGTTCGATATTGAGGATGAGCTGGAAAACTATGTCGAGGCTTACTACCGCCGCAACAGCAGGAATTATTCTATCGACGGAGAATTTACCTTTACTAGGGATACCAAGAAGATTTGGGACGAGGACGACGATACGGAGGAGAAGACCGTCAGCGCATCCTTCCGTTTTAAGCCGGACAGCAACAAGTATTCGTCTGTAAATGATACTATCAAGATCCGTATCGGCAAGGGTGTAAAGGGGTCCTCGAGCGGGAGTGGCACAGCCGTGAAAACGACGGCGACAAAATTTAAGATCAGCACGATGTATATCAATGCCGGCGAATACGGCGGGGATATCTATCTGGACGATATTGAAAATAAGATTAAGAACTGTGTTGAGGCCTATTACCGTGAGAATGGGCGTGACCGCACCATTAGTGGGACATATACCTTTAAGAACAGCAGCAAGAAGATCTGGGATGAAGATGAGGACGAGGATAAGACTGTCAGCGCGACGTTCAGCTTCAAGCCGGACAGCAGCAAGTATTCGACCGAGTCCGACACGATAAAGATCAGCATCAGTACAGGGAACAGCTCAAGCGGGAAGGGCAGCATCACGCCGAAGTTCCGGATTGACAATATGGAAGTCGATGTCAGTGATTATGGGGACGATATCCGCCTCAGAGATCTGGAGGATGATCTGGAAGATTTCATCGAAGCCTATTATAGGGAAGATGGCTATGAGTATGAAATCAGCGGGACCTATACATTCAGCAACGGCACCAAAAAGATCTGGGACGAGGATGATGATGACCGCAGCAAGGAGGTCACCGCGACATTCAACTTTAAGCCTAAGAATTCGAAGTATAAGGAAGCGACCGATACCATCAGAATTTATCTCGAATATTAAGGCAGGTTTGTCAGGCGGGCGTGCCGTGTATGCGGTATGCCCGCCTCCCCGCATCAGGGCTTGACAGCGCGCTCTGTCCCGGCTATACTAATCCTCGGTAATTGTGTAAAGAGAGGAGCAATGAAAGAATGAAACATCGCCTGGGTCCGGTTCTGCTGGCTCTTTTATTGGCGGCCATAAGCACAACGGCCTGCGGCCGTGGGGAAAGCGCGCCGGATGGCGCCTCTTCTTCTCAGATTTCGTCTGAGTCCTCCAGTGAGGCGGACTTCTCTGTCGAACCGATCGAAGGGGAAATTCCCACATTGACACCGCCATATACCCTCTCCAATTTTATCTCACTCGATCTGGACGGCAATGTTATCACACACGATATTTTTTCGAAAAGCGAGCTCACGATGGTCTATGTCTGGGCGATCGGCAGCGATCAGTGCATCGAAGATATGCCGACAATTCTTGATATAGCGGAGGACAACACGAAAAAAGACGTGCAGACCATCGGAATCATTGCGGATCTCAGCGATAAGAAAGAGGTGGAAGCTACGAGCGAAGCCGTCCGGCAGGCAGGAATCAATTTCACTCAGCTGCTCCCGACAGAGGAACTGTGCGAGGCGAAGCTGTATGCAGTCACGCGTGTGCCGCTCACCTTTTTCGTGGACAGTAAAGGGAATCAGGTCGGGGAGGACCATACCGGGAAAGCAGTACGAAGCTCCTGGGGGAAAATGGTGGATTCCTACCTGAAAAAGGAGAAGAAATAGGGCCCATAAAAAAGCGCCGTCTGTCAAAAACAGACGGCGCTTTGCCCTATTCGGTTCTCTTTTTGGACTCCTTGAGGAAAACGCACAGACTTACCGGGAGGAAAACGGCGCCCACAGCGTTGACCAGCGCGGAGAAGAGAGGAGAAATTCCCCAGATGATTATAGCGGCCAGAACGGCAGCCTTCAGCGCCAGGACAACGCCAAGTCCGCACAGGAGCAGGGTACGCATGCTGCGTGTCAGGCGAATGAAATCCATCAGGCTCCGCAGACTTCCAGACGGGATAACAGCCGCCGCCACACTCAAAGGGGGGCCCATCGGATCCGTGCCCATCACAATACCCAGGCAGCGCGTATTCATCAGGTTCAGTTCATCCATCGTGCCAACATAGAGGAGACTCTCGACATTTCCTTCATGCAGGCAGAGCTGATCGAGTGTCTCCTTTTTCGTGGCGCTGCGCTCGGAGAAGACCTCGTCTACCCCCAGGAACACCTGTGCTGCCTGACCGACTTCAGCGTCGCATCCGGTGACAAGAGCGGTCCGCTCAATGCCCGCCGCATGCAGATACGGAACAAGCTGCTGCGCATCGGGCTGCCAAGTATCCTCTGTCTCAATAACGCCGATATAGTTCCCTCGCGAGAGCACATAGACACTCGGCTGTCCGGTTGTGTTGGGGGGGACCTCAACTTCGGAATCGTCCATCATGCGGCGGCTGCCCACCATGATACTCCGCTGTTCCAGTACGGAGCGTGCGCCATAGCCGCTCACGGATTCGCCCGGTGAATCGAACAGTTCCCGAATCGGTTTTCCCTGTTCCTGTTCGTATTCATCGGCAATGGCGGAGGCGATGGGGTGGGGGACACCGTATTCCGCGGCGGCGGCACAGCGGAAGACCTCCTCCTCGGGCATGCCGGCGGCGGGGACGATGTTCGTAATGTGGAACTGTGCCTGTGTCAGCACGCCGGTGTAACCGGTAGCAACGGTATGTATGCGAGCGGCGATATCGAACAGGCTTGGAGAACCGGGCAGAATGCCTGCCCGCAGCATGCGGGAGGCGCACGCGCGCACAGCAAAACCAGCCATAGCGCCGTTTCCGCAGGGGACAGCGAGAATAGCTGCACCAAGAACAGGGGAGAGCCAGGAGGAGAGCGAGGGGGAGAAACGGAGGAAGCCGAGGATAATCGCAGCGGCGAAAGCGGCCAACAGGGTGATGACAGACCATTTATTGAGCAGATCCTCTGTCTCGGTTAAGGAAGGGTCCTCCGTCAGCACCGTATAGAGGCGGTAGGCGGCGGACTGCTCCTGCGGTGAGGAGACCTCGATAGTGAGCGGACCGCGCACTATCTTTTCACCGCAGAGCACGGGCCCTCCCGCTCTGACAGTGACAGGCGTTTCCTCGCCGGTGAAGAGGGACATATCGACCTGTGCGCTCCCCTCGGCAGCAATGCCGTTAAACGGAATGAGATCCCCTGTGCTGAGCAGGACGCGATCCCCCGGCTCCACCTCATCCGGGCTGACGCGGGCCAGCTCGTTTTCTCGCAGGCGGACAACGGTCGCAGGGCGGATATCGAGCGTGGAACGGATGGTGCTGTCCATCACATCGCACAGGATGGACACGATCACCATGCTTCCCAGATAGCAGAGCATAACGCCCGCCCCCTGGCGGGGAGAGAGCAGCGCAAACGCGGCTACAGCGAGGACGGAGGTGAGGATAGTCGCCAGAATGTACTTTTTGCGCGGACGCGACCACTTAAAGAACAGGGAAAAAAGGACGCTCAAGAAAAGAGAAGCGGCACAGAACGGCAGGGCGAGGGACGGCCTCCACAGACTGAATCCCCAGAGTACGGCGCTGATGATCCAGCCGAATAGATAGATGACCGCATCGGCCCGCAGAGAGAGGGGGTGCTTGCGGCGCTTCTTCTTTTTTGGCGGCTCCACCCGGCGGACAGTGGGCCCATCCGGGCGCTCTCCCGGCGGGGGAGGAGCGGCTCTGCCGACATCGGTGCGCGCAACGCTGATGCCGGGGATAGTGTCCTTGAGGGTAGCGACAACCTCGTCGATGGTCTCATTTTCGTCGCGTCCGGAGATGTCCATCGTCAGCTTTTGCGAGAGGAATTCAATGTTTGCCGAATTGACACCGGGAATGGTCCGAATGAGTTGAGTGGTCAGATCACAGAGCTTGGCGTCGTTGAGGCCGTCAAGCGAAAGGATTTTGATTGCCATTCCAATATGACCTCCTTATGATTTCCTTTTTCTGCTCTTGGGCAGCTTGGGAGCCGCGCCGGAAAGGCTGCCGCGCAGCTTCTCAATTTTATCCCGCAGGTAGGCGGCATGCTCAAACTCAAGGAGCTGCGCCGCCTGCCGCATCTGAGCGGTGAGCTTTTCAATAGTCGCCTCCCGTTCAGCACGGGACATCCTGTGGATGGCCTTATCCGAATCGTCCTTCTGAGAGATCTCCAGGATTTCTCTGACATCTTTGATGATGGTCTTCGGGACGATGCCGTGCTCCTCATTATAGCGCTGCTGCACCTCACGCCTTGCCTCGGTCTCAGAGATGGCAGCCTCCATGGAGGCTGTGACTTCATCGGCATACATGATAACCGTTCCCTCCGCGTTGCGCGCGGCGCGGCCGATAGTCTGGATAAGGGAGGTCTCACTGCGCAGGAACCCCTCCTTGTCAGCATCGAGAATGGCGACAAGCGTGACCTCGGGGATGTCCAGCCCCTCGCGCAGGAGGTTGATGCCCACGAGAACATCGAACTCGCCCAAGCGCAGATCCCGGATGATCTCCATCCGTTCAATGGTGTCTACATCGTGGTGCATGTATTTGACACGTACGCCCATGCCGTCGAAGTATTCGGTCAGGTTCTCGGCCATTTTCTTTGTGAGCGTGGTGACGAGCACGCGTTCCTTTTTAGCGGCGCGGATGTTGATTTCCGAGAGCAGATCGTCGATCTGCCCCTCCGTGGGGCGGACCACTACCTTCGGATCAAGGAGCCCTGTCGGGCGGATGACCTGACGAACCTCCCGGCTGGAGTGCTCCCGCTCGAAGGAACCGGGTGTCGCGGAGACGTAGATTATCTGATTGAGCTTGCCGCGGAACTCATCAAAATTGAGAGGGCGGTTATCCAGCGCGGAGGGCAGGCGGAAGCCGTAGTCAATCAGGCTCTTTTTGCGCGCATAGTCACCGCCGTACATCCCGCGCACCTGCGGGAGCGTGACATGGCTCTCATCGACAAAGAGCAGGAAATCCCGGGGGAAGTAGTCGAGCAGGGTAAAGGGCATGCTGCCCGGCACGCGCCCGGAGAGGACGCGGGAATAGTTCTCGATCCCCTTGCAGAAACCGATTTCTGAGAGCATCTCCAGATCGTAATTCGTGCGCTCGGCGATGCGCTGCGCCTCGATAAATTTATCGTTTTCACGGAAGAAACGGACACGCTCATCCGCCTCCGCCCGCAGTTCCTCGATAGCTGTCCGCATCTTGTCACGCGGAACGATGTAATGCGACGCGGGATAGATCCCGGCGTGGTTCACCACATTGCGGATTTCGCCCGTCAGCGGAGTGATTTCACTGATGCGGTCGATTTCGTCGCCGAAATATTCCACCCGGATGGCCATATCCTCATAATAGGCCGGGAAGATTTCCACCACATCTCCCCGGACACGGAACTTGTTGCGGATAAAGTTGACGTCGTTGCGCTCATACTGGAGTTCGACCAGCTTCTGTAAGAGCTTCTCTCTGGGGTATTCCATCCCCGGACGCAGCGAAATAATCATGTTGCGGTAATCAATGGGGTCGCCCAGCGAGTAGATGCAGCTCACGCTCGCCACGATGATAACATCCCGCCTCTCGCACAGGGCGCATGTCGCGGAGTGGCGCAGGCGTTCTATCTCATCATTGATGGCGCTGTCCTTCTCAATATAGGTATCAGTGGAGGCGATATATGCCTCCGGCTGGTAGTAATCGTAGTAGGATACGAAGTATTCGACAGCGTTGTGCGGGAAGAAGTCGCGGAATTCTGAACAGAGCTGTGCAGCAAGGGTCTTGTTGTGTGCAAGAACCAGCGTGGGGCGTTTCACCCGCTGGATGATATTGGCCATGGTGAATGTCTTGCCCGAACCGGTGACGCCGAGAAGAGTCTGTTCCTTTTCGCCTGCAAGGACGCCTCCGGCAAGGCTGTCGATAGCCTGCGGCTGATCGCCGGTAGGCTGGTAGGAGGAGACGAGCTGGAATTCTGCCATAGGATTCCGTCCTTTCCGCGGATGAAATTTCCCATCCGCTTATGGCAATTCTCGAAAATATTTCCATCACTGCGCTGCAGGAAGCCTATCATGATGGCCTTCTGCAGCGCACAATTTGGTCATATTTTGAGAATTGCCATAGAGGCGGGCGGGAAACGCCGGTCTTAGAGTGATGCAGGTTCGCCGCGCAGACGCAGCGTGGCCATGACCGGATAATGGTCGGAGGGGTAGACACCATCGCGCGACTGGGTATCAATGTGTACGTCGACCACCTCAAATTCGTCGGAGACAAAGATATAGTCGATGGGGCTGGATTTTGGGCGGATTTTCCCTTTCATGCCATGGTAGGTATTGCCGGCGGAACCGCCCAGAAAGCCGTAGACATCCTGCAGGTGGACATTATAGCCGTGCATCTGCTCGCGGATGATGCGCACGGCGGTGCTGCTCATGCGGGCGTTGAAATCCCCCATGACGATGGTCGGAAGCGGATCGGTCGCGTTAGCCTTGCTGATGTACTCGAGGATCATGCGCACGCCGAGCGTCCGCGCGAGCCAGCAGATGTGGTCGAAATGCGTATTAAACACACGTACGCGCCGCCCGGTCTGTTTCATGCGGATTTCGGCCACTGTACAGATTCGCGGAAAAATGGCGAAGTAGGCGCGGGAGACCGTGTCAGGTTTTTTGGACAGCCAGAAAGTCTTATAGCTGGTAACCTCGACCTCCGCATTTTTCAGAATGATATCGGAGTGTTCATCGTTATTGGGGTTTTTTCCCATCATCCGCCCAACGCCGAAAATGCTGTAACCGGAGAGGAGGCGGCGGATATCCTGCCGCATACGGGGAAGGACCTCCTGCACGCCGATGATGGACGCGCCGGAGGTACGGATAAAGTCCGCTGCGATTCCCCGCCGGACCTCCCAGCGGTTTTTCCGCCCGGGACCGAAGTCGCGCCGGAGATTAAAGGAGATAACCCGAAGCAAATCTCCCTGCCCAAAGGGCGATTGTGCCATAGCCTGCATCAACTGTATTTCCCAGCTTTCGATTTATATTTTCACTCTTCTGCCACACCATACAAACGAAACCGGACCGGAGAAGTCCGGCCGGACAGCTGCCGTTTTTTCTATTATACCACTATACCACAAAAGCGCAGCGGTCGTGGTATAATTGGCCATGCCCATAGGGCGGCCAAATAAATCGGGAATAATAACTACTCACAATTATTATACCATACTTTTTCTGTTTTGCACCTATCAAATCCATACAAATCGGAAAAAGGCGGCGGCCCTTGTTTTTTGGCCCTTTGGGGCGTATACTGGAATAAAGGATGGAAATCCTCAATTTTAGAAAAGGAGCGTGGAAAACATGCTTTTAGTCAGCACAGAATATATTGGCGGGAAGGAACTGGAGATGCTGGGGCTGGTAAAGGGCAGCACCATCCAGTGCAAAAATTTTGGCCGCGACGTCACCCAGGCGTTTAAGACACTGGTCGGCGGAGAACTGAAGGCCTATACCGAGATGATGAACGAAGCGCGCGACATTGCCATGCAGCGCATGGAGGACGAGGCCTCCCGCCTGGGCGCGGACGCTGTAGTCGGCGTCCGCTACGCCACGAGCGCCATCATGCAGGGCGCGGCGGAGGTCATGGCCTATGGTACGGCGGTTCGATTCCGCAGGTAAGGTTTACAGCATGGGGAAAGCGATTTCCCCGAGCAGGTTCCCGTCCAGATCACGGCGGGAAAAGAGGTTGTCCTCGTAAATTATATAGCTGTGCTCGCTTCCCTCCTTGGGGAGCGAGACGCTGCCCGGATTGAGAAAGAGCACGCCGGACGCTTCGTCGACCTGCATGACCGGCACATGGGTGTGCCCATAGATCAGCGCGTCTCCGGAGCGGAGGAGGGGAGTAATCGTGTCCAGATGGTGTCCATGCGCGGCATAGGCGGCGTGACCGTCCAAAAGCAGGGCGAAGCTCTCTGTCAAGCATGGGAACTCCAGCACCATCTGATCCACCTCCGCCTCACAGTTGCCGCGCACGCAGAGGATATCCCTCTTTAAGCTGTTGAGCAGCCGAATGACCTCCTTGGGCTGATATCCGTTGGGCAGGTCGTTGCGCGGGCCGTGATAGAGAAGGTCCCCCAGCAGCAGGAGCCGGTTGGCGTGCTCGCGCTCATAGGCTCTGCACATCTTTTCACAGAAATGCAGCGAGCCGTGAATGTCGGACGCTATCATCAGTTTCATAAAAAGTTCCCCTTTGTCACTTGATTCTATTCTAAATGGCGCGTTTGGCGCGCCATTTTCCGCTGCGGAAGCGCAGGAAAAAGGCGATAGCGCGGAAAACCCAGTCGATTTCCATCGCGATCCATACACCGAGGACACCCAGCGCCATCCATTTGGCGAGCACATAGCTCATACCGATGCGGAACACCCACATCGAGAAAGCGGAAATCAGCATCGTCATCTTCATGTCCCCCGCGGCGCGCAGGGCGTTGGGGAAAGCGAAAGCTATCGGCCAGATGACGATGGCGCCCACACCGTGACACCACATCAGCTCCACAGCGACACGCGCGGTCTCCGCTTCGAGGCTGAAAAACTGCGTGATGGCAGGCGCGGCAAAGAGGATGGCGACGTTCAGGACGCTCATCACCAGATAAGTCACCTTCATCAGGCGGACAGTGTATTTTTTTGCGGCGTCATAGTCCCCGGCGCCCACGCACTGGCCGACCACTGTAATCAGCGCGAGACCGATAGCATTGCCGGGGATAACCTCCATGGAGGAGACGGTGTTGGCCACAGCGTTCGCAGCGATGGCGCCTGTGCCAAAGGAGGCGATGAGGCTCTGCACGAGGATCTTGCCGATCTGGAAGATGCCGCCCTCGAGCCCGTTGGGGATGCCCAGATTCAGGATGCGGCGGATCATGGAGAAATGGGGGCGCCAGTCGCGCAGATTTTCAATGTGCAGTGGATTCTCATGGTGGGTGATCAGGCGGGCCATGATGACAGCGCCGAGCACACGGGAGGCGAGGGAGGCAAAACCCGCTCCGGCCACGTCGAACTGAAAGACATAGATAAGCAGCGCGTTGCCGCAGATATTGACCAGGTTCATTAAAAGGGACGTGAACATGGAGACCTTACTGTTATTCATCGAGCGGAAAAGCGCCGCGCCCGCGTTGTAGACAGCGAGGAACGGGTAGGAAATCACCGACAGGATAAAGTAGGTTTCGGCCCGGGACATAACTGCCTCCTCGACATGGCCGAAAATAGCGTGCAGAAGAGGGCGGTGAAAGGCGAAAGCGAGGATGGCGATCAGCGTGGAGAGCGCGGTAATGGACAGGCAGAGCTGTTTAGCCGCATTGCAGCCGGCCTCACGGTCGCCGCGCCCGAGATATTGCGACGCTACGACAGCGCCGCCCGTGGCCAGAGCGGTAAAGATGTTGATGAGCAGAATATTGACGCTGTCCACCAGCGAGATGGCGGAGACCGCTGCCTCTCCGATTGTGGAAACCATTACTGTGTCCGCCAGACCGATGGTGACGGCTAAAATCTGTTCAATCATCAGCGGAAGAATCAGACGGACTAGATCTTTGCGCGTAAACATGTCACCGAACTCCCGTCAAAAAATTTCATTCTCTTTTATTTTGCACCTTTTTGCCCAAATGTGCAAGAGTTTTCTGCATTTCACGCGGGAAAAATGTCAGCCATACAGACGTATAAAACAGGAGGAATCAATTTCCATGAATGAAGTGATCCGTCAGCTGCACGAGCGGAAGTCCGTTCGTGCGTTTACAGAGCGGCCCATCCCGCCCGAGGTGCGGGCGGAGATCCTCTCGGCCGCCGCGCAGGCTCCCACAGCCGGGAATCAGATGCTCTATACCATCCTCGACATCACCGATCAGCAGATTAAAGAGCGTCTGGCTGTCACCTGCGATAACCAGCCCTTCATCGCCCGCGCACCGATGGTGCTCATCTTCCTCGCGGACTGCCGCCGCTGGCTGGACGCTTACCGCATGGCCGGCTGTTCACCGCGCGGGCCGGGGGAGGGAGATCTGCTCCTCGCGTTTTCGGACGCGAACATCGCCGCGCAGAACGCTGTCACGGCGGCGTGGAGCCTGGGAGTCGGATCGTGCTACATCGGGGATATTCTCGAACGCGCCGAGGAGCACCGGGCACTTTTGCATCTGGATGAATACGTCATGCCCGCAGCGATGCTTGTCTTCGGCTACCCCACCGAGAACGCCTGCCGCCGGGAGAAGCCGCGCCGCTTTCAGTGGGAAGACGGCATCGTGCAGGAAAACGCCTACCGCCCGCTCACTGAGGAGGAACAGCGTGCGCTGTTTATCCACCAGAGAGAAAAGGAGGATGTGGACGATTTCCTCCAGAAGTTCCATGCACGCAAGTATGCCTCCGATTTTTCGCTCGAGATGTCGCGTTCGGCTGGTGTCTATCTGGACACGTTCCGAAAAAACGCTGGGGAATAGTGGCCGGAAACTTTTCCCTGTTGCACCGGTGAAAAACGTGATATAATAACCGAAAGCGGTTATTATATCCAATCTATT
>CATJVQ010000030.1 GCA_949743955.1 uncultured Oscillospiraceae bacterium | reverse complement strand
TCCATTCGGTAAAGAACAGATTTGAGGCTCCAATACCCAAAAATGGTGCCGCCGACGGGACTTGAACCCGTATGGAGTTGCCTCCGGCAGATTTTAAGTCTGCTGCGTGTGCCGATTTCGCCACGGCGGCGGGATTTACTCCCCCGAAACGGGGGAGTAAATTACTTTTTTATGATACAACAAAATATCCGCGGCGTCAAGAGAGTCAGCGGGGAGAAAAAGAAGCAGAAAAAGAACCTTGCTTTTTTGCCCGAGGCATGGTAGAATGATAAAGAAAAGGAATCTGTAATCTGGGGGCGTATGGATTTTGGCGACATCGGTAGGAAATCAGTACAGCGCGACAGGCTGGTACACGCCAACCTATTATAATAACCGCACGGCAAGCGACTGGGCGACCGGCAAGAACACCCGCCCGGATAATTATACCAAAAGCGAGCTCAAGGAGCATTATGATTTCGTTTATAACGAGCCCGTCTCGAAGCTGCGCCCGGATAAGCCGCTCCCGGAGGATGCGGACGAGCAGCGTTACGATTGGGTCTTCAACATCCGTTCAAATGAGGGGCGCTGGCAGTTACATAACCCGAACGGGCTGAACGCCCACCGCGACGGACTGAGCCCTTACGATTGGTCGTCCTCGAAGACATCGGGTTCCTCCTCCAGCTCGCGCACAGTCTCCTCGAAGGCGAAGAGCACGTCCTTTGACGCTGCGTTCAGTGCGGCGGTAAAGGATATTGCCGCAAAGGAAGAGGCCGTGTCCGCCAAGGCAGTGGAGACGGAGAAGGCTGTATCCGCCGTATCCGATACGGTGGCGGATCTGCGGTTAAACAACGCGAACCGGAACAGCGTATTTCAGCAGGTGCTGCGGCTGGGGACGTCGGAGAAGCCGGCGCGTATTTCGAGCGCCACGCTCTTAAATCTCCTCGATGAGGATGACGAGAAAAAGGCGTAGGCGGGAAAATGGATTGTTTGATTAGGGGATAAACAGAATACGCTCTCCCGGGGGAAGATGTCCGCAGTTCGTGTCTTCTTATGGGAGAGCGTATTGTTTTTTGCCAGACATGTGCTATAATAGAACGAATGGTAAAATGGAGGTTGGAAGAATGAACTCCAACGGTACCGAATGGAAGCTGGACGAGACAAGAACTCTCGCCGCCATGCTCCGTGTGGTCATTCTCCGGCTGGATCGCTTGGCGCGTCAGGACAGAAGCCAGTGGGTCGGCCGCAGGGAATATCAGGAAGTCGTCAACCAGATCGTCACCTGCCTGCATCAGCAGTGCGACCAGAGCGAACGGGTACTGGACTGCATCGACACGCTCGCCACGGCCGTGGACAAGCTGGCCAGCGCTGTCATCGACCTGCAGAACCGCGCCGGCGGCGAATCGTAAAAGCCGCATGTCCCTGTGCGCCTGGCGGCCGCAGAGCGATACGTCTACAAATCACAGTTTAAGAAAAGGGATGGTCCGATGCCAAAGAGAAACGACATTCACAAGATTATGATCATCGGCTCAGGGCCGATCATCATCGGGCAGGCCTGCGAATTCGATTACTCCGGGACACAGGCGTGCAAAGCTCTCCGGCAGCTCGGCTACGAGGTCGTGCTGATCAACTCGAATCCCGCCACCATTATGACCGATCCGCAGACCGCCGATACCACCTATCTGGAACCGCTGAACCTGCGCCGCCTGACACAGATCATCGAAAAGGAGCGCCCCGACGCGCTGCTCCCCAACTTGGGCGGACAGAGCGGGCTCAATCTGTGCCAGGAGCTGTATAAGGCCGGCGTGCTGGATAAGTTCGGCGTACAGGTCATCGGCGTGCAGGTGGACGCTATCGAGCGCGGGGAGGACCGCATCGAGTTTAAGGAGACAATGGAACGCCTGGGCATCGAAATGGCCAGGAGCGAACCCGCCTATTCGGTCGACGAAGCGCTTGCCATTGCGGACAAGCTGGGCTATCCGGTCGTCGTGCGCCCAGCATACACGATGGGCGGCGCCGGGGGCGGGCTCGTCTACAACACAGAGGAGCTGCGCACCATCGCCGGGCGGGGCATCGCCGCGAGCCTCATCGGGCAGGTCCTCATTGAGGAATCCGTCCTCGGCTGGGAGGAGCTGGAGCTCGAGGTCGTACGTGACAGCAGGGATCAGGTCATCACCGTCTGCTTTATCGAAAACGTCGACCCGATGGGCGTCCACACCGGGGACAGCTTCTGCACCGCCCCGATGCTCAGTGTCCCGGAGTCGGTACAGAAGCGCCTCCAGGAGGCCGCGTATAAGATCGTGCGCGAGGTGGAGGTCATCGGCGGATGCAACTGCCAGTTTGCGCATGACCCCGTGTCCGACCGCATTGTCGTTATCGAAATCAACCCGCGCACGTCGCGCTCCTCGGCGCTCGCCTCAAAGGCCACCGGCTTCCCGATAGCGCTCATCTCCTCCATGCTCGCCGCCGGCCTGACGCTCGACGAGATCCCCTACCACGGCGGCACGTCGCTGGCGGAGTATGTCCCGGGCGGGGATTACGTCGTCGTCAAATTTGCGCGCTGGGCGTTTGAAAAGTTTAAGGACAGTGAGGACCGCCTAGGCACGCAGATGAAGGCCGTGGGCGAGGTGATGAGCATCGGCCGCACGTTTAAGGAAGCGTTCCAGAAGGCGGTGCGCAGCCTGGAAAACGGCCGCTTCGGCCCCGGGCAGGACCCGAAGCTCCAGCCGGTGCCGCTCGAGGAGCTCTATCAGCGGATGACTACCCCGACAAGCCTGCGCCACTTCATCATTTACGAAGCGCTCATGAAGGGCGGGGATATCGACCGTGTCTGCGAGCAGACGAGCATCAAGCGTTACTTTATCGAGCAGCTGGCCGAGCTGGCTGAGACGGAAAAGGAGATCCTGTCGCTGGGCAAGGCGGCCGTGACGCCGGAGCGCCTAGCCGCCTATAAGCGCGACGGCTTCTCCGACCGCTACCTCTCTATCCTGACAGGCGTGTCTGAGGAGGACATCCGCCGCACGCGCATCGAAAACGGGATCGTGGCTGGGTACGACGCGATTGCCGTCTCCGGCGTGGAAAACGCCCGGTACTACTATTCGACCTACCACGGCGGTACGGCTCCCGCCCCGTCCGCAGACGGGCGGAAGGTGCTCATCCTCGGATCCGGGCCGAACCGCATCGGGCAGGGCATCGAGTTCGATTACTGCTGTGTCCACGCGGCGTTCGCGCTGCGGGAATTGGGGCTGGAGACTATCATCATCAACTGCAACCCGGAGACCGTATCCACGGACTACGATACGTCCGACCGGCTCTACTTCGAGCCGCTCACTGTCGAGGATGTGCTCACCGTGTATGAGCGCGAGCACCCGCTGGGGGTCATCGCGCAGTTCGGCGGGCAGACACCGCTGAACATCATCGGCGAGCTGCGGCGGGCGGGGGTCGCCATTCTGGGCACGAGCCCGGAGACGATTGACCTAGCCGAGGATCGCGACCAGTTCCGCGCCATGATGGAGAAATTAAATATTCCCATGCCGCGCTCCGCGATGGCAATCGACGTCGATGAAGCGCTCGCCGCGGCGAGGGAGATCGGGTATCCGCTCATGGTGCGCCCGTCCTACGTGCTCGGCGGACGCGGGATGGAGGTTGTTCGCAGCGACGAAGAGCTGACCGACTACATGAACGCCGCCATCGACGTGAGCCCCGACCGGCCGATTCTGGTCGACCGCTTCCTCGAGGACGCATTGGAGTGCGAGGCGGACGCTGTCTGCGATGGGGAGCACGCGTTCGTCCCCGCCGTGATGGAGCACATTGAGCTCGCGGGCATCCACTCGGGGGATTCCGCGTGCATTCTGCCCTCAATGAATATCCCGGAAAAGCATCTGGCCACCATCCGCGACTATACGAAGCGCATCGCCGTGGCGATGGATGTGCGGGGGCTGATGAACATGCAGTACGCCATCTGCCAGGATACTGTCTACGTGCTCGAGGCCAATCCGCGTGCGTCGCGCACGGTGCCGCTCGTCTCAAAGGTGTGCGGCATCCAGATGGTGCGGCTGGCGACCGACATTGTCACCGCGCCGCTGACCGGGCGCCCTTCGCCGGTACCGGCGCTCCGAGAGCGCGTGTTTTCGCACTGCGGTGTCAAGGAGGCCGTGTTCCCGTTCAATATGTTCCCGGAGGTCGACCCCATCCTCGGCCCCGAAATGCGTTCGACAGGCGAGGTTCTCGGCCTCAGCGAGGATTTCGGCACGGCGTTCTATAAGTCGCAGGAGGGTGCCGGGCTGGAGCTGCCCTCCTCCGGCAACGTGTTCCTTTCGGTCAACGACGCGGACAAGGCCGCCATCCTCGATGTGGCGCGCGGTTTTGTCGATATGGGCTTCCAGCTCTACGCGACCACCGGCACCCGGAATTTCCTGGGGGAGAACGGCATCCCCTCCATACACGTGCATAAGCTCGGGCACGGCCGCCCGGACGCGGTCGACCTCATCAAGAATAAGACGGTCTGCATGGTCATCAACACCGCCATCGGCCGCCGGAGCAAGGAGGACGACAGCTATATCCGCAAGGCCGCCATCAAGTATAAGGTGTGCTATATGACCACCGCCGCCGCCGCGAAAGCGTCCGTGGCCGGCATCGCCGCCAACCGGGACAGCGAAGGCCGCACAGTCAAGTCGCTCCAAGAGTACCACCGGAGTATCCGGTAAAACAGGCGTGATAAGAGGCGGCGGAGAGGAAATCTCCGCCGCCTTATGGATTGAGCATCACGGAGGCGAAGAACATCCCGTCCCGCCATTCAAACCGTGCGTCGCCGTTATAGCGGGCGGCGATGCTCCGCACCGACTCGGTGCCGACACCGAAGCCGGCGTGCTTGCCGGATCGCAGCCTCCCCGCCTCCTGCACCGGGGGATGAGGGCAGGTATTGTCCACGGTCAGGGAGAGCATGGAATTCCCCGTCTGCCGGATGTTCATGCGGATTTTCTTTTCTCTCCCCAGGGGGAGGCAGGCTTCCACCGCGTTTTCCAAAAGATTCCCGATGAGGACACAGAGGTCCGGCTCCGGGATGACGGCGCGCGCCTCCATCCGGACAGAGACCTCCCAGCCGATACCGGCGGCGGCCGCCTTCTCTTCGTAATGGCACAGCACCGCGTTGACGGCATGGTTCCCGCAGTAGGACTGGATACTCTGCGGCAGCGTCTCTCCGTAAGCGTGCAGATAGTCCGCTGCGCCCCGCAGATCACCGCTCTCGATGCAGCCCTGAAGAACCGTGAAGTGCTGGCGCAGATCGTGGCGGGCGCGGCGGGTCTCCTCAATGCTCTTCTGCAGCGCCTCATACTGGACAGAGCGCAGCGCCAGCTGATCGTTCTCCTGCTGGAGGCGCAAGTTTTTCCGCCCCTCCTCCAGCAGCTGGGACATCATGTAGAGCGCCAGCTGATTGCCTATCCCGACACCCCAGATAAACAGCAGGTTCCGAAGGGACTGGGAAAAAGTCCAGATATTTTCAGCGGTAAACAGGAAGTAATACTGCACCATACAAAACACGGCCGGTATTGCCCAGAGATATCGCCAGATCCGGTTATCCTTTTCCGTTCGTATATGGGGGTGGATACATTTTTCCAAAGTCTGATAATACATAGGGCCGGAAAGCAGCAGGCCGGCCAGATAATAGAGGGTACGCTGCCAGGAGTAGTAATAATTTTGCACTCCCGTCGCTGTCACGGCCCGGAGGAAGGTGGATGTGACGGTGGCAACGCTGGCGAAATTCATTAAGATCAGCAGAACGGTGAGGAGCTTAAAGGGCCCCGCCCGAACGGCCAGCAGATAAAAGGCCAGGTAGAGGAAGATGGACAGTACGGAAAGGAAATCCCCGCTGTCAGGGATATAAGCCGACATCCAGCTGGTCGCAAAGTCAATAACACAGAGACCGAGGGACAGCGCTACCACCCACTTCACCGGCAGCCGCAGGCTGTCCCGGAAGGGCAGCAGCGCCAGAAAGAGCAGAGGCAGGATATTCACCAGAGTGAAAAAGGCAACTTCCAAGATGCTCGGCATCAGATTCCCTCCCCTCTGGCCTGGCGGTAAAGGTATTCCAGAAACCGTTCCCGCACTTCCCTGTATTTGAGCCGGCTGATGGGGATGGATTTACCGTCCTTCATCAGGAACCGGTCCTCCATGAGTTTATCCACCTGTTCGAAATTCACGAGGATTCCACGCATGCAGTCGCAGAAATAGGGGTAAGGCAGCAGCAGGGCGGCAAAATCCGCCTGACGCATGGGAACAGTGAACGGCTCCCCGCCGGTGCAGGTGACATGAACCCGGCGCCCCTGATACTCGGTATAGGCTATCTGATGCAGCCGGAGCTGCTGGCCGTCCGGCGTTGTCACCGACTGCCCCTGTTCCAGCAGTCCGGCCCCGCAGTGCTCCATGGCCCGGCAGAGCTTTTCATAAGTATAAGGCTTGACCAGATAGAAGGAGGCGCTGACCTCATAGCTGTCCACGGCAAAGTCGGGAGTGGCTGTGGTAAAGATCAGGCGGCAGGCAGTGTCCTGCTCCCGGATTTTTTGAGCCGTTTCCATACCGGTCATCCTGTCCATATAGATGTCCAGCAGGATCAGGTCATAGCGCCCCGGTGAAAAGCCGGCTAGAAACGCTTCGCCGCTCTGGAACAGAGCCGGAGGCGGCGCGAGGGGGACTCCCCTTTCCTCTGCCCAGCGGCAGACATACTCCCGCAGCCATTCCAAATCGCCGGGCAGATCGTCCACAAGAGCGATACGCATCCTTACATCCCCCTCCCCAGCTATTTTTCTCATTGTAACATATTCCGCCGGATTTGCGGGTACATCTCATGCGAATTTTTAACATCCTATGCAAAAGAGCTTGACAGAGGCTCGACACTCCTCTGAATCGGATCGGTTTCCTTTGGGGGCCGATCTTTTTTTGCGGCTATTAGCGGCGGGCAAAACAAAAAGGCGGCGCGGCCCTGATGAGGACTGCGCCGCCCGAATGGGGCTGCGGCCGAAAGCGCATGCGCCGGCCCTTTCCGGACCGGTTTTCTCACAGCACGGCGATGGAATGGCAGAACATGCCGCTGCAGCGCACAATCAGGCGGCCGCTACTGCTGACCGCCTCGAATGCGAGAGAGGGAAAACGATCGACATAGCCGAATTCACTCACCGTGAGGCGATCGGAGAAACGGTTGTCCGAGGGATTGTGGAATGTCTGGAGGGAGAGGGAGGAGACCATATCCTCCCCGATGCGGATCTCCTGTATCCGGTAGAGATAGTCCGGCGAGAGGAACACCCCCTGAGACGAGGGTTCGCTGCCGGCGAGGGGAAAATTCGCGGCAAAGGTGCGCGCTGTCCCGGTGACGAGATTGCAGTCTATGCAGGTCTGGCCCAGCGGTGTCTCCACGCTGACGTTGGTGAGCCGGACGGAGGTGGGAGCGTAGACGAGCAGGCGGTCGCCGTACACAGAGAGAAGCGTATCCCGATCGCCGCGGATGCGCAGCGAGAGGACCATGGCGTTCCCCGGGTTCCGGGTACTGAACGTGGCCAGGCGCTCAAAGGAGTTCGGATCCGCGGCAGAGGTGAGACGCAGCCGGGCGAGCAGGGCGTTTGACTCCGTGAACGCAACAGGCTCCCAGACAGCCTCCGGCAAGGTGGGATCAGAGAGCTCCATAAGATTCGACTGCATGAGGATGGAGCGGTCCGCCTCGATACTGTAAAACTGTAATCCCTCCGCATTAGTATAGGCGATGTAGCGCAGATCGGGAGAGAGGAAAAAGCCAGTGGTGTACGCATCGCACAGGGCCAGAAGCTGCCGCGGGTAGGAGATGATCCGCTCCACGGCGAGATCCGCGTTCATTACCAGAATGCTTTTTTCATCGTAGATTAAGATTTTATCCCCTGCGGTCTGCACATCCCAGCCCCTG
Source organism: uncultured Oscillospiraceae bacterium (assembly GCA_949743955.1). GTDB lineage: Bacteria > Bacillota > Clostridia > Oscillospirales > Ruminococcaceae > Harryflintia. The sequence goes on along the minus strand of CATJVQ010000030.1, from coordinate 55,480 downwards.
CCGAGCTGGAGATCATCCAGCGTGACGAACTGATCGCTCTTATATGTCTGCAAATCGAGATATCCGAGGCTCAGGGACATTCCGTTGGAAATCATGCACAGCATCTGCTCGCCGAAGGGGAGAAAACGGAAATTGTCCACCGTCAGAGAATTGACAGGGACGCCCGCCAGATGATCTAGGATGGCTGAAGCGTTGTTGATGGAATAGACACCGAACTCCATCGGGCGCGCTATCATGGAAGCGAAAACAAAGCTCCCCTCCCGGGTGGAGCGCAGTGTATAGACCCGCCGCTGGTAAAGAATACCCCCGCTGGACACATCGACAGTGACGCTGACCCGCCCGGCGGCGCCCGGTTCCACGCGGCTGACCGCAAACGAAGGGTCCAAGCTAACCGCAGGGAGCGGGATGAGAAAGGACTGTCCGTCAAAATACTGCCGGGAGGCAAAGTCAATCTGGAGCTCCGACAAACCAAAATAGGCCGCCGCATATTCGCGCACCCTCTCGAGCGGCACGCGGACATGGCTGTCGTCCGGCCGCTCGAAGCCGGTATCAATCCCGTCGAGCTGCATGCGGGCGAAGAGGAAGCGCACCATCGAATAGACCGGGATATCCTCCGGCGTCCGGTAATCATCCAAGATAAGGGGGGCGCTTTGCAGCACCAGCTGGGTGACGGTCTCCGTCTCCTCATCGCTTAAAAGGATCGTGTCGGACGCATACGCCGCTCCCGACACCACACCGGGAGGTGATTTCGGTGAGGGCTCGTCCTCCTGCATGGAGCAGGCGCTCAAAAGAAGCGCCAGACCGATTAGTCCAGCCCAAATTTTCCTCATTTCCCTGCCCCCATTTCTTTTTTCATTATACTCTTTTTTTCTGCCCGTTACAATTCCCTCTAAAAGAAAATCCGCCTCCAAAAGGTGGAGCGGATATATTCGCCGTATTCTTTGAGCGGATTTCCCAGCGCATATTTTTTTGTCCTTGTGAGGAAAAATGAATTCGCGTGTAATCCGGAAAATATAGATCCTCCGCACCGCTCGGTAAATCCTCTGCTGTAAAGGGAGGCGAAAAAGCCGTTCTGCCGGGCTGCGTGTGTCCGGCCGGTTGACAATCACTATTTTTAGATCGCCGGCATAGAAAAAGAAAGGAGGAAAAACAGAGAATCGATCGTTACAGCGAGCAGCGTCATCACGGCTTCGGCGCCGCTGAGCGCCTCGGAAAGCCTTTTCGCAGATAAAATCCATCGAACAGGATAAACAAAGCTCCTGATATCCTTTCAATGGCAAAGGAGGATTTCATATGAACGAATCGTTCAACACTTTCTTCACCTGGGGAATGCTCAGTACTCTGGCCGGGGCGGGCACAGCAACCGGCCTCATTACAGCCTTTCTCGACACGTTCTTTAACAGAGGCGGCAGAATTCCGACACAGATCATCGCCTATGGTACAGCTCTCGCCATCCTGCTGCTCTCCCTCATCTTTACAGGGGGATTCTCCGCCAATACCGGTATACTGTGCGTGTTTAATGCGTTGGTGGTTTCGTCGGCTGCATCCGGCACGATCTCCATGGCCCGCCGCCTGATCCGCGGAAAGGAGGTGCGGTAGAATGCGGCACAGAGGGATTGATGTGTCCCATCACAACGGTGCTGTCGACTGGGAGCGCGTGAAAGCGTCCGGCGTGGAATTCGCCATGATCCGCTCCGGCTTCGGCTGGGACAACGACAGGCAGATCGACCGGCAGTTTAAAGCCAACGCCGCCGGCTGCCTGACGGGCGGTATCCCGTTCGGGTTTTACCACTACTCCTACGCCATGTCCCCGGAGGATGCACTTCACGAGGCCAGATGGTTTCTGCGCGTGATTCAGGACTTCCGCCCGGAATATCCGGTGGCGTTTGACTTCGAGGAGAAGGAACAGCTTGCTCTGCCGCTCGACGTACAGGTTAACATCATCCGGACGTTCATGGACGAAGTCCGGCGCACCGGGTATTACACGCTGCTGTATATGTCCGGCAGCGCCATCTCACGGCTGTACGCATACGCTCCGGACGTCATGGGCGCATACGACGCGTGGGTGGCGCGCTGGGGTGCAGACAATGCCGGATATGCCGGTTCCTTCGGCATGTGGCAGTATGATGTAGCCGGCGCCGGCAGTATCCCGGGTGTCGCCGGGAAATGCGACATGAACTATGCCTACAAGGATTATCCCGAAATGATCAAAGCCCAGGGCCTCAATGGGTGGAATCATTCCACACCCATTCCCGAAGGACACGACCCGGATATCAGGCAGGCATATAACGCTCTTATCCGGGACCTCCACGCGCTTGTTGAGAAGTACGGGTCCATTATCAAATAAAACCACCTGCAAATCGCTTAAATAAGCCATCTGCAGGTGGATTTACCTGGTGCGGTAGACGGGACTTGAACCCGTACGTCGTAGACACACGCCCCTCAAACGTGCCTGTCTGCCAATTCCAGCACTACCGCTTATCTTTTTCCAGCCAACGAAAGATATTATATCACCCTTAACCCCGGCTGTCAAGACAGTGCCGACAATTTCCGTGTAAAATTTCCGCGGCTGCCGGGCGGGAAAAAAACGGCCGGGACTTCACAGAAGGGGGTGCGAAATGATACAATAGTCCATAGTATACAGCGCATAGGGCACGCAGCGCGATTCTTTTCACTGGGAGGCTGTAAAATGGTGAAAGCTGTCCTCGGGCTTTTTCTGGCGATCCTGGCCCTTTCCGGCTGTGCCGCGGCGAAAAAACCATCCCCAATAGATTCCGGAAACTCTTCTTCCGGCGTGTCCTCTGCCGCGCAGGCGGAACCGCCGGGGGAAAGCGCCGCCTCCCTGCCGGAATCAGAACCGGAACTAAAAAAGGAGCCTCTGCCGGAGCCGGAGGAGTTCGGCGGCGTCCACCCCTATCTCGGGGAACTGACCGCGGTCATAGCCGAAGAACTCCTCTCCCCGGAGATGAGCGAGTTTGAAAAGTCGAAGGCCGCCTTCGACTATATGCTTCTGCATACGGATATCGGAGAACCTGTCCTCTCCGATCTGTGGCGGATTCACGGCGGCAGAGAGGAGGCCATCCCGTTCCTGGAGCAGCGGGCGCTGAGCCCCCTGCGCTTCGGTATCGGGATGTGCGAGGATTATGCCGCCGCGCTCACCCTGCTTCTCCGGGAGATGGGGCTCCAGGCGCTGTATGTCCCCGGCCTCACCTATTCGGCGGAGGGACATTTGGTGGATCACGCTTGGACAATGGTGCAGATCGACGGGATCTGGTATCATCTGGACAGCCAGCTTGAAGACAGTATCTCCCGCCACGGGATGATCCGCTATAAATACTTCCTCCGCGGGGACGCTACCCTCTCTTCCTCCCACCGGTGGGGGCAGAACCTGATAGATTCCGGCCTCCTTCGCGAAGAGCAGAACGAGGAAATCCGGGAGGACTTCCCCGCTCCCGCCTGCCCGCAGGATTATCCGGCGCCGGAACCTCTGCCCCTGCCCGAATCCCCCGCGCAGGACCCGCGGGCCCTGCGGCGGGAGGCCGCGATGGAAATCGCCGCCTGGGAAAAGGAGCACGGTGCTCTGCCGCCGATGAAGCTCGACAGCGTGCCGCCGGTTTTTGGCCTGGAGGGCTATGGCCCCGCCGACGAGGGCTAGCCGCCCGGATATGTCAGGAGGAGTGCTCCTGCTTCCAGAGGCGGATCCGTTCCAGCCGCTCCTGTATGCGCGCCTCGCTCCCCTGCGCGGTAGGGATATAGTACCGGCGCCCGGCGAGGGAGTCGGGCAGGCACTGCATGGCGGAGAGCTTGTCCTGGGTGTCGTGGGCATAGACATAGCCCTCGCCGTAGTGCAGATCCTTCATCAGCTTCGTAACAGCGTTGCGGATCACCAGCGGGACCGGTTCCGCGAGCATCTGCCGGGCGTCTTTGGCGGCGGCGGAATAAGCGGTGTAGCAGGCGTTCGATTTGGGCGCAACCGAGAGATAGACAACCATCTGCGTGAGCGAGACAGTACACTCAGGCATACCGATAAAGTGGCACGCCTGATACGCCGCGACGGCCAGTTCCATCGCCCGGCTGTCCGCCAGGCCCACATCCTCGCTCGCAAAGCGGACGAGGCGCCGGGCGACATACAGCGGATCCTCCCCGGCCTCGAGCATCCTCGCCAGCCAGTAGACAGCGGCGTCCGGGTCGCTGTTGCGCATGGACTTGTGAAGGGCGGAGATGAGGTTATAATGCTCCTCGCCGTTCTTGTCATAGAGTAAGGAGCGGCGGCTGGTGCACTGCTCAAGAATCTCCCGGGTGACACGTGTCCCCCCGGCGGTGCGCTCGCCGTTGAGAACCACCATCTCCAGCGTGTTCAGTGCCACGCGCGCGTCCCCTCCGGCGAAAGCCGCAATGGCTCGGACAAGCTCGTCCGCCATCTCGATGGCCTGCCCTCCGAAGCCGCCGGGATCCGTTAGCGCCCGGCAGAGCAGGCGGTACAGATCCGCCTCGGACAAAGCCTGTAAAACGAATACCCGGCACCGGGAGAGAAGAGCCGAGTTGATTTCAAAGGAGGGGTTCTCCGTTGTCGCGCCGATAAGCACAATGCTCCCCTTCTCCACAAAGGGGAGGAACGCATCCTGCTGGGCCTTGTTGAAGCGGTGGATTTCGTCGACAAACAGGATGGTCCGCTCCCCCAGGAGGCGCCCGCGTTCGGCGCGGTCCATCACCTCGCGGATCTCCTTAATCCCGCTCGTGACAGCGGAAAAGTCGATGAACTGCGCCTGTGTCCGCGCCGCGATGATGCGGGCGAGCGTCGTCTTCCCGACCCCTGGCGGCCCCCAGAAGATCATCGACGAGACCTGATCCTGTTCGATGAGCTGCCGCAGCACCTTTCCCTCCCCGAGGAGCTGCTCCTGCCCCACGTAATCCTCCAGGCGCTTTGGCCGCAGCCGGCTCGCAAGCGGATCCCGGAGAGATGTCTCCCTTGCAAAAAGCGACTGCTGCCGCATATCCTGTTTTTGTCCCATTGGATCGGCCTCCTTTGCGGTTTTTTAATACAAACCGTATACTGAATATCGGTAAACTGCGGACAATCTATGTTCAATTTATACATACAGAACCTTTTGGGTTTCTTGAATTAACCCTCCATTTATGATATAATCCGAATAACACAGGGAGAAAACGTATCGGAGTCCTTTTCAGGCGGAAGTAACGTTAAGAGAGGGGGAGCATTCGCATGATTCAGGACGAAACCATAGAAAAACTGTCGCGGATCGGCAGCGTACGGCTGTTTAAGGCGAAGGAATATATCTGCTATGAGGGACAGCCCGGAGAAGTGATGTATGTCATCATCAAGGGTACCGTGGGTGTCTACGCCAGCGGCAGGGACGAATCGCTGATTGAAATCTGCCGCATCGGCGCGGGGGATTTTTTCGGTGAGATGTCTCTTCTGGACGATCAGCCGCGAAGCGCTTCCTGCATCGCTCTGGAAAAGGTGGTCTGTGCGGCCATTGGCCGGGACAGGTTCCAGCAGTTTATCGACGCTTGCCCCGCTCTCTCGATGAAAATACTGGAGAGTCTCAGTGTACGGATCCGCAGGCTCAACGATCTTCTCTATAAAAGCAACGCAGCCAGCTCCATCAACCGCGCGCTCAGGTTCCAGATTCCCGAGGAATATGCCGAAAGCCACGATATCAACGAGCCGCCTTACAATATGTCCGTTCTGACACCCCTGTCCGCTCTCTGCCCTATCTGCGGGAAAAGCATTGTCGTTTTCAATATGAAGAAAATGTTCATGACGCCTGTGGACTCAAAGGCGAACGGGCGGACCATCTATAAGGAGTGCGATCCCGCCTGGCACAACATCTGGAACTGCCCCTACTGCCAGTACAGTAATTTATATAACCGCTTCTTCGGTTTATCGGCCAAGGAGAAGGAGAACATCCGCCAAACGCTTAAGGAGCAACATATTCCCGCTCTCCGGCAGCGCCCCGATCTGAAATCGCCCTTTGACCGCCTTATTATCCATTATCTCCAGACAATACATATCAACCGGACCGCGAATGACAATCTCCTGACCGGGCGCCTCTGGCTGAACCTCTACTGGCTCTTTAACGATGCAGCCGATCCGCTCATGAAGAGCTACTGCGCGGAAAAATCGGCCGCCGCCTTTTCTGACGCCCTCTCTCTGGAGGAAATTCCCGATGAGGAATCCCGCCTTGCCATCGCCAGCGTTATCGAAAATCTCAGGAAAGGGGAACTGGGGAAGGAGGCCGGCTGAAGGGGCCGCTCCGATCACCGGGTAAAAGAAAAAGGGGGGAACTTTGTGACGCTGTGGAGGGACAGTTATTCCATCGGTGTGGACGCGATTGACGAACAGCACCGGGATTTGTTTTCGTATGCCGAAAAATTTCTGGACGCAATTGAAAAAGGAGAGGACAGCGGAGGATACGAGGCGTTCATACAGATCGTCGAATTCCTTTCAAAATATATTGTATACCATTTCAGCGAAGAAGAAAAGTATCAGGAGTCCATCGGCTATGCGGGCCTTGAGGAACACCGAAAGCTCCATCGGGCGTTTGTGGCCGCGGTGCGCTCCTATGAACGCCGGCTCACCTCGTTTCAGGGCGACATGCACACGCTCGAGGAGCTGGCCGGAACGCTGATGGTGTGGCTGACCTATCATGTGGCCGACGCTGATCAGAAAATCGTCGGGCGCGGGAAGGCGGAACCCGCTGTCAGCGGTTCGCGCATGGATGTGCTCTCTTTCCGCGCACGCTGCGTGCTCGAGAAGATGACCGGGATAAACATGGATTCGCTCCCGGAGAAGCGCCGGATCGGCCGCATGCAGGCCGGGGAGATCTTTGTCCGCGTCGCTCTGACGGGCGAGCAGAAGGGAGCGTTCCTGTTCGCTTTCTCGCGGGACATCGCCCTTCGCCTGATGCGGTGTGTGACCGGCTCCCCGCAGCGGACGGAGGAGATGATCCTCGCCGCGCTTGCGGAGCTCTCGAATGTCATCGCCGGGCTGACAGCGGCGCAGCTCACGCGCAGCGGCTTCCCCTGCCGGATCACGGTTCCCGCAATCCTCCCCGGGCCGCCCGAAGAGAATGTTGAAATCGCCGAATTCGATCTATCCCCCGGATATCTGAGCCTTGGGCTGACCCCCGTGACAAGCTGAATGCAGAGAGCAGGCCCCTTCCTAAAGAGGAAGGCGGCCTGCTTTTTTGCTGTTCCGGTTATTCTTTCGGCGCCAGGCCATTATCGCGGGAGCGGACCTCCTCAAGAAGGGAAACGAGGAAGCCTTCCAGCGGCTGCGCGCCCAGATCGCCGCGGCTGCGGGAGCGGACCGCCACCGTGCCGGCCTGCTGCTCCTTCGCGCCGAGCACAAGCATATACGGCACCTTCTCCAGCTGCGCCTCGCGGATCTTGTAGCCGATTTTCTCCCGGCGCTGATCGCACTCGACACGCAGCCCCGCATCTCGGAGCTTCTCCGTTATCTCATCCGCATAGGCCGCCTGCTCCTCGGTGATGGGCAGGACCTTCACCTGTACCGGCGCCAGCCACGCAGGGAACGCGCCGGCAAAGTGCTCGATGAGGATGCCGATAAAACGCTCGATACTGCCGAACACCACGCGGTGGATCATCACAGGGCGGTGCCGTTCACCGTCCGCGCCCGTGTACTCGAGCTCGAACCGCTCGGGGAGCTGGAAGTCGAGCTGGATAGTGCCGCACTGCCATGTCCGGCCGATGGAGTCCTCAAGGTGGAAGTCGAGCTTCGGGCCGTAGAACGCACCGTCCCCTTCGTTGACGACATATTCCTTGCCCATCTCCTCCATCGCCGCGCGCAGCGCATCGGTGGCCATCTCCCAGACAGATTCGTCGCCCATATGATCCTCAGGCATTGTGGAGAGCTCCACATGGTAGGTGAAGCCGAACAGGGAGTAGACCTCGTCGATGAGCCTGACCACGCCTTTGATCTCGTCCTTAATCTGCTCCGGCGTCATGAAGATGTGCGCATCGTCCTGCGTGAAGCAGCGCACACGCATCAGTCCATGCAGCGCGCCGGAGAGCTCGTGCCGGTGCACGATGCCGAGTTCGCCCATGCGCATCGGCAATTCGCGGTAGGAGTGCATATCCGTCTTGTAAACGAGGATGCCACCGGGGCAGTTCATGGGCTTGATGGCGAAGTCCGTTTCGTCGATGACGGTGGTGTACATATTATCCTTATAGTGATCCCAGTGCCCGGAGCGCTCCCACAGCCCGCGGTTGAGCATGATGGGGGTGGAGATCTCCTGATAGCCGTAACGGGTGTGGATCTGCCGCCAGTAGTCGATGAGCAGGTTTTTGACTGTCATCCCGCGCGGGAGGAAGAACGGGAATCCGGGGCCCTCGTCCATGAGCGCGAACAGCTTCATCTCCTTGCCGAGCCTGCGGTGATCGCGCTTTTTGGCCTCCTCCATGCGCGTGAGATACTCGTCGAGCTCCTTCTGCTTCGGGAACGCGATGCCGTATACCCGGCAGAGCATGGCCTTTTTCGCGTCCCCGCGCCAGTATGCGCCCGTGCTCGAGGTCAGATGCACGGCGCGGATCTTCGACGTATCCTCCACGTGAGGGCCGGCGCACAGGTCGCAGAAGTCCCCCTGGCGGAAGAAGCTGATTTTCTCCCCCTTCCCCGCGTGCTCTTCAATGAGCTCCTGCTTATAGGGCTGATCCTTCATCAGGTCGAGCGCGGCGTCCGCGTCGAGCTCGAACCGCTCGAGCGGGATGCCTTCGCTCACGATCTTCTTCATCTCCGCCTCGATCTTCTCGAGGTCCTCCGGGGTGAACGGCTTTTCGAGATCGAAGTCGTAATAGAAGCCGTTGTCGATAGCGGGGCCGATGGCGAATTTCGTCTCCGGATAGAGATGCTGCACGGCCTGGGCCAGCACGTGCGACGCTGTGTGCCAGAACGCATGGCGCCCCTCGGGATCGTCGAACGTGCACAGCACGACCTCACAGTCATGGTCGATGGGGACACGCAGATCCACGGTCTCCCCGTCCACCTTCGCGCAGCAGACAGCCTTATACAGCCCGCCTCCCAGCGATTTCGCGATTTCCAGCGGCGTGACGCCCGGATCGTATTCCCGCACAACACCGCCCTTGAGGGTAATGTTCATCTTCCGTTCTCCCTTCCAAAAAATTCCAGAAAATCAAAAAGAGCCCATCCCACTCATGGGATGAAGCTCCTGCTCCACGGTTCCACCCAGATTGCGCGGACAAAGACAGCCCGCGCCTGCTCGTCTGCCCGCCTTAACGCGGCGGCCGCGGCGTGCTTCCTCCCCGAAAGGGTTCGCACGCGCTCAGGGGTGGTACCGGAGGCTCTCTCCAAACGGACTTTCAGCGCCGGAAGAGTCTCCGGGTCCGTCTCTCTGCTGGAAAAACTGCCTGCCGGCGTGTTCCCGTCACAGCTTTTTCTGTTATTGGCCATTATCATAGCACGCTCCGGCAAAAATGTCAACTGCAATCGTGTTTGGAACTATCGAAAATCAATGCGGGGGCCATGCAGAACTTTTTTAGAATTCCCTCAGAATGAGAAAGTATTCCTTGACACAGAGGCTAAATACCACTAAAATAGAATAGGTGTCCTATGAATAATGGGGACAATATGAAGTTATTTTCATCAATCTATTGTAAAGGAGGTACTGTAAGCGTATCATGACCACCAATCAGATCATCATTCTCGTCGTCAGCGTGCTTGGAGCATTCATCGCCGGATTTGTTATCGCTTTTTTTGTGGGCGTTTCATATAGAAAGCGGATCGCGGAGTCTGACATCGGTTCTGCCGAAGAGGAGGCCAAACGCATTCTCAGCGAGGCCATCCGAAATGCTGAAAGCAAGAAAAAAGAGGCCCTCCTCGAAGCCAAGGATGAAATCTATAAGCTGCGAACTGACGCGGAACGTGAAAACAAGGACAGGCGCACCGAGGTGCAGCGCCTGGAGAGGCGCGTACAGCAGAAGGAGGAGTCCATCGACCGGAAGCTCGAGAATCTGGAGAAGAAAGAGGACCAGATCCAGCAGAAGCTCAAGGACGCTCAGTCGAAGCTTGATGAATCCGAGACCATCAAGAAACGCCAGTTCGACATGCTCGAGAAGATCTCCGGCTTCACCCTCAACCAGGCGCGCGACTACCTGCTGCAGAACTTGGAGAACGACCTCATCCACGAGAAAGCTCTCAAGATTAACCAGTATGAGGCCATCTTAAAGGAGGAGAGCGACGAGAGGGCCCGCGAAATCATCACCGGCGCTATCCAGCGCTGCGCGGCCGATCAGGTGGCGGAGATCACCGTTTCGGTTGTCCCGCTGCCGGGCGACGAGATGAAGGGCCGCATCATCGGCCGCGAGGGGCGCAATATCCGTACACTCGAGACTCTCACCGGTGTCGATCTCATCATCGACGATACGCCCGAAGCCATTACCCTATCCTGTCACGACACTGTCCGGCGCGAGGTCGCGCGCATCGCGCTCGAACGCCTTATCCAGGACGGACGCATCCATCCCGCCCGCATTGAGGAGACTGTCGAGCGGGCGCGCCGGGAGGTCGAGCAGAAGATTAAGCAGGCCGGCGACCGCGCCGTGATGGATCTGGGACTCCACTCCATGCATCCGGATCTGGTGCGGCTTCTTGGCCGTATGCGCTATCGCTCGAGCTACGGGCAGAACGTTCTCGCGCACTCCATCGAGGTGGCGCAGCTCGCCGGTATGATGGCGAGCGAAATTGGTGCGGATCCTGTTCTTGCTCGCCGGGCCGGACTGCTGCACGACATCGGCAAGTCCATGACGCACGAAGTGGAAGGATCCCATGTCCAGATCGGCGTGGACATCGCCAAGAAGTACAAGGAAAATAAGGACGTCATCCACGCTATCGCCGCCCACCACAACGACATCGAGCCGAAGACGGTCGTCGCCTGTCTCGTGCAGGCCGCGGACGCTATCTCCGCCGCCCGCCCGGGCGCAAGACGCGAGAATGTCGAGAACTATATCAAGCGGCTCGAGAAGCTCGAGGAAATTGCCAACTCGTTCGAGGCGGTCGAGAAGTCCTTCGCCATCCAGGCCGGGCGCGAGATCCGCATCATGGTCCGCCCCGAGCTTGTCAACGACGACGAGATGGCCGTCACGGCGCGCGAGATCGTTAAGAAGATCGAGGCCGAGCTCGACTATCCCGGGCAGATTAAGGTCAACCTCATCCGCGAAAGCCGCGCGATCGAATACGCGAAGTAAAACGGCAGCACAGAGAAACAGAGAGCAGGACGAACCGCGATGGTTTGTCCTGCTCTTTTTATTCGATGAAATGGCGGCGGGAGGAAGCGGTAAAACAGAATGGGCTCTTACTTCCTAGCTTTGAGAAACAATCCCTTCTCTTTTTCATAAACCTGCACGATTCTAAACCCACCGTTATAAAAAATTGCCTCTAACTCCTTCCGGCCATATACCTTCACGTCCCCACTTTTTGAGAAGGGAAACCAAAATTGATTCGCAAAAAATCGGATTACGGCTCCAAAATTAGGGTCGGCCACATACACTGTACCGCTTTTCTTCAAAACTCTCCTGCATTCATTGACAAACCTCTGCGGATTATCAAAGTGATGAAATGCACAGCATATGGTGATAATGTCAATGCTTTCATCACTCCATTCAAGCGGGCAGCAGGGCTTTACCTTAAAATTTATATGGGGATAACGCATTATTGCCGCATGAATCATATTCTCTGATATATCGATTCCGTTTGCCCGAATTTTCGCTTTTTTCGATAATTCCCCTAACAGGGTTCCGTTTCCGCATGCAATATCAAGAACGACATCCCCCTCATTCAAATTGATTGTATTCAATAATTCCTCAATATGAAATCGGGTATACCGCCCCTCTCTCGACGTATCGTATTCAAATGCCATTTTGTTGTATATCATTCTGGATTCTTCCGTTTTCTGATTCACATCATTCTCCCAATCCCGTTCGATTTCCCGGTCCATTAAAATTCCGATGCCTCCAAAGAACCCCTCTTATTTCTTCCCGAACACCTTCTCCTGGAGCGCGCGGCCCGTGGGCGTATCGGCGAGGCCGCCGTCGGCGGTTTCGCGCAGGGATGGGGGCATCAGATCCCCCACGCGCTTCATCGCGACGATGACCTCGTCCGCCGGGATGGCGCTCCCGATCCCGGCCAGCGCCAGCTCCGCCGCCGTCAGTGCGCCCGCGACGCCCGCCGCGTTGCGCTTGATGCACGGGATCTCCACCAGTCCCGCCACCGGATCGCACACCAGCCCCAGGATATTCTTTAAAGCAATGGCGACCGCGTGCCCGACCATCTCCGGCGTGCCGCCGCACAGCTCCACGACAGCGGCCGCCGCCATCGCCGACGCGCTGCCGCACTCTGCCTGACAGCCGCCCTCCGCCCCCGAGATGCTGGCGTTTCTGGCGATGACCATCCCCACAGCGGACGCGGTGAAAAGCGAGAGGACAGTATCCCGCTCCGGGAGGTCCCGTTCTTCCGCGACGGAGAGCACCGCCGCCGGGATGATCCCGCAGGATCCGGCCGTGGGCGCGGCGACGATTCTCCCCATGGCGGCGTTGTACTCCGAAACGGCCAGCGCCCGCACGAGCGCGCCGCCGAACAATCTGCCGCATAGGCTCTCCCCCGCCGCGACCCGGCGCTGGAGGCGGAACGCGTCGCCGCCGGAGAGGCCGCTTGTCGAGCGCAGATGCTCGTCTATACCCGCCTCGACCGCTTCGCGCATCACCTGTAAGCTCAGGCGCATGCCGTCGTAGAGGACAGCCTCGCTCTGCCCGATCTCCTCCACCTGTTGCGCGAGTGTCAGTTCCGAAATCCGCTTCCCGCTCTGCCGGGCCTCCTCGATGAGACCCGCTATGCTGTCGTATTTAAGCACGGGCATCCTCCTCACGCTGATATTTCATTCGGATTATACTGTTTGTTGAAAAACAGTTCAGTTCGGGCTGATAATTGTCGCGCTGAGGACCCCCGGCAGCGTACGCACGGTTTCAATGAGGCTCCCGTCCGCCGCGGCGTCCAGCTCGATGGTCATCACAGCCTGTCCGCCCTTGGATTCGCGCGACAGGCGGAAGCTGGCGATATTGATGTCCTCCTCCCCGAGCAGGGACGCCACCTCCGCGACCATGCCGGGGCGGTCCCAGTGCTGGACGATGAGTGTCGTATACTGCCCGGTGACGGCGACATCCATGCCGTTGAAGCGGGTGACGAGGATGTTTCCCCCGCCGACCGACGCCCCCTGCACCTCGACCGAACGGCCCGACGCATCCCAGAGCGTGAGGACAGCGGTATTCGGGTGCGCGTCCTCGACCGTGCCGGTGGAGAACTCCACCCGCAGCCCCAGACTTCGCGCGATGGACAGGCTCTCCCGGATGCGCGGATCGCTCGGAAGCATGCCCATGATGCCCGCGGCGAGGGCCCGGTCCGTGCCGTGGCCGCGGTAGGTCTTGGCAAACGAGCCGTGTAAGAGGATATTTGCCCGTGTCACAGGCGCGCCCAAGAGCGCTCCCGCTACACGCCCTATCCGCACGGCGCCCGCTGTATGAGAAGAAGAGGGGCCAATCATCACTGGCCCCACGATATCGAACACATTCATTTTTCTTTCGGCCCTCCGTTACCCCTGTTACGGACCCGCTTCTTCCTCTTCCTCCCCGATTTCCAGGAGGAGCTTGACAATCCGCTGCTCGTCGATTTCGAGCACCGTAACCAAGATGTTCTGCCACTGGAAGGAGTCGCCTACCTCGGGGATGCGGCCGAAGCGCTCCATCGCCCAGCCGCCAACAGTGTTGGAGTCAGCTTCGAACTCATCCTCATCCAAATCCAGTTTATCGATGAGATCACGGATGGAATATTCTCCCGCGACTTCATACCGCCCGCCGCCGAGACTGCTGAATTCGCTGACGATCTCCTCGTCCTCATCCCAGATTTCGCCGACCAGCTCCTCCAGAATGTCCTCCGTCGTCACGACGCCCATCGTGCCGCCGTAATCGTCCATCACGACGGCCATATTGATTTTTGTCCGCTTAAAGTCGCTGAGCAGGGCGGAAATTTTCATTGTCCGGTGGATGTACAGGCATTCGCTCAACAGGCGACGCAAATCCGGCGTCTTCCCGCAGGCGATCTCCTCCAGAAAGTCCCTCGTGTGCAGCACGCCGATGATATGGTCGATGCTCTCCTCATAAACCGGCATGCGGGAATACCGCTCGCTGAGCACGAATTCCAGCACAGAGGGCACATCGTCCGCCACATTGATGGCGGCGACATCCACGCGGGGGGTAAGGATCTCCTGAACCTTGATATCGTCGAATTCCATCGCGCTGTGCAGAAGCTCGCTCTCGTCCGCGTGCAGCACACCCTCTTCGACAGTGGTGTCGATGATGTACTTGAGCTCCTCCTCTGTGACGGACGGAGCATCGGCCGACGTGCGTGCGGCGAGCTTCGTCAGCCCCACGAGCAGGCGGGAGACGGGGGTGAAAACCACCATCAGCATCCGCATTGGGCGGGCGAACCGCAGCGCTAGGCGCTCCGCGTTGGATTTCGCGTAGGACTTGGGCGTGACCTCGCCGAAAATCAGGACAAGGACTGTCATCGTGAAGGTGGAGACTGCGGGGCCCGCCTGACCGCCGATGAAGCGCACGCAGAGGACTGTCGCAATAGACGAGGCCGCGATATTGACAATATTGTTACCGATGAGCACCGTGGATAACGCTTTATCGTATTCCTCCGTGATCGCCAGTGCGCGACGCGCGCGTATGTCCCCCCCTTCCGCCAGTGTTTTAAGCCGGATCCGGTTGACGGTGGAGAACGCCGTCTCACTCGAGGAAAAAAATGCGGAAAGCGCCAGCAGAACCAATAGTGCGGCGCATAACCACCCGGTACTGTCCAAAGTGCCATCAGCTCCCATGTTTCTTAAAATTTTTTATACAGGCCACACAGAGCCGTTATCCGTGCCCTGAGCCTCTTTATATTTTAGCAAAAAATACCTTCGGATGCAAGATACGGCGCTTTTTATTGGCCATGTTTTTAAAAATTGCCGCAGGGCTCGGATTTACACGCGCCCTTCCTTCCAGCAGCGGTAGCATACGCCGATATAGCTCTCCGTGCCGCCCATCATGATCTGCTCCCCCTCGCGCACGATTTTTCCATCCTTGATGCGGGCGTTGACCTCAGCCTTGTGCCCGCATTTGCAGACGGATTTGATCTCCGTCAGGGAGTCGGCGATTTCAAAGAGGCGTTTGCTCCCTTCGAACATCAGCGTACGGAAATCCGTCTTGAGCCCAAAGCAGAGCACGGGCACGAACTCGATGGCGATGCGCTTAAGCTGTTCAATCTGCTCCACGCTTAAAAACTGCGCTTCGTCCACGATGAGCACATCGTACTGGTTCTGGAGGAACCATTCATAGATGTCCATCTCCGGATCGATGACGATTCCCTTCCCCTCCAGCCCGATACGCGAACGCACAATGTCGGCCCCGTCGCGATTGTCGACGGCAGGCTTCATCAGCGCGGCATTGTATCCTTTTTCCTCGTAATTGAATTTGACCATGAGCGCCTGGGCCGTTTTCGACGAACCCATCGCACCATATTTAAAATAGAGCTTTGGCATGGCTGCACCCCTTTCCCTGTGTCTCTCTATCATAGCACAAAATCCGGGGGTTGGCGAGCGGGCCGCTTTGTGTTATACTGACAGAAGAGCTACTTGAGGGGGAGACGGCCATGGCCAGAAGAAAAAGACGCCGGCGCTATCGCTTTAAACCACGTTTTTTCATTATCATGGGACTTCTGCTGCTGACCGCCGTCTGTGTGCCGGTACTGCTTTTCCGCTCCTGTGGGGAGGAGAAGGCGGACAAGGCGCCCGACCGCCCCAAGACACCCCGCAACGAAGTGTCGCTGAGTGCTTCCCCTGCGGCCGGGGAGGACTATATGAACTCCATCCTCTATATCGGCGACTCCCGTACGCTCGGCCTCGCGCAGTACGGCTACGTCCCCTCCCGCCAGGTGCTCGCCGAGGAAGGGCTCGACCACAAGACCGCCCGCACAAAGGCCTTTCTCCAGATCGAGGGCGCTTCCGAGGCGCTGACGATTAAAGAGGCTGTCTCAAAGCTGAAAGCGAAGGTGCTGCTCGTCTCATTCGGCATCAATGGAATCTCGTATCTCTCCGAGGAGGAATTCTTCGAGGAGTACCGCGGCCTTATCGACGATCTGCACGCTGCGTCGCCGCAGAGCACCGTTGTTGTCCAGTCCATCTATCCCGTCACCGCCAAGTATGCGGTGGACCATCCCGACTCGAGCAACGATAAGATTGCCCGCTACAACAAGAAACTGACCGAGCTGTGCAACGACCGCGGCTGCTACTACCTCAACACGGCCGACAAGCTGCGCACGCCCGGCGACGATTCGCTCGACGCGAAGTACGCCGAGCCCGATGGACTGCACATCAACACCGCCGCCTATGAGGACATCCTACTCTATATCGAGGAGCATCCCGCCCTGCCGGATGCGGAGGACAGTTCATCCGAGGAGGATAACAGTTCATCGAAGGACGACAATTTGTCCAGCTCCGGCAAGGACAGCTCATCGGACGCGGAGAAGGACAAAGACAAGGATGAGGAGGACAGCAGCACATCGAGCTCGGAGGCATAAAGAAACGTAAACAAAGAGAAATGGGGATTTTTGAATTTGAAATGGATTTGCGCGCTTCTCTCGCTGGCGGTTCTGCTGTCTTCATGCAGCGTTTTCGGGCGGAAGGAGGAGCCGGTCTCGGAGGTGATGGCCCCCGGGATCGATGTGTATATCACAAACGATCCGCAGAAGGCGGTGGACGAAATCTATTCCGCCATTGACATGGCGGAGGTTGTCCCGCTCAGCGATACCATCATGCGGGACCTGCTCGGCTTTGATCTGGGCGAAATCGAGGAATATTACGGCCGCTACTCGTCCGGACATTACGGCCTGGCGGATGTCTATATTCTGCGCCCGGACGAGGAGAGTTATGACAGTGTCCGCGGCCAGCTCGAGCAGGTGCGCTATAACCGCATCGCCGTGACAGAGAATTACGACATCCTCGGCGCGAATCAGATAGCGCAGGACAGCCGCCTCTTTCAGTACGGCAGCTATCTCATCCTGCTCATGCTTGAGGATTCGGACAGGGCCGAGGGTATTATTGAGCAGTACATCCCGTCGACCGAGCTGGGGGAATAATGCCGTAGACCGTGTACGCGTTCGCGGCCGTGGCGGCGGCGAGCATCTCCTCGTCCACACCCTTAACCGCCGCGAGTGTGCGCAGGGTATAGGGCAGCATGGTCGAATCACACCGCTTTCCGCGCATCGGAACAGGAGCCATATAGGGGCAGTCTGTTTCGATAAGCAGCCTCTCGAGCGGCACGGCCGCCGCGGCTTCGAGCGTCTTCCGCGCGTTTTTAAACGTCACGACGCCGGTGAAGCCGATATACATCCCAAGGGAGAGGATTTCACGCGCTGTCTCGGCCGATCCGGAGAAGCAGTGGACAATCCCCCTCGGCTGAAATTCCCGTAAGAGCGCCATTGTGTCCGCCGTCGCCTCGCGCGAGTGGATGACGACAGGTTTGTCCATCTCCTTCGCGATGGCAAGCTGCTCGCGGAAGACCCGCTGCTGGACATCGCGCGGGGAGAAGTCATAGTGGTAATCGAGCCCGATCTCCCCGAGCGCCACCACCTTCGGGCGCGTGAGGTAGTCCCGCAGCTCCAGAAGCTCCTTTTCCCCCACGTCCTTCGCAGAATGCGGGTGATGTCCCGCGGCGCAGTAGATGTAGTCATACCGCTGCGCCAGTTCGTAGGAGGAGGCGATGGAGGGCGTATCGTTGCCAATGTTGACCACCCCGATAATCCCCGCCTTCGGCAGGACACTCGAGAGCAGCTCGTCCCGATCCGGAGCGAAGGGTTTGTCGTCGTAGTGCGCATGGGAATCAAAAATACCGTACATACAGGGACCGTCCTTCTATAAAATTTTTTTCTGAACCGGAAGGGACCGCCGCAAATGCGGCGGTCCCTGTTTGAGCCTCAGGTTAAAACTTCATCTTTTCCTCGAGGTAGGGGATCAGCGTGTCGATGGCGATACGCTCCTGCTGCATCGTGTCGCGGTCGCGCACGGTGACGCAGTGATCCGTCTCGGTGTCGAAATCGTAGGTAATGCACCACGGCGTGCCGATCTCGTCCTGGCGGCGGTAGCGCTTGCCGATGGAGCCCGCATCGTCGTAATCCGCCATGAAGTGTTCGGCGAGGGCGGCGTGCAGCTCCTGCGCTGGAGCGGAGAGCTTCTTCGACAGCGGCAGCACGCACGCCTTGATGGGCGCGAGCGCGGGATGGAAGTGCATCACGACACGCGTGTCGTTTTCGCCCACGACCTCCTCGTCGTACGCCTCGCACAGGAACGCGAGGGCCATCCGGTCCGCCCCGAGCGACGGCTCGATGACATACGGAATGTACTTCTCTCCGGATTCCTGGTCGAAGTACTCCATACTCTTGCCGCTAACCTCCTGATGGCGCCCGAGGTCGTAATCCGTCCGGTCGGCGATGCCCCAGAGCTCCCCCCAGCCGAAGGGGAACAGGAACTCGATGTCTGTCGTGGCCTTGGAGTAGAAGGACAGCTCCTCCGGCTCATGATCGCGCAGGCGCAGATCCTCGTCGCGCATTCCGAGGGAGAGAATCCACTTGTGGCAGTAATCCTTCCAGTAGGCGAACCATTCGAGATCCGTGCCGGGCTTGCAGAAGAACTCCAGCTCCATCTGCTCGAACTCACGTGTACGGAACGTAAAGTTGCCGGGAGTGATTTCGTTGCGGAACGACTTGCCTATCTGCCCGATGCCGAAGGGGAGCTTCTTGCGGGCGGTGCGCTGGACGTTCATGAAATTGACAAAGATGCCCTGCGCTGTCTCGGGGCGCAGGTAGATTTCGTTCTTAGCGTCCTCCGTTACGCCCTGGAAGGTCTTGAACATGAGGTTGAATTTACGGATGTCCGTAAAATTCTTCCCGCCGCAGGAGGGGCAGCGGATGTCCTTTTCGCGGATGAAGTCAAGCATCTGGCTGTCGGTCCAGCCGTTGGGAGAGACACCCGCCTGCGTTTCGATGAGCTGGTCGGCGCGGTGGCGTGTCTTGCAGTCCTTGCAGTCCATGAGCGGATCCGAAAAGCCGCCCACGTGACCGGAGGCCACCCAGGTCTGCGGGTTCATAAGGATAGCGCAGTCGAGCCCCACGTTATAAGGCGAACACTGGATAAACTTTTTCCACCACGCCTTTTTCACGTTGTTTTTAAACTCGACGCCGAGCGGGCCGTAGTCCCAGGTATTGGAGAGCCCCCCGTAAATATCGCTGCCTGGATAGATGAACCCGCGGTTCTTGCACAGAGCGACGATTTTGTCCATCGTCTTTTCCTTATTCGATAACATGAAATGACCTCCGATTGTTTCGTTACCGTATCATTTTACGACGATTGACAAACGTTGTCAAGGAAAGTGCACCCATTCGCCGCGTTATGAAAGGAATTTTTCTATCTGAGAACGCTCCTCCTCTGTCAGAGCAAACATCTCGCATGTCTCAGAAAAAGAAAAGCCGGTTTGTTTCATTGCCCTTTGAATCATCTGCGCCTTTCCCTCGATATGTCCCTCTTTCCGGCCCTCCCTGCGAATTTTTTTCAGAAATCTCGCACATGCAGTCCACTCCTTCCGGCTCCACTTTATAGTACCGTACCTTCTTCGCAAAAACAGGATTTTTCATTTCCTTTGGAGACGTACAAAAAAGTCGTGCATCAGGCTTCCCAGCGGATCGTTTTCACGGTATTCGCCATTCACATAAATAATATGCGCTTCATTTAATCTGCTGTGCCTCAATGTTATAGAGCGAACCATGGACATCCGTTGCCAAAATATCGAGCCGGACGGAACGGCCCCATAAGTTTCGGAGCTCCTCCTGTGTCCGAATGGGCAAAATTCCCAAATCATCGCGTTCGAGAATGCAGCGGAGCAGAAGCCGGGTACATTCCTTGTCCGCGAAAACAACGGACATAAACGTGTTATCAATCAGGCGGTATCCGCGGATGAGTTCCAAGTACCGCTGCCGTCTTTTCTCCATATCCAAAGGACCCGCCTCCCTCTTCCCCTATTGTATACTTTTGAGCCGCGGCCGTCAACCGCCGCCCATCATGTGCCGGAGACCATGCAAAAAATCATCTCCACCGTGTCGGACAGACTCATTCCCCGCTCTATCGTCCTCTCGGGGATAACGCCGGCATAGTCCTTTTCCTTCCACCACCGGCGCATCTCCGCCTCGCCGAACTCGCCCCGGTTCGGCTTTGTCCGGTGCCGGAGCAGCGTTTCATCAAACGGGATATCGTAATAAAAGGCGAAGACGTTCTCCCCATATTCCTGCACGGCCGCCTCAAACAGATCCCGGTAGCATTCGGAATCCAAGATTCCCTCAAGGATGGTCACATCACAGTTTTTCCTGCCGTATTCCAGCAGGTGGATCAGCAGCGGCAGCGCCTTTGTCCCGGCGCCGTCCGCCGCCCACAGCATCTCCCGCCGGACGGTATCCTGCGAAATGAGCAGCGTACCGCGGCCGAACCGCCGCTGAAGCGCCTTGGCCGCGGACGTCTTTCCGCTTCCGGAATTGCCTCTGAGGATTATCAGCTTTGCCAATGCGTTATTCCCCCATCCTTTTGTTTTCGGCCGGAAGCTCTGTCCGTGCAGAGAGGGGTTCGTCTTTTTTCACGAACCCCTTTTTCCTGGTATAATCGCAAAAGAGAAAGGCAAACCCAAGGATAAGCAGGATAAAAACAGACAGCAGATCCCACACATCCACGATAGGCTCCGCCATTATTCCGGACAGCAGCATATTGAGGATAAAAAGAAAGGGGATGGAGAGCAGAGCAGTTATCCCCCAAGCGGATTGCCTTCCCGCTTTCCCGCTGCGTTTAAAAACAGCGGCGATTATCCATAAGAATATGATTGAAGGCACCGCCATCACCGCGCCGATTTTAAAGACAGCTCCCACTTTGATTAAGCGGCTTAGCAGGAACAGATAGGGAAGGATAAAAACACTTAAAGACAGCAGGCTGGCAATCCACCCTCGTTTTCCCAACCGGAGGCCTGGAAAAACGATAATCCAGACTAAAGCGGCCGAACTGACCGGAATCAGCGACCATGTTAACCGACCGGAAACCGCTATATTGCAAATCAGGCAGACCATCGCACCGATCAAAAGCACAGCCGAAAAAAGGATAGAAATGATCCCGCTTTTTGTCCGGCCGTTTTCCGCTAAGACAACTGGATCTTCATCGCTCTCCCGGTCACCCTTTTCCCCTTTGAGCAGCTCGTTTACCGTGATCCCCAGTACTTCACAGAGATCCGGCATGATGGAAAAATCAGGCATACTTTTTCCCGTCTCCCATTTGGATACGGCTCTGTCTGTAATATGCAGTTTTTCCGCCAGCTGGGCCTGTGTCAGCTTTTTCTCTTTCCGGCATTTGGAAATGAACTTTCCGATCCCTGTCTGATCCATCATAGGCTACACTTCTCCTTACTGCCTCAGATGATATACTGAATGATTCTATTTTTACACGAACCAGCGGTTGAATACAGGCGATTCAACCGCTGGTTGAGAAATTGCCCCGGCTTGTTCTGCCGCCATTTATCACCGCAGAAAATTCGCGCTTATCACCTTTTATGGTGTTTTTCACCGCCCATCTTGTTAAAAATAGCGATAGATCCCCACTTTCAAAATAAACCCTTCTGCGCTATCCACAGAAAAGTTTATTTTTTCCGCTGTATCACAGCCTCAGTCCTTTTTCTTCTCGAAGAAAGCGTCAACCGCTTTCTTGATTTCCGCGGGCTTGAGCTGCTTGAACATGTACCCGGCCGGACGCAGAGGCATCACCTTGATCATGCTCTCCGGATCCCTGCGGCTGGTTAAGAAGATCACCGGGATATCCTCAAACGCTTTCTCGGAACGGATCATCTCCAGAGTCTGCCGTCCGTCGCAGATCGGCATCTCGTAATCGAGCAGGATCAGATCCGGCCGGTTGAGGGTAATCGCTCGAATGGCACTTACGCCGGACTCCGCCGCCGCGACCTCATAGTCCTTGTTTAACAGCTCCTTCATGCCCTGCCGGACGACCATGGAATCATCCACGATCAGCACCTTGAGCTTTGTATCCTCTATCTCCTGCTCCTTCCGGCTGGCAAGATACTTATCCACCTCATCCATGGCGTTCTCATTCTCGATAGGCGTACCCACGCCATCTTCAAGCAGGTGCGGCGCGATGACGCAGTAAGCGAAGTATCCCGCGCCGCCGGTGTTGAAGAGGAGGCTTATCTGTAACTTCTCTTTCTCCAGTATCTCCTGAAACTGCGTATATGTCAGGAGGTTCTCCTCCTGGAATTCATATGTCTCGCCGCCCGAGAAGCTCTCCATAATCCGCCCCACGAAGTGCCGCGCTGTGTATCTGGCTGCGTGGATCAGCATGGTGTCCAGCTTATTCGACTGGAAGCCCATAATCTTTCCAACGGTGTTAATCAGCAGCTTTTCCTCAAACACCATGATGATTTCCTGTTTCCGCTCTCCCTTTTTCCCTGCGTAAACTAGGCGGTAGTATACCCCTTTTCCGAACTTCTCCCCGTTATAGGCGCTGCTGATCATCTGCGACTCAAGATGGAACATATCGAACACAAGCTGGACAATGACCTTCTTTATCGCCTCTGTCTCCTCGCCCGGCAGAAGGCCTTCCCACTTGCGGACATGCTTCCCCGTGATGGAGAGATCCTCCGTCACGGTATGGCCGATGAGCCATCCGGCGCAGACACCCAGGAAATGGTCGACCGCCTCCTCCGGGTAGTCTGTCCGGTTCAGCTCCTGTTCGAGCACCGGCAGCGTATGATCCCGGAACCCCTCATGTAAGCGCCTGTGCTCCTCAAGGCCCTCATAGTGTATCGATATCATGTAGGCCTCTTCGTCCTCAAAATGCTTGAGCGTATGCCCCTTGAAATATTTGATCCCCTCTTGGCAAATCCGCCGGTTGCTCTTTTCTTCCTCTTTCAGCGTGAAAAGTTTGTTGATAATCTTAAAAAGCCGCTGGTGCTCTTTATCAATAATATCGATTCCGATATTATACGCTTCCTGCCACTCAAATTGGGTATTCATATTCATATTCTCCTTCACACTGCGGTGTAACTCCGCCGCATCTTTTTCTGTAAAATCCAGCCCTCAGAATTTGTCTTCAAAATGATTAAACTGACAGCAAAATTTGTTCAGCAGAGAACCATCCTACAATCCCCACATCATCTCCTATTAAACATATCATATCAATATTATTATATATCACAAAACTCTAACCGTGCAACCTAAATTAGTAAAGTTTTATTTTTTAAAATTGTTCAATATTTCGATCTCTTCCGCCACACTTTTATCCACCATATTGATTTCTTTTTTCCATCCTCCCATACAAAACAGGCTTGACATTTGGCCTACATCATGTTATGATTCATATGGACTACAACATGTTATGATAGGAGGCAAACCGTATGATTCCTTCCATATCGGATTCCGAGCTGGAATTGATGAAAATCATCTGGTCGGAGGGCGGCAGAGCGATGTACGCTACAATTATGGATCATCTGGCCGAAACAGGGAATTGCTGGCAAAAAAACACGGTAATCACCCTGCTGTCCCGGCTGGTAGAGAAGGGACTTTTAAAGACAAACAAAATCGGCCGCCGCAATGAATACACCTCCCTGGTGAGCCGAACGGACTATCAGGCGGCGCAGACACAGACATTCCTCAACAAGTTCTATGAAGGGGATGCGAGAGGCCTTGTCTCGACACTGATCAGTGGGGAGATGATCTCCGCGGAGGAGTACGAGGAGCTCCGGCGCTTCTGGGCGGCCGGGAGGGAGGACAGTGGGGAAAAATGAATGCGGTATTCAAGACAGTCCTCTCCCTGTCCCTTTCCGGTTCGCTGCTGATCCTCATTCTATTCCTGTGTAAACCACTGCTTCGGAACAGGTTCAGCAGGCGCTGGCAGTACTATGTCTGGCTGATTGTCCTTGTCCGCCTGCTGCTTCCGTTTACACCGGAAATCGGCCCCCTGTTCCGTGAGACAGAGCCCTCCATAACGCGGGTATCCTCGGCCGTATCCCCGGCGCCGGAGGAGATCCCTCCGCCCGTTCCTGCCGCGGCCACAGACATGGGGAATACCGTGCCGGACTTCCTCTGGATCCTCTGGCTGGGGACAGCGCTGATTTTGCTGATCCGTAAGGCGACTCTCTACCAGAGCTTTTCCCGATACGTCCGGGCCGGATGTGAGGAGGTTTCTGATGTCAGGCTGCTGGACCGTCTGGCACAGATCGGGGCGTCGCTCGGTGTAAAGCGGCCCGTGGAGCTGTATGTCAATCCTCTGGTCTCCTCCCCCCTGCTGCTCGGTCTTTTCCGCCCCTGTATCATACTGCCCGGCGCCCGCCTCCCGGAGGACGAGTTCGATTTCACTGTCCGCCACGAGCTCATCCACTGCCGAAGGCTGGACACCCTGTATAAGTGGCTGGCGCAGTGCGCTGTCTGCCTGCACTGGTTCAATCCGCTCGTCTGGCTGATGCGGCGGGAACTTGTCCGCGCCTGCGAGCTGGCGTGCGACGAGGCCGTGATACAGGGGCTTTCCTCCGAAGAACGGCGCTCCTATGGCGACACTCTGCTCCATGCTATGGAGTCCGGTGGGAACTGCCGGAGCGTTCCGGCGGCTGTCACACTCAGCGAGGATGCGGAACTGTTAAAAGAAAGGTTGGAGGCTATTATGCGTTTCAGAAAAATATCCAAACCAGCATTGATGCTGTCCTGTGCGCTGGCGTGTATGCTGACTGCTTTCGCCACTGCGGCGGGGGCCTACTTCGCTCCCGCCAAAACTGCTCCGGCGGCCGCTATAACAGGTTCGGCGGTGTCCGGCTCCTCCCCCGCCGCACAAGCACAGCGGTTTTACGATGCCGGCAGTCTCCCGCTGTTCCAGGCCGTGTTTCCGCGGCTGGATGAATCGTTACAAAAAGCGTGGCTGGAGAAGCTCTATGCGGATGAGCAGATCGCCTTCTTCTCCGCCGCCGCGGCCGGTTTGGATATGGATGATCCGCTTATCACAGCCGCCGCGGAGAAGATATACGCGGATGAGGATATCGCATTTTTCTCCGTTCTGGCAAACCTCATGAGCGAAAAAACGCTGGCATCCTGGCTGGATCGGGCGCTTGAGGACGGCCGGTACGCTTTCCAGTCGGTCCTTTTCAATGCACTGGACCAGAAGGATGAAATGGACGCACTGAAAGCGGAGTTGGATCGGCAGATCATGGCGGAATACGAGGCTTTCGGCATTACCCGTAAGGGCAGCAATTATTACTATAAGGATAATTTAATCAACATTTTCCTTGACGTCCATTCCGGCAACCGATCTTTTTTGACGCTGAACATGAACCCGGAAGGGACAGTAAACATCAAAACCATCCGGGACGGGAACGAAAACATCACCGGCATCGTTTACATGACCGAAGCGGAGGTCGACGAGATTTACCGCGATCTGTATGGCGATACGGACAAGGACTGGGACGATGATTACGATGAAGATTGGCTGTCCGGGAATAATTCACAGTCCAATCCAGCCGGCAGCGTTGTCCGCCTCTCCCGCGACGAATGGCCCGACGTCGCCGCAGTGGCCGGTACCGATATCCGTTCCTG
The DNA here is from genome assembly GCA_949743955.1 of uncultured Oscillospiraceae bacterium. Taxonomy (GTDB): domain Bacteria; phylum Bacillota; class Clostridia; order Oscillospirales; family Ruminococcaceae; genus Harryflintia. The sequence continues at coordinate 29,721 of CATJVQ010000030.1, read as the reverse complement.
GAACGTCATCCGTTATGCCGGGCGGCAGTATGTCTGGTATAACGGCTTCGCCTGGGACTACGCTTTCCACCCCGTCCGGACGGAGAGCGGGTGGCAAATTGATATCGTGAAGCTGCGCAAGAAAGACGCTGGCTATGTGCTGCTCTCCGCCCCGGACGAGGGGGAACTGAAGCTCAGTGTCGATGGGGAACCAGTTTCTTATACCCTTTTGGACATGAAATGAAAAGAACAGAAAAAGGATCGGGGGCTTCCCCGATCCTTTTTCTGCTCCGTTCAGCTTTATGCCGCCTTACAGTGCCAGCCGCAGGATATTCACAATGTCGCTTTTTCCCAGCGGGACATAAGCGCCGATAGTGCGCACTCCGCCGCCGGTGCAGCGCAGGGCCATCTCCTCAAAGCGCTCGTCCCCGATGCCGGCTTCGGAAAGGTGCGTGGGCAGGCCGCTGTCGCGCAGGACGCGCTCGAAACGGTCGATGCCCTCCCGCACCGTATGCTCCGGATTGTAGTGATCGCCCTCCACGCCGAGCACCTCAGTCGAAAACTGGAACAGCTTGCCCGGATTGCTCTGCGCTACATAGCGCATCCATGCCGGGAAGGTGATGGACAGTCCCGCGCCGTGGGCGATGTCGTAGAATCCGCTGAGCTGGTGCTCGATGACATGGTTGGCCCAGTCCTCCTCGCGCCCGGTGCCGACAAGCCCGTTCTGCCCGATGGTGCCCGCCCACATGATCTGGGCGCGCGCGTCATAGTCGTCCGGCTGACGCATTACTACCGGCAGGTTATTTAACACCGTGCGCAGGATGGCCGTGCAGAGCCGGTCCGTCAGTTCGACGTGCGGCTCGTTGGTGAAGTAGCGCTCCATCACATGGGCCATGATGTCCATACAGCCGCAGGCTGTCTGATAGGGCGGAAGGGTGTAGGTCAGCTCGGGGTTGAGAATCGAGAACACCGGGCGCATCATGGGCGAGGCGGACCCGTTCTTCTCATGCGTCTCCTCGTTGGTGATGACATTGCTGTCGCTCGACTCGCTCCCCGCCGCAGGGATGGTCAGCACTGTCCCCACAGGCAGCATCTTTTCGATCTTCGCCTTGCCGCAGAAGAAATCCCACACATCCCCGTCATACGGCACGCCCTCGGCAACCGCCTTGGCTGTATCAATGACACTCCCGCCGCCCACGGCGAGGACAAAGTCGACACCGTCCCGCCGGCTGGCCGCTATCCCCTCGCGCACGAGCGAGACGCGCGGATTCGCCTGCACGCCCGGCAGCTCTGTCACCGCTACGCCCGCGTCGTGCAGGGAGCGGACGACCTCGTCGTAAAGGCCGCTTTTTTTGATCGATCCGCCGCCGTAAACAAGCAGCGCATGCTTCCCGTACGCGGCGGCTAAAGGCCCGGCCTGCGCCTGTGTCCCCTTTCCGAAAACAATTTTGGTCGCGCATTCAAATGTGAAGTTTCTCATCTTCGGTTCCTCATTCCTTGTGTAAATTCATCTTTTTCCGGTATTCGCCCGGCGTCAGGCCGACAGTCGCCTTGAATTTGCGGATGAAGCTCGACTCGTTGGAGTACCCCAGCCGCTCCACAATCGTCCGCAGGGGCAGATCCGTCCCGGAGAGGTAGAGCTTCGCCCGCTCGATCTTCTGCCGGTTGATGTATTCAATCGGCGTCATGTTCATCGCGCGCTTAAAGCGCTGGCTCAGATTGTTCTGCGAGATGCGGAAGCGCTCCGCCAGCTCCCGCACGGTAAAGCTGTAATTTTCCAGATTCTCGTCGATCACCGCCAGGACCTGGCCGATAAACGGATTATCCGCCCGTTCGTCGCCTAAGAGGTTCACGACTCTGTCCCGCAGCGACAGAAGCATCTCTGTCAGCTCACCGACAGAGTGCATAGAGGCCAGCAGCATAATGTCCGGCGAACGCTCGCTGATGTCCGTATACCCCTTGTTGGCCTCCAGAAGTGTACGGATCACGGTGTTGAGCACATCATAGCTGACGAGCTTGCCAAGGATCAGGTTGGAGTCGCGCCGGCAGAGCAGGGCGATAATTTCATCCACCAGATAGGAGAATCTCTCCGCGTTCCCCGCGATGATGCTCTCCCGAAGCTCTGTGATCTCCCCCTGCGGATAGCTGTCGAAAATTTCCCGATCCGAGAGGATGTCGGTGTAGAAAACCACATGGTTGCTGCCGCTGACGAAGCGGTAATCAAGCGCGGTCGCGGCCTGGATGTAGGAGAGGTGCAGGCGGGAAATATCCTGCTGCACGCCGCCCACACCGATGCAGTACTGCACCGATATCTCCGCCAGCCGGTCCTGTAAGCGGTCGAAGCCCCGCCTGAACTCCTGCTCCACCGACAGATCGCCTGCCAGCACAAACACGATGCGCGGCGAGAAGGTGCAGCAGTAGATCTCCAGATCGGTTCCCAGGCATTCGAGAAAGAGTCCGCGCAGAGCGGAGCACTCCGGAGGCGGAGCCTCGCCCCCCGCCTGAAAGATAGCCACGCGCAGAAACGGCTTTGTCAGGCTGACACCCGCCTCCCCGGCTGCGCCAGCCAGCTCCTCCCGGCTTGAAAAACCGCCGTTGATGAGCTTATACAGCACAACCTCGCGCAGCGTATCCGTGTTTAAACTCAGCTTTTCATTCATACGCTCATGGTTTAACAGCATGTCCGACAAAATGCGCCGCGCCGCCTGGATTTCCCCCTCCTCGTCCGGCACCTCGTCGAAATTGTCGGAGAGGTATTTGCGCAGGGATTTGATCGGGCGGTAATTGATATAGCTGACACAGAACACCACGCCGAACTCCACTGCTGTCAGGAGCAGGATGAGCATCAGGAACAGGTTGCGGATGCTCTCCACCTTCGTGAGCGCCAGGCGTTCCGGTGTCCGGTAGAGGTAGGTGACGTCCCTGAACGGATCCCTCAGGTAGGACACCATATAGGAAACCCCGCCCATCTCCTCGATAAAGGAGCCTTGGTGCTCCTTCATCTCGTCCGCCCGCGTGAGGACAGCGAGCATCCCGCTTTCATCCCCGTCCAGATCCTTCATGATGAAGATGGGCCCGTCCCCGCCCTCGATGGCGATGGCGTACTCCCCGCCGCTCTCTTCAGATCCGAAAAACGCCCGGATCTGCGCGGCCTCGACAGTGAACACCACAGTCGCATAAGGGGAGACATCGTTATACGGCATCGGGTAGAGGAAGGACACTGTCTCCACCGGCGATGCGCCTATCCGCTTCTCTGTCTGCACAAAGATGTGGCGGAAGGTAGATTCGTTTAAGAGCTCCGTAAATCGCTCCGGGGTGATGCCGGACATCTTGTTGACAACATCGGCATAGTTGTCCACCCGGTAGGTGGATGAGGCGGCGCAGATATAGTCGCTGCCGTGGCGGTAAAACAGGATGTCCCGCAGATACCCGCTCGCAAGCTGGTATTTCACCAGCCGGTTGTGCAGGCTCAGCGTTGTCAGCATGCCCTCTTTCAAATTATACTGTAAGAGATCGTCCTCCATTTCGATCTGCTTGACATGATTCTCCATCTGGGTCAGCATCATCTCGAAGGAGGTGCGCACCATCGTCAGCGACGACGCGCGGTTCTGGAGCACCTCGTCCCGGTACTCCCCGATAAAAAACTGATAGGAAAAGAGGCTGATAATAATGAGCGGGATTGTGGCAACGATGATGTAAGAAAAAATGTATTTGAATGACGGTGAAGGCGCCCGCCTGCCGAAGCCTTTAAACAGCCTGCCCAAAATTTGAATCCCTCCTTATGGCAACCATCTTCTCTCCATTATAGCACAGCGACGCCATAAGGCGTGCTCCCCGGCGCATTTTTTTATTACGCCGGGGAGCAACATTAAGAGGATGTCATACTGATTTCCGGTACCAGAAAGCCTTTAACCGAGGATCAGTATTAAAGAAGATTTCCGGACAGTTTGCACTTATATTCCGATAAGGATAGGCGTTACGCCTGGAAAGCGTCCCAGCGCTTCTGATAGATGGCGACAAGCTCTTCGCTTCTGAGCGCCTTGCAGCGATCGATATACTCGTTCCACGCCTCATCCGTCACGCCTTCGAGGATGAACTTCGAGAGCATGTTGTCGGTGTACTTGCGCAGGTCGGTATCAATGTTGGTGAAATCCTTGTTGGTCTCCTCATCGAAGCCAAGTCCCGGCCAGGTGGTCACAGCGGAATTGATGTAGACTTCGTTGCACATCTTTGCGCGGTCGATGAACTGCTGGATGGTGTTGAGCTTCTTGCGCCACAGGTCCTGCAGCTCCCACTGAACGGAGAGATAGCCCGGGCCGAACTGGCTGATGTAAGCGGTGTCGACCTTGTTGCCGTCGGGGGACTCGGCCATCTCGGTGAACTGCTCCTTGCCCTCGTCGAGCCACTTCCAAGTCTCGCCCTCTTTGCCGAAGCGGGACTCAAGCGCGCGCTCGCCGTTGTCGAGGAAGGTGTCGATCCAGCGGATAGCCGCCTCGGGATACTGGCAGTCCTTGGTGATGGTGAAGCGGTTCACAGAGCAGCCCGCCACGACGACATTCGTCGCCACGACCTGGCCCTCGAGGGGAGCCATGAGCTGGTAATTGTTCTGCTCGACATTGCCGTCGTTGAGCTCGAGCCAAGAGAACGCGGCCGTCATGCCGACGCCCTCGGGAGAACGAGTCTTGCTCCAGAGCTGGCTGTCGTTCTGGGTGAAGGTCTCCTGATCAAACAGGCCCTCGTTGTAGAGTTTGTTGAAGAACGTGACCGCCTCGCGGTATTCGTCGGTGGTGGGGACGAAGATGACCTTGTTGTCCTTGATCATAACATGGGAGTTATCGTCCACGACGCCGAAGAAGCCGAAGAAGTTGATAAGGCCTCTCTGGTGGTCAACGTTGTTCGGGGTCGTGTACTGGCGCAGGGACATGCAGATCTCGTCGCCGATAACGCCGTTGCCGTTGCCGTCCTTCTCCTTAAAGGTCTTGAGCATGTTATAGAATTCGTCCACCGTCTTCGGCTGCTCGAGGCCGACGCGATCCAGCCATGTCTGATTGACGATCATCATCTCCTGGCAGCGGGTGGAAAGGCTCTCGTCGATACTGGGGATGGAGTAGATGTTGCCGTCGGTCATGGTCATCATCTTGCGGATTTCCGGCCGTTCGTTCATGTACTTGGTCGCGTTCGGCGCATACTGCTCAAGCAGATCGTTGATGGGCGGGATGATACCCTGCTGGCCGTACTTAAAGATGGTCGCACCGTCGATGGTGGCGCCGTAGAACACGTCGGGCAGGTTGCTGCCGGCGGCGAGGGTGAGCTTCACCTTCTCGGTCCAGCCCTCCTCAGGCACCTCTTCCCACTCAATGTGGATGTTTGTTTCGGTCTCATAATCCTTGAACATCTGCATATCCGCATAGCCGTTCTGGTAGGACGCACTGCGCGTGGCCATGTAGCGGAGCGTAATCGGCTCGTTGACGATAGGGTACCCTGTCAGATTGACGACACCGTTCCCAGCGTCGGCAGCGGGCGCATTCCCGGCGTCGGCAGCGGGCGAGCTGGACTCGGCAGGAGCCGCGGATGCATCAGGCGCGGCGGAGCTCGCATCCGGCGTGCCGGACGAGCAGGCTGAGAGCAGGCCCATCGAAGCGGCGAGCATGGCTGCAAGAATTCTCTTCTTCATGTTGTAATTCCTCCTCAAGCTAAACTTGAATTGATTCCTCTGTGTATCCTGTGTACGGCGGCAACCCATTATCCCTTCACGGAGCCGATCATCACCCCCTTGACGAAATATTTCTGTGCAAACGGATAAACCGCTAGGATCGGAAGGGACGAGACAACGATGACGCCGTATTTGATAAGCTCGGCGTATCTCTGGCGCTCCTGAAGGTCGATGAGGGCGGCCTCTGTTGCCACCTGCTCCACCATGCGGCTCTGGAGAAGGATCTCTCTGAGGACAAGCTGGAGCGGGTAATACTCCTTTTTAGAGATGTACATAAGGGCATTGAAGAACTCGTTCCAGTGCCCGACACCGTAGAACACAACGAGCACGGCGATAATCGCCTTCGAAAGCGGGACAGCTATCTGGATAAAGAAGCGGAAGTTCCCGCAGCCGTCGATAGCGGCGGCATCGTAGAGCTCCGGTGGGAGCGTGGTCTGGAAGAACGTGCGGGCAATAATGAGGTTATAGACCGACACCGCGCCGAGGATGATGAGAACCATTGGGTTATTGTAAAGGCCGATCTTGTTGACGACGATATAAAGCGGAATCATGCCGCCGGAAAAATACATGGTGAAGACGAAATAGCCCATGAAAAACTGCTTTCCCACAAGGTCGCGGTGGGCGAGGGCGAAAGCGGCGCTGACAGTAACCACAATATTGAGAAACGTGCCGAAGACAGTATAAATAATGGTATTCCGATAGCCTATCCAGATATTCGCGTCCTGTACCAGGCGCTTGTAGCCGTCGAGCGTAACACCGCGCGGAACCAGCACAATCTGCCCGCTGTTGACCATTTCAGGGCTCGAGAAGGAGGCGATCACCATGAAATACAGCGGATAAAGCACAAGCAGTGAAACGGCGCCAAGCACGATATAATTGATGAGGTCGAAAATTTTATCCTCCCGCGATAATTTCATCTCTGCACCCTCCCCTCACCACAGGCTTGAGCCAGTGGTCTTCTTTGAAAACTTGTTCACGATAACCAGCAGGGTAAAGTTGATGACGTTATTGAATAATCCCACTGCTGCGGAGAAGCCGTAGTCCGTGTCAAGGATGCCCTTCTTATAGATATAAGTAGAAATGATTTCCGCCACGGGCATATTGATGCTGTTCTGCATCAGGTAGACTTTCTCAAACCCGATGCTCATCACCTGCCCGACCTGCATGATGAGCATGATCATAGCCGTGGGCAGGATGGAGGGCAGGTCGATATAGAGGATGCGCTTCCATTTAGACGCGCCGTCCACGATAGCGGCCTCGTGCATGTCATAGCTGACGCCGGCGAGAGCCGATATGTAAATGATGGAGTTAAAGCCCATATTCTGCCACACACCGCTGAGGACATAGAGATGGCGGAAATATTTTTCCTCGCCGAAGAAGAAGATGGGCTCGGCTCCGAGGGAGGAGATTATCGTGTTGATAACGCCGCTGCGCGGGGACATCATGATCTGCATCATGCCCACGAGCACCACAATAGAGATGAAATGGGGGGCGTAAATCAGATTCTGCACATACTTCTTGAAGCCGAAACGGGAGCAGGAGTTAATCAGGAGCGCCAGCAGAATCGGGATGGGGAAGCCGACTAGGAGCTGATACAGGCTCAGCGAGATGGTGTTCCACACGATATCTTTAAAATCGGGCGAAGCAAAGAACCGCCCAAAATGTTCAAAGCCTACCCACGGGCTCCCCCAGATGCCCAGTCCCGCCATATAGTCTTTGAACGCCAACTGAATCCCGTACATCGGAACATAGTTGAAGATCAGCACGTACAAAAACGCAGGCAGGAGAAGCAGATAGAGCACATAATTCCGCTTGGCCTTCTCAAGGTTTGCATGGAACGCCGTCGTTTGCCGCATACGTCACACCCTCTTCTGTTTTTTGAATATCCGGTGTCCTTGCCGGATTGCCATTCAGCCCGACTGTCTGGACTTATCTGTAATAATATCACCATAACATATAAAATTCTATGATTTCTTTCTTTATATTATGTGCTTTATTCAATCGCAGGGTCGAAATATGCCATATTTAACGGGTATGCCGAATATAATTGTCTGTCCGGGAGCCGTTTGCCGCATCCACCCTCCCGGTCAGCAGGCCGGAATACGACAAAAAGAATGGGGCCGCCGAGGCCCCATCTCCAAATATTCACTTCTCTTCCTGTGTCCCCTCGGCAATATCCTGCCGGAGCGCCTCGACAGCCGCCTCAACATCCCGCCGCAGCATCGCCTGATAGATGCGCTCATGCGGTATAGGATTCAGGCGGTTTTCCAGCGTATGCTGGCTCTGCCAGTGCATCTGCGCATAGATGCGTTTCTGGATCATCATGCTCTCGCGCAGGGCGCGGGAAATATAGTCGTTGCCGTCGAGCCCTGCAAGCAGGCAGTGAAATTCCATGTTATCGTCCCAGATGCTCCACACATCCTGCTGTCCCTGCCGGCTGTGGGAGGCGGCAAGATGCTCCGCCACATGATTCAGCGCCGCATCCGGCAGCTTCGGCAGCGAACGGCGCAGCGCCCCGAGCTCAAGAATCAGCCGGAACTCCATGATATCCCGCGCTTCCTTTGGGCCGAGGCGCACAATCGTATACCCGAAGCGCGGCATACTGCGCAGGACACCCTCGCCGCACAGCTTCACCAACGCCTCGCGCACGGGGGCCTTGCTCACACTGAATTGCTCCACCAGCGCGCTCTCTGTAAAGACGGTATCCGCCTCTCCATCATCGGAGAGGCGGATCACCATTTCGAGAACCTCGTCGTGAATCCGATCTGAGAGCGGGAGCTTCTGCTCCTTCACCGCTGTCCCACTGGCTGTACGGATGGCACTCATACCTGACGCGCGGCCTCAACGACCCAGCGCAGGCGTTCGTAATCAATGAAAGACGCGATGGTGCAGTCCCCGCCGAGCATCAAGCCCAGCTTGCCGTATTTAAGGATGGTCTCGCGCGTGAATGCCTGGACCTCCTCCTTCGTGCCGGTGTAGAGGATACCCTCATACTGGGTGCAGGCCGCATCAATATGCTGGGTCTGGAACCCGCCGAGGACAGCGCGCCCGCCCCAGAAGGAACGGCCCTCTTCCAGCGGCATCTCCTCCACGTACACCGCCCAGTTGATGCACTTGACCGGGTAGTTCTGCCAGAGTGTCAGATCGTTCTTCGCCCCGGCCCAGCCGCAGCAGTGCATGATATTGTTCTCCGAATACCGATTGGCACGCTCAAGCACATACAGATCGCTGGGCATAATCCACTTGCGGTACTCCTCGTGCGTGAAACGCCCGATTTCTCCGCCCTGTACACAGTAGTAGACACCGTCGCACCCAGCCTCAGTGATAAGGCGCTCGGCCAGGTCCGCATTGTCCTGCGCGATGACGTCCAGCGCGTGCATGACCGCGAGCGGATCCTCCTTGATGTGCTTCATCACCAGTTCCTCGCCCGCTCCGAAGCGGATGGACGAGAACGGCGCGAACACGTTATAGAAGACACAGCAGTCCTTCCCGGCCTCCTCGACGACACGCTTCGCGCGCCAGACCTGCTCGCTGATAAACGGATGATCCTTCCCGATCGGCTGAATCTTCCGCCAGTCGGACGCCTTTTCAATCTTCTCCGTGATGGGGTACGGGAAGTAACCGTCGCACATGACCTTGATGAAGTCCAGATCCGTCTCGCGGAAGTACCGGAGGTGCGCCTGTACACAGCCCTCTCCCACGGCCTCCTCGCCGGCGAAATGATACCAGAACCCTGCCGGGACATGATCCACCGGCTGCTTATTGAGCGCATTCAGTACCCTTGTTCTCTTGTCCATCTCTGTTGACTCCTTTATATCGGTTTCCCGTGGGCGTTCCGCGGCGGACTGCCGCAGACGCCTTATGGTTATGATTTGCAGACCATCATGTCGAGAATGACCTGATCGGTGCCGGCCATCCCCTCGGCGCCTAGGCCCCCGAGGTTATCTATCGTTCTTTCCACATCCTCGCAGACGATGCCGTCCAGATTACCCGCGGCAGACCCATGCAGGGCCAGCATCGAGCAGCGGCAGGCGCTCGAAACGGCCGTGGCGATCTTGAGGGAACACCCTGCCTTGGCCCCATCGCAGATGACGCCGGAAACATCAGCGATGACATTGCGGATGGCGCCCTCGATTTCATGCAGTCCGCCGCCCATCAGATAGGTCAGTCCGCAGCAGGATCCGACTGCGGCCCCCATGCCGCAGCCGCACAGCGGCGAAAGGCGCCCGATATGGCGCTTGACATGCACCGTGATGAGGCAGCTCAACGCCAGCGCCCGCAGAAGATCCTCCTCGCTTTTCCCGAGCTTCTGCGCCGCCGCGATGACCGGCAGCGTGGCGGTAATGCCCTGGTTGCCGCTGCCGCACAGTGTCATAACGGGCAGCGTACCGCCGGACATCCTCATGTCCGAGGCGGCGCAGGTGAGGGCGACCGCGTAGTCGGAAAGGCTGCCCTCCTGCATCGACTCAAAGACATTCCGCCCTACGCCGAGGCCGTAGCGCCCCTCCAGTCCCTCGTGGGCGATTGTCCGGTTCATCTCAGCCGCCTGGCGCAGGAAGGAAAGCTCCTCCATCGGCGCTTCGGTGACAAAGCGGAAAATACTCTCCACGTCGAGCGCGGTATTCTGGGCATCCATCTCCCCGCCGGAGGCATCTGCTTTTTCGTAGAGAACCTCGTCTCCACGAGTGATGCGGACAACGTTTGTGTGCCGATCCTCAATGACGGCGCACGCCTCGGCATCCCCTGCGCGGCAGGTGGCTGCGATATAAAGCGTCTTCTCTGTGGATGCTTTACCCACACGGACACCGCCCCTCTCCCGCATCGCTTTGGCCGCCTCCACATCCTGGGGGGTCACCATATGTAGCACCTCCAACACTGCGTCCGCGTCGCCGGCCAGCGCGCCGAGAGCTGCGGCAATCTCCAGCCCCACCATATCCGTGCCCGGGATGCCTACACCCATCGCATTTTTGAGGATGTTGCGGCTGGCCTGTACCTCAACCGTATCCGGCCGTATTCCCAATGCCTGCTGCGCCCGCGCCGCAGCATAGGCGACCGCTACCGGCTCTGTGCAGCCCAGCGCAGGAGAGAGCTCGCTCTTTAAAATGTCCAGATAGGTTTTTGCGCCCGTTTTAGTACTCATTTTGCGCAGCTCCTTTTATAATATGTTTACTAATATTTCTACTAATCATATTAGCAAATTGAAACCTTTCTGTCAAGCCCTTCCGGGCGTTTCTTCCATCAAAAAACATAAAAACACACTCGGGCGCCTTATGGCCTCCTGACGCGCCCTCCCAACGATTCACAGTGCTCCCGGTATTCCTCCCGCCATCTCCTTTTGAAACTAGGCGGACAGCATATACTCCCTCACCTCCAGCACGAAACAGGAGAGGGCCTCCTCGGCGGAGGAAGCGCACCGCAGTATTCCCGATGGCGTTCGCCTCCTGCGGACCCGCCATCGCCCTTTTATCCGCATAGAAGCACTGGTTTCTCTCAATGTTGATTCCTGTGAATTCCACATTAAACCACATAAAAAGAGGAAAGTAAGAAAATTCCTCTGCTTTTATTCATTTATTTTTAATATTTTATTGACAGACTATTGTGTTTTGTGTATAATTAACTTGTTCATTAAAAATTCATTAAGCGCTAATTATCGCCTTTTTATTGATTTTTTGTGGTTTTCTGTGCGTTTTTAAGCGTGGATTGAGATCGGACTGCCACTGATTTTGTTCTATTTAAGGAAGAGAAACCATGAAATATGACAGAATCCAAGAGATTCGTCGACTTCTCATTCGCAGCAGAAAAGTCAGCACCGCTGATCTCTGTGCCCGTTTCTCTGTTTCATTGGAGACTATCCGGCGGGATTTGAATATGCTTGAGAGCGAGGGAATGATCCGCAAGGTTTATGGCGGCGCTGTCCTGACCGATAACAGCGATCTCCCGCAGAGCATGTCCGCGAGGGATTCCCGCAGTGTCGTATGCGACCAGGAAAAACGCCGTATCGCCGCGAAAGCGATTGACATGATTCCCGATAACGCTATTATTGCGCTCGATTCCGGCACCACGATTTTCCGCCTCGCACAGCTGCTTTCCCAGCGCAGGGGACTGACCGTGCTGACCAATTCCATGGATATCGCCGCCGAAGTGACACGGCACACGCCCCACTTGGTCTATTATATCGGCGGCGTCATCAAGCGCACGGAGATGATTACAACCGGCTTTTTGGCCGACGATTTCCTCAACCGGTTTTCCTCTATCGATCTGGCCATTTTCAGTGCGGATGGTGTCAGCCTTTCCAACGGAATTTCTGACCATTGTGTCGAAATGGGGATTATCAAGCAAAAGATCCTGACCAAAAGCGAGCGCGGCATCTGCTTAGTGGATCACACCAAATATGGCACGGACACATTCTTTAAGGTGTGCGACCTGCGCGCGTTTGATACGTTCGTCGTTGACGATGGTTTGCCGTCCGTTGCGCGTTTGGAAATGAAGACCGCCGGCGTTCAGGTTGTTATTGCCTGATAAATTTGAACAAGAAGGAGGCTCTGTGCTGCATGCTTTATGATTTACATACCCATAGTCGTTTTTCACAGGATGGACACCCCACCATTTTCCAGATGTGTGAAGCGGCGCTGAAAAATGGCCTGACCGGCCTGACTGTGACGGATCATTTCGATTTATCCTATGACCCCATTGGATTTCCATTTTATATGGAGCATGAGGCACAGCGTCGTGAGGAATTCGAAGAGGCGCGCGAACAGTTTTCCGGGCGCCTGGATCTGCTCTGGGGGCTGGAGCTGGGGAACCCACAGTATTATCCCGACATTGCCCGGCAGTTCTTGGAGAGCCGTTTGTTTGACTTTATCCTGGGTTCCGTTCATTTTACCCCGGATGGGCAGGATATCTACCTTATTCAATACGGTGATCAGGCGCAGATTGATGAATTTTTCTCCGTTTATCTGAATGAGCTTCTTCACCTGATAGAATTCGGCGGATTTGATAGTCTGGCTCATCTGGATTATCCTCTGCGTGTCATGCGGGGGAAAACAGAACCGTGTATGCGCCGTTATGAGGAAGCAGTCGATCGAGTCCTGCGCAGTGTGATTGAAAAAGGATTGGCACTGGAGATCAACACGCGGGGCCTGATGGACTGGAAGAACCGGACCGAACCGGAGGAATGGGTCCTGCGCCGCTTCTATGAACTGGGCGGGCGGATGATTACCATCGGCAGTGACGCGCATAAGCACGAGATCGTCGGGTTCGAAATCCGGCAGGCAGCACAGATTGCCAGCCGGATCGGATTTGAAGGCATGACCGTTTTCCGCGGCCGCCAGCCGGCCCTTATCCCATTCGATTCCGTCGGGTCAACTGTCCCGGCGAATCAATAAAATGTCCTGTAAACTGAAAGGAGCATCCAAAATGAAGAAAACCATTCTCCCTGTGGTCGCTTTGCTGAGCGTCCTCACAGTAGTCAGCGGCTGTTCTAACGCTTCCAAAAGCAAAAGCGTTGATTTCAGCAGCATGACGCTGGAACAGATCGAAGCCAAGGCTAAAGAGGAAGGACATCTCGAAACTGTCGGCATGCCCGATGACTGGGCCAACTGGGGCGAGAGCTGGGCCGGCTACACCGCCAAGTACGGCATCACGCACAACGATACGGACATGGCTTCTTCTGAAGAGTTGGCCGCGTTCGACTCTGAAAAGGACAGCCCCACCCGTGATATGGGCGATGTCGGCCAGGGCCACGGCCAGATCGCCATCGACATGGACGTTGTACAGGGCTATAAGCCCACGACTTGGGACACCATCCCTGACTGGGCCAAGGATCCGGACGGGCGCTGGATTCTCTCCTACCTGGGTACATACGCTTTCTTAACCAACGTGACCTCCGTCGGCGAGGAAGTGACCTCCTTCGCGCAGCTCAAGGATATGGACTGCAAGGTCAACGTGGGCGACGTTGTGCGCGGCACAAGCTCCCAGCTCGGCGTTATCGCAGCGGCATATGCCTGCGGCGGGGATCTGGACAACCTCCAGCCCGGTATCGACTACTTCAAGGAGCTTGCCGAGGCCGGCCGTATCGACGTAGGCAATCTCAGCTCTCAGCGTTTCGCCATGGGCGAAATTGATGTGGCTCTGCAGTGGGACTATAACCTCCTGACGTGGCGCGATATCGCCAAACAGGACAATCCCAGTCTGGAATGTGTCGCGCACGTTGCCAGCGACGGCGCTCTTCAGTCCGGCTACTGCCTGGTCTTCAACAAGTACTCCCCGCATCCGCATGCAACGGCGCTTGCCATTGAGTACCTGCTCAGCGACGAGGGGCAGATTCACCGCGCGAAGGGTTACGCGACTCCTATCCGCGACGTTGAACTGCCGGCAGAGGTCGAGGCCATGCGTATTCCTTCTACGGAATATGGCACTGCCATCCCGCTTACAGATAATCTTAAGCTGACAGAGGCCTGCGAGACTGTCGCCCAGATGTGGGAAGACGAGATCATTCCGCTGCTTTCCTAGTCGAAACAATGTCTTAGGGGAGCCGTGACCGGCTCCCCTAAGCATTATTACCTGAGGGAGGGAAATCTGATTGTCCAAAGTAATTCTAGTTTTGATCGATGGTCTTGGCTTTGAGGAGAGCACGGCCGCGGCGGGGCTCCTCGAGCACTTGGTGGAATACCGCCAGGCAGCCAAGTACCGTATCCAAGGAGAACTGCCTTCTGTGTCCCGCCCCATGTATGAGACCGTGATGACCGGTCTGCCTGTTTCGGAACACGGCATTGTCAGTAACAATTATGTCCGGTCCAGCGAATGTGAGAACCTCTTTTCCCTAACCCGGAAAGCGGGACGCGTCACCGCCGCGGCGGCCTATTCTTGGATGTCCGAGCTTTACCAGCATAAAGGCGGCCCTTACGATCCGCTGCTCGATCGATATCAATTCGACAGCGACGGCGATATCCAGCACGGCATCTTCTACCATGCCGACGAATACCCTGACGCCTATCTGTATTTCGACGGAGACTATCTGCGCAGAACCTACCATCCCGATTTTCTTCTTTTCCACCCGATGGGCTGCGACCATGCCGGGCACCTTTTCTGTAAGGGCAGCCGCGAATACCGCGGCGCGGCGGTCGGTTCTTACGATGCGATTGCTTCTCTCCTGCCCTCCTGGCGTAAGGATGGGTACGACGTTGTTGTGACCGCCGACCATGGAATGGACCAGTTCGGCAGCCATACGGGCAATACGCCTCTGCAGCGTGAGGTTGCGCTCTATATCGTTTCCGATCAGGTGGAGAAGGGGGATTTCACTGATCGGGCCACTTCTCAGCTGCAGGTCGCGCCGCTGTGCTGTTCCCTGCTGGGGCTGGCTCCCGGATCCCGGATGCGTTCGCTGAATTTGAAAGGGGGAGCTAATTCGTGAGCGACACCGCCAAACGCACTTCAAAAATCAAGATTTCCCCAAAGGAAATCATTACCCAGTACTGGACGCTGCTTCCCTTTCTGCTGCTTGTAATTATGTTCGAGATGGTTCCTCTCTTCTCCATGATTACGCACAGCGTTTCCAAGAACCGGGGCTCCGGCCTCACGCTGGAAAATTTCCAGGAAGTATTCAGCCGGCCGATTTATCAGACAGCTATCAGGAATTCACTCTCGCTGACTATCTTTTCATCAGTTCTGGGAATCTTCCTCGTTTTTATCACATCGATGGCTCTCTACCGCACCCAGAACAAATTTAAGAGCGTTTACATGTCCATGCTGACGCTCACCTCCAATTTCACCGGAATTCCTCTGGCCTATTCGTTTATCACCATTCTCGGCTATACCGGTGTTTTTGTTCAGATCGGCAAGCAAATCGGCCTTGATCTGCTGGCCAATTTCGATTTGTACACCATCGCGGGACTGGGATTCCTGTATATTTACTTCCAGCTTCCGATGGGCACACTGCTCCTTCTTCCCGCTTTTGAAGGCATCCACAAGGAATGGCAGGAATCTGCCGAGCTGATGAGCGCTTCGCCGTTCCAGTTCTGGATTAAGGTGGGTGTCCCGGTCATGATGCCGTCCATCCTAGGTACCTTCACGATGCTCTTTGCCAACGCGCTGACCGCTTACGCGACGCCTTACCTGCTTACCGGCGCAAGCGTGCCCATCCTGCCGATTAAGGTGGCGGATCTGTTTGTAGGCGATCTTCGTTCCCGCCCGGAACTCGGTTCCGCGCTGTCGTTGGTGCTGCTGGCAACCATGTTAATCGTGATCGTGCTCTCCAATCTTGTCAAACGTGCTTTTATGAAGGGGGAGAAGTAACCGATGAAGAAGAGGCATCCTGTCGGCATTCTTGCACTGACGCTTTGTGGGATTTATCTCATCCTGCCGCTGCTGGTAACGGTTGTTTATTCCTTTACCGGCGACTGGTCCTCCATCCTTCCCCGAAGCTTTACACTCCGCTATTACGCGGATCTGTTCCAGAACCCGCAGTTCTGGTCGAGCGTGCTGCGCAGTGTTATTATCTCGATTATCCCGGTTATCATCACCTGTGTATTCGTTATCCTTGCGCTTTATACAACGGTGATCTATAACCCGAAGCTGGAAAAATACATAGAGGTAGCCTGCACCATCCCCTATACCATCAACGGAATCATCCTGGCCACTTCCGTTCTGGGCGCCTACTCCGCTTCTCAGACAATTCTCGGAAACCGGCTGTTTATGCTCGTGTGCATCTATTGTATCGGCTGTCTTCCGGTCACTTTCCGGGGGATCCGCAATAACATGTACGCTGTCAATATCCGGCAGCTCATTGAAGCCGCCGAAATTCTGGGGGCCAGCAAGATCATCGCTTTCTTCAAGGTGGTTGTCCCCTGCATGGTGTCCGGCATCATGGTTTCTGTATTGATGTGCATGGCCGCGCTGTTCGGCGATTTTGCCATCATCCGCATGATTGCTTCCACCCAGTACATGACAGCGCAGTCCTTCCTGTATGAGAGCCGCAACTCTCCGGTACAGCTCACCAGCGCCATTGTCACTGTCCTGTTCCTGGTGACGCTGATTATCACATTGTCCGTCCTGTTTGTGCAGATGCGGGATAAGACCAAATCCACCGCCCTGCCTGTCACCGAAGAGGAGGAATAAAACGAATGTCCTATATACAGTTTGAATCGATCAATAAATTTTTCGGCGAGAACCACGTGCTCAAGGACATCAATCTCGGTATAGAGGAAGGCGAGCTGGTCACACTGCTCGGTCCGTCCGGCTGCGGGAAGAGCACGCTCCTGCGGTGCCTGGCCGGTCTGGAGACAGTTTCCTCCGGGAAAATTTATCTCGACGGCAAGGACATCACCAATCTGACGCCCAAGCAGCGCCAGATCGGCATGGTGTTCCAGCAGTACAGCCTGTTCCCGAATATGACGGTTGCGCAGAACGTCGCCTTTGGCCTGCAGATCCGCCGGATGGACAAGAAGACCATCAGCGATAAGGTCCGCTGGATTCTGGACATTGTGGGCCTCTCTGAGAAGTACGGGGAGTATCCGAACCGCCTCTCCGGCGGCCAGCAGCAGCGCGTCGCGCTGGCCCGCGCTCTGGTCATGGAACCCAAGGTCCTCCTGCTGGATGAGCCTTTAAGCGCCATCGACGCGCTTCTCCGCCGCGGCCTGCAGACAGAAATCCGCCGCATCCAGAAGGAATTCAACATCACGAGTATCTTCGTCACCCACGATCAGGATGAGGCTATGGTCATGTCCGATACCATCCACCTCTTCAACGTCGGTGTGCTCGAGCAGTCCGGGCATCCGGTGGATATCTACACGCATCCGACCACGCGCTTTGCGGCCACCTTCATCGGCCATTACAATATTCTTTCCGCCAAGACCTTTGGGGATGCTGTCGGCGATCGCTTCGACTGCCAGGATGTGGCCATCCGCCCGGAGATCGTCGAGCTGTCCGCAAAGCCCTTCCAGGATTCAAAGGACGCGTATACGCTGGATGGCGTCATTAAAGGGAACATCTCCCACGGCAACATCATCCGGTATGAGATTGACTGTGGGACCTTCTCGCTCACGTCCGATATTCTTTTCGACGCCTCGCTGCTCTTCAACACGAACGAAACCGTCTACCTGCGGATTCAGAAAAGCGGATGTCTGGTTCTCGACTAAACGGAAAGAGAGCACTGAAAACGCCTTCACTAACGTGAAGGCGTTTTTTGTTTCCTATTCACTCTGTTCCAGATAGTCCACCAGTTCCCGGACACCGGCCCCCGTCACATTGCTCAGGCGGAAAATTTTCTCACAGCCTGCCAGCTCCAGTTGATCGGCCGCATGCCGGGTCTGTTCCCCCGTCTCGTCCAGATCCACCTTGGTCACGACCCCGATGACCGGCTTGTCGAACATCGCGGCCATGCCGGGAGAAAACACATCCTCCCGGTCCGAGCAGTCCTGCACCAGGACAATGAGATCCGCCTCCGCGGCTGTCACGGAAAGGGCGGCATAGAGCTTGCGGTTCTCCACGTATTCGCCCGGCGTATCAATCGCGTTATCGAGGAACTCAATGGCCTGGGTCTTCTGGTAGCGGAGCTCCTGGCCGTTCATCACCTGGCAGAAGCTCGTCTTTCCCGCGCCGGTGCGGCCCACCAGCATAATGCGCCTCATCCGCCGGCCTCCTCTCAGGTTTTGGTGATCGGTGTGGCTGTAAAGCCCATGCTTTCGCACAGGACAAAGAGCACCTGCCGCAGCGCTGTCTCCACGCTCTCCACATCCCCGCTCACGACCACAGATCCGTTAAAGCGGTCCACAAACACCAGCGATACGCCCGATGCCTTTGTCGCCACATCGGCCGCGATGATGGACGCTTCACTGGGCGTGATGGTCATGATCCCGATAGCCCCCGGATCGCTGCCGGAGACGCCCAGCTTCTTATAGAGCTCCGGCACAGGATTGGCGATGACATGTGCCAGCGTCACCTGCTTGCCGGGGACAAATTCCTGTACGATCCGCTGTTTGTTCAGCGCCGCCTCTTCCAATACATTCATCGGGTACTCCCTTTCAGCCGATCAGCGTCTCAAACAGGTCAGGATGGGGCCGGGGAATGACCACCTTGTCCACAAGCATCCCTGCCGCCTCCGTAGCGGCCGCGCCGTGGGCGACACCCTCTTCGACAGCCGCCACCTCGCCGGTGAGCACCACAAAGGATTTCCCGCCGATGCCCACACCCAGCCGCACCTCCAGCAGTGTCACGTCCGCCGCCTTTACAGCGGCATCCGCCCCCTGGATGGAGGCCGTGACGCTGAAATACTCCAGCACGCCCACTGCGCCGGGACCCACGGGCACGGCAGAAAGGTTGATAGCCTCCACCACCTGGGGATGCACCCGAGGGATCACCAGCCGGTCCACGACCTTGTCCCCGCCGATACGCTCCCCGGCGTCCAGCGAGGACTGGACAGCCGCCACCTCGCCCGTGACCATGATATTATATTTCCCCGGGCAGACCGGCCTGGAGAGCAGCAGCCGAACTTCAGCCGCCTTGAGCATCTGATCGGCCGCGGCAATGCCCCTGGCGATGCTGTTGAGTTCCAAAAAGCCGATGGTTACCATCACTCGGCCTCCCTTTCTATCACGATTTCCGCCTCACCGACACGGCTGATTACACCGCTGACACTCGCATGCAGCCGCACACCCAGCCCCTTCTCCGGGGCCTCGGCTACCACCTGCCCGCACGAAACGGACTCCCCGGCGTGTACCACCGGGACTGCCGGCGCGCCGATACTCTGCCTGAGCGCCAGCGTCACCCGCACCGGGTGCAGCTCGGCCAGCTCGTCGATTCGGATATCATAGCACTCCCCCACGCCAAGCCGGGCCGCGATCCGCCTTGAGGACGCCCGCCGCCATTCCCGATCCTCCCGGGGAGAGAAGGGCCCCTCCGGCTTCGGGCTGCGGATGCCCTCCTTCGCCAGCGCCTGCTTGAGCAGATGGTTCACCTGACGCGGCGCCAGCCCCATTGGGCAGGCGTACGTCTCGCAGACGCCGCACTCGCAGCACATCTGCGCATGCTGGATCTCCGGATCCTGTAAAAGCTGCGCCGGATCCTCCGCATACGCCACCTTGCGCATGATCTTGTGTGGATGCAACGGATGCCCGATGAGATACCGCGGGCAGAGCTGCGTGCAGTACGAGCACTGGATGCAGGCCGTTTTCGCCTGGCGCAGGATCGCTTTCGCGGAACGCTCGCGCAGGTGAACCAGCCCCGAGTCCTCCCTTATCAGGATGACGCCGCCCGTTGTCTTCGTCACGTACAGCTCGTCCGCCTTCTCCAGCGGATAGACTGTGCCCATGAGCGGCCCGCCCACCAGCAGGCGGAGCGGTTCCCCGCCCTGTTTCCCGCCCGCCGCCTCGATGCAGGCGGAGAGCGGTGTCCCCAGCGGGGCACGGACAATGACCGGCCGCTCCACCGCGCCCGTGACCGTCACTTCCTTGTGTGTAAAGGGCTTGCCCTCCACCGCGTCGGCAATCCGATCCATGGTCCCCACGTTCGAGACCACGACCCCCACCTCCAGCGGGATCCCCAGCGGCGGGACAGTACGCCCCGTCGCCTCGCAGACCATGATCTGCTCGTCCCCGGCCGGATAAAAGTTGCGGGTCAGGAAGAGCTCGACCGGGCTGCCCTGCGCCTGAATCGCGGCGCGCAGGGCAGCTATCTCCTCCTCATACGTCTCTTTAAGCACAATCAGCAGGCGGGAAGCGCCTATGTGCTCCCCCACCTGCCCGACCGCGCGCACGATCTGTGCCGCCCTGTGCCGCATCAGCCAGTGATCCGTGCGCAGCAGCGGCTCGCATTCCGCTCCGTTGACAAGCAGATATTCCGCCTTGCAGTTCAGTTTGACATGTGTGGGGAATCCCGCGCCGCCGCAGCCTACAATCCCCGCGCTGCGGATCTGATTCAATAAATCCATCGTCTACGCCTCCACACTGTCGATAATCCCCACGATTGCCGCGTCCGCAGGCGGCTCCTCGGGGCCGAAGACACGGCGGGCCGTGCTCCCGCTGACAACCAGCACCCTCTCCCCGATGCCTGCTCCTACAATATCCGCCGCCACAAAGGTTTTATCCGTCGGCCGGTCAGCCTCTGTCAATTCCCGGACGATCATCAGCTTCATGCCGTTGAGCTTGGGATCCTTTTTTGTCGCCCAGACATGGCCTATCACTTCGCAGATGGTCATGGACCCGGCCTCCTATTCATACTCAATACGAATCTTCGCGCCGGTAAACACATCCTTGGCCGAAGGGGTCAGAATTGTCCCCTTCTCGATCCGGATGCACTCTTCGCCGTTTTTAACCAGCGCCTGCGCGTCCTGCGCCGTGATCAGCCGCTTTCCCGGTTTGGGCTTCCCCGGGGCCGCCGCTTTCGGAGGCGCCTCCGGTGTCCTGCAGCCGGCGCTGTCCGTCGCGCCCGCACCACACCCGCGGCGCGGCGCGTCCGAACGCAAGATCCGCCCCGCCGCACCGTTTTGAAACAAACAGGCGTTCGCCTCGTCCAGGTCGATGTGCATGGCCAGGCGGGACGCCTCCGTCACCCGCACGGGCACGTCCTCGAAGGTCACCGGGCGCTCTGTCTGCATGCGGACGTTCACTGTGTCCCCGTCCCGCACGCCGAACTGCTTCGCCTCATCGGGCGACATATGGATATGATTGCGCGCGATAATGGCGGACCCTTCCGCCTTATAGACAGCCTCGCCGCTCATCAGCCACACTGTGGCCGCGCCGTCCAGGCAGCCGGACAGGCGCACCGGCGCCGCGATACCCAGCTGATGAGCATCCGTTGCCGAAATCTCCACCTGTGTCTTCGCCCGCTCCGGCCCGAGGACGGCCACCCCCTTCAGTTCCCCCTTCGGGGTCAGGATTGTAACCCGCTCCTCGGCAGCGAACTGCCCGGGCTGGGAGAGCTCCCTGCGCTTTGTCAGGGTCTTCCCCTTCCCGAAGAGCGCCTCCACCGCCTCACGGCTTAAATGGACATGCCGGGCCGACGCCTCGACCGGCACCTCGGCCGGACGACACTCCCGCTCCGAAGCCGAACGCTCCATCTCCCCGATCACCCGCGCGACCAGGGCCCGGATTTCTGCCTCCTGCATCACGATCCCCCTTTCCGCTGCTCCACCGCAGGCGGAAAACCTGACTTCCGGCTGAGCATCAGGATATAAAACGCGCTGCTCAGCCGGTTTAACGCCTGGATGAGATCCGGGCGCCCCACTCCCTCCGGTGTCCGGAACGCCGTGACGGCGGAAAGCTCCGCCTCGCGGGCACGCGTCCGCAGGCAGTTGAGCCCCGCGATAACCGCCCCGTCCCCGGCGTTCACCAGAATGTGGCCAATGCCATAGTACTGCCGGGGATGCTGCGAACGCTCCCGCAGTCCGGCGCTGGTGAGGCCGAAGAGCATGGTCTCTTCGATCGGCTTCCCCGTCACCTCGCAGGAGAGGATGCTCCGGCACAGCCGAAGCGTCTCCTCCAAGAAGCCGGAGAGGGAATCCCCTCTTTCCAGCCTTGTCTGCAAGGCGACGATATCCGCCTCCAGCGAGTCCAACCGCCCGCGCAGAAAAATCCGCGGATGCTCCTTGGACACAAGCACGTTGCCGTACAGATGGGTCATGTGCTCCGGCTTTTCCGCCAGGCTCTCTCCCTCCGGCGTGACGAAGCCCTTCTGCCGTGCGGGGCGGATATCGGTATTCTCCTCCCCGCACGCCGCGGGCTCGAGCGTTACACCGTGTTCCCGGGCAAAGGCCCGGGCTTCTTTGGTAATGTACTCCCAGTCCGCCTCACGCAGCCCGGTGACTCCCTGCTTAAAGTAGAGCTGGCGGACAGTGTCTTCCTGTAATACCGCCATCGCCGCTTATCACTCGATGTGGGGCAGGATCCCCTCCACCTCGGCGTGGGGGCGGGGAATGACGTGCACCGAAACCAGCTCGCCCACGCGGGTGGCCGCCGCGGCGCCCGCGTCCGTGGCCGCCTTGACCGCGCCGACATCGCCGCGCACCATCACTGTCACCAACCCGCCGCCGACATGCACCTTGCCGATGAGCGTGACGTTCGCCGCCTTGACCATCGCATCAGCCGCCTCAATCGATCCGACCAGCCCCTTTGTTTCGATCATGCCCAGTGCCTGTAAATTTTCAGCCATGATGTTTGTTCCTCCTGTTTTCTTGTATTAAAGTGGATTATTTCGCGTCCCCGAGGATCATGCTGAGAACCTCGCGGGTAATGCGCTCAATTTCTGCCGCCGTCACATCGCTGCCGGACAGCGCTGCCTGCGCGGGAGCGTCTGCCTTTCCCGCCTGCCGGGGGCGCAGATCCTCCGCTTCGCGCAGCCCCCAAGCCACGCGGCGGACGTTGAAGAGATGCTCCGGCCCCACATTGTCTGAGGTTGCGCTCCCGCCGACAGCGCCGCATCCGAGCGTGAGCGCCGGGGAGAGGCCCGTTGTCGCTCCCACGCCGCCTAAAGCGCCCGGTGTGTTCACCAGAAGCCGGGAGACCGGCTTCTGCAGCGCGAACTGCTGGATCACCGCGCTGTTTTCGGAGTGGATGGTCATCGTATGCCCTGCGCCCTCATTTTCGAGGATGGCGATGCACTTTTCACAGCACTGCTCCCAGCTTTCCTCCACGAAAAAGCCCAGAATGGGGCAGAGCTTTTCCCGCGAATAGGGGCGGTTATGCCCCACCTCTGTCTGGCGGGAGAGGAGCACCCTCGTCCCCTGCGGTACCTCAATGCCCGCCATTTTCGCGATGGTCAGCGCGCTCTTGCCGACAATGGCCGGATTCATCGTGTTGTTCGCGCGCATGATGAGCTTTTCCACCCGCGCGGACTGCTCCTCACTGAGGAAATATCCCCCCTGGCGGCAAAACTCCCCAACGACCTCCTCCTCAATGCACCGCTCTGTCACGACGGATTGCTCGCTCGCGCAAATCGTGCCGTTGTCAAACGTCTTGGAGTCCAGAATGCGCCCCACCGCCCTCCGGATGTCCGCCGACCTCTCGATGAAGGCCGGACCGTTGCCGGGCCCCACGCCCAGAGCCGGGTTCCCGGAGGAATACGCCGCTTTGACCATGGCGGCCCCGCCTGTCGCGAGAATGATGCCGGTGTCCGGGTGCTTCATCAGCGCGTCCGTCGCCTGCGGCGTGATGGTCTCGATACAGCCGATGAGTCCGTCCGGCGCGCCGGCTTTTTTAGCCGCCTCTGTCAGGACGCGGACTGTCTCCGCGATGCACCGCCGGGCGTTCGGATGCGGGCTGAAAACGATTGCGTTGCCCGCCTTAATCGAAATGAGCGCCTTGTACATAACCGTAGACGTCGGGTTCGTGGACGGTATGAGCGCCGCCACCACGCCCACCGGGACAGCGATCTCCTGCACCCGGCGTTCCCTGTCCTCCCGGACAACACCCACCGTTTTCTGATCCTTGATGTGCTCATACACGATCCGGCTGCCCAGCAGGTTCTTGATCACCTTATCCTGCCAGATACCGAAGCCGGTCTCCTCCGCCGCCATTTTGGCCAGCGGCTCTGCCTGTGCTTCGGCCGCTTCGGCCAGAGCCTTTACAAGGGCATCCAGCTTCTCCTGACTCCATGAGGCCAGAGCCTTCTGCGCCGCTTTTGCCCTGGCCACCAAGCAGCGGACCTCCTGTATGGACTGTAAATCTTTATCCAGCTCCATAGGCGCCTCCTATTCTTGAATTGGCTGCCGGGAAACCTCCAGCACCTTGGCCGCGAACGCGTCGCACGCCGCCTGGCAGGCGGGCTGGTCCCCCGCCAGAAGTCCTCCGGCAAAATTGGTCTCCGTGGGCGGGCCATAAAACCGGGACAGTGTGACCTCTGCCGCCTTGAGCGCCGCATCTAGGCCGCAGATGGCCTCGCTCGGCGGCGCGATGAGATAGGCCAGCGCTGTCCCCTTCGGGACACCCGCTGTCTGCGAGAGATACGACCCCGTGCGCGCAATGCAGTGCGCGAAATAGGCGACCTTGTCCTCTTCGTCCGCGCTGTAAAAGCACGCGTCCCGCTCCAGATAGGCGACTGCCGCCTCCATCCCGCTGCGCACGCTCTCCGGGTCCGGTCCGGCCAGAATCCCGATAAATTCGCCAGCCAGCCGCATGGACGCGTTCCCCGCCCCGGCGTACATACTTTTGGCGTACGCCACGCGGACGTCCGCCTTCTTGGTGGCCTCGTCGAGCGCCGCGTAGGAAGGGTCGTCGCTGTCCGTGGTGAGGATGCCCAGACTGCGCACGCCGGCCCCTATCCGCAGCCCGCGGCGCAGCCCTTCGTCCACGTTGGGGATGTACTGGACGCTGAGAACATGGGTCCTGATGGGATCTCCTGTCATCGTCCGCCCCCCTATTGCTGCAGCTCCACACCGGAAGTCTGCTTTTCCAGAATTGTCCGGATGAGCTGCGCGATGTGCGCCCCCGCCTCCACGGCCGGGATCCCGGCCGCGTGGATATTGGAGACCACTGTCCGGCGGGACTCCGGCATCCCCACCGTGGCGCGGTAGCTGATGTAGGCGCTCATGCTGTTCGCCGTGGCCAGTCCGGGCCGCTCCCCGATGAGGACACACGTCACCTCAGCGTCCAGCGTCTCGGAAACGACATCCATGGCCGGCACCCGGCCGAACCGGACGAAGAAGGGGGGCCCGACACGGAGACCCTCATCGTGCAGGCCGTCCATCAGGGCGGGCAAGATGTCCGCCCCGTTGGCCTCGACCGCCTGACTGCTCAGTCCGTCCGAAAGATAGACCTGCACCTGCGGGCTGCGGACACAGCGCTTCTTCATATCCTCCAGTGTCTCGGGGCTGAAGCGCCGCCCCAGATCGGGCCGGGTCAGGTGCTCGTTGCGGTCCCGGCACAGCGTGGAGAACGAAACCAAATCCAGCTCCTTAAGCAGCTCGGGCGATACATCGCGGAATACAGCGTCCTGCGCGCCGGCGTGCTCCGCCCGCAGGGTCAGATACGTTTGTGTCCGTAAACGGGGCCCGGCGTTGCCCACCGCTATCCGCGCCGGGGTTCGCCGCTTCATCTGGGCCAGCCCCTCGGGATTATTGGGGTTTTCCACCAGCACCTGAGCCTTGAAGGCCGGATCCGTGAGATCCGGCAATGGCGGACGAGGGCAGGGCGCTTCCGTTCCATCCGCCCCGCCCGCGCGCCGGGCTAATGCCTCCATGACCGCCTGTGTCACCCGGCTGGTCAGTTCCTCCCGTGTCATGCGATACCACCCCGCGTTTCCAGAAAGATCGAGGCGTCCCCCGCCCGGCTGGTCAGCCTTCCGTTTTCCATAATTCCCATCTTCTCCAGCCACGCCTCAAATTCGGCAATCGGGCGCAGCCCCAGGATCTCCCGCACCGCCGCCGCGTCCTGATAGGCGTTGCTCTGGTAGTTGAGCATCACATCGTCGCTCGCCGGGACGCCGATGACGTATGTACACCCGGCCGAGGCCAGCGCCAGTGTCAGAAGCTCTAGATCGTTCTGATCCGCCTGCATGTGGTTCGTATAACAGCAGTCGCATCCCATGGGCAGGCCGGTGAGCTTCCCCATGAAGTGATCCTCGAGCCCCGCTCGGATGACCTGCTTGCTGTCGTAAAGATATTCCGGCCCGATGAAGCCGACCACTGTATTGACCATGAACGGATCAAACTGCTTGGCAAAGGCGTAGCAGCGAGCCTCCATCGTCACCTGATCCGTGTCGAAATGGGCGCCGGACGAGAGCTCCGACCCCTGCCCCGTCTCGAAATAGAGGACATTGGGGCCCGTGCCCGTCCCTTGCCGGCGGAGGAGGGCCTGCGCTTCCCGAACCGTCTGGGTGGTGAAGCCGAACGCCTCGTTCCCCTTCTGGCTCCCGGCGATGGACTGGAAGATCATGTCCGCGGGCGCGCCCTGCCGGATGGCCTCCATCTGCGTGGTGATGTGTGCGAGCACACAGCACTGGGTGGGGATGTCCCACTTCTCCTTGATCTGGGCGAAGCGCTCGAGCACCGCGGCGCAGCTCGCCACCGAATCGCTCACCGGGTTGAGGCCGATGAGTGCGTCGCCGCTGCCGTAGCTGAGCCCTTCGTAAAGGGACGCCGTGATCCCGTCCAGATCGTCGGTCGGATGGTTGGGCTGCAGGCGGGTCGAAAATGTTCCCCGGATGCCCATGGTCGTGTTGCAGTGTGTCTGGATGCGCATCTTATTCGCGGCGTAGAGCAGATCCAGATTGGACATGATTTTCGCGACACCCGCTATCATCTCGGCGGTCAGCCCCTTGCGGATGCGCCGGATGTCGTTTTCATCCGTGCTGTACGCTAAGAGCCACTCGCGGAACTCCCCCACGGAGCAGCCGCGGATCTCGCGGTATATCGCCTCGTTCACCCCGTCCTGATCCATGCGGGTTATATCGTCCGTCTCATACTCTACAGACGGATGCTCCCGCAGATCGGAGAGCAGAAGGTTCGCCAGCACCTCCTTGGCGGCAATCCGCTCGCTGGCACTCTCTGCCGCCAGGCCCGCCAGCACATCCCCGGACTTTTCCTCGTTGGCCTTGGCCAGCACCTCTTTGACCGATTGAAACTGATAGGTTCGGCCTGAAAGAACCGTCTTCAGAATCATATTGATTTCCCTCCTTCTCCCTGCCCTTCTTCAGGCATAGATGAGAGTTTTGACCACCACCGGAACGGCAACCCCGTCCCGCAGCGGCTTCCCGAAATCCAGATAATCGCCCGGCTGCGCCTGGACGCTATCTATACAGATCACCGGCCGCTCGATCCGCCGGCGGAGAGCCTGCCCGAGCGCCTGAGCAAAGTCCTGCTCCGTGAGGACATAGAGCGGTGTCCCCGCGGGCAGCTGCCCGGCTAAGGCGCCCAGCGCGTCGGCCAAGCGGCACAGCGTGCGGTAGCTCGGGGATCCGGTCCGCGCGAGGCGGATCACAAACCGGTCCGTATCGTACTCCTGGCGGAAGCGGTCCGCCTCCGCCGCCAGCGGGACACTGTCTCCCTCCAAAGCACCCTGCTCTGTCTCCGCTTCGGGGACAAAGACGGGCAGGTTCCGCGCAGGGAAGAGGGAAGCGTCCGTGAAAAATATCGTGCTACCGCTGAGCATAGTCGTGTGTGAACCGGCACCCACCACCGTCGCCCGGATGGTCTCCTGCGGGCGCAGCAGCCTCTCATGCAGGAAGGCCGGGCTCTCATAGAGGCTCCGCCCAAGCAGCGGGCCTATGTCGCCGTGGCGGAACCAGTCCCCGCCCGCGGGATGGTATACGTAATCGGCCACGCCCCCGGAAAAGGAGAGCCTGTCCGCTGGGCGCTCTAGGATGAGCTGTGCGCTGCCCGGCGTGTGGAGCCGGCGGCACAGCGGTGTCGCGGGCAGGAGCCCGGCCGCCTCGGCCAGAAGGGACGCCATCCGGTCTGTCAGCCGCCGCAGGGGAGAGAGCTCCACCCTGTCCCCCTCATGCAGCGGGATTTCGAGCTCGTCCAGCACCGGCCGGAGCCGAGGACTGATGTATGTAATCCGGCCCATTTCGTCTACGCGGACCAGGCGGCCGCCAATGTCCCAGCAGCCCTTTCCTGCCTGACGGCCCGAAGAAAAGACCGCCAGATTGGATGTCCCGCCGCCGACATCAAGGTTCATCGCCGTGCAGGCGTGCTCCTCGGAATACTGCTGTGTCCCCGCGCCCTTCGCCGCCAGAACGGACTCCAGATCCGGCCCCGCCGTGGCGATGACGAAATCCCCGGCCAGCTCGCTCAGCCACTGGGACGCGGCCTGCGCATTCTCCTTGCGGGAGGACTCCCCCGTGATGATCACAGCCCCGGTCCGCAGTATGCCGGGAGTGATACCGGCTCTTTGGTATTCCTCTTTGAGGAGGGCGGCTATCCTCTGCGCGTCGATAAGCTCCCCCTCCCGAATAGGCGTGGAGTGAATGTCCCCGCGGTAGACGATCTCCTTCTCCGTGATCGCCATACGGGGGACCGCGAACGAGGAGGCTGTATTCTGCACGGACAGCCGGCTGATGACCATGCTGGTGGTCGAGGTGCCGATATCAATCCCCACGCTCAGCAGCTGTTCCACCGACTCCCCTCCTCATTTCTCACCAAAATCCCCCCTGCGGCAGACAAATTTCCCATTTCTACCTATGTAATATATATACAATCTATATAATACTATGATATTCCCTCTGTGTCAATCAAAAAAATCAGTCATATTTTTATGTGAAATTTGTCAAAACATTATCATAATCCCACATTTGTGATGAAGAGGCTGCCGCCGCACAAGAAAGCCGGAGACACAAAAAATGTCTCCGGCTTTCTTGTGACCATTTCTGTGCCCTGCCAGGCAGCTCTCCCTCTGCCGCCATCCCCGTTTTCAGCGTAGGTTACCGATAAACATCGCGTCCCCCATCATCACGGGATATAGGATGACGGCATCGTAACCTTTCTCCTTCGAAACGGTAGACTGTCTGCATTATACATGAGAAGATGGTGGATTGCAAGTGCCGTAACCGCATGGTAAGCCCAGGAAGCAACCTGAGCCATGTGGGGTATAGTAGGTGAGGTAAAACGAAAAGCCCGCAGGAGGAGCCGAAAAGGTCTTCCCCTGCGGGCCAAAATTATTCTTCTTTCGCGGTCATAGTCCGCCAAACAATGTAATCTGAGATTGGATTTCACACCACTCCGGAATAACCGGATACAATTCCCACCGTTCGCCGTTCACCTCGTACTGGATGGAGCCGATCCCATTCTCATCGATCTTAACGGGAAGACCATCAACGACGTCGAGGTGACATCCTATCTGAGACTTGAGACGACGGCCACTATCAGACGAGAGGAATGCCTCCTTGCTGAACACAGTATCTATCAAAGACTTCATACCAGATACCGGCACATGAACAAATCGAAGCTCTCGTAGTCGGACCACTCAGTGGCACCATCCCCCGATTCGGACACCAACTCCCAGATCTGCATGAGGTCGCTGTAATACTCAGCGGTATCGACATCCAAACTGTGGTGGAAGCAATACGCCGCCCACAGGGCTCGGAGCCGGTCTCTGTCGAGTTCC
>CATJVQ010000029.1 GCA_949743955.1 uncultured Oscillospiraceae bacterium | reverse complement strand
GTGCAGGCGTGGCGGGGGCCGCCGACTCCTGCGCGGCGGCCCCCTCGAAGTCGTCCATCACTTGGCTGACGAGCATCTTTGCCAGATCCAGCTTCAGGACGCTGATGAAGTCGCTGCTCATTACGCCTTCAATGTCCAGATTGAACGCGACAGAAACGATGCTCTCCTCGTTATCCACCTCCATCGCGCTCTCGAAGCTGTTCTCCTCATCAAGTATCATAGCCTCCGGCGTGGAAATGTTTACTGTCTTCCCCAGAAACTCGGAGAGGGCTGTCGCCGACGCGCCCATCATCTGGTTCATAACTTCGCACGCCGCGCTCATGGTCAGCTCGTCGAACACGACCTCGGTCTCCACGTCGTCCTCGTTGCCCATGAGGAGGTTCAGAATGACACGCATGTCCCGCTGCCGGAACACCATGACGTTCGCGCCCGAAATCCCCTGCACGTATTTGATTTTGACCAGCATGGCCGGTTCAAGCATCGCATAGTCGATATTGCCGAACTTCTGCTGCACGACTTTCGGTGTCGTGATGATGACCTGCCTGTTCAGCAAAGTCGAGACGGCCGTCGCTGCGGACCCCATGCTGATATTGAGGATTTCGCCTATGGCGTCAATCTCCTGCTCCGACAGCAGGATTGCATTATCGCTCAAATTATCCACCTCATTTTTTCATATCAGTCATCCCAGAGGGAAAAAACGTCTTCACTGGATCTGGTTGTTCAGTTTAACTGCCTTGCGCGTCTTTGTTTCACCGAGCTTGGCATAGAACCACGGTATGTTATCCACCAGAATGCTTATATCGCTCCTGATGTTCTTATGGAGCGGAATGACGTCCTCCGGCTGGAGCTGCATGATGTCCCGCAGGTCAAGCTGCATCTCCGCGAGCACCGCCTTCACTTCCAAGTTCGAATCGGTCAGAGTGTCGAAGATGATTTTCTTCTTCGCTTCCTCATTCTCCATGCTCTGCTTCTTGCTCGAACGCGTATACTTCAGACTGAACTGCCCCACAACCTCTTCCAGGTTCTCCGCCGGAATACAGACGCTCATTGTCCCCTGCATGTCACGGATTTTCACATTGAGCACCACGATAACCACAATGTCCTCCGGAGCGAGCGCCTGCAGGAGCCTCGCATTCGTCTCCAAGCTGTTTAAACCGATGTCCACATCCAGATAATTCCGCCACGCATCCCCGAGGAAGCCGACGATCCGCTTCATCACATTGTCGAGAATGGCTATCTCAATATCCGTGAAATTCCGGCTCAGATTGTAGCCGGCTCCCTGCCCGCCCAGAAGACGGTCTATCATGAAATAGCCGATGCTCGTCGCCACATCCAGAATGAATGTCCCGTCGCTGAACCGCTTATTGGCCGGCGTAAAATTCAAAAGGCCTATCAGCGCGGTATCCGGCAGAGCGTTGTTATATTCAAAATAGCTCTGCTCCTCTATCTGCAGGACACTCACTTCACAGAACACCCGCAGGATGCCCGACAGATACGAGGAAAGCTGACGGGAAAAATTCTCGTGCAGGCTGTCGAGCGTCTTGAGCTGCTCCTTGGTGAACTTCTTCGGCGAACGGAAGTCGTATTCCTTAATACGCTTCTGATCATCGTCATTCTCGATCTGTTCGCCGGAGCTCATGCGGTTGAGCAGCGCGTCGATTTGCGCTTGCGTTAGTTTCTCAGGCATCCTTCATCCTCACCGCTTCAACAAGATTTATGCTGCCGGCGCTGTTCCGTCCGGCGGTGCACCTTCCGGCGCTGTTCCGTCCGGCGGTGCACCTTCCGGCGCTGTCCCCTCCGGCGGCGCGCTTTCCGGCGTTGCTCCTTCCGGCGCGGCCGGTATCGCTTCCCCGGCCCCGGGCTCCGGCGGTACGCCTTCCGGCGCATCCCCTTCCGGAGCCGCTTCGCCCTCCGGAGCTGTGCCGTCGGCAGTCGTCACGTCGATGCCCTCAACCTCTCCGACGGAATTTATCAGATCGTCGAGCCCGCCGGACTTTGGATACATGCTCTCGTCATAGGTGCCGGCAAGGAGGCTTTTTAACAGCTGCTCCGAATCAGGTGTCGCCTGGTTGGAAACGATCATCATATCCACGCGCCGGTTTTTCTGGCGCCCCTCCGGTGTGGCGTTATCCCCCACCGGACGCGACTTGCCATACCCTATATCGATCATCTTCGTAGGGTCGATGCCGACTTCCTCCTCAAGGAACACCGTCACGCTCGCCGCACGCTGGCCGGAGAGCATCCAGTCGCTTATGGGATAATTTTCTATCTCCACCGCCGCCGTATGCCCGCTGACGTTGATGACCAGTATTTGCTCCTGCACCGCCTGGATGGCACCGCCCAGATCCGTGAGGATGGGTATGGCCTCCTGCCGCAGGTAGGACTGATCCGGGTTAAAGAAGATATTGTCTTGGAACTGGATATAGACCATGCCTTCGCCTTCACTGACCTCCACGGACCCGTCGAGGTTATTTTCCTCGACATAGGACTGGAGGTACTGGAACAGCTCGCTGAAGTCCGAAGGGAGGACACTGGTGGTGTCGATACTTTCTCCGTCCGACGGGAGGGGAGCCTCGCCCTGGTTGGCCGCCATATCGTGGCCGTTGCCGATGGGCGTGACAATGATCTGGCTTGTCTCATTGCCGCGGTTGGTGAACGCGAGCACAAGCATTTCCCACTTCTCCTGCTCCACGCTCGACATACTGAATAGCATAATAAAGAAGGTTAAAAGAAGCGTGACCATGTCGCCGTATGTATCCATCCAGTTATAGCCGGGGCCGTCATCGCCCTTCTTTTTCTTTGCCATGCTTCTTTCCCCCTTTCCTGTTCCCCATCATGCTCATTCTCCCGCTGATTCCTGTTTGGCGGCGTACTTCTTGCTCTTCGGGAGGAGCTGGATGAGCTTCTCCTCAATGAAGCGCGGGTTCTCGCCAGCCTGGATGGCCTGCACCCCTTCGCTGATGATCAGCTTGCACAGGTATTCCTCTTCATGCCGGACCTTGAGCTTATTCGCTATCGGGTTGAAGAAAAGGTTTGCCATGAAGCTGCCGTAGAGGGTTGTAATGAGGGCTACAGCCATGGCCGGGCCGATGGCGCTCGGATCGTCGAGCGATTTTAAGAGGTTAATCAGGCCGATGAGGGTACCGATCATACCGAAGGACGGCGCGAAAGCCGCGCCCTTCTCATAAAACGCACGATCCTGCGAATGGCGGTCATCGAGGTAATCAAGCTCCGTTTCGAGGAGGATCTTCACCTTTTCGGGATCCACCGAGTCCACCACCAGCATCAGGCTGTTGCGCAGGAACTCGTCCTTCGTGGCGTTGAGCTTATCCTCGAGCGCGAGCAGGCCGTTGACACGCGCCTCCTTCGCAAACTCCACCAGCTCGGTAATGTATTTGTACGGATCATACTTGGCCGGAAAGAACAGGATTTTCATGTGCTTCCCGATCTTCGTAAACGCCTTCATCTGGTAGGAAATCATCAGCGCCGCGAACGTACCGCCGAGCACGATGGCAATACTTGTCGGGTCGAAAAAGCTCGTGAGATTCCCCCACAGGAATTCGTAGATGACATCGCCCGATTCAAGTGTAGTCTTGTTCAGAACCATACCCACGATCATCAGGGCGATACCGAATACCCAGCCGATTATCGTCATAATATCCATACTGACTGCTGCACCTTCTTTTATTATACTTCAATTCCGCGAAAAAGGGAATCCTCAATAATTACCTCGAATAGCGTCCCCAAAAATGCGGCGGTGGTATTCCACGGTTTTCTCAATGACTGTCTCCATGCTCTCCTGTACAATATAGTAATGCCCGTTGGTCAGATGTATGGTCGTGTCGGGGCTTTCCATGACGGTTTCGATGAGATCGCAGTTGAGAACGAACTCGATTCCGTCAAGCTTTGTGAGTATAATCATTCGCTCCTATCCCTCCAGAAAAAGTCTTGGCATCCGCCGCCATAGGCCAGAGGAAACGTCTCCGTCTCCGCTGGCCTATGGCGGCGGCCCTCCGTGTCCGAACAGGGCCGTCGCCGCAAAATTTAGCGCTTCAGATTGACAAGCTCCTCAAGCATCGTATCCGACACCGTGATAAGGCGTGAGTTCGCCTGGAAGCCGCGCTGGGTGGTGATAACGTCCGAGAACTCCTGCGCAAGGTCGACATTGGACATCTCGAGCGCCGAGGACTTGATTTCGCCCGCTCCTGTCGTGCCCGCCTTGACAACCTTCGGCTCGCCCGAGTTTGTGGACGAGGTGAAGTACGTGCTCCCGCTCTGATTAAGGCCCGACATGTTGTCGAACACGACCAGATCGATGCGCCCGATCTCGAAGTTCTGCGGATCCATCAGCGGGTGGAACGCGGAGATGACACCGTCCGCCCCGATGGAGATGCCGCTCAGATCCTTGACCGTCTGCGGGCCGCCCGCCGTGCCGCCCTCGAGCTTGAAGGGCTTGCTCCCGAGGCCGAGAACATAGGCAGGGGTTGTGGGGGAAGCAGTCAGATTGGCAAGCGTGGTAGCGTCCGGCGCATTAAATGTCATTTGGGTGGTAATGCCCAGATCCGTCCGGCTGGTATCGATCTCAATGTCATTATCCGCGTCGGCATCCGTATTGAGATTGGATTCACCGACAATAGCGGTCAGGCTCGGGCACTGAAGAGTGATGGTATCCGTAGTGCTGGTACCATTCCGGAGCAGAACGCTGCACCCACTCGCCGCCGCCTTCGCAGAAAAGACGCCTTCATAGTTTACACCGTTAATCGTCATCGAGACGGTGAAATCGCCGCCGTCCGTTGTATTAGCGTCAAAATTATGCGTCAGCGTCATTGCTGTTACCGCGGCAGGTGTCCCGCCGGGATCCGTGCCGCCGGCAGTAAATCCGCTTCCCACCTGCAGGAACGTGAACCGCCCGCACGGGCCGTTCGACACGGTCGCACCGGTATTATCCTTAAAAGTCGCCGCAGGCAGTTCGACCTTACCCAGTTTGGCGCTTGTATCGTCGCTGACAAGATCGGCGCCCGTGATAACCCCTCCGGGAGCTTTCGCAAAGATCTCCTGATCGACATTGACATCCGAGGTCAGAGTAAACATTCCCGCAACATGATCCTTGCCGCCGTTCGCTTCACGGATAGCGTCGTTAATCGCTGTCTGTACCTCACCCAGATTTTTAAACTCCGCCGTCGAACCGAAAGTAATCGTAATCCCGGAACTAGTGAGAACCGCTTCCGCCTGCTTGCCCTGCGGAATCTTACTCGAGGAGAGGAATGTGAAGTTGACATTCGAATCGTCTGTCTCATTAGACGCCTTGAGCGTATAATTGACGTTATTGATCATCTGCGTCTTGCTGCCCGCGGCGGGATTCAGCGCGGGGAGGTTAATCGAAATCTTCTGCGAGTCGGGGCTCTTGCCGAGCGGGTCGCCCGAGACGCCGAGGACAAAATTACCGTTCGAGTCGACGACATTGCCCTGCGAGTCGATGCCGAGCATACCGGCCTTGGTGTAGTAAATGTTGCCGTCGGCGTCCATGACCTGAAGGAAGCCGTCGCCGGCGATGGCGACGTCGAAAGCGTTGCCGGTGTTGGTAAAGGAGGACTGCCCGTGCATGACGTCGATAGACGCAATCTGCGAGCCGTAACCGATGGCAGACGGGTTGATACCGCCCTTGTTCCCGGTCGGAGCCGACGCGCCGTTGACCGCCTGATAGTATACGTCGCGGAATGTCGCGCGGCTGGACTTGTAGCCATAGGTATTGACGTTGGCCACGTTGTTGCCGATGGCATCCATGCGGTACTGGTGCGTGCGCAGGCCGGCTACGCCGGAATACATTGACCTAACCATGCTGTTTTTCTATTCTCCTTTGCAAGTGTATGCGCGGAGCTGTGCCCGGCCCGTCAGTCAGTCGGGGCCGGGGCTGACCTCCAATAGAGGTCCGGTCAGATAATCACAGTTCCACTGATGTTTGTGAACACGTTCCCTTTGAGATCACTGCCGCCCACCGTGGTGATCACTGTCGCGTTGCGGGCGCTGACGAGGAATGCCGTGGAGTCCACGAGGATGAGCGCATCGTCGAGCCCCTTCTGCCGGGCAATCTGTACCCCCTGGCTGAGCCGGTCGATGTGCGCGTCCAGATCGACGCCCCTCTGCGCCGCCCTCTGCGCTGCATGCTTGGAGATGGTCAGTCCCTTTTCCCCGAGCTTCTGCGAGAGCAGTTCGGAGAACGAAGGCCCCTCGCTTTCCTGCACAGCCGTGTTCCGCGTGCTCTGGCTGTGCACGGCCTGCGGCGTTCCGGTGACAATGGGCTGCATTCTCTGCATCCGTTTAAAGTCGAGCTTCATCTCTCCCATACTGTATCACACCGGCAGAGTGGCCTTTTTGTAGACGGTTTCCACGCCGTTCGCGTCCGTGACGGTGACGTTGAAGAAATATGTCTTCCCCTCTTCGAGATGCAGTCCGGTAAGGGTCTCCTCGCTCGCGTCCGGCATAGCAAGAAGCTGGCCGTTTTTGCGGACGTCCTCGACGGTGTCGAACTTGATGTCGTCCTTATCCTCCGCGTAGTAGACACGGTAGGTCAGCCCTTCGGCGATGGCTTCATCGGTCGTGGCGTCGGGCCAGTTGAGTTTAACGGTCTTGCCGTCGAGCTCCGCCTGGACGCTGTAATTCTTCACGTTGACCTGCGAACCATCCGCTCCCAAGGAATCTCCGCCGCCGACATACATGATCTGGTCGAGCGTATATGGCTTGCCGCCGACATAGACCTCAAAGCTGTCGCCGCTCAGGTCCACCTTTTCGACAACGCCTGTCGCCTTATCAATGCCGCCGCTGACGTTGTTCTTCGCGACCGTGACAGTCTTCCCGGCGAGGGATGTGGCGTAGGTCGTCTGCGAATAGCTGCGCATTTCCTCCATGGCGGTCATGGACGCGAACTGGGCGAGCTGCGAAAGGAACTGCGTATCGTCGATCGGGTTCATGAAGTCCTGGTTCTGGAGCTGTGTCACCATGAGCTTGAGGAAGTCCTCAACCTGGACAGTGTTTTCCTTTTTATCGGTGAACACAGCGTCCCACACCTTTTTATTTCCGGTGTTCATGTTGATCCTGTCCGCGTACTGGGTTGCAAAATCGCTCATTCTTCTTCTCCTTTCTTCCGTAGTTTAGACATAGATGCTGCCGTGCGCCGCACCGGATACTGCCTGCTCTTCCTCCACCTCCTGCGCTTCAACGCTGCCATAGCCTCTCTGCGGATTCTGGCGGCGGTGGCTCTGGTTCTGCTGCTCCGGATGGCGGTACTGCGCTCCCCCGTCCGCGGCATACTGCTGCTGGCTGACAACCTCGTGCACGTCCGCGTTATACGGGCGCAGGCTGTCGCGCAGTCCGGCGATCTCCGCGTTGATGAGGCGCGCTGTCTGCTGGGAGGACGCGATGATATTGAGCGCGAGCTTTCCGCCTGTCTCGGCCATGTGCACGGTGATTTCCCCGAGCCCCTCCGGCTTGAGCTTGACGACGAATTCGTTCTTCCCCTTGCCGATGTTCTGAAGGATGCCCGTGCGGACCTGCTCGGCGACGTCCTTCGCTTCGGGAAGCGGAAGCTCCTCCTCTGTGCGCACAGGGGCGAAGCGCCCGGCGTCAACGTCCTGCTGGAGAGCCTCGACGTTCATCACTCTTTCCGGCGCCGTGTCCTCGCCGCCGTCCTTCATCAGCTTCTGCGCCTGCGAGACGGAATCCTGGAACCGCCCGCCCCAGAAGAGCGCGTCCTCGCCGCTGCTTTTCTGCTGGGATGCTGCGCTTTCCCCTGCCTCGGGCACGGAGAGCACCTCGAACACGGCCTCCTCCGGCGTGTCCCCGACCTGTTCCTCCCCGGACGGCATCTGCCGCAGGATGGATGGGTCGATGGTCTGTACCGGCGCGGCTGTCTGGTTCTGCATCACTCCCATCACCTGCACGGCCAGCTCCGGCGACACCTGCATCAGATCGGGAATCATCTGCGGGTTCGTAAACAGCGAGTCCGCCGCCATCATCCCGCCGAGCATCTGCATCAGGAGATCCTGCGCATCCTTTTCCGGCTTCTGTTCCCCTTCGACATCCACCAGTGCGTCGAGCATGTCGAGCATGCCGCCGCCAGCCTCTTCGCCGTTTCCGGCCAGAAGCTGGAGAATGAGGTCCATAAAACCGCCGCCCTCTCCCGTACCGAGCACGCCGCCCTGCATCAGTCCGCTGAGGCCCTGGAGCTGCTGCACCGCGGGAAGGGCGTTCATCACATTCATATCCATTTCTCATTCACCTCCATTCTCTTTCCTATTTGTATATAAATCGGCCGTTTGTGCAGCCGGTAAAGGAAAGCTAAACCTGTGACAGGCTCCGCTCACGGACAAACCGGGTGGAGACGAATTCCTCAATCGTTTCGCTCTCCTCCTTGGCCGTGAGGCGGTTGTACTCCTCGAGCTGCTTTTCTTTGAGCTTGTCGAGCCCCGCGACCTCCTGCGACGCGTTCACAACAATCCGGAGCTGTAACTCCACGCGCTCCTCCATGCGTTCAAGCTGGACCTCGAGATCCTTAATCTGCTGGTGGATGTTTTCGATCTGGAAGCGGTAGCTGCGCATCTCCACCACGCTGATGCCCCTTAGTGTATGCGCCTTGAGCTCAGCGTTGACATTCCGGAAGTCGTTATTCAAATCCTCTATCTTCATCTGGATCCGGTCACGCTCCTTGCGCAGCCGGAGCAGCGTGCCTTTTTCACGCTCGAGGACGCTGTCCTTATAGCTTTTCATCCTCTCGAGCGAAAACCTGAACTTTTTCGTAACGTCTCTCCCCTTCCGCCTAGGCGATGACCTTTCCGAGCAGTTCGACAGTCTGCGGATACGTGAAGCTCTCATCGACAGCCTGCTGTAAAAAGCTGTTGATAGCGGGCATATGGCTGACAGCGTTGTCAAGCTCGGGATTTGTGCCGGGCTTGTATGCGCCGATGGAAATCAGGTCAAAATTATCTTGATGGACGCTCATCATATTACGCAGCTTGGAGGCATTTTGATTCTGCTCCTTCGGGGCGATGTCGTTCATCAGTCGGCTGACACTCGCGAGCACGTCGATAGCCGGGTAGTGGTTTCTCATGGCCACCTTGCGGGAAAGGATAATGTGCCCGTCGATAATGCCGCGCACGGTGTCGGCGATGGGTTCGTTGGTATCATCGCCCTCAACGAGGACAGTATAGATCCCCGTGATGGATCCGGTGCGGAAGTTCCCGGCCCGCTCGAGCAGCTTCGGGAGCGCCGCGTAAATCGACGGCGGATACCCGCGCGCGACTGGCGGCTCCCCGATGGCGAGGCCCACCTCGCGCTGGGCCATGGCAAAACGGGTCAGGGAGTCCATCATCAGAAGGACATGCTTCCCCTGGTCCCGGAAGTACTCAGCAATAGCCGTTGCGGAGAGCGCACAGCGCGAACGCATCATGGCGGGCTGATCGCTCGTGGCCACCACAAGGACACTTCTGGCCACGCCCTCGGGCCCGAGGTCCTTCGCCATGAACTCGACAACCTCACGCCCACGTTCGCCCACGAGCGCGATGACGTTGACATCCGCCTCGACGTTGCGGGCTATCATGCCCATGAGCGTACTCTTCCCGACACCGCTCCCCGCGAAGATGCCCATCCTCTGCCCTTTGCCGATGGTGAGCAAGCCGTCGATAGCGCGCACGCCCATCTCCATCGGCTCGCTGATGCGAGGGCGGTCCATCGGGTTCGAGGGCACGCCGTTGATGGGGTAATGTGTCACCGGCTCGATGGGGTCCCCCCCGTCGATAGGGTGGCCGAGCGCGTCGACAGCGCGGCCGATGAGCGCGTCGCTCACCCCGACGGCCAGCTTCTGCCCCGTGTTGTGCACGACGCTGCCATAGCCGATACCGTCCGTATCCTCATAGGGCATGAGCAGCACCTTATTTTCCCGGAAGCCCACGACCTCCGCCGGTACGCTCCGGTTCTTCCCAATGAAGATGTTGCACACATCCCCCACGCTGCACGAGACGCCCGTCGCCTCGACAGTCATCCCCACAAGCTGGTCGATCTTTCCTTGATAGGTGAACAGGTCAACGGGACGCATCACCCGGCGGTACCGGGCTATGGACGAAAACGTCACCGCCATTCCTGCTCCCCCTTTCCTCCCGCCTTTCCGGCGGATTCCTTTCGGTCGGACTCCAGAAACATTTCCCGGAGGTTTCTAAGCTGTGTCGCGAGCGACACGTCCACAATCCCCTCCGGAGTCTGTATGATGCAGCCTCCGGGCGGCAGATCCGCGCCGGTTACCTCCACGCGCGGCTCACCCTCTTCCCGGCGCCCCACCTTCGCAAGCTCCGTTTCGAGCTTCGCTACCAAATCCGGCAGCGCCGACGAAACCTCGACACTGATCCAGTCCACATTGCGTATGCCGCGCACCGCCTGGCGGGCGAGATTACGCAGGCACAAGCTGTCGCGGTTCACTTCATCAAGCAGGACCTTTTCCGCTATATCGAGCGCGAAGGACGCTATCTCCTTCTCATACCGCTCCTCATAGCGCTGATGCTCCTCCACGAGCCGGTCGAGACACGTGAGGATTTCGCCCATACACCCGGCAATCTCCTCCGCCTTCTCCACAATCCCCTGCTGATGCCCTTCCTGCCTCGCCTGTTCACGGATGCCCGCCCCTTCCCGGCGGGCCTCCTCTTTGATCTCTTCCGCCTCTGCGAGCGCCTGTTCACGGATTTTAGCGCATTCTGCGTTTGTGCGGGCCATGATCTGGGCGGAGAGATCGTCCGCCTGCTGCCGGGCCCGGCGCAGAAGCCCTTCCGACACTTCGTCCCGCTGTACGCCGCGGGCCTCGGGCGCGCCCGTAGGGTCGAACTGCGGCGGAAGCTCAATGTCCGGAATGAGCACAGCCTCCCCCGACTGCCCGAGACTGCCGGACTTATAGACCCTAGGCAATTATCTCATCCTTCCCGCCCTTGGAGACGATGATTTCTCCAGCCTCCTCAAGCTGCCGGATAATGCCGACGATCTTCTGCTGCGCCTCTTCCACGTCGCTCATGCGCACATTGTGCAGGTACTGGATGTCGGTACGCACCGTCTCCTGCATACGCTGGGACATATTGCGGAAGATGGAATCGGAGACCTCCTCGTTGGCCGCTTTGAGGGCCACGGCGAGATCCTTGGTGTCCACCTCGCGCACAAAACGCTGAATGGACATATCGTCGAGATGGACAATGTCCTCGAAAACGAACATGCGCTTGCGGATTTCCTCGGACAGCGCCGGATCGGATACGCCGAGTTCGTCGAAGATATACTTCTCCGTGCCGCGGTCGACGTTGTTCATAATGTCGGCCAGGTAATCGACACCGCCGACCTCCATCGTATCCACCGAGATGATGGTAGAGAACTTCTTCTCCAGTGTCGCCTCCACGATGGACACCATCTCCGGGGATGCGCTGTCGAGCTTGGCGATGCGCTCCACTATATCGATCTGCTCCTTCTTGGGCATCTCCGCGATGATCTGCGACGCCTGCTCCGCCCGTGCGTACGAGAGGATGAGCGCTATCGTCTGCGGATGCTCGTTCTGGAGCATCATGAGAAGGTTTTTATAGTCCGCCTTGCGCACGAACTCGAAGGCGCGCGTCTTGAGAGATTTCGAAACACGCTCCATCAGAGAGAGCGCCTGCTGCTCGCCAAACGCCTTTTCAAGCACGTCGCGGGCATAAGCTACGCCGCCCTCGGCGATGACCTTCTGCGCTACGCACATCCCGTAAAAATCGTCGATGACGTCCTTCATGTCGTCGGGCGACATACGGTCGAGCTTGGCTATCTCCAGCGAGAGAGTTTCAATCTCTTCCTCGCGCAGGTATTTATAGACCTGCGAGGCATTCTCCGCACCGAGCGCGATTAAAACGATTGCCGCGCGCTCAGTGCTGGTCATTTTGTCGACAGCCATCATTCATCCTCCTTGAGCAGCGAGCGGATGAGCGACGCCGTAATTTCGGGGTTCTGCTTGGCAAACTCGCGCACCTCGTTGGCGATCGCGTTCTCTTTCTCGGAGTTGGCCTGCGCGGCCTCGGCTAGGGCGCGCTTGTGCTCGTCGATTTCCGCCTGCGCGCTACGCACCAGATCCTCGGCCTCCTCCTGGACCTCCTGGACCTTCTTCTTCGCCCGGCGGCGGATGAGAAGGACGATAATCAGTGCGATAATGAGCAACAGCAGAACACCGCCGGCAATCGCGAACAGGAGCCAGTTGGCTAAGAAGAACTGGATGAAGGTCTGGCGTTCCACATCCGGCTCGGGCGAGATGACTTCGGCCACCGGCGCCGGGTAATACTCCACGGAAATGGAGTCCACCGGGATGTTGACTCCCTTGGAAACGATGTTGATAAGTCTTTCCTGCATCTCGGCGGTGAATGTGCCCTCCTCGGCTTCCACAAGCACGGCCGCCGACGCTTCCTCTATGTATCCCATCCCGGTCTCGGTCTGGACAATGCGCTTAGAGATGTTCCAGTCGATGCTTCGCTCGTAATGGGTGACATCGCTGCCCAGCCCATCGTCGGTCAGGTTGGCGTAGCTGGGGGTATCGGTGTTGTTCTCCTCCCCCACAATGTCGCCCACGGCGGTCCGGCCGCCGACATCGAACTCCTCGTTCATGTGGCTCTTCACGCCGTTGCCGTCGTCGCCCGGGACGTACTCCTGTTCCTCCTTGCGCACCACATCATAATTAAGGCGGACAGTTGCCGTCGCCGTCACCTTCTCGCCGAACATGGGGCTCAGAAGAGTACGGATCTTGCTCTCAATCTGCCTCTCAATCTGCCTCTCGCCCTCGAGCCGTGTCAGATCGACACCGCTGCTGGTGGCCTTATTGAGTTCCTCATCGGTCATATCAATGCCGGTCAGCGCATCAATGACGATGACGTTTTCCGGTGTCAGCTTCTCCACGCTGCTCGCGATCAGGTTGCGAATGCCCGTCACGCGCTCGGGAGAAAGCTCGTACCCTTCGCGCATACCGATGGTGACGCTCGCTCCGGCCTCTTCCTTCTGTGTCTCCCACACACGGTTATTTTTCTCGGGGAGATTGAGTGTAACGACACATGTCTCCACACCCTCGATGGTGCGGATGGTGTTCTGCAGCCGGACCTGCTTTTCATGGAGAATGAGCTGCTTTTTCTCCATCTCAGTCTGGGTGAAACTGGTATCCTGCAGGAAGGTGGATTCGTCAAAAAGCTGGGAGGATTTCGGATAACCCTTCTCCGCCAGCTTCATCAGAAGGCCCTCGTACTGCTCCCGCGGAACGAGCACCTGCCCGCTGCGGTCGAGTTCCGGCTCAACTCCCTGCTCTTTCACCTCAGCATAAACCTGCGTGGCCTCGGCCTGCGTAAGGTCGGGATAGAGAACCACATAATTGGATTTGGCGTTATTCCGGATAATGACTGTCACAATAATCGCCGCTATGACGACCGCAACCGCCACAATCAGGAGAATCTTCGCTGTCTTCCCCAATTTGCCCCAGAAGTCTTTTACTGCTGTTACCAGCTTACTCCATTTTTCTTTCATTCTGCCCTCAAAACCATCCCATGATTATATTTACGGCAGCCATACTTAAACCTGCATCTGCATAACTTCTTTATAAGCGCCCACGGCACGCGTGGTAAGCTGTGTGACCAGCGAATTGGCAGTGGAGAGGCGCTGGCTGTTGACCATCACTTCCCATAAGTTATCCACCCGGCCAATGGAAAGGTTATACGCATCCTTCCTTGAAACGGCCTGTGCCTGCTGCAGTTCCTCCACCGCTTTACCCAGTACATCAGAAAAAGGCAAACCGAACATATTACTGTCCAGCTTTTCCATTTTATCCGTGTCGAACAGTGGGGCGATGGGCTGGAGGGACTGTAATCCGCTGATCGGTACGATATACATATTCCGCATTCCTCCCCTTCATGACTCTTTCCGAATTTTATCCCGCCAAAGCGGTTTCCCATTTCCTGAAAACCGCTTTCATTTGGAAATAGAGGCATTTCTCCTTATTTTAAAGTATAACCCCTTTCAAAAAATCTGTCAATAATCCATTCATTCCAAAAAGGAAATTATTCGGAATTTATCGACAATCTTTTTATAAAAATGCACAACTTCTTCACTTTATCAGTGATACCCGTCACTTTCGCAAAAGGAAAACCCCGCCTGTCCCTTTATCTGTATGACAGGCGGAGTGCTGAATCCTTCTGGGCTTACTTCCCAATTTCAAGCGCCTTGAGAGCAGTCGCCTTGATGACGTTAAGCGCGGTCAGATTGGCTTCATAAGCTCGGCTGGCCGCCATGAGGTCAATCTGCTCCTCT
This sequence comes from uncultured Oscillospiraceae bacterium, assembly GCA_949743955.1. GTDB lineage: Bacteria > Bacillota > Clostridia > Oscillospirales > Ruminococcaceae > Harryflintia. The sequence continues at coordinate 53,403 of CATJVQ010000029.1, read as the reverse complement.
GTACGGTTAACGTTCGGCTTTAATACATAGCCTTCCTCATTCGCGTCCGGATGGGAAGGGTCATAGACCGGGATGAAGTCGCGATCGCTCTCCACAACCTTCGTGACATGCACCCCGCCCTCCCCTCTGCGGAGCCGCTCCGTCTCAAGCATGTTCTGGAAATCAATGGGCTTCTCGGTAAAAACCACCTGCCTGCGGCGGTACGGCGTGCCCTCGGCGGTGCGTGTCGTTTCGATATTGGCCAGGTTCTGCAGAATGACGTTCATGCGGAAGCGTTCCGCCGTCAGGGCCGAACCCGTGATGTCCAGCGAAGAGAGCATCGACATTCCCTGTTCCTCCTTACCTCATCTGCTGACTGAGGATATAGTTGATATTTGTGTAATTCCCGCCGATCTTCTCGTAGAGATACATCGACTGGAGATAGGTATCGAACAACGCCGCCGAATCCTTATCCAGATCGACATTGTTCCCGTCCACGCGGACCTCGGTGTCTGTCTGCGTGGCGATGCGCGCGCGGAACTTATACGGTCCGGTGATTTCTCCCTGCTCGTTGAGGGCGTTGTGCAGCACCTGCTCGAAATTCACCGTGCGCGCCTTGTACTTAGGTGTCTCGTAGTTGGCGATATTGTGCGCGAGGACCTCCTGTTTAATTGAAATGGCCTGCAGGCTCGCCCGCATCATACTGAAATCAGGGGTATCCAAGAGCATTCCGATCTCTCCTTTCACTTTATGCTGACCGGCCTCACTTTAAAACTCCGGCTGCACCGGATTCGGATTTACTTCCAGCTTTGCACGCTGCGGCTCCTCCCCGTCCGGAAGCAGGCGCGCCATGACAACAAACCGCTGATCGCTCCGACTGCCGTATTTTACCGTACACGTCGAAAGGGTGAGGATGTGCTCCCCGCTCTCCTCGAACGGTATGTCGTAGTGATAAATGGATCGCTCCCGCGCCTGTGCGATGAGCTGGCTGAGGCCCGCATCGTCGAGCCCCGAGACAGCTATGTAGTTCACATCGTCCAAGTCGGTATAGAACACGGCGAAGATTTCCCACACCATATACCGCCCCGCCGTGGAAAAATAGATGCACGGCGTCTCCTCGGCGAAGGTTTTCTCTGTCAGGCGGAAAAGCTGCGAAAACTTCGGGCCGTCCGGGTTATCCTGCAGGTCGCTGTGTCCGTAAATCACCGTGTTGCGCGAGAGCTCCCCGTTCGGCGAGAGCGAGCATTCTGCGTCCGCGAAGTAGCAGCCGTAGATGTCCTCCGCGCCGCGATCCGTCCGGCGCAGGTAGTAGAGGTTATCGTGCGACTGCACGACCGGATCGTCGATACTCATGCCGGGGATCATCAGCCAGCCGAGCGCGTCGGGATTCTTCTCCTGCTCATAGGCGATGGCCTTGAAGACATCCGCCGCCGTGTTGGGCGTTTTCCGCCGCGCAAGCTGGTTGGAGGCGCTGCTTGCCTCGGAGGACGAAGCCTCCGAGGAGACCGGCGCCTCCGCCTCTGAGGAGGAGGACGGCGCCATCGTCTCCTCAAGCATCGCGCAGGAGGAGAGCGTGATGCTCAGCATCACGCTGAGCATCATGTGCAGAGATTTCCGCAAACTCTTCACGCCCCCTTTCCCGTTCCAGTGCTCGGGTTGGGCTTAATCGCGGAGGTAATCGCGCTCAGATCCCCGCCGTTCGCGGTCTGGCCCGCGTTCGAGGTGAGGGTCGCGTCGGTCTTGTTCTCGCTCCCGACCAGGCGCTGATCCGCGACCAGATAGGTTGAAAGATGGTCGATCCGCACGGCGAATGTCCCGCGGGAATTCGTGTTGACGCTTCCGTAATAGTCGATCCGATCCCGCTCCGGATTGTAGTAGTGCCAGAAGAGCGTGTCGTTCTCGTACTTCATCCCCAGACTGATGGAGAATGTCGCCGGGCCGGGCAGCGCACCGTGATGATCGAAATACAGGTACACGATCCGCGCCTCGTCGTTCCCGGGATACTGTGTCAGTATATTCATAATATCATTTTTTTCGGGGGATGTAAAGCTCAGCGTAAAGTCAAAGACTTCCGTCTGCGGGACAATAACGTCCAGATCCTCGCCGCGGAACTCGAGAGAGTAATCGTTGCCCTGGAAGACTATCGTCTTTTCCGGGTACTCCTCCTTAATCGTATTGAACACGCCCGCCGAGATGCGCGGATACTTGGTAATATCTACCTGCACCACGTCGCCCGTCTGCTCCCAGTTGATATCCTCCGGCGTGAGCGGGGTGAGCGTACCCATGTTGTCCTCGTCGTTGCGGTAGACGAGGATCTGATACTCCTTCGTCACCTTCCCGCTCGCCGACGTCACCCTCACCGTGAACTCGTTCGAACCGTCGACAATATACTGCGCGTAGTTATTCTCCCAGTCGCCGATCTCGACACTCCCCGCAAAGACCTGCACCTTCGCGTACTCGTCCTCCGCCTTGGGGATGATCTGCACCGACCCGACATCCTCCTTGACAGCTACGTCGTAGGACGTGACGGACGCCTGGAACTTCGGCGACATCTCGCCAGGCGTAACCTTCAGGCTCGCTAGGTTCGCATTGTCGGTCAGCTCGATCTTGTTGCGGTCGGTGAACACGATGGTGTACGTGCGCTTGGTTTTGCCGTCCTGCGCCGTGACCTCGATCTCCACCTTCTGCTTGAGCTTCATCATCTCGATAAGCTCGCTCGGCTTGGCGTTCTCCACGCGCTTGCCGTCGATCTTCACGGTCGCGTAGGGGTGGTTGGGGGTCGCGGTGATCGTGACACCCGGCTGCCCGGCGACAATCTCCGCCGAATAATTGAGCGTATCCGGCAGGAAGATCGGCTGCCAGTTTTCCGTTCCGGTGGTGGTCAGCGATTTGAGCCTCGCGTCGCTGCTCGGGGGGTTCCGCTTAATACGGACTGTATATTTCTGTACTGTTTTTCCGTTTTCCGCCGTCACCTCAATGGGGATAGACGTTGTCTTGCTCTCGGTGAGCTTGATCAGCGAGGACGCCTGCCCGGCCGCGACGTTCCGGCCGTTGATGCGCACATTCGCTCCCTCGTAGGACGGTGTTACCGTGATGGCGACCTTTTCCACCTCGTAGGGGACCTCCGCGGAATAGGAGGAGGTGTCCGGCGCGAAGACGGGGTCATACTGGACGTTCCCGCCGTTCTGGTCGGCGATGGTCATGGAGGCGAGGGTCGCGTCGTCGCTCGGCGGACGCCGCACTACCCGAACGGGGTATGCCTTAACAGTTGTGCCGTTTTCGGCCGTGACCTCGAGGGTGATCTCGTAATAGTCGCCGTCGCGCTCGACGAACGGAATCGTCACCGCGCGGCTCTTGACGCCGGAGGAGATGGTCTGCCGCATGCTCCGGCTGCCGGACGTGTAGACGATTTCCATCGTGGCGTTTGCGTCCGTCGGGACGGCGGAAACCCGCACCTTATCGAGCGTATAGGGGATGGTGTCCACGATGTACGCATCGTTGACGGTCATGTCGTTATGCAGCGCCGGGGTGTACTGGAGCTCGGTGTCCTCGTCCCAGACATGGAGCTCGGCGAGCGTTGCGTCGCTGCTCGGCGGCTGGCGGTTAATCGTCACCGTGTAGTAGCTGTAATGGTCGAGCTGTTTATCCTCGGGCTCCACCGTTAAGAGCAGGCGCGTGGGCATGCCGTCGTCGTTGAGCTGAAGCCACTCCTGTTTCCCGAACAGGCTCTTACGGACGAGGGAGGGCGTCGTCGTGACGGTGGCGTATGCCGCCGGTTCGTAAGTGACGTGCAGCATGTCGATGCCGAAGGGGACGGTGATGGTGTAGTCGAAGGGGCCGTCCTCACCCGGGCGGAAATCTGTCAACAGGTTGTCGGTGTCGGTGTCCTCACGAAGCTCCAGCTTTTCCAGCCACGAATCCTCACTCGGCGGCAGATGACGGATTTCAAAGAGGTATGTAGTGGTTTCCTTGTTTTCTGCTGTTACCACCATTTTAACGGTGATCGTACTGTTATCCGGAAGCTCAATTCTTTTTCCAGTTCGTCCGCTGATGACTGTTTCAAGATACGTCTCCCGGCCGGATAAGTCGATTAGATAACACTCAATCTCGCGCTTCGCCCTGCGCCCCTGAACGGTGGGCTTAAACGTCACATATTTTACCGCGTTTTCAATATCAATCTCATATTCAAGCTGCTCCGGCGTGAATCCAAAGTCGCGCTTTTCATTTTTATCGTCCCGGAGAATCACATCATCGAGCAGGCCGTTATCCTCCGGAGAGGTATCCTCCACGTTGATTGTAAACTGAACCTGCCCTTCTTTGGTTGGAATTAGCTCCTGCTTTGCGTTTTTGATATAATAGGTGATCTGGAAGGTCGCCGATCCTGTCTTTGCGGCAGTAAAATGTAGGAACTCCCGCCCTTCACTCGCCTCAAGTTCAGACGGATTATCAATCTGCGCTTTCCCGCCCGACATCTCAATCGGCTCTCCCATAAGCGAATCATTTTGGGCATGCGTTATTTCAACAATATCTGCACTGCCCTTAATACATTCAAGTATCGCATAGTCTGCCCGGCCATTTCCATTTCCCATATTGAGGCGGAGCACATATTTATATGGATTTTGATCTTCAGTCTTCGGAAAATCAGGGGCATACCGTCCGTCATAAACGTCCATTGCGACAGAGGGCGGCACTACCGACTCATTAGGAAATAACGTCAATTCTGTACTCGATGCACCCACTGTAACCTTTTGGCCATACTGAAAGGTTCGTGACGGATCGCCTGTACCCGCTATTGTAATTGGAAGCTCAAAATCATCAAAGTACTCCGCGACATCCTGATTTTGCAGATATTTTATACGGGCGATCAATTTTCCATTCACATCGTCCACTCTGCGCGTTACTCTGACCTCTTTATATCCCATCGGGGTAAGCGCATGGGACGAGGACTTTACCCCTTCCCCTGGATAGGCCTTTATTCCATCCAAGCAGTCCTGATCGCCCGCATTATCCGGTTGCCAGAACCATTCAATACGAAAAGCACGATCGTTTCCCTTTTCATTATATCGCTCCACATGCTGCATGAGCTGGAACTCTGTTGTGATAAAATTCCTTGCATCGTCTGGATCCAGCTTGACATATTCGAGCGATGGATCTGCAATACTCGTTCCATTTCTTACATCTTTTCCAAGCTCCCCAACTGCGAACTCCGGCGTATACACATCTAAAAGCAAAGGGCTCGAATTCGGCGGCTGGAAGCTGATGGTAAGCTCCCATCCCTCTGGCAAAGCATTATGATATTTCGGCTGCTCCCCCGGCGTACTCGGACTGGGATTATCCGGATCCTCTCCATAATATGCTGTCGCATCATTGACAACAAACTGAAAACTCTCCTGCCTCCCATTGCCGGAATAATTATCTCCTCTAAACTGGACCGCGATTGTTCGATTAGGCACTCCTGAAGCTGTCGTTATCCCAGCCTCGGGGCGAGTATATCCATTACTAACAATAACCTCTTCTACCCCTGCAAATTGTCCTGTTGGAGTACCTTCAATTTCAAATTCCAAAAACTGCTCAGGTTTTACCGTTTCTTTTTTCTTTACCTTGATTTTAATTTTACTCTCATCTGAAACAGAAAAAGATGGTTGTGCTATTACATCAACCGACCTGTTTCCACTGAGAGTACCTTGTCCCTGCGTCAAAACCGCCGTATAGTTACCCTCAATGGCGAGCGTTGCTTTTCCTGTCCCATTTATCATTGCATTGCGAAAATCTGCTTTTGGCATTAACGTCTTATCCGTTCCCACACCGGCTGCGGTAATATCGACATACTTACCTGGATCCTTGTTAAATTCAGACGTTAATCCGGTCTGCGCACGGGGAGTTAACGGCGGACTGCCTGTAGTCGCCGTTGAAAGCCATTTTTTCTCATTGATGACAATCTGATTTCCTAAAACGATAATCGCCTGTGTGGGATTCTCGCCAGCCGCCACATAGTCGGAGCGGAAACTTAAGTCCACATCATATCCGTTCGGCCCAGCAGCTGCTTCCGCCTTAATCGCCAACGACGGCAAAGCCGGTGACGTCTGCATCAGCATCGCACCAGCAAGAAGGACTGCGGAAATCCTTCTGAACAATTTTTCCATTGTCTCTAATCACCAACCTTAAAAAGGCTTATCAGTCAAAAAATTCTCCACTTTATAATACTACAAAGCGCCCTCCGTTTCAAGGGGACGGGATTATTAGCCAATAAAAGGGGCTTCCATTAACCATCCCTTGACAAACCGGTTCCGGCTCGTGTATACTGTAATCAAAGGGTGCCGCGACAAGCGGCTGGCCCAGTAACTGTCTAAATCAAAGATCCAGAAACCGTCACTTGGCCGAGTGGCGGTTTCTGCGTTTTACGATAATCGTTACCGTAAAGGCCCCGATATGTATCGTGATTCGCATGGTTCCACCTCCCTTCGGGAAGTGTGGCCAACCACCTGTCACTTGTTTTGGCACCCATCCTTATTCTACAGGAGGTGCCGTTTTCTGTCAACACCAAAACGGGCCGTCCATTGCCGGACGGCCCGTCAGCTTTTACGTACGCGTAAGACGCTCCGCCTGAGCGTAGGCATCCCGCAGGTCCGTCACCATGGGGATGATCTCCTCAATAGGCTTTTTATCCTTATGAATGTTCGCTTCTACCAGCCGGCGATTGAAGTATTCATACAGCGCGTCGAGATTATTCGCGATGTCGTACTTAAAATTCAGTGTAGAACGCAGATGGGTCAAAACCCTCTGAGACCGCAGCAGCGCCTCATTTGTCTTGGAGACGTTATTCTCCTCCATATACATAATGGCGCCGTTGCACTGTTTGATAATCTCATCATAGAGCCCTACCAACATTTCCCCCTGCGTCATGGTCATCACGGACTGCTGCTTATACTTCTGATACGGGTTGACCGGCATGCTTTCACCTCTTCCCTTCATCGCTCCGTACAGCATAGCCTATACGGGCGTGCCCCCTAGACTACCTTATCCGAGCTGCTGTGACAGCCACGCGCTCTGCGTATTCATGTTAGAAAGATATGTCTCCATGTCGTTAAACTGCTTCCAGTAGCGTGCCTTCTCCTGTTCATACTGTTCCTTGAGGCGCTCTAGGCGGGAATCAATGTCCTTCAACTGCCGGTAGAGGACATTGTCCTTCTCCGAGCCGTACCCTTTGACACCCGCCTGCTGGACCAGTGTGCCCGGCGACGCGGAGGACTTATTCGCCGTGTCCTTGAGGATGGTATTGAACTGATTGGCCAGGCCGTCGCCCGAAGCGGTGAACAGATCCTCTACCGCCGCACTATCCTGCTCAAGCACCTGGCGGAACTTGGCTTCGTCGAAATTGAGCTTGCCCTTGTCGCGCCACTCGTTGCTTGTATCAATGCCGATTTCATACAGCGAAATATTCGAGCCCTCCGGGCGGCCGTACATCGCCGTACGCATCGACTGGAGGAACGTGCTGATGGAGCTGTCGCGCCGCAGAAGGCCTGTCTTGGCCTTTTCTTCCCACAGCTCGATCTGTTTCTCGCTCATTCCGGCACGCTGCTCGTCTGTAAGCGGGGAATAATCCTTGTAGTCGGGATCCTCGTCGATATAACCGTTGAGCTCTTCAATGAGCTTATTGTAATCCTCTACAAACGACTTCATTGTTTCCACAATGCCGTCGACATTCTTTGACACATCGACTGTCGCCGTGCCGCCCTCGACTGTCGTGCCGGCCGACTTGAGATCCGCGAGTGTCGCCTCTTCCGGCTTGATTTCAGTGCCGTCCGCCTTGGTTATCTTTGTCACCGTTGTATCGAGCAGGGACATTGTCAGCCCGTCGACCGTGAACGAATTGGAGGAACGCTCTGTCCACACACCGTCCACACTGACAAGGGCGTTCGTGCCCTCCTTCGAGTCCCGATCTCCCTCAACCCCGAACAGAGCGTCGAGCAGGTTCCCCTGTGTCTCTTCAAGATCGATGGTATAGCCTTCGCCCGTGTTCTTCGATTCGAGCACAAACCGATCGCTGAGCGCCTGGTATTTGACGATGACGCCAGCGTCGCTCCCATTGATCGCGCTTATAATATCGTGGATCGTGGAATCCTTATCAAATTTAAACTCAACATCATTGATTTTGAAGGCAAACTCGTCACCATTCAGGGGAGTATTGAACCGGGACTGGCCAAGCGTCATATCAATGGTAATCTTGTTGGCGGTGCCGCCCTCAGGCAGCCCGAGCGCCTTAAGCCCATCCCCGCCTGACACGACAACGTCGCGCCCTGTATCGGGGACCTCAAGGGAAAACTTGCCTCCGCCGATGTCCTTAAAATGGACAAGATTATTCCCGCCCTCACCGAAGGTGCGCTTGAGCTGGTGATTGAGCTGCTCAACAAATTTGCCCATCTTATCCGGCTCGCTCGGATCGACATCGTCTACCAAGATAGTTTTCTTGAGCCCGTCGATGCTCAGCGTGATCGACGCTTTCGCGTCAAGATTCACCTTTCCGCTGATTTCGCCGCTCGCATCGCCCGAAAGGCCGAGGGTCGCAAGGCCCAGCTTGGTTCCCGTGACCGTATTGTCTCCAGCGATAGTCAGCTTGCCATCCTCATCGATCGTGGCCGAAAGGCCGGCGTCCGTCAACTTGGTGAGGAGCTCATCGTTTGTCTTCACCCCGGCGAAATTGATTGTCGTCCCATTAATGGTAACGCTGCGCTCAAGAGCGGAAAAGTCCACTTCCCCCTTGATGCCGGCGCTCACCCCGCTCTTACCGGTCAGGCTCGCGCCCGACGCGAGCCGCGCCACGTCGATCTTTACACGCCCGGCCGCGGCCTGCGACCCGGCTGTCACGCGCACAGCGCCCGACGTGGTGTATGCGTTCATCGCGTTGTAGAGGGCGGAGCTGCGCAGACTGGTAGGGCTCGTGGAACCGAAATATTTATCTTGGAAAGTGTTGAGCTTTGCGATGATATCACGGTACATCTCCTGCTTCCAGGTTGTCCGCTGTTTGGTCGCGTTGAGCTTATCGATCTTTGCCTGTGTGCCGGAAAGCATTTTCTGCACCAGGCTCTCGGTATCCATGCCCGACATCATGCCTGAAAAGCCGTTGCTTGAATAAGCCGCATTTGTATACGTGGAGCTCGAAGAAATATTCATGTGACAGCCTCCGTTCTATTTTCCGCCTCTGCGGACCGGATTAAAGGGCATCCCGCTCTCTTCATACTTCCAAACATCTCTACTGATATATATCGTCCCGTCCGCCGAAAACTTAAGGTTTCCGAGCGTCCTGCCGGGGTTAAATCTTACCGAACCCGCCCCCGCGCACGGCGCGTTCCCCGGCGCCCGCACTGTTAAAATAGCGCGATGCCTGCGAAGCCTGACTCTTATTTATGGACCGGATCTTTTCCTCCAGCCGGTCCTGCTCCTTCCGCATACGCGTGACAATCTGCGGTTCCATGCGCTGCACCTGTGCTGCGAGGGCAATGATCCGCCTCGCCGCATCGAACACCGGACGCAGTTCCTCCGGCAGTTCACCCCAGTCGCATCTGGCGCGCGACGCTTCCAAGCTGAGCCTGTCGTCTCCGCACAGACGCGCGGTCTCGTTGTCCACGCGGTTGATTTCATCAATGAGCTGCTCACGCTGTGCCATGCAGTAGTCCATCCCATTTTCAATATCGCACGTGAGCAGCGCCTCCGACGCCTTTTTATACCGCTCAAACAGCGTCCGCTTGCGCTCCATGAGTTCCAGCAGCTGTTTTGTCTGTCCCATCTGAAAACCTCCCGACCCGCCGCATGCCGGTCCCCGGTCGGTGAAAATCCGGCACAAAAACGACAGTTTCTGCTTTTCAAAAATGCGGTTCTGTATTATGATAGAATCATGCCGGCCGTCTCCAATCCCTCCGGCACGGCCTCCAAACGGGATCTCAAAGAAAGGAACCGCAGGTACCATGTATCCGATTTATTTCCGGGCCGCGCTCAAAACTGCGGACGGCCGCCTGCTCGAATACGGGCGCGCCTCCCTCTCCCCTGAAGCCGGGAGCATCGACTTTAGGGGGGCGTTCGTCCCGCTCCTCCGGCTGGGGACATCTGTGCAGATTCTTCAGCTCTCCGGGGACGAGGAAATCCACGCCTTCACCGGAGAGGTCTACATCTCCTCCCCGGATCTGCTGCGCATCGTGTCGGCGCGGGACGATGAACTCACCCCTGCCGAAAAATGCCTGCCGGTAGACGTCCGCCTCCCGGCGGAGATCCGACCCGTCAGCGATCGGGAGCTGCGTCTCATCGATCCGCTCTCCCCGCGCCATGTTCGGTGGACGCAGGCACAGCTCCTCTCTCTTGCGCCGGATACCGTCCGCTTCTCCTGCCCGGAGGTCTTTCCGCCCGAACAGCGCTTCCTCCTCCAGACGGACGGCCCCCCGCTCATTCGTGGCGCCGCCATACAGCTCGAGCAGGTAATCGCGTTCGGGGAGGGCGGCTATCTCTGCCGCATCCTCTCCATCCCGGACACATACCGCGCCGCGCTCGCCTCATTCGTGGAACAGGAGCACCGGCGCGCACGCATCTTTTCCGCAAAAACACCCACGCCCAAAAGCAGATCCGGCAATGATGGCAAAAAGCCCTGAAGCGGGCGCCTCGGGGCTTGCGTTTTTATTTCTGAATTTCCTGTGTGAGAAGGCGCAGCCGCTCACGCGGAACGCTCTCCGCCGCAGCCTCGCGGTTACTCTCCACCGTCTGCCGCAGTTCCTTGCGGAGAATCCGGCAGTCGCGCGGCGCTTCGATTCCGATACGAACCTTCTCACCGGAAATTTCTGTAATTTTAATTTCAATGCGATCGTCGAGGATAAGCGATTCCCCGGTCTTTCTGGAAAGAATCAGCATGACGCTTTCTCCTTCCCGCGATGGAACAGCGAAGAATGGATGGGCAGATCCTCCTCCAGAATCACCTGTGCCGCACACCCGCGCTCAAAATTGACTGCGATAGGACTTTTTAAGTTTACTGTCGCTTTCTCGAGCTGTTCGGGAATCACGGCCACCAGCCACCACATGTATTCACCGCCCAGCTCCCTGACAAGATCCGCAGGAATACGCGGCGCATACGCTGGATCCACCATGGATGGGTTGGCCAGAATAAAGCATACATCCGCATCTTCCACCGACTGAAGCCACGCAAACTGATCACCGAGCGACTCATCATGCAGAAAGACATACCTTTTCAGCGATTCGAACCCATAAACCGGCTGGCAGAACGTAACGATTTCTTTTTCCCCAACCTCTATTTCCCCAAAGTCGCGGGTTTCTATCTTCATCGTTTTACGCTCCATTCCGTTTCTATTCGGCGGCACAACTCCGCCCAACAGCATTATACGTTATACTGTTTTACCGGTTATACCTGACGTTACAGCTTAACTGCAACGTCAGGCCGTTTCCTGATAATTCGGATTCGCACTCGGCGGAACGTATGTCGGCTCACCGAGGTACTCAATCGTAACCTTCGGGTATTGGAGAATGTTCATACTGAACTTACCCGGTATATAATCCATCGTATTACGCATCATCTGCCAGTCGAAATTGATGTCACCGGGATCATACTGCATGCTGATCTCGTTGGGCTTCCATGTGATCGCGGGCCCCACGCTCGGCAAAAAAACCTGCACAGTCGTCGATTCCTGGTTAAAGAGGCGATCTGCCACAATCTGGGTCACGTCCACGCCCGCCTGCGCCATCTGGTTTCCCTCGCGCGCGTACTGCCCCGTCACATCATACACTGCCTGGCGGCCGCGCTGAGCCGCATCCGAAATTTCATCCGCAGCGCTCTTCATCCCGATGCTCCGGCGCGCATCCCGCGTATCGAGGTGCACCTGAATGTTATCCGATTTGATACGCAGATCCGCAGACCGGCGATTCACTCGGAAACCGAGATCCGTATCTCGCTTCGCTTCCAGCCGCCCACGCTCTATTTTGTACTGATACTCAATCGGCGTACTGGTAATCTTGATTAGCTGCTCCACAACAACACCCTCTTTATCCATTACTGCATGGTTGTTCTCCGATGTACTCTATGCTCAACTGATAAAATCCATCAGGGATTGCGGAAGAATCTTATCGCCCATTCGCAGTGTAGCCAGCCATGTATACTCGAACATCTTCACATTCATGCTCTCGCGGTAATCATCTGTCCCCTCCAGATTCTTGCGCGCTTCCAGAAGGTTGACTTCCTCCGACTCGAGAGCTGAAAGCTGCGAATCAAGGAAATTCGTCCGGTTGCCGATGTCCATGACGCTCATGCAGAAGTTCTGCCGCGCCCCTTCCAGATAGTCGCCGATGGCCCCGATCTCGTGATCCTTATACTTCTCCGGATCCCGAAGCATCTCCTCCGCCCGGTCAAGAAGACTATACAGGTTATTGGGCAGGCTGTAAGTCGTATCATCGAGTTTAAAGTCCGTCATCCCGCTGCCGAGGATTTCCAGCCCGTCGAAGGAGAGCTTGAAAGCCGTGCGCGGATCGACCTCATAGTCATCGCGGAACTGCCCGATTTCATACCCCATGCCGAGATCAATGTACCGCTCTGTATTCATCGGGATTTCCACAGGGATATATTGATCCGCTGTATTCACACCGGGCGCTGTCGGCAGTGTGCCGTTGAAGGTCCCCGGGGCGAGATACGCCGGATTACGCATCATGTACTTGCCATCGGATCCGACAATCGTGTTTTCCTTAATCCAGTCGACCGGAATCGCCATGGTCTTCTCGACAACCTTTGGTATTTGAGCTGTCGGATCATCCGGATCCTGAACCATAACCGGCGTCATCTTTGTCGGGTCAGCCGGATCCGGCTCCATCTCCAGCATCTTAAACGTATACTTCGCGCCGTTATACGTGACCATACCCGCGGTATTTTCCAGCGTTCCCATGATCGTCTTACTCGGATCGTTGGGATCGGGAACCAACCCCCGCACCTCGAACGAATCATCCTCGGTGATTACCTTAAACGGCGCCTCTGCATTGTTGGTGCCGCTGAAGAGGAAGCAGTCGGCATAAGTCGAGTTCATGAACTGAAGGACCTGATTTTTGTAGCTTTTAAACTGATCGGCAGCGATCTCCCGTTCCTTTTCATTGGTGCCGTTTTCCATCTTGAGCAGAAGGCCGCGAGCGGTCTGCATGATGGAGTTGATGGAATCAAGATTGCTCTCCGCAGAAGCGAGGACACCGCGCGCATCGCGGATCATGATCTGCTCCTGCCGGTTATCCTGAAGCTGCTTGCGCACGCGCAGGGCACGCATGCCATCCGACACGTTCTGGGAAACACGGGTATATTTCCGCCCGGACGTAATCCGCTTCTGGGCTTCACTGAGCTGGGAGAGGCCGCTGTTGATATGCGAAAGATAATTACGCGTGATCATTGTCTGTGTAATTCTCACATTGACTCCTCCTTACTGATACGCAGCATTGCGTGCTGCGCGTTATGCACGTCCGACCACGCCGGTTCTGTTGATAAGAACATCGAGCGCCTCATCGAGGGCTGTCATGATACGTCCGGACGCCTGGAATGCCCTGCTGTAAGTAATCATATTCACGGTTTCCTCGTCCTGACTGACGCCGGAGACCTCATCCCTGCGGTCGGCCAAGTCGGAGGTAATCTGCGTGGTTGCGGAAAGGCGTTCGTTATAGAAAGCAATATCCGTACCGAGGGTGCTCGTCATATCTTCAATAAAGCCCTCGAACGTACCTGTATAGAGTCCGTCGGTCAAATCTCCCAATCCGGTGAAGGTGTATTCCCCGTCAGTAAAATTCTTCTTCAGGCGGCCATACGGGCCGTTGACCAAATCGTCGCGGCGGTAGATGACAAAACTGTTATCCTTCGCCCACTGGTCGCTCACGGAGATGTTCGCGGCCGTCACCGGCTCATTGTTCGTGTACTCGCCCGTCGCCTTATCGTACTTTGCGTTGATGGATGTCATGAGCGTTTTATATTGCGGCGGATCGTAGTCCTTCCCGGTCTCGGGATTGACTATCGGGATGGACTCGTTGGCCACACGTGCAAGCGTCATAGCGAACGCGTTGAGCTTATCCTGATAGTACCGCACACCGTTGGTCGTGTTTTCAATCTCGGTCTGCGCATTCTCACCGCGGCCGTTGATCATATCATAAGCTGCCTTGAAGGAACCGGAGTTGTTCTTCATATCCAGTTTTTTGCCATTGGAGTTCCATTCAAGCGAGACAGTTCCGTCTGCATACTCGGTCATGTGAACGAGGTCGAACTTATTGTCCTCCACAACGGTGTGTCCGTACATGTTGATTGTCACGGTCCCGTCCGGCTGGTTTTCAATGAGAACCTCACCGTAGCCGGAGAGCTCGTCGATGAGGAGATTCCGCTCGTCAAGGAGTTCGTTGGGGCCATAGTACTCGCCGTTGGAGAAACGGGTCACGGCCATATCGGTTTTGATGCTCTTATTGAGCTCGGCAATCTTTTCAAGCGTGGTGTTCACCTGAGCTACGTCCACCTTCAGATCGTAAGCAGCCTGATCACGGACACCCTGCAGCTTCTCCGCCTGCTGCCGCAGGACAGCCGCCGCATTCTTGAACGCTGTAAAAACGACAGTGGCGTTGGTGGTGGAATCACTCTCCGACGTCCCGGTGCTCAGCGCGTTGGAAATCTGCAGGAGCGCGTTCTGGAGGGCCGTGTTGGAGTAGTTTTCCTCTTCCGGGTTAAGGCCAAACTCGTTGAGCACCGCCTCAATATCCTCAGAAATCTCGCTCACTTTATTATAATAGCTGGTTGAACCATATTCCTCGCGGAAGCGCTTATCCAGAAATTTGTCACGGATCTGCGAGATACCCGTGGTATCCACACCCTGCCCGGCAAGCGGCACACGGTTGGACGCGAAGCGGGAGTTATACGTATTGGGCGCAACGGCATAGGCATCCAGGCGCTGCCGGGTATACCCCGTGCTCGTCGCATTCATGACGTTATGTCCGACAATATCTAAGCCCTTCTGGCTGACCATTGCGCCGCGCTTGGCAATTTCCAGCCCCATAAAGGTTGGCCTTACGCTCATACTATTTGCCTCCTGTACGACTAAATTTTCTTTTCAAACAGGGTCGTCCCTTTGCCCCAGTCATCGTTCTGCTTACGCTCAGGTGTATAGGCATTTACACCCTCAAGAGCGCTCCCCGCCTTGCTGGAATGGATAAAATCCAGATTTTCCCGCACAATCTCCATCGACTCGGCGTTATAGCGCTTAATCTGCTGTGTCGCCGCAGAAAACCGATCCCACGCCGCCTGGAGGCGGCCTCGGAGCGGCGGCTGGGCCTCTGAAATAATCTCCGCGAAGGTTTTCCCTTCGTTGCCGTTTTCCTTCTGCAGCTCCTCACGCCGCTCCTCAAACTGCTCGAGCTGCTTTAGGGACGCCTGCTGGCGTGCGACCAGCTGTTCCACTTTCTCAACATCGAGCGAGGTGAGCGCATCGAACTTGACTCTCTCTTCTTTCACCATCTCTTCCAAGAATCCGGCATAGGATTCGAGGAAGCGGGCGAATTCTTCTCTTGCATCCAAACGGGGTTCCCCCTGTCTCACCATCCTGCACCGCAGGCCCGGCGAAGAATCGCGTCGGCCACGTCGCCGCTCGGAACGCGGTATGTGTTGTTCTGCACCCGGGCGCGTATGTCCTCCACCCGGCGGGCATACGCCTGCTCACTGCGTTCAATTTCATCGATCATGCTGCGTGTAATGCGGGCAGCATCGCGCTTCTGAGACCCTTCGGAGCTGATTGTCACCGTGTCGGTATTAACCTGCTCCGCACTGGAAGGACGAACCGATTCATATTTACGCAAAGCCGCATCCATCTGAACGGACGGTGTAACGCCCGGCGATGCTTTTGCCGCATGAATCCCGTAAAGATTGATGTTCATACATCAACACTCCATTCTGCCTGTGGCCGTTTTTCCCGGCCGGCATGCCGTCTGCACCAACGGCAAACAGCGACTTCTTTTTCCCTACATAAATATAGTCGGGCGTTTCTTTAAAAACTAAAGCCCCGGCCGGTGTAATTGTTCCCTGGGGTAATTCTCAAAAATGCCGTATCACGCGCCGCGGCGATGGAAACATTTTTGAGAATTGCCATAAGTCTTGTCAAACAGCGGCGCAGAGGATATAATAGAAAAAACGGGACAGGTAAGCCTGTTTGCCTGTGGGGGGGAGTCGTCGTCGAATGAGGAGTAAGGTGATTTGTGTCGCCAACGAAAAGGGCGGTGTCGGCAAGACGACCACGTCCGGCGCTCTGGCTGCTGCGCTCAAGCGCCGCGGCTATAATGTCCTCGCTGTGGATATGGACGCTCAAACCAACCTTTCTTTCAGTATGGGCGCCGATCTGCGCCTTCATGCAACCATTTATGAGGTGCTTAAAGGGGAAGTCAAAACCCAGTATGCCATCCAGTGCACGCAGGTGACAGATATCATCGCCTCGAGTGTACTCTTGAGCGGCCTGGATCTGGAATTCACCGGCAAGGGGCGCGAATTCCTGCTTCGGAACGCTCTGGCCCCCGTGCGGGAGCTGTATGATTTTGTGATTATCGACGCTCCGCCCGCTTTGGGGATCCTCACGGTCAACTCCTTCACCGCCGCGGACTATGTGCTCATCCCCATGCTCTCCGATATTTTCAGCTTACAGGGCATCGCCCAGTTTTACGAGACACTCGAGCGTGTGCGCGCCATGTGCAACCCTGATCTGAAGGTGGCCGGTATCGTGCTCACAAAGTTTAACCCGCGTTCCCGCCTCTCCAATGAAATCCGCCAGACCGCCGAGCGCATCGCGGAGGATCTCCATTTTCCGCTGCTCACGACATATATCCGCAACAGTGTCGCTATCTCTGAGGCGCAGGCGGCCCAGCGCGACATTATTCGGTATTCGCCCCACTGCAACGCTGTCTGGGATTATCTCAAGCTGGCGGACGAGCTTTTGAAGGGGGTGCTCGCGCAATGAGTGCCAAAGCGCGCAGCCGCAGCGAAATCGACAAGGACATCATGTACAGCAAAATTATGCCGACAGGCCTCGCCGATCTCTACCGCGAGGGCGCCCCTGAAACGCCGGAGGAGGGGGAGGCTTCTTCGCCGGCGGCCGTGCCGTCTGCACCGCCGGAGGGGCTTCTGCGCCGGGGGGGCGTACAGGTCCATGAAAAAAACTCCGCAGAGGTCATCAACCTGATGGAACTCCTCGTCACCGAAAAGCTTGACTCCGCGTTTGACAAATTTAACTGCTGTAAGTGCAACAAATGCCGCAAGGATGCTGCCGCCATCGCGCTCAACAACCTGCGCCCGAAGTATGTCGTCACTGATCCGGAGCAGGCGGACGTACTCCTCACCAAAGAAATGTATGCCGAAGCCACCGCCGCCATTGTGAAGGCTATCCTCGTGGTCCGCACACACCCGCGGCACTAGTCCGCCGACTTTTCAAGGAGGAACAGTTATGAAACGTTCTGCCCGTATGGGCGCCGTTCTGCTCGCGGCCACCCTGTTCTTCGGAATGGGGATCCCCGTCCCGGCGGCTGAAACGGCCGCCCCGTCCTACCGCACCCTCCGGGAGGAGGATGTCCTCACCGGGAGCGCGAAGGTCCTCTATGAGGCGCTCGCCGGGCAGATCCGCCAGGCGGAAACCTCTTATGTCCGGGTGTCCTGCCCTGTCCCGGCCGAGCCTGTTCCGGAGGATGTGGAGAAGATCCTCTCCGCTGTCAAGGATAATCTGACAGACGTCGTCTACTGGTGGGACAAACCGTCCGGTGTCGCCTTCTCCTGTACATATGATAAGGAGAAGAAAACCGCTGACATGTACCTCGCTTTCGACGTCATCCCCGACTACCGCGGAAGCAAAATGACCACAGCGGACGGTGTCGATTACTGGAAGCTGAACCTCTCTCCGAAGACCGATTTTAAGGAGGCGGCGCGGATCCTCAAAAACCGCCCAGAGGGCACAGAGGCTGCCGTGCGCTATTTCGCGGACGAAATCTGTAAGCTCACCGCCTATGATTACGATGTCGTCCTCGGGAAGGACTACACCAAAGCGTTCCAGCTCACGAGCGTCTTCGACGGGGATCCGGAAACCCTGAGCGTGTGCGAGGGGTACTCCAAGGCATTCAAATATCTGTGCGACCGCTCGGGCATCGACTGCCTGCTCGTGGAGGGGCTGTGCATCGCTGGGCCGCACATGTGGAACATGGTCTGGCTCGACGGCGAATGGTGGCTCGTGGATATCACCAATACCGATGAGAGTTACGACACCGATCCGGATAAGATGATCCTCGTTGGGAAGGGGAATGAGGATTATCAGTTAATCATTTTCGTCCCCTCGAAAATTTCCGACAGCGAACGCCTGACAGAGAAGGACCGCTACGTCTCTTCCTCCACGGCGTCCGGCGCGAAGAGGACGGGGGCCGCGTCCCAGGTGGATACGCTCAGCGGGAAGAGCGTCCAGAGCCGGGTCTACCTCCCGACCGGCGCGCGGGAGGGGATGGATCTGCATGTGTCCGTCTCCGAAGCGGCGATGCTCCAGCGCTTCCAGAAGTTTTATCAAAACAAGATGGCTGTCCTGCGCCTGATGGAGGAGGGGGAGCTCGGCGTGGAGGTGGAGGTCGCCACCAGAGCGTCCCTCGTGGAGGGGATGGATACCGAAGCCCTCGTATTCTACGCTTACGACGCCGCGAACAACAGCTTCTCCCGTATCAAAGAGCCGAAGTGTTTTGTCGACAAGGCCGGATATCTCCACTTCTCCACCACCACCGGCGGGTATATCGTGATTTCTGAGGGAGAGTTTAAGAAAAATTAAATTATCCCTTAAAGCATACAAAAAGGCGTTCCCGTAAGGGGAGCGCCTTTTTGTATGCTAAGCTATTCCCGGTTTGATTTCTCCATCCATTTTGTAAAACAGCCCCGGTAATCCTGCCGTCCATGAAATATATGATCAATGACAGATTCATCATCTATAAAGTGGTATAATGTGAGATAATCCCCAGTGATCAGTTTTCGATAATGATCCCGCCGAAGCTCCAGTTCCTGTGCTTCCGATCCCATCAATTGTAATATAAATCGGCTCAGAAGTTTCCCAGGCCAGTTTGGCAATTTCATTATAATCGTTGCGTAATGCGGTGGAGGACTTTATATACATCAAGGCTCACCTCTTTAACTATTCTATATTTATTCTATAAGGATAATCCCTCATCGTCAAGAAAATATTTTAAAAAACAGAGGCGGCGGGATCAACATCCTGCCGCCTCTGCAAATTTTCGGGAAACTTATTTCTCCTTGATGTCGTAGCGCTTGCGGGGCTTATACGTGGTATGCAGCACCTTATGCGCGACATGGCTGCCGGGCTTCTCAAGGAACTCCTCATAGAGCTTCTTAATGGCCGGGTTCTCATGCGAACGGCGCAGCTCCATACCGGCGTCCTCATCATAGAGGGCCTTGGCGCGCAGAGCCTTAAGGTCGGTGAAGTTCCGCACGCTCGCGGGCTGATATGGCTGGCCGCCGCCGTTGACGCATCCGCCCGGGCACGCCATAACTTCGATGAACGTGTAATCCTTCTCGCCGTTCTTCACAGCGTCGAGCACCTTGCGCGCGTTGACGAGCCCGCTGGTGACAGCCACCTTGACCTCCAGGTCACCAAGCTTGTAGCTCGCTTCCTTGACGCCCTCGGTGCCGCGGACCTCGTGGAACTCGAGCGGAGCACCGGGCTGGCCGGTGATCCACTCCGCCGCCGTACGAAGCGCGGCCTCCATGACGCCGCCGGTCGCGCCGAAGATGTGTCCGGCGCCCGAACCGATGCCGAGCGGAGAATCGAACTTCTCCTCGGGCAGGTTCGCAAAGTCGATGCCGGCGCGGCGGATCATGCGCGCGAGCTCACGGGTGGTGATCGAGATATCCAGATCCGGCACGCCCGCGGCGCTCTGATCCGCGCGGCCGATCTCGTACTTCTTGGCCGTGCACGGCATGACCGACACGCTCACGATCTTCTTCGGATCGATCCCCGCCTTCTCAGCGTAGTAAGTCTTGAGGATGCCGCCGAACATCTGCTGCGGGCTCTTGCAGCTCGAGAGGTTCTCAAGCATATCCGGGTAATACATCTCGCAGAAGTTGATCCACCCGGGCGAGCAGGACGTGATCATCGGCAGCTTGCCGCCGTTCTTCACGCGCTCCACAAGCTCGTTGGCCTCTTCCATAATGGTGAGGTCCGCGCCGAAGTCGGTGTCGAACACCTTGTCGAACCCGAGACGCCGCAGCGCCGCGGCCATCTTGCCCTCGACGTTTGTCCCGACCGGCAGGCCAAACTCTTCGCCGAGCGTCGCGCGCACGGACGGAGCTGTCTGCACGCAGACGAACTTCTCCGGGTCGCGGATGGCGGCCGTCACCTTCGGGCCGTCGTCCTTCTCGCCGATAGCGCCCACCGGGCAGACGGTGATGCACTGCCCGCAGCTCACGCACGGCACCTCCGCCAGATCCAATTCGAACGCCTGGCCGATATGCGTCTTGAACCCACGGTTGTTCGCGCCGATGACGCCCACGGCCTGCGTCTTCGCGCAGACAGCCGAGCAGCGGCGGCACAGGATGCACTTGTTATTGTTGCGCCACATGTGGACAGCGCTCTCATCAATTTCATACCGGTTCTGCTCGCCGGCCCAAGCCATCGGATCGTCGAGGCCGTATTCCTGCGCGAGCTTCTGCAGTTCGCACGATCCGCTGCGCACGCAGAACAGGCAGGATTTCTCGTGGTTGGAGAGGATAAGCTCGAGCGTCATCTTCCGGGACTCGTGGATCTTCTCCGAATTGGTGATGATTTCCATCCCCTCGTTCACCGGGTACACGCACGCCGCCACGAGCGAACGCGCGCCCTTGACCTCCACCACGCAGATGCGGCAGGCGCCGATCTCATTGATGTCGCGCAGGTAGCACAGCGTGGGGATGTCGATGCCGTTCTGTTTGGCCGCGTCGAGGATGCTGATGCCCTCCGGCACGGTATACGGCATGCCGTTTATCTTGATATTGACCATTTTCTGTTCCGTTCCCATTTTCAGGCACACACCCTTTCTCAGTGTTTCTCAATCGCGCCGAACTTGCACTTCTCCATGCAGGCGCCGCACTTGATGCACTTGCTGCGATTGATGATGTGCGGTTCCTTGACATTGCCGCTGATGGCTCCCACCGGGCAGTTCCGAGCGCAGAGCGTGCAGCCCTTGCACTTGGTCTCGTCAATGTAGTAGTTCATCAGTTCCTTGCACACGCCGGCCGGGCAGCGCTTATCCTTGATGTGCGCCACGTACTCGTCGCGGAAGTAGCGGATGGTGGAGAGAACCGGGTTCGGGGCTGTCTGGCCGAGGCCGCACAGGGAGTTCTCCTTAATGTAGTGCGCGAGCTTATCGAGCTGGTCAAGATCCTCCATGCGGGCCTTGCCCTTGGAGATCTTATCGAGCAGCTCATACATGCGCTTGGTGCCGATGCGGCACGGCGTGCACTTGCCGCAGCTCTCGTCGACCGTGAACTCGAGGAAGAACTTCGCGATATCCACCATGCAGGTGTCCTCGTCCATAACAATGAGGCCGCCCGATCCCATCATCGAGCCGATGGCGATGAGGTTGTCGTAGTCGATAGGTACATCGAGATGCTCGGCCGGGATGCACCCGCCGGAGGGGCCGCCCGTCTGCGCGGCCTTAAACTTCTTCCCATTCGGGATGCCGCCGCCGATTTCCTCAACGATGGTGCGCAGCGTGGTGCCCATGGGGACCTCGACGAGGCCGGTGTTGTTGATTTTGCCGCCGAGGGCGAAGACCTTCGTGCCCTTGCTCTTCTCGGTACCGATGGAGGCGAACCACTCCGCGCCCCTGAGGATGATCTGCGGGATGTTCGCATATGTCTCCACGTTATTGAGGACACTCGGCTTCTGGAACAGGCCCTTCTCAGCCGGGAACGGCGGGCGCGGGCGCGGCTCGCCGCGGTGCCCCTCGATGGAGGTCATCAGCGCGGTTTCCTCGCCGCAGACAAACGCGCCGGATCCAAGGCGGATGTCGAGATCGAAGTCGAAGCCGGAGCCGAAGATGTCCTTGCCGAGGAAGCCCATCTCGCGCGCTTCCTTGATAGCGATGGACAGGCGCTTAACGGCGATGGGGTACTCCGCGCGGATGTAGACATAGCCTTGGCTTGCGCCGATGGCATAGCCCGCGATGGCCATGGCCTCAATCAGTACGTTCGGGTCGCCCTCAAGGATGGAACGGTCCATGAACGCGCCCGGGTCGCCCTCGTCGGCGTTGCAGCAAACGTATTTCTGGTCGTTGTCGTACTTGGCGGCGAAGCTCCATTTGAGCCCCGTCGGGAAGCCGGCGCCGCCGCGTCCGCGCAGACCGGAAGCCTTGATGGTGTCGATAACCTGTGCCGGAGTCATCTCGGTGAGGACCTTGCCGAGCGCCTGATAGCCGTCGTAGGCGATATACTCGTTGATATTTTCCGGATCGATGACACCGCAGTTCTTGAGCGCGACACGCATCTGCTTGCGGTAGAAATCGGTGTTGTCGAGGGTCTTGATGGTATCGGCCTCAACGGTCTCCTGGTACAGAAGGCGCTTGACGATACGGCCCTTGAGCAGATGCTCGGATACGATTTCGGGGATGTCCTCCGGCCGGACCATGGAATAGAACGCGCCCTCGGGATAGACAACCATGATGGGGCCGAGCGCGCACAGGCCGAAGCAGCCGGTGCGGATAACCTTAATCTCGTTTTCGAGATCATTCTTTTTCAGCTCTTTTTCGAGCGCGTCGATGACCTGTGCGCTGCCGGAAGAGGTGCAGCCCGTGCCGCCGCAGATCAGCACATGGGAACGATACATTGCGTTTCCTCCTTACTTTGCGTTTGCGCCGATGGTGTATTCGGTCACGACGTTGCCGTTGACAATGTGCTCGGCGACAACGCGGCGCGCTTTTTCCTCAGTCATTTTAACATAAGTGACCTTCTCCTGACCGGGCATGAAGACCTCGGCCACGGGCTCATACTGGCAGATGCCGATGCAGCCGGTCTGTCCGACGGCGACGTCGTTGAGGCCGCGCTTAGAGACCTCGTCGGTAAATGCGGCGAGGACGGGGCGCGCGCCGGCGGCGATGCCGCAGGTGGCCATGCCCACAACGATGCGGGCCTTGGCCTCGTCGTCATTGCGGATGCCCATATTATTCTTCATCTTGTCGCGCAGGGCCTGCAGTTCAGCTAAACTTTTCATATCAGATAAGACCTCCCTTAATCTCTGTTAGATGCTCTGCTATATATTCCCGGATAAACGAAACCACCTCGGGATTCGAGAGGGGCACCCCCTCGAGCACGGCGCGGAATTCACGCGTATCGGCGCACATCTCCCCCTCGCCGGTGCGGTGCGTGTAGACAAAGTCAATGTCCGGATTGCACTGCACAAGGCTCGCGATGGTGGACGCTATATCCCCGAGCGGCGAACGGTCGATGTTGTGGAGTCCGAGGCTGGCTCTCAGCGTAGTCCCTTCCCCGACAGTGGAGTCGATGGAAAAGGTCCCGCCGGTCATCTCGCACGCCATCTTCACAAACGGCACGCCCAGCCCCACCTTGCGCGTTGTCCGCGTGGTGTAGAACGGGTCGCTCACACGGGCGACAACCTCCGGCGTCATACCGCAGCCGTTGTCGGCGATAATGATCCGCATCAGGTCCGCCGCCTCGTCCTCCTCCACCGTGATTTCGACAAGGCTCGCCTTCGCCTTCACGGAGTTTTCGGCGATATCCAGGATGTTGAGCGAAAGTTCCTGCATCATGGCCGCGTTTACTTATCGTTGTAACGGTTCAGGATGTCCTCTACATCGTCCGGATTCAGGCGGCCGTAGACCTCGTCGTTTATCATCATGACCGGGGCCAGGCCGCACGCGCCGACACACCGGCACGCCTCTAGGGAGAACTTGCCGTCAGGCGTGCACTCGCCGCCTTTAATGCCCAGAATCGTCTGAAGCCGCTCGTACACTTCGCCGCTGCCCTTGACGTAGCACGCCGTTCCGAGGCAGACGCTGATTTTATAGCGCCCCTTCGGGTTCAGAGCGAACTGCGCATAAAATGTGGCGACGCCGTAAACCTCCTCGAGCGGAATATCCAGCCCCTCGGCGATCATCGTCTGCACTTCGATGGGCAGGTAGCCGTAGATCTCCTGCGCGTGCTGCATAATCGGCATAAGCGCGCCCTTCTGATCCTTGTACTCGGCAATGACCTTCTTCAGCTCGGCCTCCTGTTCCTTTGTCCCTGAGAACTTTAAAGAACTGATGGTATTTGCCATGTCCCTATGTACCTCCTTGCGAAAATCGCAGGGCGCTGTCGGTTTTAGTGAAAAAAATAACAATCGCTCTGCAAACATTGTTTTTATTATATCAGATTCTCCCCGTTCCCGTCTATGGCTGGAACACCGAATTGAACGTTTTTTTTCTTAAATTCCTCCCAAACCTGCCATTCTTTGATAAATATTTAACAAATTCTGCCGGATTCATTCCCATTTTCCGAAATCCTCCAAATCTCGAAATGTCTCACAAGCCGGTCTCTGTATTGACAAAACCAGCTATATATGGATATAATAAAAATACAGGAAGGGCGCTGCGACAAGCGGTCAGCCCGACTCAGATGAGATTTCTAAAGAGAAGCCGTCACTTGGCCGAGTGGCGGTTTCTGTGTTTTACGATGATTGTGACCGTAAAGATTCTAATATGTAATGTAATCCGCATAGCGGCACCTTCCCTCTCGGGTGGTGCGGCCGGCCGCCTGCCGTTATCACAGCGCCGTATTCATTCTTTATTCTTCGGCACGGTTTGTCAATGTTCTCCATGGTACGACTGCACCCCGCACTTTTCTTGCGCGGCAGAACAGAACATGGTATAATAACCGCAAAGCGGTTATTATACCTGATTGATTCGGCCGCCCTACGGGCATGGCCGATTATACCACAATCGCTTCGCTTTTGTGGTATAATAACCACTATACTCTGACTGATTCGGCCGCCCTGCGGGTATGGCCGGTTGTACCACAGTCGCTTCACTCAGAAAAGACAGAGAAACGGAAAGGGGAAACGGAATGATTAAGGCGGCAATTATCGGGTACGGCAACATCGGCCGGGCGATGGTCGAAGCGGTGGAGGCCGCGCCGGACTTTACACTGTGCGGCGTGGTGCGCCGCTCCACACAGGGGCACCCGCTGCACAAGGCGCTGACAAACGTGGAGATTGTCGACGATGTGGAAAATCTCTCCTCCCGCCCGGATGTGGCGCTCCTGTGCACGCCCACCCGAACGATGCGGGAGATCGCCGAGAAGTATCTGGAAAAGGGCATCCATACCGTGGACAGCTTCGACATCCACGCGCAGATCCCAATGCTGCGCGGGACGCTCGACCCCATCGCCAAAGCGCATGGCGCGGTGGCTGTTGTCGCCGCCGGGTGGGATCCGGGCAGCGACTCGGTGGTGCGCACTATCCTTGAGGCGTGCGCCCCGAAGGGCATCACCTACACGAATTTCGGCCCGGGGATGAGTATGGGGCACTCCGTCGCGCTGCGGGCTGTGCCGGGGGTGAAGGACGCGGTCTCCATCACCATCCCCAAGGGCTCGGGGCTCCACCGCAGGATGTGCTATGTCGAGTGCGAGGAGGGGTACGATTCCCGCCTTGTCGAACGCAAAATCCTCGAGGACGATTACTTTAAGCACGATGAGGTCCACATCCAGTTTGTCGAGAGCGTGGACAGTGTGCGCGACAAGGGGCACGGTGTCCACATTGAGCGCAAGGGCGTCTCGGGCAAGACACACGCCCAGCGCTTCTCGTTCGACATGCTCATCAATAACCCGGCGCTCACCTCACAGGTGATGGTTGCCTGTGCCCGCGCTGCGACACGCCAGGTCCCCGGCTGCTACACGATGATCGAGCTGCCGCCCATCGACCTGCTCCCCGGCGAGCGGGAGGAGCACATCGCGCGGCTGGTATAACGGCGGAAAAAAGAAGGAGGACGTGCCATGGAATCAGAAGGCATCTTCAAAACAAGCGTATTCGGCGGCTTTGACAAGCAGTCGGTCCTCAGCTATGTAGACGATCTCATCGCGCAGCAGCAGAAAAAGGAAGCGGAATTTAAGCGCCGCGCGGACGCGCTCGAACTCGAGCGGGGCCAGTTCGCCTCCCAGGCGGACGATTTGGCGGCACGTCTCCGGGAGGCGGAAGAGCGCCTGCAGGAGGCGGAGAGCCATACACAGGCAGATGACTCCGCGCAGGCGGAGCTCCGCGAAAAGAATGCACGCCTGCGGCTTCTCGAACAGACACTCGAGCAGGAGCGCGCGCGGGCGGATGCGCTCGAAAAGGATCTCCGGGAAGCGCGCGCGCGGGCGGATGCCTTTGAACGGGATCTAACCGAAGCGAACGAGCGCTCCCGCAAGTACGATGGCGCCATCACCCAGGTGGGGCTGGTAATGGTGGAAGCGCAGAACCAGGCCGACTCCATTGTGGGCCGTGCGCGGGCGCAGGCGGAGGACATCGCCCGCGAGTCGATGGAGCACATCTACGGGCTGTGCCGCCAGGTGGACGAGGTGGACGCGTCGGTCGGGCAGCTCCGTTCGTTCGCCGCCCGGACAATGGAGGATGTGGATCGCCGCATCGCGGCTCTGGAGGAGGCTGTGCGCGAGACACAGGGTCACCTGTACATCAGCGCGGGTGTGACAGCGCGAACCCGGCAGCCGGAGGAGGCGCCGCCCGAACCTGAGCCGCAGGAGGCGGATTCCGATTTTTTCGGACCGGCTGGCTCACGCCAGACAAACTGAACCGGCCCATCCGTGGAAAGGGCCGCCTGTGCGGAAAAGCGCTTATCGATATTCTGTACGTATCCGGACAGGCTGAAAGAGAGAAGGGACCGATTTGACCGCTGTTTTCGATTTGGACGGCACGCTCGTGGATACGCTCGGCGATCTCGCCGCGGCGACCAACCATGCGCTGTCCGTCTGTGGATATCCGCCCCACACGCGGGACGAATACCGCTTTCTTGTGGGGCGCGGTGCGCGGCGCTTAATGGAGGGCGCGCTCCCGGAGGAGGAGCGGAGCGAGGAGACCATTGACCGCATGCGTTCCCTCTTTAACGCGTACTACAGCGAGCATTTTCTCGACGCCTCCCGCCCCTATGACGGCATCCCGGAGGCGCTCGATGCGCTGCGGGAAAAGGGCGTTACCCTCGCTGTCCTCTCCAATAAGCCGGACGTGTTCACCGGAAGAATGGTCCGCACCCTTCTGGGGGACCGCTTCGCCGCCGTGTTCGGCCAGCGGGAGGGCATCCCCTTAAAGCCCGATCCGACAGCCGTGCGCGAGGTGCTCCAGCTGTGCGGCGCCGGAGCGGACGGGGCCGTGTATGTGGGCGACAGCGACGTGGACATCCTCACCGGACATCATGCGTCGCTGCCCGCTGTCGGGTGCGCGTGGGGGTTCAGAGGGGAAGCGGAGCTCCGCGCCGCCGGGGCCGACGCTGTCGTCTCTGCCCCGTGTGAGCTGGCCGGGGCTGTTCTCGCTGTTTTGTCCTGATTTCAGGCGGCCGCGGCAGGGCTGCGGCTGTCTTCCGAAATAAAACGCGGCAGGGGATTACCGGCCCCTGCCGCGTTTTGTTATGCTCTTTTGGCTTTATATCCCTCTCCCCAGTCCCAGAGCGCGTCTAAAACCGGCTTCAGGCTGTTCCCCAGCTCTGTCAGTGTGTATTCCACCCGCGGCGGCACCTCCGGATAGACTGTCCGGGTAAGCAGGCCGCTCTCCTCCATCTGCCGGAGCTGGGCGGTCAGCACCTTCTGGCTCACGCCGCCGATGGATTTTTTCAGTTCCCCAAACCGCTTGGTTCCCGGCAGCAGGTCCCGGATAATGAGCACCTTCCACTTGTCGCTGATCAGCGTCAGGGTTGTTTCTACAGGGCAGGCGGGCAGCTTTGCCTCCATCATGATTCCTCCCGTCTCTCGGTTCATGCGGTCATAAAATACCGTACAGCTCTATTTTACTGTATCTCCCGTACCGGAATCAAGGGAATGGAAAAAAATTTTTTCGTCCGGCCAAATGCCGGGAACTCCCGGAGTCATCCAATCGTTTCCTCCCGGTAACCGCCTAATTGTTACATTCGGGTGCCTATGCCACAATATTGTGCGTACTTCTCAGCGGCCCGGCGGTCTGTTATGATACAGACAACGAAGGGAAACACCCCGACACACAAAACAAAGCCATCATTTACGGGAGGTACATTACATGAAAATCGCTGTTATCTGCGCTAACGGAAAGGCCGGCCGCTTAATCGCCAAAGAAGCCGCGGACCGCGGGCTGGATGTCACCGCCATAGTGCGCGGGGAGAACAAATCCGCCGCCGGCAAGGCAATTGTGAAGGATCTGTTTGACCTGACCGCCGCCGACCTCAGAGGCTTCGACGCGGTAGTGGACGCTTTCGGCGCCTGGACGCCGGACACGCTGGATCAGCACAGTGCCACGCTCAGGCACCTGTGCGACATCCTCAGCGGTACCGATACGCGTCTTCTGGTCGTGGGCGGCGCCGGGAGCCTGTATGTTGGTCCGGAACGCACCGCCACGGTGGCCGACGTCCCCGGCTTTCCCGAAGCGTTTAAGCCGCTGGCCACCGCTATGGCCCAGGCTCTGGGAGAGCTGCGCCGGCGCAGCGACGTCCGCTGGACCTATCTCAGCCCGGCCGGGGACTTCCAGGCGGAGGGAGAACGCACCGGAGAATATACGCTGGGCGGCGAGGAGCTCACCCTGAACAGCAAAGGGGAAAGTGTCATCAGCTACGCCGACTACGCCATCGCCATGGTGGATGAAATCACCGGCGGGCACCACATCCGGGAGCGGATTTCCGTGGTGAGCAAATAGTCCCCGGGCCGTGCGGCCATGCAGGGCCGTAAAAAAAAACCGGATATGAAAAAGGCCGCTGCCGGACGTTTCTCTTTCGGAGAAGCGGAACGGCGGCGGCCTTTTCCCGGCCTTACAGCCAACGCGGCCATGCCGCATCGGCTATACTCCCATTACTCCCGTTAGCGGGATTCGTTCTGGTTCTGCTTATTCTGCTGCTCGAACTCGTTGCGGGAATTCGACTGCTGATTCTGCTTTTTGTTCTGGCTCTGCTGATTCCTGCTGTTCTGGTTCTGCTGATTGTTGTTTTCATTCG
This sequence comes from uncultured Oscillospiraceae bacterium, assembly GCA_949743955.1. Taxonomy (GTDB): domain Bacteria; phylum Bacillota; class Clostridia; order Oscillospirales; family Ruminococcaceae; genus Harryflintia. The sequence goes on along the minus strand of CATJVQ010000029.1, from coordinate 24,219 downwards.
AGAAATTCTGATTGCTCATTGTTTTCACCTCACTTCTGTCCTCTATTCTTTCCGCAATCAGAAGCGTTTATACAAGTCAGTATCCCGAACGCTGTTTTTATTGTTTTTCAGGCGCCGCCTTTTCTCCGCCCTTTAAGCAGATGCTCCAGTAGCTTCCCGCGAACAGAAGGCCGCCGGCCAGATTTCCAAGCGTCACCGGGAGCAGGTTCCTAAACAGATAATTTCCCCATGTCAGCGCGGTGTAGGCTTCGCCGGAGAGGCTGTATTCCCTCAGCGCCAGAAGTCCGGCGGGGATATAGTACATATTGGCGACGCAGTGCTCGAAGCCGCACAAAACAAAAAGGAAGATGGGGCCGTACAGCGCCGCGACTTTCCCCCCGGCGCTTTCGGCGGACAACGCCATCCACACCGCCGCGCAAACCAAGACATTGCAGACGAACCCGCGCAGGAATGCGTCGCCGAAAGGGAGGGCGCATTTCTGCGCGGCCGTGGCGGCGGCTCCGGCGGCGAGAGCGCCGTCAAGGAGGGAAAAGACATGGCTGTACGCCGCCAGCGCGGCTACCAGAAGGCCGCCGGCGAAGTTCCCGAGATAGACGATCCCCAGACAGCGCAGGAACGCGGCGGGAGAAGCCTTCCCCGCCAGGACAGGGATAAGGATGAGGCAGTCCCCGGTAAAGAGCTCGCTCCCGGCGAGGATCACCATAGCCAGTCCCGCCGGAAAGACGCTGGCGGAAAGGATCCGCGCCGCCCCGGCGTCCAGCGCGCAGGCCGACATGACGGACGCCCCCAATCCCGCCAGCCCGATATAGACTCCTGCCAGCACGGCAAGAAGCAGGCATTTCCCCAACGGGAGGCAGGTTTTCGCCGCACCTGCGGCAGTATAACTCTGTGCAGTCTCTGTGGGTGTATTCATTTTGGCATCCCTCTCTCTGTCCGTTTTGGACAGTATACCACGCGCCGACCATCATCGCAAGAAGGAGGCCGCTGCAATAAGCAGCGGCCTCCTGTAAACGCCATATTTCCTCTTGTCCTTTGCTGCGATAACCTTACCCTTTTAGAAAAATGATGGTTTTGGCCGCGCAGCGGGCAAAATTTGACTTCTCCCAAAGTCAAAAATCATTTTTCCAGTCATTTACCGCTTCGCGGTAAATGGCGCGGCAGATTACGCCCAGGGATTCTCTGTCGGATACGGGAGCGTTTTCGGCTGGTTAAAGGCGATATCCGGAACGCCGAGATACTTAAAGACCTCGAACATGGCCTTGCCGCAGTGCGAGAACGCCACCGCGCCGTGGTGCGGATAGCGCTTCTGGACAAGCACGTGCCGGTAAAAGCGGCCCATCTCGGGGATGGCAAAGACGCCGATGCCGCCGAACGAACGCGTCGCCACGGGCAGGACCTCGCCCTCAGCGATGTACGAGCGGAGATTCCCCTCGCTGTCGCACTGGAGGCGGTAGAAAGTGATATCCGAGGGGGCGATATCTCCCTCAAGCGTGCCGCGGGTAAAGTCGGGGGTTCCGCCGTCCTCAAGCAGGCGGTTCTGGATGAGCTGGTATTTGACAGCGCATCCCGCACACATTTTGCACTTGGGCGTATTGCCGCAGTGGAAGCCCATGAAGGTGTCCTTGATGTCGTACTCGAACTTCCCGGCAATGTCCTCCTCATAGATGGACTTCGGCACGGAGTTGTTGATGTCGAGGAGCGTGACCGCGTCGCCGGTGATGCAGGAGCCGATGTACTCGCTTAAAGCGCCGTAGATATCCACCTCGCACGCCACCGGGATGCCCTTCGCCGCCAGGCGGGAGTTGACGTAGCACGGCTCGAACCCGAACTGCGACGGGAACGCGGGCCAGCACTTGTCCGCAAAGGCGACGTATTTGCGATCGCCCTTATGCGCCTCGGCCCAGTCGAGAAGTGTCAGTTCAAACTGCGCCATCCGCTCACGGAGGTCGGGGTAGAGCTTATCCTCGCCCATCTCCTCCACCATCTCCGCCATAATGGCCGGAATCCGCTGATCCCCGGCGTGCGCCTTGTAGGAGACGAGCAGGTCGAGCTCGGAATTCTCCTCCACCTCAACGCCCATCTCGTACAACCCCTTAATCGGCGCGTTGCAGGCGAAGAAGTCCTGCGGGCGCGGGCCGAAGGTGATGATCTTGAGGCTCCGCACGCCGATGATGGCGCGCGCAATGGGGACAAACTCCTTCATCATCTGCGCGCACTCCTCCGCTGTCCCGACAGGGTACTCCGGAATGTACGCCTTAAGATGGCGCATGCCGAGGTTATAGGAGCAGTTGAGCATGCCGCAGTACGCGTCGCCGCGGCCGTTGATGAGATCGCCGTCCCCCTCGGCGGCGGCCACATACATGACCGGGCCGTGGAACTTTTTGCACAGGAGCGTCTCCGGTGTCTCCGGGCCGAAATTTCCCAGGAAAACCACCAGTGCGTTCACCCCGTGCGCACGCACGTCCTCGATCGCGCGCTGGGCATCCTTCTCGTTCTCCACCGTGACAGGGCACTCATAGAGCCCCTCGCCATAGGCAGCCGCGATGGCCTGCCGGCGCTTTGTCGAAAGCGCGATGGGGAAGCAGTCGCGGGAGACCGCGATTATGCCGAGCTTTACCTCAGGAATGTTCATGTTTAACCTCTCCTTTTTATTGTGCCAGAGCCGCAAACAGCTCCCGGCAGGCGGGATAGATCTGTTTAAAGCGCTGGTAGCGTGCTTCATACTTCTGCGTCAATGCCGGGCTGGGGCTTTCTGTCGAGGCGACCTTTACAAGGGCGTCCGCCGCGGCTTGGACACTCGCGTACTCCCCGCAGCCCACCATCGCGAGCATCGCGCCGCCATAGCCGGGGCCCTGCTCCGTCTTGAGGAGTTCGAGCGGGATGCCCAGCACATTCGCAAAGATCTCCCGCCACAACGCCGACTTGCTTCCGCCGCCGCAGATTTTTGCGGACGGGATGGAAATCCCCAGCTTCTTCGCCACCTCAAACGAATCCCGGATAGCGAAGGCGACCCCCTCGAGCACCGCCTGGACAAGGTCGGCGCGGGTGGTGTCCATGGTGATGCCGGTGAACGTGCCGCGGGCGTTGGTGTCGTTGATGGGGCTGCGCTCGCCCATCAGGTAGGGCAGGAAGTAGACATGGTTCTCCCCGAGCTTCTCGGGCAGGACATCCGCCTGCTCCGCAGCATAGTCGGACGTGCCCAGAATGTCCTCACACAGCCACTTATTGCACGACGCCGCCGAGAGCATGCACCCCATCAGGTGCCAGCCGCCGTCGGCATGGGCGAACGCGTGCAGAGCGTTGTGCGGATCGACGCCGAACGTGTCAGAGGAGATGAAAATTGTCCCGGACGTGCCGAGGCTGATGTTGCATCCGCCCTTGCCCACGACCCCGGTGCCGACCGCCGCTGCCGCGTTGTCCCCCGCGCCCGCGGCGACCCGGACAGTTTCCGGCAGTCCCAGCGCCTTCGCCACATCCGGCAGGAGCGTGCCGACAATCTCATAGCTCTCGAACAGTGCGGGCATCTGATCCTTTCGCACGCCGCAGATGGATAGCATCTCCTCGCTCCAGCAGCGGTGCTCCACATCAAGAAGCAGCATGCCGGAGGCGTCGGAATAATCGCAGCAGTGGACGCCTGTGAGAATATAGTTGATGTAGTCCTTCGGGAGCATGACTTTCGCGATGCGGGCGAAGTTCTCCGGCTCGTTTTCGCGCATCCAGAGGAGCTTGGGCGCCGTGAAGCCCGCAAAGGCGATGTTCGCTGTCAGCCGGGAGAGCTTTTCGCGCCCGACTTCGTTGTTGAGATATTCGACCTGTTTGGCTGTCCGCCCGTCGTTCCAGAGGATAGCCGGGCGGATCACCCGGCCGCTCTTATCCAGTGTAACAAGCCCGTGCATCTGCCCGCCGCAGCCGATGCCCGCAACCTGGCTTCTGTCGAACCCGCAGAGCAGCTCCGGGATGCCCTCCAGCACCGCCTTCCGCCAGTCCTCCGGGTTCTGCTGGCTCCATCCCGGCTGCGGAGATTCGAGCGGGTATTCCTTCGATACCGTCTTCAAAATCTGCCCTCCGGCGTCCACAAGCAGCAGCTTGACGGCGGAGGTTCCCAGATCCACGCCGATGTACATCATGATCCCATCCCCTTCACGCAGTAAAAACGTTCTCTGTTAAATCCATTTTAGAGGAATTATCCATCCCTGTCAACCGAAACGCCAATTTTGTCCGCCGCTTCCTTATTTTTGACATGACGGCAGCAATACGATGCGCCGCAGAAAGCCATAAGTGCAGGCCTTCTGCGGCGCAGTCATAGAGATATTTTTGAAAATTGCCGCCCACGTATAGTGCGGTTATTTCTTCGCCTTTTTCTCCCGCAGATCCTGGAAGAACGCGGCGGCCTGCGCCATGGACTCCTTCGGATCGATGTGCTGCGGGCACACGCCCAGGCACTTCCCGCACTGGCGGCAGGCATCCGCGCCGACAGCGAGCGCGTTATACGCTTCGAGCGCCTTATCCGGCGAAGCCGACGCGCTCATGTTATACGATTCGTATATTTTCGGTATATCAAGCCCGAACGGACACGGCATGCAGTACGCGCACTTCGTGCACGGTACGAACGCCATCGTCTCATAGACACGCCGGGCCTCGGCGAACATGCCGAGTTCCTCGCCGGAGAGCATCCCTGCCGACGAACGGGACGCATAGTCGAGGTTGTCGAGCGTCTGCTGCATGGTGGACATCCCGCTGAGCACCGGCCCCACGCCGGCCTGATGCCACACAAAATCGAGCGCCCATTCCACCGGTGTACGCGCCGGGGAGAGAGCTTTGGCCACCTGCGCCGGAGGGGAGGCGAGCTTCCCGCCGAGCAGCGGCTCCATCACCACGACGCCGAGCCCCCGCCGGGCCGCTTCCTCAAGCCCCTTCTGCGTGGCCTGATGCTCCACGTCGATATAATTATACTGGATCTGGCAGAACTCGCAGTCCTCGAACTCATCGAGGATGCGGATAAATGCCTCGGCTCCGTCGTGGAACGAGAAGCCGATGTGGCGCACCCGGCCATCTTCCTTCGCGCGGCGGATCTTCGTGAGCAGATCGAATTTCTTCACGACATTTTCCCACCGGTCCGCGTCGAGCGCGTGAAGCAGGTAGAAGTCGATGTGATCTGTCTGAAGACGCTCCAGCTGTGTCTGGAGGAAGTTTTCAAAGTCCTCCTCCTTGGTGATGCTGAATACCGGGCTCTTTGACGCCAGATAGACCTTTTCGCGGTACCCGTCCTGGAGTGCGCGGCCGACAAACTTCTCGCTCTCTCCGCCGTGATAGGGGTACGCGGTATCGACATAGTTGACCCCCCTGTCGATGGCTGTGCGCAGCATGCGGGCGGCCTCTTCCTCCTCGATCTGCGTATTCACGCCGCCGATGACCGGCAGGCGCATACATCCAAAGCCGAGCGCCGAGACCTTTACCCCCGTCTTTCCAAACTCTCTGTACTGCATTCTCCTCCAACCTTTCCTGTATAACGTTGCCACACTGTCTTTCAGCATATCCTATCGAGTGCGCTCTAAGTCAAGCCCCAAATTGCGGTTGACATCACTTTTTTATTTGAGTATACTCTAATTAAGGGAAAACACCGTTAAACCCAGGGAGGGATTTGGAATATGCCCTATACCATCGCGCAGGTCTCGGAGATGACGCATCTCTCCAAATACACTATCCGGTACTACGATAAGGAAGGGCTCCTGCCGTTCGTCGAGCGGACAGAGGGCGGCATCCGCCGGTTTTCGGAGGGGGATCTGGAGTGGCTGCGCCTCATCTGCTGCCTGAAAAATACCGGGATGCACATCCGCGATATCCGCACGTTCATCGGCTGGAGCATGCAGGGCGACCCGGACCGCAGAAAGCGCGTGGATATCCTCATCCGGCAGCGGGATCAGGTGAAGCGGCAGATGGAGGAATTACAGAAAAATCTAGAGAAGATTGAAGGAAAAATCCGTTACTTCTCCTCCTGTGCCTCCTGTAATACCCAGGATGAAGCCACCCTGTCGTGAAATTCCGCATACGAGCGGCTGCCGTTTAAAAGGCGGAGCTGATCCTCATCCGGCAGGGAGAGGAAGTAGTCGTGCAGCGCCCTTTCTTCCGGGGTCAGGCGCGAGGGAAAGGGGAATTCGCGATAACCTGAATAGTCCAAAATAGAAACGCCTCCTTTTTTGTGTAGTATGGCCCGCTTTGACTCCTGTCAATCGGGCGCGGACCTGTTCAGACCTCCGGCAAAAAATTAAGACGAAAGCGTGGTGCTGCGAATCAATGAGCCAAAACCTGAAAGCCAAGATCTCCGAAGCTCTTTCCTCCGTTCTCCCCATCACGGGCATCGTCCTGCTCTTGAGCTTCACGCTCGCCCCCATGCCCATCGGGACGCTGATGCTCTTCCTGCTCGGGGCCATCCTCCTCATCGTTGGCATGGGCTTCTTCTCCCTCGGAGCGGATATGTCCATGATGCCCATGGGCGACGGGGTGGGCGGCGAAGTCGCCCGGACCCGCTCAAAAGTCAAGCTCATTCTGCTGTGTTTTTTTATCGGCGTTTTCGCTACCATTGCCGAGCCGGATCTGCAGGTGCTCGCCCGGCAGGTGCCCGCCGTGCCGGATATGGTCATCATCCTCACCGTGGCCGCGGGCGTGGGAGTATTCCTTGTCGCAGCCGTGCTGCGCACGCTCTTCGGGCACATCCCCCTCTCCCGGATGCTCATCGTGTGCTATCTCGTCGTCTTCGCGCTGGCACCTCTGATCCCCAAGGAATTTCTCGCCGTCGCGTTCGATTCCGGCGGCGTGACGACCGGCCCCATCACCGTGCCGTTCATTATGGCGCTGGGGCTGGGTGTATCCTCTGCCGGGAGCCGCAGCTCCGGGGAGGAAAACAGCTTCGGCATCGTGGCGCTGTGCAGCATCGGCCCCATCCTCACGGTGCTCATCATGGGCCTGTGCATGCACTCTGTCGAAATCGCCTACATACCCTTCACCATCCCCACGGTCTTCACCTCTCAGGACGTGGGGCTTCAGTTTATGCGCGGCTTCCCGACCTATATCAAGGAGGTTGTGCTGGGGCTTTTGCCGATGGTTCTCTTCTTCACCGCTTTCCAGCTTTTCTCCCTGCACCTCAAGCGCGCGCCGCTGATTAAAATCGCTGTCGGCATCGGGTACACATTCATTGGGCTGGTACTGTTTCTGACCGGCGTTAACGTCGGCTTCATGCCCGCAGGCAATTTCCTGGGCGCGACCATCGCTTCGCTGGATCAAAAGTGGATTCTCATCCCGCTCGGGATGATTGTGGGCTATTTCATTGTCGCGGCCGAGCCCGCGGTGCATGTCCTCAACAAACAGGTCGAGGAGGTCACAGGCGGCGCCATCCCGCAGAAGGCGATGCGGCTGTCGCTGTCCGTGGGCGTGGCGGTATCCGTGGGCATCGCAATGCTCCGTGTACTCACAGGCGTTTCCGTGATGTGGTTCCTCATCCCCGGCTACGCGGCCGCTCTCTTCATGATGCTGCGCGTTCCGCCTGTCTTCTCCGCTATCGCGTTTGACTCCGGCGGCGTAGCGTCCGGCCCGATGACCGCTACGTTCTTACTCCCCTTCGCCATGGGCGCATGCGAGAGGCTCGGCGGCGACATCCTCACCGACGCGTTCGGCATCGTGGCCATGGTCGCCATGACACCTCTCATCACCATCCAGTGCCTCGGCCTTGTCTATAAGCACAAGCTGACGCATACGCGCGAAGTCACCGAGCTCGAGGAGGCACTCATGACCGATACGGACATCATTGATTACGACGAAACCATTACTGAAACAGAGGAGGTTCTGTCCGATGGCAACCAGCCTTCCTGAGAACCGGGTCAAGCTTCTTGTCACAATCGTCGATCGCGGGCGCGGCGGAAAAGCCGTCGACCTGTACCGCGCACAAAACCTGCACTTTGATTTTATCTGCCTCGGCCTGGGTACAGCCAGCTCCCGGATTCTCAACTATTTCGGCCTCGCCGAGACAGAGAAGGATGTCGTCCTTACCCTGGCGCCTGCGGACCGCCTGCCCGGCATCCTGCGCCGGGCGAAGGATGTTCTCCACCTCGAGCGCCCGGGCAAGGGGATTCTGTTCACTGTCCCCCTCTCGGGTCTCAGCAGCCAGATCACCGCCGTACTCAATAAGCCCGAATACAGGATGGAGGAAAATATCATGAGTGAAGCACCCATTCCCAGAGAGGAATCCCCCGCGTACGAGCTGGTTCTGACCATCCTCAACCGCGGCTATACCGACACTGTCATGGACGCGGCCAAGGAGGCCGGCGCGCGGGGCGGCACTGTCGTGAACGCGCGGCGTGTCGGCTTTGAGGACGCGCAGAACCTCCTGGGCTTCAGCATCCAGCCGGAAAAGGAGATCATCGTCATCCTGATCCCGAAAGCGGAGAAGAAGCCGGTCATGCAGGCCATCAACAAGGTGGCCGGGCTGACAAGCGAATGCCGCGGTATTGTCATCTCCCTGCCCGTGGACGATATCCTCGGCCTCAGCACCGAAAAAATCTGATTCTTCCGTTCCCTGCGGCGGCTGCCACCGACAGCCCAGCGGCTGTCACCGACAGCCGCTGTTTTTTGATTTTCAATGATTATTATCTGATTTTCGATATTTAATTATTGACAAACAATATTTTTCGTGGTATTCTTTTTTCAAATCCCGCCAAAGGGGGAGCCGGTATGGAAAAGGGAACGAAAAACTTAGGCCGCGCGCTGGAGATGCTGTGCGCCGTGTGTATGGCGGCGGGGGCCGCGGTGGTGGCGACCCTGCCGTGGAGTTTACGCTGGTATCTCACCCATTATCACGCCTCCCTGCCCGAAGGGGTATATCCTTCGATGCTCACGCTGCTGGGGATTTCCGGCGTCTGCGCGTTCATCATCCTCGGCTACGGCCGGCGCATCCTGCACGACATCAGCCTCGGCGACCCGTTCACTCCCCGGACTGCACGGCGCTTTAAGGCCATCGCGGCGTGGTGCCTGCCGATCGCCGGGGCGTATCTCGGGGGCATGTTCTTCCTGCCGAGCGCGTTTGTCGTCATGGTGGGACTCGCGTTCGCGTTCTTAGCCGTTCTGCTCTTTCTGCTCGCAGAGCTCTTCGCGCAGGCCGCGCGCTTTAAACAGGAAAACGATTTGACCATTTAGAAAGGAGGGAGCCGCCATGCCGATTGTCGTCCGGCTCGATGTGATGCTCGCCCGGCGCAGGCTGTCCTCCCAAGAGCTGGCCGCGCGCATCGGCATCACGAGCGCCAACCTGTCCATTCTCAAGACCGGGAAGGCCCGTGCCATCCGGTTTTCCACGCTCGAGGAGCTCTGCTGCGTGCTGGACTGCCAGCCCGGCGACTTGCTCGAATATATCCCCGAAGAACCGCCGAAGGAGGATACGCCATGAACGAATACCTCTCCACCCCGTCCGCGTCGGAGGAAAAGAGGCCAGAGGAAAAGAAGTCTGTCCCGGTGTCGCCCGCGCCCGACATGCGCGCGGCGCTCAAGTCCCGCTGCGCCACCGGGCGGGGCGCGGCCCTCACGCTTTGCGCATTTTTTCTGGCAATGCTCTTCTGCGACGGTGTGCTCCTCTCCTCCGCCGGGATCTCGATGCCGCTGTGTACCCTCGGGTATCAGGCGCTGGTTTGGATGATCTTCCGCACGCACCCCGACTGGGAGTCCCGCCGGATGCGCCGGGCGAGGCGGCTCGCCATCCCCATCCTCATCCTCCCGCTCGGGCACCTTCTCCACTACAACCCCTCCACCCGCTGGGTCGCCACGCTGACACTGTTCGTCCTGTGCGCTCTGCAGCTCGCCGTCTTCAGCGGCGCGGACAGCCCCTTTTCCCTCACGGCCCTGCGCGCCCTGCCAGAGAGGCTGATAGTCTCTCCGCTCGTCTCGCTCGATCTGCCCTTCGCCGCGCTCGGAGCGCTGAGGAATACGCGCTCGGCCTCCATGCGCAGGGCGGCCGCCGCCGCGCTGGGCGTGGTGCTTGCTCTACCGGTGGGCATCATCCTGCTCGCCCTCTTTGCCCATGCCGATGCGCTCTTCGCCGACGCGCTCTCCCGCTTTTTCCAGGCGCTGCACCTGAATTTCTTCGCCCTCTACCTCGACCTTATCTTCGGCGGACTGGGCGGCCTCTTCTGCGCCGCCGGACTGCTGGGCGCGCGCTACGATGTGCCGGACGAACCCAAACCAGCGGCGGAGCGCTGGCGAGCGCCGTCCATCGTCTGCTGCGCGTTTCTCTCGGTGGTGGATCTGATCACAGCGCTCTTCGTCGCGTTCCAGTTCGTGTACCTCTTCGGCGGCGAGTCCACGCGCGCTGTCTATGAGATGACCTATGCCGAATACGCCCGGCGCGGCTTCTTCGAGCTGTGCGCGGCATCGGGGATGGTGTTCGCGGTGTCACTGCTGGCGCTGCTGCTGAGCCGTCCGTCGAAGGCTGTCCGGGTCCTGACAGCGATACTCGCCGCATGCGATCTGGTGGTGCTCGCCTCCGCCGTGCGGCGCATGCTGCTCTATGTGGACGTGTATGGCCTGAGCGTCCGCCGCCTGCTGACACTCTGGGGCATGGCGGTGGTGGCTGTCTGCCTCGTGCTGCTGCTCATCCGGTGCGTGCGGGAACGCTTCGATGTGGTGCGTTTCCTCTCGCTCACCGCGGTAACAGGCGTGTGCATCCTCAGCCTCGCCAATACGGACGGCCTCGCCGCCGCCTGGAACCTGCGCGCCATCGCGCAGGGAACGCTTGACACGACCTCCCTGCGGGGGCTGAGCTATTCCGCGGCCGCTATCGTCGCCCGGGAAGGGTACGGCGAGGATGTCCTGCACCCGATGTGCGTGCAGCTCGAGGAGCGGCATCCGCTCTACAGCTTCTGCCTGGACGATATCGCCGCACGGCTCGCGTTTGAGAGAACGGAGGGAAACGCATGACCGGCGGCCGGATCACAGGCGCAGAATGGCCCCTGATGGAGGCCCTCTGGAACAGCGGCACGCTGACAGCGGCGGAGATCGTCGCCTCTGTCACGGCGCGCACAGGCACGTCGATGCGCACAGTCAAGACCCTGCTGCGGCGTCTGGTGGCGAAGGGGGCTGTCTCCTACACGGTCGACGCGGCTGACGCGCGCGTCTATCACTACACGGCCGCTGTCCGGCGGGAGGACTGCGCCGCCGCGCGCACCGAGGCGCTGCTGGGCACCGTCTTTTCGCACGATGCCGGGGAGATGCTCCTCCACTTTGTGCGGGACACCCGCCTGAGCCGGACAGAGATCGAACGCCTGGAGGCGCTGCTCGCCAAAAAACGGGAGGAGCTGGAGAAGCATGACGGATGACCTCCTGCTCCTGTTCGATGTGCTCTCCCTCGTGTCGCTGGCGGCGCTCTTCGGGCATGTGCTCTCCGAAGCGCTCTTACGTCTCCTGCGGGTGCGCGTCTGGTTCGCGCCGCTCCTCGGTGTCGGCTGCACGGTGTTCGGAAGTCTGGCGGCGCTCGGGAGCCTGCCGCTTTTCCGCCTGCGCCGCCTGCTGCTCGAGCGAATCCCCTCCCTGCGGGCAGTGGAAATTGCCGCCGCCCTGTGGTGTACCGGGGCTCTTCTCCTGCTCATCCGGCACGGGGTGCGGCGCAGGCGGATGTCCGCCACGCACCGGCGGCTGCGCCCGGTGGACGATCCTGTCTTCATCCGGGCGTGCGCGTTGTACGGGATGGACAGTGTCCCTCTCCTCGAGGCGGCGGGAGCGGGGGCTTACGTCTTCAGGCGCTGCGTCATCCTCCCGGCCCACTTCCGGGAACGGTACGAGCCCGCGGATCGCTGTGCCGTCTATCTGCACGAGCTCGCGCACATCCGAGGGGCGCACGGCGTCTGGCTGGAGGCCGCCGCGGTACTTCGCTGCCTCCTCTGGCCGTTTTTCCCGCTGTGCTGGCAGCTCTCCCGCCTCTCCCTCACGCTGGAGGCGTGGTGCGATCGGGAGGCTGTCCGCCGCGGTGTCTCCCGGGATCGCTATGCGCGGCTCCTCCTTTCCCTCTGCGGCGGGGAGGCCCCGGCCTTTTCCCGATCCTTCCGCATGCTGCGCGCCCGCATCGAGGCGCTGTCCCCGCCGGCGGACACGGCCCGCCGCTCCCTGGCGCTCCTCTGCCTGCTCCTCGGCCTGTGCTCCCCCTTACTCGCCTCCGCACACAGCCTGCCCCCTCCCGAAGGGGAACGCCTCCTCTTCGTCGACAGCGCCGGCAGCCTGCACACCCTCCCCTTCCCCGAGGACGGCGACGTTCGCCCCCTTCTGCGCGCGCATCCCGAGGCGGTGAACCCCTGCCGGTATGCCATCATCTGGGAGGGAATATTCGGCGTTTTCGGTCACAGCGAAAGCCTGCCGGAGTCTTGACTTTCCGGCGGGCTTTTGTTATACTCTTATCGAAAACAGTTGTAGTCTTTTCAGGTCATTCCTGTCGGATAGATCTGTCCCGGCAGGTTTTTCTTTTAGCTGAAAAGAAAACAAACGTAGTCTTTTAAAGGAGGCAAAGCGGATGAATATTAACGGTGCGGGGCAAGGCGTACCGGCCATGCCGTCGAGCGGCACGGACATGCCGAAGACGGGGGCCAAAGGAGGAGACGCCATCGAAAAGGAGATCGAGGCGCTCAAAAAGGAACTGCGGAAGGTGAAGGAGGACAAAAAGATCCCCGAGAAGGAGCGGCAGGAACGGGTGAAAAAGCTCGAACAGAAAATCCGGGAGCTGGAGCAGCAGCGCATGAAGGAGCGGGCGGAGAGCGGGATACAGAGTCCCCAGACGGAAAGAGCCGAAGCCGCGCAGGACAGCCGCTCTTCAAAGGAGCGCACAAAGGATTCTTTGGCCGAAGAAGGGGGGAGATTTGATACTTATCAGTCTCAATCCCCCCAGTCCTCTGCGGGCTTATATAAAGTGGTTCGCGATGAAAATGGGCAGCAGGTCATTGAAGCGGACGGAAATCAGGGAAATCCGCAGAGCCAGTCTAAAGAGGAACCGAAGAATGGGGCTGAAAAACCGGTTATTGTGAAGACCACGGTCAGCACGGATAGGGCAGACAGAGAAATTGACAAATTAAAATCAGATCAAAAGGAGCTCAAACAGAAGATAGCGGCGGCAGAGCCTGAAGAAAAAGAACGGCTGGAGCAGCGGCTCGCACAGTTAGAAGCCCGGCTCAGGCTAAAGGATAATGACACATACCGCCGCCAGCATGCGGAAATAACAGAGCAAAAGACAGTTTCACGGATCGGGGAATAAATCCGTCCGTCATATTTCAGGCAGCCGCCATAAATCAGGCCCATCCGCCGGGAAGCAGATGGGCCGCTTTTTATCCGTTTTTTTGCTTTTCATCCTGTCCCTCTTCGTCCGGCTCCTCAAAGTGGGCGTCGACCTGACTGAAGATGAAGCGGAACATATCCCTCGCCATGTGGTACGCATCCCGCACGCGCCGGTACGTGTACTCGGGCGCATTATCGGAGGGGTAGCGCGTTTCGATGTAGCAGCTGCTCAGGCGGGCGCTCTCGTCGATCCAGTCGGCGAAGCGCCGGTCGTAGCGCATGGCCCGTTTGCAGAGCCAGACAAGGTTATGTCCGTCGCAGAGCTGGCCGCTCTCAAGCAGGATGTACGCCTTGAGCGCCTTCTCCACGCTCTGCTGGCAGTGGAAAGCCGCGGCCGCATAGCAGCGGTCGTCCTGCCGCAGGACGTTCGCCGCCATCAGGTCCTCGCCCGAACACTCCAGCCATTCGTCGTACTGCCTGGAATCCGTGGAATGCCGCCGCCTAACCATAGAGCACACGCCCCGTCCTGTCAATCTGCTGTGCGAAGGAGCCCTCGTTCTCCCGCAGCTCCCCGAAGCGCTCGGGCCGGTAGACAACCACGTCATACGGGATATCGCAGTCAAGGCCGATGTAAATCTGCTTCTGTGCCTCCCGCTCGTCGGCCACATCCGCCACGACGCACAGCTTAAAGGAGCTGGTCTCCCCGTTAAGATGGATTTTGCGTGAAAACAGGATCACCTTTTCCGGGTGCAGCATCTCCACAATCTGAGAGCACAGCGCCTCGATATCCTTCATTTCCACTCCTCCTTTCGGTATGGTCTGCTTATCGTGTTCCTCAAAAAGCGCCGCATTTTCTGCCCGCGCTTTTTGAAGCTGGCGATAATTTCAGTATAACCGAATTTTCTCGATTTGAAAATGGGCAAAATGCACTTGCAATCGTCATCCGTCCCTGTTAAAATAAATTTATCGGGAAAGATCTGGAATCGAATGCAAAAAGGGGAATGGGCGTATGACCGTACTTGCGAGCATCATCTGTCTGTTGGAAGGGTATCTTTTGGGGAGCCTCAATTTTTCCATCATCCTCTCCCGCACTTTCAAGGGACAGGATATCCGCGACCACGGCAGCAAAAACGCCGGCATGACCAACATCCTGCGCACCTACGGCAAAAAATACGCCTTCCTGTGCGGGCTGGGTGATTTTTCAAAGGGGCTTCTGGCTGTCCTGCTCGCCCGCTTCCTCTTTTCGTGGATGGGGGCGTCCGGGTTCGATCCCGGGTATCTGGCGGGCATCGCCGCCATGGGGGGGCACATGTTCCCGCTTTATTTCGGCTTCCGCGGCGGCAAGGGCGTGATGACAGGGCTCGGTGTCATAATAGCGCTGGATCCGCTGACGTTCCTGCTTGTCCTCGTCATTGCGCTGCCACTCCTGTTTAAGACGCGGATTGTCTCCCTCGCGTCCATCACCGGCGCGGCGCTCTACCCCGTGATTACATGCGTCACCCGGCTCATGACGCGCCGCCCCGTGCTCGCGGACACGCTCTTCGCCCTCGTGTGCGGCTGCATTGTCCTCTATATGCACCGCGGCAATATCCAGCGGCTGCTCCACGGCACGGAGTACCGCTTCGGTGAAAAGCCGCCTGAAAGTAAAAATTAAACGGAGGTGTTCATCATGATGCGTATGAAAAAGCCGCAGGCTTCCCGCCGCTCCCTGCTGCGCACCCTATCCCTGCTACTGGCCGTCCCGTTTCTCTGCATGTTCGCTCTCAAGGGAGTGGGAGCGGGGAATGATAAAGATCCTATCATTGTTCCCGGCACAGTCGGCACATCAATGATCACTGGTGTTACGGATCCCAATTTTTATAAAAGGGTCAACATCGGAACACCAGAAAAGGAGATCGGGTTGCCCTCAACACTATCTTGTACCTTTGAGGGCGGTTATTCGGATAAGGTGCCGGTTTCCTGGAGCTGTCCGAATTATAATCGGTGGGAAGAAGGAACGTACTATTTTTCCAGCTCTATCAAGGATAATTATCATACTTCTCCAAGTGTGAAGTTCCCAGCGGCCACAGTAATTGTAGAGCGGTGGGAACGTCCCGATCCGCCTCCCCGGCCGCCCCGGCGTCCCTCCTCGGACACGGAATCCGTCTCCGCCTTTAAGGACGGGGAATACGATTTCTGGAAAGCCGTCCGCCGCAAAATTCTGAACGCGGACAGCGGCGACACCATCCATGTTCAGGCGCGCCGATACGATAAGTTCCCGGAGATCGTCATGCGCGCGCTCCAGCAGCGGACAGGCGTCTCCCTCCTCATCGAATGGAACGGCGGGGGCGACATCTTCATCCCCGCCGGGGACGCCCTCTATGACGGAACGCGCCTCTTCTGGCCGCTGAGAGAGCTTGAGGATATCTATGGTGATTCCTGGCGGGAGGACATCCCCTCCGCCGCGCCCCAGCCTGTGCCGGACACGAAGCCGGAAGCCACCCCGCCGCCCACCACGACAAGCGGGAAGCCCAGCGCCGGGACAGGCGGCTTCTCCCAGGACGCTGGCAGCGTCCTGCCCGACGCAGGGATCCAAGCGGCGGCGCTCTCCCCGGCCGTGCCGGCTGTGACGGGCGCGGCCGACATCATAGACGCGGACGATAGCACGACGGACACAGCGGATATATCGACCGTGACGAACGCACTGGAAAGGCCGTCCGCCGTGCCCACTGTGTCCAAGCCATCGCAGCAGCGTACAGGCGTCAAAGCCACTGTGACGGGCGGAATCCCGTCCGTACCCGTCCAGGCCGCGCAGGAGGCCCCGCTTCCCGAGGCGCTGGTCATGACAGTGGTGCTGCTCGCCGTCCTCGCGTTGTGCGGTGTCTTCACCGGGGCGTGGCTCTTCTCCCGGAAGGCACAGATCCGAAAATAACATAGAGCCTGCCGCCGTTGGTGAAGACTGCCAGCGGCGGCAGATTTTGTTCCTTGACCCGCGGGGCAGGCAGGGCGTACAATAAAGGACAGAACATCCCGTTTAGGAGAGGAGTCCAGAAATGAGCACATCCAACCCGCCCGTCCCCGCCCTGGAAGACGCCGCGCTACTGTTTTCGCTGCGTTCACTGTCCGTATACCGCACGCTGCTTAAGAACAGCGTCGTGGAGAACCTGATGCGCCTCTTGGGGGACGATATGCCCCCCTTACAGGCCGCCGCCTGCTACGGCTCCGTCCTGCACACGCTTCAGGAGGCGGACATGTCCCTGTGTGACTACATATACAGCGCCGTGCTGTATGACAGCAATGTCTTTACCCAGCTCTCGTCGCGCGGGCTGCCGCCCGGGGATCTGCTCCCCGCCGTCCGGCACGATCTGCACGCGCTGGCGGGGCTGGCATACCTCCAGCCGGCGGACGTCAAATCCCGCCTGCGCACGCGTTACCCGTCCCTGGGGGCCCAGATCGACACGCTCCCCGATTTCCCCGTGGGACACGAACACTTTCTCGCCGACGAGAGCGACTGGTCGAGCGAAATCGACGCCCTGCGCGAATTCTGCATCGAAAACGGCTGCGGCGACGAGGCCCGCCGCCAGCTTCTGCGCGCAGTGTAAGCGTACAAAATCCTCTGTCCGCAAAAAGCTCCCTTTCTCTCTCGAGAAAGGGAGCTTTTCCTGTTGCCAGTGAAAGAAAAATGCGGTGAACTAAGAGACATGGGCGCTGTACAGTCAACGGCAGGCAGACCACTTTGCTTGTTGCCAACGAAGATTTCTTCGTTATGAGGGGCTTTTTGCCTCCACAATGGTAATCCTCGAAGCAGTCTCCTTGGGCATTACGATTTACGTAATTATCAAGAAGAAATAGTTTCCGTATAAAACACGGAAACAACCGTCTTTCTCCCCAAGATTGCCGGTTGTTTCCGCAATTTTTTTGGGGGGCCGCCTGATTTTATTATAGCAGTGGGCGGGGATATTGTTATCGCGGGACGGCTCACATTTTGTCGCCGGGCTTAAAGATAAGCGCTGTCAGAAAGCCGAAGACGACAGCCGCTCCGATGCCCGCTCCCGCCGCGCTGAGGCCCCCGGAGAGGATGCCGAGCATCCCGTCCTCGCGGATGGCTTCCACGGTGCCTTTGGCAAGTAACGCGCCGAACCCGGTCAGCGGCACGGTAGCGCCCGCTCCGGCGAAGTCGATCAGAGGCTGGTAGAGCCCGAGGGCCCCGAGCGCCACGCCCGCGACAACGAACGACACCAGGATCCTGGCCGGGGTCAGCCCCGTGTAGTCGATGAGCACCTGCCCGACAGCGCAGATAAGCCCTCCGATGAGAAATGCCTTGAGATACATTTCCATACAATCAGCATCCCCCTTCCGGCTGCGACGAAATATGCACCAGATGCGCGATGCCCGGGATGCTCTCCCCCTGCTGTACGCTCGTGGGGCTCATGAGCGCGCCGGTCGCCGCGAAGAGGACTTCACGCAGGGCCCCCTCCCTGATTCGGGTGAGAATCGCGGAGCACAGCACGCTCGCGCTGCACCCGCAGCCGGAGCCCCCGGCCCCCACGTCCTGATGTTCGAGATCATAGATCATCAGCCCGCAGTCATTGTGGCGCCCCTCCAGATTGTACCCCTTCTCCCGGAGCAGCTTCCCAAGCAGTTCGCTCCCCACCTTCCCGAGATCTCCCGTGAGGATGAGGTCATAGTTTTCCGGCGACGTGTGGGTGTCCTCAAAGAAGCGTGAAAACGTCGCCGCCGCCGCAGGTGCCATGGCCGCGCCCATGTTGTTCATGTCCGTGACCCCCATGTCCTCAATCGTTCCGATGCAGACATGCCGCAGATACGGCGGCTGCCCCTTCTCTCCCACGATGGCCGCGCCCGCGCCCGTCACCGTCCACTGGCTTGTGGGCGTACGCTGCCCGCCGTATTCGAGCGGAAAACGGAACTGACGCTCCGCTGAACAGAAATGGCTCGATGTCGCCGCCATCGCCCGCTCTGCCAGCTTCCCTTCGACAAACAGCCCGCTTAAGGCCAGGCCCTCCGCCATCGTGGAGCAGGCCCCGAACAGGCCGAAAAACGGTATCCCTGTCGCTCTGATCCCGTAGGTCGAGCTGATGCACTGGTTGAGCAGATCCCCGGCAAAGATATAGTCGATGTCCCCCGCGGACAGCCCGCCCTTCTCGAGCGCTTTCTGCACGGCTGTCTCCTGCATGCGGCTCTCCGCCTTTTCCCAGGTCTTCTCCCCGAAGGCGGTGTCCTGATTCACCACGTCGAAGCATGCGCCCAGCGGCCCCTCCGACTCCTTCTTCGACACCACCGACGCAAACGATACTACGCTCGGCGAACGGTCCAGGCGGGTGGTATATTTTCCGATTCTGGCCGGCACTTGATTCCCTCCTTTATGAAGCCCGTCCGGGTGTCAATACAGCCCGAACAGATAGGCGATAACGCCATACAGCGCCGCCGCCGATACGCCGTAAACGATCACCGGCCCGGCAATGGTGAACAGCTTCGCCCCCAGCCCCAGTACAAGCCCTTCGCTCTTAAACTCCAGCGCCGGGGAGACCATCGCGTTGGCAAAGCCCGTGATGGGCACGAGCGTACCGGCGCCGGCATATTTGGCGAGCTTATCGTAAAGCTTAAGCCCCGTAAAGAGCGCGGAGAGGAACACGAGTGTCACGCTCACGGCCGTACCGGCCGCGTCCTTCTCGAGCCCCATCGACTGGTAAATCCCCAGGAGCGCCTGCCCTAGGACACAGATGAGTCCGCCCACAGCGAATGCCGTCGGGATGGTCAGATAGCTGCGTGTCGGCGGGGACGCCTGCTTTGTCATCTCCTGATACGCCTGCTGCGTTATCTTTTTCTGCGCCAATCTTTCTTCCCCCTTTTGAGCCTTCTGCCTGTTTTTATAGACGCAAACCTATTGTGCCCGCCGCGGGGCAAAATATCGCCTTCTCACCGTTTCTTCCAAAAAAATGTGCGTTTTTGAAACCGGGCGATCCAAACCCTTCCGCTTTGTGGTATAATAACCGCAAGCGGTTATTATACCCGATCTATTTGGCCGCCCTACGGGCACGGCCAATTATACCACAAAGCAGTTTTTCCTATATGCGAATGAGGCCAATATCCCCAACAGAAAGAATGTGATTCCTTCTTGAACCTGGAGTATACCCCGCGCCGTGCGTGCCGGCAGTCTTTTCTGCTTGCGCTGGCCATCGCCGCCGGCATCTTTCTTCCGTTCGTCATTCTGGACCACGGCCTGTTTTTCTATTACGGCGATTTCAACGTTCAGCAGATCCCGTTCTACCAGCTTGTCCACCGCGCCATCCGAAGCGGGGACATATTCTGGAACTGGTACACGGATCTCGGTGTCAACTTTATCGGGTCATACAGCTTCTATAACCTTTTCAGCCCCTTCTTCTGGCTGACACTCCCGTTCCCCACCGAGTGGACGCCCTACTTCATGGCCCCGCTGCTCGTGCTGAAGACAGCATGCGCCGCCGCGGCGGCCTCCCTGTTCCTCTCCCGCTTCACCGAGGACCGCCGCTACGCCGTGCTCGGCAGCCTCCTCTACGCCTTCTCCGGCTGGGCGACGTACAATGTCTTTTTTAACCACTTCCATGAGGCCTATGTCGTCTTCCCGCTTGTGCTCTACGCCCTCGAGCTGCTCGTCGTGGACGGGCGGCGCGGCCTCTTCGCCCTGACCGTCGCGGCGAACGCGGCCATCAACTACTGGTTCTTTATCGGCGTGGCCGTTTTCGTCATGCTGTATGTGCTTGTGCGCACCGTCTCGCGCGGGTGGGACATGACCGTGCGCAAATTCGTCTCCCTCTCGCTGGAGGCTGTCTTCGGCGTGATGATCGCCGGAGCGGCACTGCTTCCGTCGGTGCTCGCCATCCTCGGCAACCCGCGCACGACGTCCGATAACCTCCTCTGGGGCTGGGACTTCTGGGTCTATGGGCACGGCCAGCGCCCGCCCGCTATCCTCGCGAGCCTCTTCTTCCCGCCGGACATCCCCTCCCGCCCCAACATGTTCCCTGATCACGGGGCCAAGTGGGCGTCTTTAAGCGCCTGGCTGCCGATGGTGGGGCCGAGTCTTGTCATCGCCTATCTTCTCTCGTCCCCCAAAAGCTGGCTGAAAAGGATGCTCTATACCTGCCTCGTCATTGCGATGGTTCCAGGGCTCAATTCCCTCTTTATCCTCCTCAACCACTCCTACTACGCCCGCTGGTTCTATATGCCGCTCCTCCTGATGGCTCTTGCGAGCACCCTCGCCCTCGAGCGGTGGGAAAGGGACAGGAGCGCCCCCGTCTGGCGCGGGGTACGCATCACGGCCTGTGTATGCGGCGCCGTTATCCTCGCTGTCGGCCTCACGCCCGACGATGCCGACGGCGAATGGACCATCGGCCTCTCCACATACCCCGAGCGCTTCTGGATCTATGCGGCCATTGTCGCCATATCGCTGTGTGCGTTCGTCTGGGCGCTCCGGTGCGGGCAGGACAGGCGCGGCGGCAGCCCTCTGCGGCGCTACGGCATCGCTCTAGGCGGGATGTGCATCATATACAGTGTCACCATGATCACGATGGGGCGCCTGCACTCCAACGAGCGCGACTGGATGCGCGAAACCGCCCTCAACCAGTCCCCCTCCCTGCCCGTGACAGAAGGGGAATTCGCCCGCGCCGACCTCTATGACTCAATGGATAACCTCGGCATGTTCTGGGGACTGCCCAACATCCAGGCGTTTCACAGCATCGTGCCGGTGTCGCTGATGGAGTTCTATCCCTCTGTTGGCGTCAAGCGGGATGTCTCCTCCAAGCCGCAGCCGGAGTTTTATGAGCTGCGCTCGCTGTTAAGCGTCAAGTGGCTGTTCGTCGATGAGGACGAGGAGGACTTTAACCAGCCCTCGACAGCCTACTTCTCCTACTACGATTCCCAGCTCGGCTTCAACATCTACCAGAACGACAACTATCTCCCCATGGGCCTGTGCTACGATCGCTATGTCACCCGCACGCAGTGGAACGGCACGCCGGAGAGCGAGCGGGTCCGGCTCCTGCACCGGGGCGTGCTTATTGAGGACGAGGACGTGCGGGGAATCATCCAGATCATCGACCGCGTGGACAGCGAGGACGCCGCCGACCTCGACGAGATCCGTTATTTGCAGGACGTGCGCCGCCTGCGCGAGAACGCGGCGGACTCCTTCTCCCGCGACAATCGCGGCTTCACGAGCACCCTCTCCCCGGATACGGACTGCGTCGTGTTCTACTCTGTCCCCTACGACAAGGGCTGGAGCGCGACAGTCAACGGCGTCCCGACACGGGTGCTCAAGGTCAACGGCGGCTTCTGCGGTGTCCCGGTGAACGCGGGGAACGCGGTTGTCCGCTTCACGTACCTTGCCCCCGGCCTCATCCCCGGCGCGCTGCTCACCCTCACAGGGCTCCTCCTCTATGCCGCCCTGCTCCTGATCGGCCGCCGCCTGCCGCCGCTGGCGCAGCAGCCCGCGCGCTCGTATGATCTCTGCGATACGTTCCGCCCGCACTTCCGCTTTAATCCGCACGCTGCCCTCGCCGAAGAGGCGGATATGCCCGCGGACTTCCCGGAAAAGACAGGCGATGCGCCGGACAGCGAAGCGGAGATCCCGGAAGAACCGGAGGGGGAAGACGATGTTCGCACAGATTAACAGCCTGGGGATCCTGGGTATAGACGCCTATCCGGTGGCGGTGGAGGTAGACTTTCACCGCGGGCTCCCGATTTTTGAGGTCGTGGGCCTGCCGGACACGACAGTGCGCGAATCGCGCGACCGGGTACGGGCGGCAATGGCCAACTGCTCTCTGGCGCTGCCGAACGGGCGGATCGTCGTCAACCTGGCCCCGGCCGACGTGCGCAAAATTGGCACGCTTTACGATCTGCCGATTCTGGTGGGCGTCCTTCTCGCGGCGGATCTGCTCTCCGCCGGCTGTGATGGGTGCGCCTTTTTCGGCGAGCTCTCGCTCTCCGGCGAAGTCCGCCCCCAGTGCGGGGCGCTCTCGATGGTGCTCGAAGCGAAACGGATGGGGCTCCACAGCGTGTTCCTGCCCGAAGCAAACGCCGCCGAGGGCGCGCTCGTGGACGGCATCGACGTCTATCCAGTGCGGGACGTGCCGCAGCTCATCGCCCACCTCACCGGCGCCGCGCGTATCCCGCCTGCCCGCCCGGCGGATACCGCCTCCTCCCTTGCAGACGTACCCGATTTTCGCGACGTGCGCGGCCAGGCGTTTGCCCGCCGCGCCGCCGAAATTGCCGCCGCGGGAGGGCATAATCTCCTGTTTGTCGGCCCGCCCGGGAGCGGGAAGAGCATGATAGCCGCCCGCCTCCCCGGTATTCTGCCCCCGCTCTCGTTTGAGGAGGCGATGGAGGCCACCCGTGTCTATTCCGCGGCCGGCCTTCTCCCCGCCGGCGCGCCGCTGCTCACGCACCGCCCGTTCCGCGCGCCGCACCACTCTGTCTCCCCCGCCGGGCTCACGGGCGGCGGAAGCGTCCCGCGGCCGGGTGAAATCTCGCTCGCGCATCACGGCGTCCTCTTTCTCGACGAACTGCCTGAGTTTTCCCGCCCCGCCCTTGAAGCCCTGCGCCAGCCCCTTGAGAGCGGGGAAATCACCATCTCCCGCGCCGCGGCACGGCTGCGCTTCCCCGCGCGCTTCATGCTCGCCGCCGCGATGAACCCCTGCCCCTGCGGGTGGCGCGGGCATCCTGCCCGCAAATGCACCTGCTCCCCCGCCCGCGCCGCCGCCTATGCCGCGCGCGTGAGCGGGCCGCTGCTTGACCGCATCGATCTGCACTGCCAGGTGATGCCTGTCGATTTTCACCACCTCGCCTCCTCCGCCCCCGGCGAGAGCAGCGCCATGGTGCGCGAACGTGTCCTCGCGGCTAGGGAACGGCAGCGCCGGCGCGGCGGTGTCTGCAATGCGCTGCTTCCGTCCGGCGTCCTGCGCGAATGCTGCTCCCTCTCCTCCGATGCCCAGCGCCTCCTCCAGTCCGCCTACGATACGCTCTCCCTCTCCGCGCGGGCGTTTGACCGCGTGCTCCGGGTGGCGCGCACTGTCGCCGATCTCGAGGGGAGCGAGGGGATCGAACGCGGGCATATCGCCGAGGCGCTTCAGTACCGCTCGTCCGGGCTGCCCGGGCAGTCATAAGTTCTGTCTTCAGCTTATCTCTATATCTCTAAACTAATGAACCAGATGCAGAAAGGATGATTTTTATGGTCAGGCACATCGTTATGTGGAAGCTCGTCGAGTTCCCGTCCGCGGCAGAAAAGGAGGCTGCCATCAGCCGCATTAAATCAGGGCTCGAGGCGCTGGCCGGTGTCGTGCCGGGGCTCATGGAGGTGCATGTCGCCACCGCGTTCGATGGGTTCGATCTCTGCCTCTCGACCGCCTTCGAGAGCCGCTCCGCACTCCTCATCTACCAGAACCACCCTGAACACGCCAAGGTCCGCACGTATATTCACACTGTCATCGCCGAGCGCGCGTTCTGCGACTGGGAGGAGTAATTTCCCCGGGAAAATCCGTTTCCGCGGGGGCGGCAGGAAAGTTTCCGGCAGCAAAGAAATTTTCCCGCCGCCCTATTTACTTTTCGGGGACACGGACGATTATTTAGGTTGAAGAGCAAATTTCATTCAACGCCTATTGCTTTTTCATTTCTGTGTCTTTTAAACAAGAAATAGGGCGGCTGGATTTTTTAGCGTCAGCCGCCGGGACACAATGGTCGCAGCATGAGCGTGGCTACCTGCGTACGGGGTTTGGCCGCGTTCGTGTTGAGATATAAGAGAAGAACACAAACAACAGCGACCCCTAAAACGGAAGGACATGGATGTCCTTTTGGGTCCAACCACATGGAGGTATTTGTAATGGGAATGGTCGTAAGAAGCAACATCATGGCGATGAACGCATTCCGTCAGCTGGGCATGAACAACTCCGCCGTCGGCAAGAG
>CATJVQ010000028.1 GCA_949743955.1 uncultured Oscillospiraceae bacterium | reverse complement strand
CTTTCTTCCGCCATGGCTTTTGGGAACTGTTGCATTTGCGTTCCAGACCACAGTCGCATTGCACCCTGTCGGGGTCGATTCTTGTGGTGATATCGGGAATGAGATTCTGGGTAAACAAGGCCACCTGGGCGGCCGAACGGCTCCAGACTGTGGAGTACTTTTCCATTTCTTTTCTTTGGGGGTAGTCTTTGTATACTTCATCGGTTCCACTGGGGCAGAAAATAATCCTGACACCCATGGAGCGCAGTTTGGACAAAACCAAATTCATCTTGGGCGCTAGCTCCTTAACACGCTTGGTTGCGCCGGTGCACCAATACTCTGCCCACATATCGCTGACGATGGCGGCTGTTTTTGAAGCGTCCATAGTAATTGTGTCTTCTTTATAAAATAGGGTGTCCTGAAAAGGGTCGTCTGCGCATCTTCTCAGCCGCCGTACGCGGACGGTTATGGTTGTCATAAAGTCCCTCCTACTCGGTTAAGTATGCACGTGTTCGTCCAACTATCTTTTCCTGATACGAACTAGCTACATGCGTCAGGTGCTTCTATTCTCTTTCTGTGTAATTCTTTTCACGCATTAGACAAAAATCATAAATGTCTATTATTCTAGTGTCCTCAGTTCATTGTAAAAACCTTCTTAAGCATTCAATTCAAATAATGAGGTATTATCATTCGCTTAATCCATATTATAGCATAACAAACAAAAATCACTATACCCATTTTAGAAAAATACCATAAAATGAGTGAAACATTATCCGTGTAGGGAAGGGTGCTTTTAAATGTTGATATAAACATCCCTATGCCATAGGTATCACAACAAGCATTACTCAATTTGATTGAATCAAAGGAATAGTTGAATGGAAGGTTCTTTTTTGGCTGATTTGTACGTTGCAGTTTCCTCTGCCGGGCATCCCTGAATATCTCATCAGAAATAACGGCCTCATGGGAATTGGAATAGAGATACCGCTCCATAAAGCCATCATTTTTGATTTGGGCACCACCGGCGCTGATGGTTTTCTGGAGTAGTACCCTGCCTGTATACTTTTCGTTGGAGATCAGTTTGCTGATAGCCTCCCGGCTCCATTTGGGCTTGCCGGTAGGGGACGGAATGCTCTGGGTCTCCAGTCCAGTAATGTCATTAATCTGCTCCGCCCGGATGATTGCGGCGGGGTTGGGGTCATTTACCAGGGAAATGTAGAGGTCGTACATGGTGACCTCTCGGGCCTTGATGCTTTTCCACACCACTTGACCTGTTGGGAATTCGTCCAATCCAAAAGGGGTGTAGGGGATTTCCTTGCCGTGAAAGGTCCAGGTGCTTCCCGGCGCAAGGGAGATTCCCTTTTTCATGGTAGAACACTTTGGGCAGCCCTTACTCCGCCACATAGGCCAGCGCCAAGGCGGTCAACCCATGGGATTGAAAGACCCGCGACAGCCTCCGGCTCCACTCAAATCTTCCATCGCTGCCAGTAAAGCAGATTAAGGCTTTCCCCGGATAGTTATCCCACTCCGGGTGGAACAGTTCTCCGTGAAAGCCATCTGTTTTAAGATGATAAACTTCATTTTTTGCCTGCTTTAACATATTGCGTCACCTGATCCTGTGTTGCTTTTTCAGCGGGACGCTCCGAGCCTTTTCCTCGGTGTCATCCGATTTATCGTAGCCGTCATAGGGGGCTGCGGGGTCGAGGGGATTCTGCTTGAACCAAGAATTGCAGACCTGATCGATATGAGCAAAGGCAAAGTCAAGATCGTCTGTCCAGCCGGAGTGTCCGGTGATAATCATGGGATGCAGATTCCAGGAGCGCAGCTTTTTCTCCAGTGCGCCCAGAGAACGGACGTCCAGCTTGTTGTCCTCGGTCAGCATATTGATGAAGCTCTTTCCTCCATCCGAGCCAAACCAGAAGGTATCGCCGGTAAAGAGGTAGCTGTCATCTACTGGGCATAATTCAACCCTCCTTTTTAGCCCAGTGCCACATCCAGCGCCAGCATAATGGTAAAACCCGCCGCGAAGAACAGCGTCCCCAAATTGGAATGCTCCCCGGCGGATGCTTCCGGGATGAGTTCTTCCACCACCACATAGATCATGGCCCCCGCCGCGAAACTGAGCATATAGGGCAGGGCAGGTAAAACCAGCCCCGCAGCCCGGATGGTGAGGATTGCGGCCAGCGGCTCTGCCGCACCGGACAGAACCCCGTACAGAAAGGCCCGCCCTTTTCTCATACCCTCTCCCCGGAGGGGCATGGAGATGATCGCCCCCTCCGGGAAATTCTGAATGGCGATGCCGATGGACAGAGCCATCGT
>CATJVQ010000027.1 GCA_949743955.1 uncultured Oscillospiraceae bacterium | reverse complement strand
TTCGGACAAACTTCGCCCCACCGCCTTGGGCGAGGGTGTGGGCTGTGGCAAAGGGCAGCCCCTTTTCCCGCAGCTCCATCAGCAGCCGGTTGGCGTAGTGGTCAATATGCTCCCGGATAATTCCGATGCTGGTTTCATCCATGCGGATGTTCTCTCCGTTCAGGTAGAAATTGACCGCCTCTTCCGAAATATCAACACCGGATTTGGCCTTAATGTCCCGGCGGATGCTGTTGTAGGTCCAGATAATGCCTTTGGCGGGGTGCTCGTCCTCAAAGGGCTGAGGAATCCCGTACTGGAGCACGGCCGGATCGGCGGTACCGCCTCCAATGTCCACCAGTACAGCCATGCCCTCCTTTTTCAGTACAACCATTGGGCTGCGGCAGGTAATATCAAAGCCCTGCCCGCTCATCATCGTCGCGCTGCGCTACCCGCTTGCCGCCGAAACATAGTATTTGCCGTTATGCCGCAGGGTGTGGCTGTAGTTGTTCCCATCTCCTGCAAGCTCCACATAGGCCGAGGGAAAACACACATTCTCGGCCTTAATGTTATAATTCCCCAGGTCTACACCCAAGATAATCTTTCCGTTATGACGGATCAAAGCTGCTTACCTCCTTTTTAAGCGGCGCTGCCAAATTGGTGTTCCAATTTATCGGATAACCCTTTTTCGGACAACGATTTGGACATGGGTGAGGGGATCATCAACGGTTTTCCACTTCTCTGCATATCCGATTTGCTTTTACGCCATTCTGATATTGAGATACATGGAGAACTATGAAATTATGAAGCGGTTGGTTATGCGAAAAACCGTGCAATTTCAAGCTGTATAGAGATATGTGGAATTTTGAAGAAATATGGATTAGGAACGGTTTCTTACAACGCCCATCTTTATACCGATAACCGTCCTTTCAAAACGTCAGAGATAAATTTTTCCGTCCGGCAGAACCTCTTTGCGCTTACTGCCCGTGCGCAGCGCCATCGAGAAGAGCACCGACACCGGCCCCACGCGCCCGACAAACATCGTCAGCGCCAGCACCAGCTTCGATACCGCGCCCGCTACCCCCGTCACGCCCGCCGAGAGGCCCACTGTCGCGAACGCGGACACCGCTTCAAACAGCGCGTCGATGCCCGTGAGCCCAACATCCGTGATGCGGTTGGTCGCGGTGAGGACGAGCGTCGTAAACCCGACCATCCCGAGGCCGATGATGACCACCGTCAGCGCGCGGTAGACTGTGTGCTTGGAGACGCGGCGGCCTAAAATCACCGTGTCCTCCTTCCCGCGCACTAGGCAGACAACTGTCATGACAATGACAGCCAGTGCTGTCACCTTCACGCCGCCGCCCGTTGATCCCGGGGCCGCGCCGATGAACATCAGCACGCCGGCCATAATCTTTGAGACCTCCCGCATGGAGGCGATGTCCACCGTGTTAAAGCCGGCTGTACGGAAGCTCACCGACTGGAACAGCGCCGCGCCTATCCGCTCCGGGACGTTCAGCGCCCCCAGTGTACGCGGATTTGACCACTCTGTTAAGAGGAACAGAAACGCTCCGGCAACGATGAGGACACCTGTCATTATCAGGACAATCTGCGTGTGGACCTCCAGCCGCCGGTCGCGCCGCTTCTGCGGATCCCGCACCGGGCGCAGCTCCAAGAGATCCCGCCACACCGTGCTCCCGAGGCCCCCCAAGATGATGAGGGCCATAATCGTTCCCAGTACAATCGGATTATTCCCGTATGCGGTTAAGGACGCAAACGGCGCCTCTCTCCCGAGCAGATCGAAGCCTGCGTTGCAGAAGGCCGATATCGACAGGAAAACGGAGAGCGCCGCTCCCTCCGCGCCGCCGTACTGCGGGACGAATACACAGCATAAGAGCACGGCGCCCGCCGCCTCTATGCACAGCGAGAGCCCCACTGTCAGCCGCAGCATGCCGGGCAGCTCCGCGAGAGAATCACTGCTCACCGACTCGCTCGCCACCTGCATCCCGCGCAGGCCGATTTTCCGCCCGAGGAGGAGGTTGAAGAAAGCGGTAAACGTAAGTAAACCCAGCCCGCCGAGCTGGATGAGGCAGAGAATCACTGTCTGCCCGAAGGGGCTCCAGTACTGGTACGTATCATAGACCACCAGACCCGTGACACAGGTCGCGCTCGTGGCGGTGAAGAGCGCGTCGAGGAAGGGGGTCAGCCTTCCCGCGCGTGAGGAAAACGGCAGCATCAGCAGAAATGTCCCCACTGCGATGATACTCGCAAAGCTCGTCATCATCACTCTTGAGGGCATTGCCGCCAGATTGCGCCCCTTCTGGCGCCGGGACCGCTCAAACATAACTCTTCCCCGCTTCCCCGCCCAGATGGCGGCGTACTTTCCGGATGAGCATCTTATCATTATTGAAAGTGACTTCCTCCAGCGCCCGGCCTATATCCAGCCAGCGCACCTCGCTCACCTCGGACTCCTGCCGCCGGAGCTGCCCTCCGCACGGCACGCCCAGAAAATAGACCACCTGCTTCTTCACCTCGGGCGACGGGCAGTACTCCACGCTCTCCCGAAAACCGCTGAGCAGCTGGATATCGATCCCTGTCTCCTCCTTGACCTCGCGCAGCGCGGTCTCGTTTTCATGTTCTCCGGGCTCGATATGCCCCTTCGGAAACGACCAGTGCCCCGAAAAACGGTGGCGGATGAGCAAAAGCTGCATGCCTTCGCCCCGGCGGCGGTACACAATCGCTCCGCACGATTTTTCCTGTTTCATCTAAACGCCTGGCCCCTTATTCTTCTGATTTCTTTATCATACCACGTTTTCACCGCAATGAAAAGTCCTGCTGCCGGGCGAGTGGAAAAACTTTCAGAAAATGCCCGCTTTTCATCGGCCGGCGGTTGTATTTTACCGCAAATCGTATTATAATAATCTTTATCAGGCTCATAATAATGAACAGGCCTGCGGCCTTTTGGCATGCGGCCCTTGTGGAGGTGCTTACACAAAAATGACCAAGAAGGGAACTTTTCTTTCCGTTCTCGCGCTGCTCGTGGCCGCTGCGGGGACAGTCGTAGCCATCGCCGCCTATTTTTCGAAGAAAAAATGCGTCCTGTGCGATGATTTCGACGATTTTGAAGACGATCTGTCCGCCGAGGACCCCGACAATGTAGAGTATTACGCTGCCGAAGTCGACACCAGCGAAGAGCCGGAGACCGCACCCGAGACCGGCACCGGCGATGCGGCGCCCGAGGACGAATCTTCCGCTGACGATGAGGATGAAGACGAGGACTAATCTGAAAGGGGCGCGCTTTTTGTGAGCGCGTCCCTTTTGTTTTGAAAAAATTTTTTCTCCCTCCGCTTTACTTTTCCCCAGCTCATCCGAATATATATTAGTGAAGGACAATAATGCTAAAAAATATACTTTTAAATCAAATTTTTTAGTGATAAAAGCTGGACGTTTCTGATACATTCCAATTTTGGAGTGTGTCTTTTTTTATGCGAAAAACCAGAAAATTCTTCCTCTGCGTCCATTCTTTAAAAGTATAATAAAATTAAAGGGCGCCGCAGCAAGCGGTCAGCCCGCGAAGTAGTTAGTTCTTTTCAGGAACCGTCACTTGTGCGAGTGGCGGTTTCTGCCTTTTATGCGAATCGTTACTGTAAAACCCCAAATATGCAACATAGTTATGACTAGAACGTCTTATCAAAAACCTCCCCATGAAGGGGAGGTTTTTTTATCATTCATCCTTTTCCCAGGCCGCGCGCAGCAGCGGCATGAACAGTGCACCCTGTACAGTACGGTTCTGGAAGTGGTAGTGCTCTGCCGTTTTGGTATCGAACCAGTCGGAGAAGGGGCAGCGGTCCGGCGTCTCCTCCAGGAAACGCACGATGGGGTGAATGAGGGCCTCAATCTCCTCCCGGTTTTCCGCCATGGCACAGCACCAGAGGATCCAGTCCGACTTCGTGTAATCCTTGCGGCTGTCGAGCGGCGCGCCGTAACGGTTCGACATCTTCTGGTACCACGCGAGCTCCTGCCGATAGAGATCCTTTGAGAAGAGATCGGATCCGAAGAGCACATCCCAGACAAGATTGTACTTGAGGCTCCAACCCTGGCGGTCGCCGAAGGTCAGCGCAGTGTGGTCGCCGCACTGGGCGCGCTCCTCCCAGCTTTCGGCCATCCGGGCGGCCCGGCGGCGGTAAGCGGACGCTTCGTTCGTGCGCCCGAGCTTTTCGAGCAGGATGGCATAGGCGTACACGCCCAGTATCGCCTTGGCGGAAAGGTTGATATTGTGGGCGAGATGTCCGGCAAAATCGTCGGTACAGAGCTGTTCGCCCGGATCCTCGCCGAACTCCAGCAGGTAGGACACCCATTTTTCCAGGATATCCATCTGCGGGCGGGAAAACTCCGCGTTCCCTTCGCAGATGGCGATGGCCGCGCACAGAATCAGCATGTTGCCGCTCTCCTCCACCGGCATCTGGCGGTGGAGCTGGTAGACCTCTTCCCCGGCAGGGTACTGGTAGTACGGCGGGAAAACGCTGTCCTCTCCGATTTTACCCGTCCGCTCGGCGAGGACGCCATACACCTGGCCGGTGGCATAGGGATAGCGCCCCACGTCGTGTGGTGCGAAGTCAAAGGGCCACACGGGCATGCGCGCAAAGCGGAAGATGGGGCGCATCATCCCTTTGACGAGCTCCGGGTTATAGAGCAGATACAGCGGCGCGGACGGATAGGTGATGTCCACCGTGCCGATGCAGCCGTTGGAGAAGCACTCCTTCGAGAGGAAAATGAGATTTCCGTCCCCATCCTCAATGAGCTTGTGTGCGGCGATGGACTGCCGGTAGGCGAGCGCCGTGATGAGGGCATAGTCCTCCCCGGCGATGTCCCGCGCGCGGGCGGTGAGCTCATCGTCGAACACGGAGCAGCGGGAGAGGAGCGAGCGGTGATCCGCGATGGCCTCGCCGATCGCTGTCAGGATAGTCTTGCCGTCCCGCGCCCAGTAGCCCCGGACAGCCGACTCAAAATACATGATGGACACATCATCGTCATACGCCGCGACGAGAGTGACACTGTCCGGACCGTCCGCGCTGGCTTTCATCGGCAGCACGGCCCGGAGCAGGCTGCGGTCCTCCTGCTCCAGATAGAAGACCTTCCCGCTCCCGGACGGAACCGCCAGATAGAGTGTCCCCCAGTCGATAGTGAGGTGATCCCCACTGTGGGAGAGGGGGCCGCGCCGCTGCTTCATCATAAAGGCGGCGTCTCCAAACGGACAGGCGTGTTCGCCGCCGTTCATCTCCGGATGCTCCGTACCATGATAGCAGAACTCCTCATCGAACGAAATCTGGAGTTCGGCGGTGTGCTCCGCCCCGTCCAGCGAACGGACAGAGAAGTCCATGTAGGAACAGGGGCGGGAGATGAGATCCGGATCCTCCAGAAGCAGCGGTGTCGTGAAAACGGCGCTCAGTTCAATCCCCGCCCCCTCGAAGATATAGCGGGAGCTGGTGGGGGTGAGGTCGAGCGAGGACTGCTCGAGCGCGGGCTCCTCACCCATACCCATGAAGCGGTAGGCGGTTCCGTCGATAACGGCAAGACCGCGCACACGTTTGACATCCCCGGTCCAGTGGCAGGTGTCGGCGCCGGTGAGGCGGTCGGCGGGCGACCAGAGGGAGAAGTAAGGGTCGCAGGTGATGAGAGGCACGCTGGGAATACGATTGATTTTCATCAGAAACCTCCATTTTAACTGGGATTCATAAGGGAAATTGATCTCCATACAAACAGAATAAAAGTGCTCTGCGCTTCGGGCAGAGCACCATTCGTTTAAACGGCCGCGGGCTTAAAGGCGAAGTCCGTAGAACGAAGCGCCTGTCAGAGGGAAGGCATTGTTCTCTTTATCTTTATCCTCATCAGAAGGGATGCCCCACGCGGAGGCGCCGAGAAGCTTGACATAGCGCAGGAGATCGAGGTAATCGTCCTCGGTAAAATCGTCGAACGCGGTGTATTGATTATAGAGCGACGGATATCCATTCCAATCGGAAGCATCCATCGCCGAGAAGATGTCGCGCACAAAACCGCGCGTCTCCTCATAGGGCGGGACACCGCCGTACTTGGCGACCGCGCCGCTGCCCGCGCCGTATGCGGCGAGCGTGAGCTTTAAGTCCCCCTGATATTTGTCAAAGAGCTGCGAAAGGAGCTTGGCCCCGCCAAAGATATTGTCCTTCGCATCGAACGGATCCTTAACCCCCATGGTCTCCACGGTGGCGGGCATGAGCTGCATGAGCCCCATCGCGCCGGCGGAGGAGACAGCGTCTGTCTGGAAGCCGGACTCGTGGAACGCGATGGCCCGCAGCAGCTCCTGCGGAACACCGTAGGTTCGTTCCGCCTGCTCAAAAATGGGATCGAGATCGCGCCCCCGATCGCTCACGGAGCGCAGGACGCTGCCGAAATCGGACTGGCCGGACACCGTGTCCGCCGCCCGGTGTGTCTCTGTCTTCCCGAGCCGTGACGCCATGGCCTGTATCAAAATCGGATTCATCTGCATCGGATAGGACCTCCTGCCTGAACTGAGGTTGTTTTCATTTTTACTATACACTGTCCGCCCGCCGTTTGCAAGCCTGCCGGCAAATTTCCGCAGGAAATCCTGGATTTCCCGCCTTTTAACAGGCAGGTGAACCAGGGTCGGTCCCCTCCGGCTCGTCCAGCTCCCGCAGCCAGAGGGCGGCGGACGCGTCGCTGGGCATGCGCCAGTCGCCGCGGGGGGAGAGGGAGACGGATCCGACCTTGGGGCCGTCGGGCAGACAGGAGCGTTTAAACTGCTGGGCAAAGAAGCGCCGGTAGAATACACGCAGCCAGCGCAGAATCTCCTCCTGGCCGAAGGAATCGCCGAACGCATACACGGCCAGACGCAGCACCTTCCGGGGCGGGAAGCCCCAGCGGATGACGTAATAGAGGAAGAAGTCATGCAGCGCATAGGGCCCGACGAGATCCTCCGTGCGCTGGAGGATGGCGTCGCCGTCCGCGGGCAGCAGCTCGGGCGAGACGGGGGTGTCCAGAATGTCCCGCAGCACAGCGCTGAGGCTCGGTTCCCGTTCGGCCTCATGCAGCACCAGATAGCGCACGAGTGTCTTGGGCACGGAGGCGTTGACGCCATACATCGACATATGATCGCCGTTATACGTCGCCCACCCGAGCGCCAGCTCGGAGAGATCCCCCGTCCCCACGACGATGCCTCCCGCCTGATTGGCCGCGTCCATGAGCACCTGTGTCCGCTCGCGTGCCTGGGCGTTTTCGTAGGTCACATCGTGGATAGCTTCGTCATGCCCGATATCGCGCAGATGTCCGCGTACAGCCTTCCCCAGCGGGATCTCCCGCAGGGAGACGCCCAGCGCGCGGCACAGTCCGCGGGCGTTTTCGAGTGTCCGGCTCGTGGTGCCGAAACAGGGCATGGTGATGGCGAGGATATCCGTGCGCGGGCGGGAGAGGAAATCCATCGCCCGCGCCGCGGCCAGCAGCGCCAGCGACGAATCCAGCCCGCCCGATACGCCGATGACTGCCTTCTTCGCCCCTGCGCGCAGGAGACGCGTGGCGAGACCATGCGCCTGGATGCTGAGGATTTCCTCACAGCGCCCGGCGCGCTGCGGCCCCTCGGCCGGCAGGAAGGGGGCGCTCGAGACAAAGCGCGTGAGCTTTGTCTCCGAAAGCGGCAGGGAGAATGGGATCCGGCGCATCGTGTCCCCTGCCGCGGGGTAGGTGGACATCCGCTGCCGCTCGCCATAGAGGCGCTGTACGTCGATTTCGCTGACCGTCAGCCCGGAGGAAAACAGCCCGCTCTCCGCGAGCAGAACGCCGTTTTCGGCAATCAGGCGGTGCCCGGCGAAGACCATATCGGTGGTGGATTCCCCGTCACCCGCCCCGGCGTAGACATATCCGCACACTAGGCGTGCCGACTGGCCGCAGACCAAGTTCCGGCGGTACTGCACCTTGCCGGCGGTCTCGTCGCTCGCCGAAAGGTTCGCGATGATCGACGCCCCGGCCTCTGCCATCCGGATAGAAGGGGGGCGGATACTCCACAGATCCTCGCAGATTTCCACTCCCAGAACGAATTCCGGCGCCTCCCGGCAGCAGAAGAGCAGATCCGTCCCAAACGGGATTTCCCTACCGCATAGCTGGGCTGTGCGGGGCAGCTCCGTGTCCGCAGGCGTAAACTGGCGCGCCTCATAAAACTCACCGTAATTGGGCAGGTAGGTCTTCGGGATAAGCCCGAGAATCTCCCCGCGATAGAGCACGGCGGCACAGTTATAGAGCTTCCCGCCCTGTACGCTGGGCAGTCCTGCGGCGATCAGGAGCGGAAGCCCGGCAGTCTGCTGCGCCAAAAAGAGAAGGGCAGCGGCGGCAGCGTCCGTTAAAGTGCGCTGGGAAAAGAGATCGCCGCAGGTATAGCCGGTCAGGCACAGTTCGGGCAGGACCAGAAGCTGTGCCCCCGCCCCGGCGGCCTCTCTGGCAAGGGAAAGACACGCCGCCCCATTTTCCGCACATCCGGCCACGCTGACGGCAGGTGTCCCGGCCGCTGCCTTAATCCATCCATCCCGCACGAGAAAAACCTCCTG
Source organism: uncultured Oscillospiraceae bacterium (assembly GCA_949743955.1). GTDB lineage: Bacteria > Bacillota > Clostridia > Oscillospirales > Ruminococcaceae > Harryflintia. The sequence goes on along the minus strand of CATJVQ010000027.1, from coordinate 68,415 downwards.
TTTTCTACTAATATCGAATCAGATTACGTTTCCGTTGATGACAAGCTGGAAATCCATGCCGAAAAAGCTGGCCGCACGGCGGCATAGCAGCATTCGCTGGAGGAAAATTTCGAAGTAATCCAGCACCGCGCCGGCGTGGCTGTCGATAGTCAGGTTTAAGGAGATCATCTTTTTTTCCGTGTCCACGAGCAGCTGGGACTGCTCGACCGCGTAGTTGACGCGGTCGTGGATATCGAAGGTCGCCTTGTTGATGTTGCGCACACGGGTGCGGCGGACATCGCTCTTATCCGCAAGGATGAGGGCGGCGGCCAGCTCGTTGACGGGCACAGCTGTCCCCTCGTCGTGATTGCCGATGGCGGTGATGACGATGGCCACCTCGCGCGAGGGCATCCCCATCTTGATGAGGATACGAAAGGCCATGAGCGCGCCGGACTGCGCGTGATCGTTGCGGTTGATGACGTTGCCGATGTCGTGCATGAAACCGGCGATGCGGGCCAGCTCACACGTGCGCTCCGGATAGCCGAGCGTTTTCAGAATGTCGCTGGCGACGCCTGCGCATTTGGTCACGTGCGGGAAGGAGTGCTCCGTGTACCCCTGCGCGCTCAGCGTCCGGTCGGCCATCTCAATATACGCACGGATTTCGTCGCTGTTCTGGATCTCTTCAAACGTTACAAGTCTTTCTGGTGTCGCCATGCAAACCGGCCCCTTTCACTTCTTCACTTTTTCCCATTATAATGCGTCGGTGAGGAAAATACAAGGAATCCGTTCCGCCTCTATTTTCTCTCGAAGACGGTGAATCCATACCCCGGCAGGATGCGGACGTATGCGCTTATTCCACGGTGACGGATTTCGCTAGGTTGCGGGGTTGGTCGACGTCGCAACCGCGCAGGACGGCGGTATGATATGCCAGAAGCTGGAGCGCACATGCGAGCGGGATAGAGGCGAAGCGGGCGGGAATATCCGGCAGAGCGATATAGCATTCCGGCGGGAACCCGGCCGGACAGCCCGCGTCCCCTGTTTCGATGAGCGTGACGGCCGCGCCGCGCGCAAGGACCTCCCGGACATTGGAGACCAGTTTTTCCCGAGTCGCGGGCTGAGTGGACAGGGCGATGACGGGTGTCCCCGGTTCGATAAGGGAGATGGTGCCGTGTTTAAGTTCGCCTGCTGCATAGGCTTCCGAGTGGATGTAGCTGACCTCCTTGAGCTTGAGGGAGCCCTCCTGCGCCATCGGCCAGTCCGCGCCGCGGCCGATAAAGAACAGGTTTTCCGCCTGCGCGATGCTCCGCGCCGCCTGCTCCAGCCGCCCATCGAGCGCGATGACTTCCTCCACAGCCATGGAGGCCTGTGTAAGAAAGGAGACAAGCTCAGCGCCCGCCCTCCGGCTGAGTGTCCCGGCAGCCATTCCCAGCCGGATGCTCACCAGATACAGGCACAGAAGCTGAACAGTGAACGCCTTTGTGCTCGCGACAGCGATCTCCGGCCCGGCGTGTGTATACAGCACCCTAGCCGACTCGCGCGCGATGGTGCTGCCCTTGACGTTGACGATGCTCATCGTCCGTGCGCCGCGTTCCTTTGCTAGGCGCAAGGCGGCGAGAGTATCAGCCGTCTCGCCCGATTGGGAGACGACGATTACCAGCGTGTTCGTGTCGAGGATAGGGTCGCAGTAGCGCACCTCGCTCGCGAGCTCCGCCCTCGCCGGGATGCGTGCGAGCTGCTCAATGGCCAGCGCCCCGGCCAGTCCCGCGTGGTACGCTGTGCCGCACGCCGTGATGATCACGCGCCGTATACCGAAGAACAGCCCGTCGTCGATGCCGTCGCTCTCAAAATTGGGAATACCGTCATACAGGCGGGGAGCCAGCGTATCGCGCAGGGCGGCGGGCTGATCGTGGATTTCCTTGAGCATGTAGTGCGGGAAGCCGCCGCGCTGTGCGGCGGCGGTATCCCAGTCGACGTGCATCCGCTCGGGCTCGACTTCGGCGCCCTGGGAGTCCATGAGCCGTGCGCTCCCCGGTGTCAGGATGAGCAGCGTATCCTCCGGCGGAAGCAGAACGTCACGCGTACGCGAGCAGAGCGCTGCCACGTCGGAGGCGGCGTAGGCGCCGTCGGGCGTGAGCGCGGCGACGAGCGGGCTCCCCCGGCGGATGGCGTAGAGCTCACCGGGGCGATCGTCAAACAGGATACACAGCGCCCACGAGCCCTCCATCCGCCCGACGGCGGTATAGACAGCGGCAGCCGGATCGCCGGTGTAGTGGCTGTCGATGAGCATGGCGGCCAGCTCCGAGTCTGTTTGCGAAACAGGCTCGCGCCCGATGCCGGAGAGCTCCGCGCGCAGGGCGCGGTAGTTTTCAATGATGCCGTTGTGGACCAGCGTGACATGTCCCGCCCGGTGGGGATGGGCGTTGGTTTCGCTCACTCCGCCGTGTGTGGCCCAGCGTGTGTGCCCGATACCGCAGGTGGGCGCCGCGGCGGGCTTCGGCGCGTTCTCGAGCAGATCCCGGAGAACGCGAACCTTTCCCACCGTGCGTGTGACAGAGACACCTGCCTCCCCGAAGAGGGCGACACCTGCGCTGTCATACCCGCGGTATTCCAGCGCCGAGAGGCCGTCCAGCAGAATCTCCCGCGCCGGAAGCGATCCCGAGTAACCGATTATGCCGCACATTTTTACGGATCATCTCCTTCTTTCCAGAACAGATTCGATGATTTTCTATCATAGTATGAAATAAAACGCAGAAGTTTTCCGAATTCTTCCTTTTTGAGATCCGCTCATAAACACGCCGCGGACGGACAGACTAAAAAGCGAACTCACAAAAGGAGGTGTTTTCACATGTATTCTGGCTGTGATTCCGGCTGCAGCTGCCACGCCAACCGCAGCATTCAGTGCACGGTGCAGCAGTGCAAGAACCACTGCGACAGCGAAAATTACTGCTCTCTTGAGCGGATCACCGTTGGCACCCACGAGGCCAACCCGACCGTGGATCAGTGCACGGACTGCAAGTCCTTCGAGCTCAGAAGCTGACGCTTTTTTTCATTGGTTTTCTTCCTGAGGTTTATTTGCGGGCAGAAGCCTTCGCGGCCGGTATGCGGGCGGAGGCTTCTGCTTTTTTGCGGCGCTTGTGGAGAGGATTAAAACCCGCGCGACGCGCCCCCTCCGCCGCTCCTGCCGCCCCCGCTCCGTCCGCCGCCTCCCCGGCGCCCGCCGGAGCTGAAGCCGCCGCGGGGAGAAAAGCCCGAGTGAGGAGGGGAACCGCCGGGGCGATGAGGCGGCGGGAAGCCGCCGTAACTGCCGGAGCCCATCCACATCCGGCCGGACGTAAACCGGCGCGGCCCCCTCGGACGCGAATTGTTCAGAATAATCAGGAGGAAAATCATGATAGCGGCTATCAAAAAGCCGGAAACATCCGCTTCTTCATCCTCTCCGGATATGTCCTCCGCGCCGGACGGGACGTCAACCTCACTCGGGACCTCCAGGCCATATTCTTCATAGACAAGGGGCAGCACCGCGTTATAGAGCTGATAGAGCCCCTCATCGAATATGTCTTCTTTAAAAGAGGGGAGGGCGTAGCGGTCGATGAGGCGCCCGACCTTCGCGTCGTTGAGCGCGCCCTCCAGACCGTATCCCACCTCGACACGAATTTTGCGCTCCCCCGTGGAGAGGAGGATGAGCATGCCGCTGTCGTCGCCCTTTTTGCCGATCCCCCAGCTGTTAAAAAGTTCGTTCGCGTATTCCTCCACAGTGTACTCCTCCAGCGAGGGCACCGTGACGACGACGATCTGCGCGCCGGTCGCCCTCTCAAGCGCCTGGCTGCGAAGGGCGAAGTAGTCCTCTCTCTCGCCGGAAATGACGCCGGCGAAGTCACCGACATAGGAAAAATTCTCCGCATAAAAGAGATCCTCCGCCTTTTTCACCGCCTGCGCGCCTAGGGATAGGAGAAAAAGGAGCAGCAGCGCGGGCAGGGCACGCCAAAGCCGCCTCATGCCCTATTCCTCGAAATTGACGCTCGGCGCCGCCTGAGCGCCCTCCGCGGCGGAGAAATACTCAGCCCGGTGGAAGCCGAACATCGCCGCGTAGAGCATATTCGGGAAGCGGCGCAGCTTTTCGTTATAGACACGCACGTCCTCGTTATAGTTCTTGCGCGCAACGGCGATGCGGTTTTCCGTCCCGGCCAGTTCGTCCATGAGGGCGGTGAACTGTGTGTCGCTGCGAAGCTCCGGATAATCCTCCTCCAGCGCGATGAGGCTGTTGATGGCGGCGGTCATCTCATCATTGACGGCGGCCAATTCCCGCATGGAGGAGCCCATTCCCAGCCGTTCGCGCGATTCGGCGAGCGCGGTAAAGACAGCCTCCTCGTGAGCGGCGTAGCCTCGGGCGGTGCTGACCAGGTTCGGGATAAGATCGGCGCGGCGCTGCAGCTGGGTCTGGATATCGGCCTGACCGTTCTCAATACCCTCCGAGAGCGTGACTAGCGAATTATACCCGGCGAACGCCGCCGCCGCAAACGCAGCCACCAGAACGATGACGATGACAATCATAATGAGACAGCCGGAAAACCTTTTCACCACAGTTCACTCACTTTCTGAAAAAACACACAGGCATTAAATGCCTGCCTTTTATAATTCATGCAGTTCAAAAGAAAACATTGACCTTTTTGGCTTCTTTCAAACGCATTTACTGTGACGATCCGTCATGGGTACATAGGGGCGGGTCTCGCTGACACAGCGGTAAGCCGGGCGGATGATCTTTCCCGCGCCGACAAGCTCCTCCAGCCGGTGCGCGCTCCAGCCCGCGATGCGCGCGATGGCGAAGATGGGCGTATACAGTTCGAGCGGCAGGCCGAGCATGCTGTACACAAAGCCGCTGTAAAAGTCCACATTGGCGCTGACGCCTTTATAGATCCGGCGCTCCTCGGCGATGATCTGCGGCGCCAGGCGCTCGATCAGGGAATAGAGCTCGAACTCCTCGGTGAGGCCCTTTTCCTCCGAGAGGTTCCGGACAAACTTTTTAAACAGGTTGGCGCGCGGATCGGAGAGGGAGTAGACCGCATGGCCCATGCCGTAGATAAGCCCGGCCCGGTCAAACGCCTCCTTATGCAGCAGCGCCCGCAGGTACACGCCGACAGCCTCCTCATCCTTCCAGTCGCGGACATGCTCCTTAAGATCCTCGAACATGCGCACGACCTTGATGTTCGCCCCGCCGTGACGCGGCCCCTTGAGCGATCCGATGGCTGCCGCGATGGCCGAATAGGTGTCCGTGGCGGAGGAGGTTACGACACGGGTGGTGAAGGTGGAGTTGTTGCCGCCGCCGTGCTCCGCGTGCAGCACGAGCGCCACGTCGAGCACGCGCGCCTCGAGCTCGGTGTAGGCGCTGTCCGGGCGCAGGATGCGTAAGACGTTTTCGGCCGTGGACAGTTCGGGCAGGGGGGAGTGAATATACAGGCTCTGGTTTTCGTGGTAGTGGTTATAGGCCTGATACCCATAGACAGAGAGGAGCGGAAAGAGGGCGATGAGCTCCATACACTGGCGCAGGACGTTGGGGATGGAGATATCGTCGGCCTTTTCGTCGTAGGAGTAAAGGGTCAGGACGCTGCGGGCGAGGGTATTCATCATGTCCTTGCTCGGGGCCTTCATGATGATGTCGCGCACGAAGCTGGTGGGCAGGGTTCGGTAGTCGGAGAGGATGCCGCAGAAGCTGTCGAGCTCCTCCCGGGTGGGCAGCTCGCCGAAGAGCAGCAGGTAAGTGGCCTCCTCGAAGCCGAAGCGCCGGTCGCGCACAAAGCCCGCCACGAGGTCTTCGATGTCGATACCGCGGTAATACAGCTTTCCTTCGCAGGGAACTTCCTTCCCGTCGATGATTTTTTTGGAGCAGACCTGAGAAATCCGGGTCAGTCCGGTAAGAACGCCGTTTCCGTCCAGATCGCGCAGGCCGCGCTTGACGTCGAACTTTGTAAAGAGCTCGGGTTCGACGTGTCCGGCTCTGCGGCAGAGATCGCTGAGTTTCAGCACTTCCGGCGTGATTTCGTCACGTAGCGACATCGTCAACACTTCCTTTACCAATAAAGTTTCATTTATTCAGCTATTCTTTTATTGTACCACAATTTCCTCCCCAAAAATGTAGACAAATCGTAAACGGTGGCGCCGCGAAGCGGCGCCACCTGCAAAAAATTACTTTTGATTCCGAAGCGGAATCAAATTTTGGCCGCGGGCGGCCAAAACCATAACTTTTTTAAGGAGGTAACGCGCTGCGGTTTTGGCGCCACGGTTTTACATTGGGTTTCTTCCTCGAAGTTACTTTTGATTTAACATCCTCCGAAGCTGCTCTTGACTTCGGGGGTGAAAGGATTACTTTAAAAATCCCTCAATGATTTTTTCTTCGGCTTCGCGTTCGCTCAGGCCCAGGGACATCAGCTTCATGATCTGCTCGCCGGCGATTTTGCCGATGGCCGCTTCATGGATGAGCGCAGCGTCGATATGCCGGGCGCTGAGCTCCGGCGCGGCTCCGACGATGCCGGCATCCATGATCAGCGCGTCGCATTCCGAATGGCCTGTGCAGCGGGTGTTTCCGTTCATACACGAGCGGAAAAACTGGTGAGACTGCCCGCGGGCCACCGAGCGGGACGAGAGCTCCGCCGCGCAGTCTTCGCCGTCCATATCCACCGTGAAATCGGTCTCGGCGCTCTGGATGCCGTGGGTCATGATCTTCTCTCGGATGATGAGCCGTGATCCGGGGCCGAGGACGGCTTTGGAGGAGCGCTTTGTCGAATCCACACCGCCGATTTGGGAGGTGTCCATCTCCATCACGGCTCCCGGGCCGAGGGTGATTTCTGTCTGGGGATTGATGACGCGCTGGCCCGTTCCGTCCCCGGTGCCGACATGCTTCTCCAGATATTTGACCTCGGCCCCCTCCTCGACGAAGAAACGGTGGATGCCGTTGTGGCGCGCCTCCTCCTCACCCTCGCTGTGGACGCCGCATCCGGCAACAATCGTCACCTTCGCGCCAGCCGCGATGTAGAAGTCGTTGTAGACGAGATCGTCCACGCCCGAGTGTGTCACGCATGCGGGGATGTAGACAGTCTCGTCCCGCGCGCCGGCATCGACATGGATGTCGATGCCGGGCTTGCCGTACTTGGGCGTAATGTGCGTGAACGCGGAATCCTGCCTCCCCGCACAGGCGCCGTCCTCCCGCAGATTGTATGCACCGGCGAAGCCGTCCTTCCAGTCGGCAATCATCTCCAGCAGCTTTCTGGCTATATCGTTCACTGACAGTTCCTCCTTTGCCTCTCGTCCGGCTCATGCGTGCAGAAACGGCAGGGCGCGTCGCCGCCCAGGAGCGAGGGCAGAATGTCCTTTGCCGCGCCCCTCATGCTCACGCTTCCCTGCGCGAGGACGACGATTTCATCGGCGATTTCCAGGATACGCTGCTGGTGTGTGATAACGAGCACGCTTCCGTGCAGCGTGCGCTTTAAGCGCTCGAATACGCCGATGAGATTACCGAAGCTCCACAGATCGATGCCCGCCTCCGGTTCGTCGAAGAGCGCGAGGCGGGCTCCCCGCGCAAGGACGGTGGCGATTTCAATGCGCTTGATCTCCCCGCCGGAGAGCGCCGCGCCAACCTCCCTCTCCAGATAGTCCTGCGCGCACAGCCCGACATCCCGCAGGCAGGCGCACAGCATCTCGTCGGACGCATCCCGCCCTGCGGAGATGGACAGGAGATCGCGCACTGTCAGCCCCCTGAAGCGCACCGGCTGCTGAAACGCGAAGCCGATCCCCTTCTCCGCCCGTTCGGTGACGGAAAGGGACGTGATATCCTCCCCGTCCAAAAGAACGCTCCCGGACGAGGGCAGTGTAATGCCCGCGATGACGCGGGCAAGCGTGGACTTGCCGCCGCCGTTGGGGCCGGTCAGTGCGACGAGTTTTCCCTCCTCCACATGCAGGCTGACGTTTTTTAAGATCTCCCGGCTGTCGCCCTCGTCGGAGACATCGACCGAGATGTTTTTTATTTCCAGCATCGTAACCCTCCCATTCTGCCGGATCGGTTGAATTTTTCTCCATAGTTGTCCTGTATGACACTATTATGCCATTGTATACCGCATTCGTCAAGTTTTTGCGGCCTCTTTTCGACAGACAGCATTTGTGTTATGATTGGGGTAAAGCAATCAATTCGGAAAGAGTGGCGGGGGGCGAATATGATATGGGCGGATCTGCACATTCATTCGAGCTATTCCAGAGCGACAAGCCGGGACTGTCAGCCCGGTCCGCTGGAGTACTGGGCGCGGCGCAAGGGGCTCAGTCTTATCGGCACGGGCGACTGCACGCACGCGGGCTGGCGGGCTCTTCTGCGCGAGCAGCTCGAGCCCGCGGAGGAGGGGCTGTACAGGCTGCGGGACGAATGGCGGCGTCCGCTACCGGGAGCGATGGGCGGCGCGCGCCCGCGGTTCCTAGTGAGCGGGGAGATAAGCTGCATCTATAAACAGGACGGGCGGGTCCGCAAGGTCCATAACCTCATCCTGCTCCCGGGGCTCGACGCGGCCGACGCTCTCGCCGTTCGCCTGGAGACAGTCGGGAACCTCCACTCGGACGGACGTCCCATCCTGGGCCTTTCGAGCCGGGATCTGTGTGAAATCGTCTTCGACGTGTGCCCGGACGCGGTCTTCATCCCCGCGCATATCTGGACACCGCATTTCTCCCTCTTCGGGGCCTATTCGGGCTTCGACACGATTGAGGCGTGCTACGGCGACATGACCCCGCACATCCACGCGCTGGAGACCGGCCTCTCCTCCGATCCGCCGATGAACTGGCGCCTCTCCGCGCTCGACGGCTGCACCCTCGTCTCGAATTCGGACGCTCACTCCCCCTCCCGCCTCGCGCGCGAGGCGACCGTGTTCGATACGGAACTGTCCTATCCGGCGCTGGCGCGTGCGTTAAACGAGCCGGGACTGCGGCAGGTGGCGTCCACGCTCGAATTCTTCCCCGAGGAAGGGAAGTACCATTTCGACGGCCACCGTGCCTGCGGTGTACGGCTCTCCCCGTCCGAGGCGGCGCTGACGGGCGGGATCTGCCCGGTGTGCGGCAAACGTGTCACAGCGGGAGTGCTGCACCGCGTGGAGGAGCTGGCCGACCGGGCGGAAGGATTCGTCCCGGAGAACGCCGCAGGGTTTGAGAGCCTTGTGCCGCTCGAGGAGGTTGTCGCCGCCTCGATGGGGCTCTCCGCCGGCGGGGTCCGCACAAAGAGGCAGGTACAGGCACTTTTGGAAGCGCTGGGGGACGAGCTCTTCATCCTGCGCGAGGCCCCGTTCGAGGATATCCGGCACATTGCGGGTGTCTGTGCGGAGGAGGGGATCCGCCGCCTGCGCGCGGGGCAGGTGCGGGTGATCCCCGGCTTCGACGGGGAGTACGGGCGGGTGAGCATCCTCTCCCCGGAGGAAATCGGGATCCTGTCCGGACAGACGTCCCTCTTCGGCGGGATGGAGAATCCCGCTGTCCGCCCCGCTGCACCATCTGGGATAAAGAGGGGTAAAAAGCGGGAAACTCCGGCGAAAAAGGCTGTAAAGAAGGCCGGGGAGGAGCACTGGGGGTTAAACGCCCGCCAGTGGGAGGCGGTCACGGCGGTGGAAAGATCCGTCGCGGTCACGGCAGGACCGGGGACGGGGAAGACGCGTACGCTCGTGTACCGGATTTTTCATCAGGTGACCGTGTGCGGTGTGAGGCCGGAGAGCATCGTGGCTGTGACATTCACCACCCAGGCCGCGGAGGAGCTGCGCATGCGCCTGCGTGATCTGCTCGGGTCCGATAGGGTGCAGCGCATGCACATCGGCACGTTCCATGCCGTGAGCCTCGGCCTGCTGCCCGATGGGGAGGAGCGCGCCCTGATTGACCGGACGGAGGCGTATGCCATTGTGGAGGAGCTGCTGCATGCGCACCGCCTGCGCGCGCCGGTGCGGGATGTGCTGACGGATATTTCCCGCCTCAAAAGCACGACGGAAGGTTCTGTGACGGAGAATTCCGCCATGTCCGCCGCGGCACAGATCCGGGAGGAGTATGACGGGATGGTGCACCGCCTGCACGCGATGGACTTCGACGATATCCTCCTGGAGGCCCTGCGCCTGGGGGAGGCGGGAGCGCTCCCTCTCCCGCCGGATACGCGGCTGCTGGTGGATGAATTCCAGGATGTGAACGAATTGCAGTACCGGCTTGTCCGGCAGTGGGGGCGGGGAGGAATTTTCGCCATCGGGGACCGGAATCAGGCGATCTACGGCTTCCGCGGCGCGGATGGGCGCTGCTTTGAGCGTTTGCGTGCCGATTTCCCGGATACGAAGGAAATCCGCCTGGACGAAAACTATCGCTCGACACCGGAGATCCTGGCCCCGGCACAGGCGCTCATAGGGGAAGAGGCGCTCCGGGCGCATCGCGCGCCAGGACCGGCGGCAGCGCTGCTCTGTGCGCAGGACGCGGCCGCGGAGGCGCTGTTCGTGGCGAAGGAGATTGTGCGCATGGTGGGCGGTGTGGATATGCTGGGCGCACGCACGGGGGAGGGACTGCGCGGCTTTTCCGACATCGCGGTGCTCTACCGCACGCACCGCCAGGCGGCGCTGTTTGAGGAGGCGCTTCTGCGCGAGGGCGTGCCCTGCCTCGTCCGCGGGCGGGACGGATTCCTCGCTGAGGCGCCGGTGCGGAAGGCTGTTGCGTTCTTCCGGCTGGTCCTCCGGCAGGATGACAGTGTCTCCCTGCGCGCGCTGCTGCGGCTGTCGGGCATGTCTCCGATGCGTGCGGCCGAGGCCGCGGAAGGGGGACTCCGGGCCGGGCAGGATATGAAGGCGGTGGAAGCAATTTCCGACACGATCGAACGGTATGCGCCTCTGGCGGAGGAGATGCCGGTGCGCGAGCTCATCGGGCAGTGGGCACAGGAGAACGGGCTGGCACAGGAGGAGAGCATCCGCCGCCTTTTGGGCGCCGCGGCGCTGCATCCGACACTTCGCTCCCTTCTGGACACGCTGACGCTGGGCACGGAGGGGGATATCGCGCGCACGCCCTCGCGCGCCTATTCCCCGGATGCGGTGACGCTCATGACCCTGCACGCTTCCAAGGGGCTGGAGTTCCCGGCGGTCTTCGTGTGCGGGGTGCAGAAGGGCCTGCTGCCGGCGCATCCCGATGAGGCAGAGGAGGAGCGGCGGCTTCTCTATGTGGGAATGACGCGGGCAAAGGAGGAACTGTTCCTGCTGTACAGCGGGGAGCCCTCGCCCTTTCTGGAGGACATCCCGGCTCCCCTCCTTGAGGCGGGCGGTGCCGCCGCCGGCCGCCGGGCGCTCACGGGCCGCCAGCTCAGTTTGTTTTGATAATGAGATGTGAAAAGGAGCATTGATTTTTTGACTGATAATTGTTAAAATAGAAAATGAGCGGAAAGCGGACAGAAAGGGGGACCTTTCAGCCGCCTTTTCCTGGGCGGATCAGCGCGGTTCGCTGTTTCAAGCGATGAGTAAGGGGTGTGAAAGGGGATGGCCGCAGCGGCGGAAAAACAGAAGCTTCTGATTGTGGATGATTCTGAAATGAACCGCTCCATTCTGGCGGATATGCTCGGCGACGAGTATGAGATTATCGAGGCGGAAAATGGGGTGCAGGCAGTCACCGTGATTCAGAAATATGGGACGGAGATTTCCCTCGTGCTTCTGGACATTGTGATGCCGGAGATGGATGGCTTTGAAGTCCTCTCCGTGATGAACCAGCGCCGCTGGATTGAGGATATTCCGGTGATTATGATTTCCGCCGAGCGCCGTTCCTCGCGGGTGGAGCAGGCGTATGCGCTGGGTGTGACAGACTTTATCAGCCGCCCGTTTGACGCGGTGATCGTCCACCGGCGAGTGGTCAACACCATTCTTCTCTACGCCAAACAGAAAAAACTGGTCGGTCTGGTGGAGGAGCAGATTTACGAAAAAGAGCGGCAGAGCAATGTGATGATTGATATTCTCAGCCACATTGTGGAATCCCGCAACGGCGAGAGCGGACTGCATGTTTTACATATTCACACGCTCACGGAGCTGATGCTCGAGCATCTGGTGCGCATGACGGACAAATATGTCCTTTCCCGCAGCGAGATTGCGCTTATCAGTACAGCCTCCGCGCTGCATGATATAGGGAAAATGGCCATTCCGGAGGAAATCCTCAACAAGCCCGGCCGCCTGACAGATGAAGAATTCGCCATTATGAAGACACACACCATCCATGGGGCCGCTATGATTCAGGATTCGCCCGTCCATCAGGACGATCCGCTTGTCCGCATGGTGTACTGCATCTGCCGCTGGCACCACGAGCGCTATGACGGGCGGGGATATCCGGACGGACTGAAGGGAGACGAGATCCCGATCTGCGCACAGATTGTGGCTCTCGCCGACGTTTATGACGCTCTGACGAGCGAACGGGTGTATAAAAAGGCGTTTTCGCATGAGAAGGCCGTTGAGATGATCCTGAACGGGGAGTGCGGCGTCTTCAACCCCCTCCTGATGAGCTGCCTCAAAGAGATGGCCGGTACCATCCAGGAGGAGCTCCGGCAGACCGGCGCAGTCCGGATGCAGAAGCAGGAAATGCGCCATGTCGTGGGCGAGATGCTCAACCATGATGAGCTCTCCGCCTCGGAACGGACGCTCATGCTCCTGGAACATGAGCGCATGAAGTACAGTTTTTTCGCATCCCTTTCCAAGGAGATTCAGTTTGAATATACTGTCTCGCCGCCCATGGTCACGCTTTCGGCGTGGAGCGCGGATCAGCTGGAGCTGCCGGAAGTTGTGATGGATCCGATGCACGACAAACGTGTCCTCTCCCGGATAGAGGCGGACGATGTGAGCGAATTGACGGATGTCCTCCACCGGGCTACAATCGAAAATCCGCGGGTGGAGTATGACTGCCAGCTCCTCCTCGGCGGAGAGAAGCGCTGGATGAACATCATCTGCCAGGTTATCTGGAGCGGCGACGAGCTGCAGCAGTACACGGGCATCATCGGCAAGGCGGTGGACATCAGCGAAATGCGCGTGAAGATGGACACCCTCCAGCAGATGGCCCAGCACGACGGATTGACCGGCCTTTTTAACCGGACATACGCCAAGCAGTGGGTGAAGGACAGCCTGAAGCGGCGGATGGAGAGCCAATTCGCCATGGCGATACTGGATTTGGATTTCTTTAAGCACGCCAACGATCATTACGGGCATCTTTTCGGTGACCGTGTGCTGATGTATGTGGCGGATCAGCTGCGCCACAGCATCCGCAGCGGGGATATAGCGGCGCGGATAGGTGGGGACGAATTCCTCATCTTCTTGGAATACAGCGCGCAGGGAGCAGATATCCGGGCGATCATTCAGAGAATCTATAACTCAATTAAGGGCACCTATGAAGAGTTTCCGGTCTCCATCAGTATGGGTATCGCCACAACGGAGTGCGCCGGATCCAGCTATAAGGAGCTTTTCAGCGCTGCGGATAAGGCGCTTTACGCAGCCAAGGAGGCCGGCCGGGGCCGGTATTGCTTCTATGACGATATCAGAGAAAAAGAGGAGGAACAGTCATGACACTGAAAGAATGCTATGCCGCAATGGAAGGGGATTATGAGGAGGCGCTCTCCCGGCTGCGCAGCGAGAGACTGATGAAAAAATTTGTGCTCAAATTCCTGGATGATCCGAGTTATGAGCTGCTGTGTACCTCAGTTGGGGCGAAGGACGGGAAGGAAGCTTTTCGTGCAGCGCATACCATTAAGGGGATCTGCCAGAATCTGAGCCTGACACGGCTCTATCAGTCGAGCAATGTGCTCGCGGAGGCGTTGCGTGCGGGCTGGAACGAGGAGGCACGCCCGCTTATTGATGAAGTGGAGAAAGATTACCGGCAGACAACCGAAGCGATACGCGTGCTGAAAGCATCGGAGGATGGTGGAAATCAGTGAAGGACAGTCAGGTGAAAGACAGTCCGGAAAATGGGCAGGAAAAGAACCGCATCACCCGTTTTCTCGTGGCGAGCATTGTGCTCATAGCGCTCCTGTGCGTGGTGATTTTTTCCGTTATGGCTGTCTACATGAACCAGGAGAGTATGGAGGCCATCAGTGAAGTCGGCTCCATCTATATGTCCGGGATGAGCGAGCAGGTCTCCCTGCATTTTAAGTCGGTGATCAATCTGCGCCTAGCGCAGATCGAGACATTGGCGAAGACAGTCCCGGACGAGAGAATCAGTGACGGAGAGGATCAGCTCATCTATAACGCGCAGGTGAGCGGCTTTGAATACCTGGCCTTATGCGGGCAGGATGGAACGCTTGAGATTCTCTACGGAGAAAAGGCGACTCCTTTTGAGATGCAGGAGTTTCTGGGCCCGCTCTCCAACGGGGAGGAGAAAATAGTTGCTGCGACCATCCGTTCCGGGGAGAGAGTTGTGCTCATGGGCGTGCCCACAAATGCGTTTACGATGTCCGACGGGCAGAAGTGCATCGCTCTGGTGGGGGGATTGCCGATTGACTATATCAACCAGACACTTGCGCTCGATTTGAATGACGAGAGCAGTTCCGAGGTCTATTCGCATATTATCCGCCGGGACGGGAGTTTCGTCGTGCGCAATTCGGGTGCGTTCCGCACCTCCTATTTTGAACGGCTCCGTTCTATCATAGTAAACAAGGAAGAAGCGGAGAAGTGTATCGGCGAGCTTCAGCAGGCCATGGATGAAAACCAGAGTTATACCTGCATTATCAATGTTGAGGAAGGGAAGCGCCGGCTGTACTGCACAAAGCTTCCCTATTCCGAATGGTATCTCGTGATGGTTATGCCCTATGGCGCGCTCAACCGGACGCTCAGCGATCTGAGCTTTGGCCTGATTTTTGCGGCGCTGGGGTGCTGCGGCATCATTCTGCTGGCGCTGGGGTGGGTTTTCTTCCGGTATTTTATCCTGACACAGAAGCAGATTCATCAGCTCGAGGAGGCGAGGGAAGCGGCGCTCAAGGCCAACAGGGCCAAGAGCGAGTTCCTTTCCAATATGAGCCACGATATCCGCACGCCGATGAACGCAATCGTGGGGATGACGGCGGTTGCCACAGCACATATCGACGATATGCAGCAGGTGCAGAACTGCTTAAAGAAAATTACCCTCTCGAGCAAGCACCTGCTCGGGCTGATTAACGATGTGCTGGATATGTCGAAAATCGAGAGCGGGAAGATGACGCTGAACATGGATCAGCTCTCCCTGCGCGAAGTGATGGACAGTATTGTCAGCATTGTCCAGCCGCAGATGCGGATGAAGCGGCAGAAGTTCGATGTCTTTATTCACGACATCTCCATCGAAAACGTTTACTGCGACAGCATACGCCTCAATCAGGTGCTGCTCAATTTCCTCTCTAACGCCATCAAGTTTACGCCGGACGGCGGTTCTATCCAGATAGCGCTCTATGAGGAGCCCTCTCCGAAGGGAGAGACATATATCCGCATCCATATCCGGATCAAGGACAATGGAATCGGTATGTCGAAGGAATACCAAGATAAGGTATTCGAGTCCTTCACCCGCGAGGACAGCACCCGAGTCCACCGCACGGAGGGCACGGGCTTGGGGATGGCCATCACCAAATACATCGTGGATGCCATGGGCGGCACAATTGAGGTCCAGAGCGAGCAGAATAAGGGCACGGAGTTCCATGTTACACTGGATCTGGAAAAAGCGGAGGGCAAGGAAGAGGATATGATCCTTCCCGACTGGCGGATGCTGGTGGTCGATGACGACGAACAGCTCTGCCAGAGCACGCTGGAGTCTTTAAAGTCGATAGGCATCCGCGCTGAGTGGACGCTCGACGGGGAGACAGCCGTCAAGATGGTCAAGCATCAGCATGAGCGTGACAATGATTATCACATCATTCTTCTCGACTGGAAGCTGCCAGGTATCGACGGGATTGAAACAGCCCGGGAGATCCGCCGCCAGATTGGCAACGATGCTCCCATTCTGTTGATTTCCGCCTACGACTGGAGTGAAATTGAAGAGGATGCGCGTTCGGTGGGGATTACGGGGTTCATTTCCAAGCCCCTTTTCAAGTCCACGCTGTTTTATGGACTCAAGCAGTTTGTCGATCCCGCCGGACAGATGCCGGAACCCGAGGAAGAGGAGACGAGCTTTAACGGCAAACACATTCTTCTGGCTGAGGATAATGAGCTCAACTGGGAGATTGCCGATGAGCTGCTCAGCGAACTGGGATTGCAGCTGGACTGGGCGGAGAACGGGCAGATCTGTGTGAACAAGTTCCAGGAATCCCCCGTGAATTTCTATGACGCAATTCTCATGGATATCCGCATGCCCGTGATGACAGGGTATGAGGCGACGACGGTGATCCGTTCGCTGTCGCGTGAGGATGCGGACATCCCCATTATCGCCATGACGGCGGACGCGTTCTCTGAGGACATCAAGAGGTGTCTGGACTGCGGAATGAACGCACATATCGCCAAGCCGATAGACATCCGTGAGGTGGCGCGCATACTGGAGAAATATATTCTTTAACGACAAAAGCAGGCGGCGCATGGGGAAAATCCATGCGCCGCCTGCTGAACTTCAAAGACGGAAAAGGAGGGGGAATCCGGAATGGGAGGCCGGACAGCAGACCATATCAATTGTCTGGGGCGTTTTTGCGGACAGAGAGATATCCGCGCGCTGACAGCGGACGAACTGAAAAGAGGATACGGGATCGAGCGGGCGGATGTCATGGTCCTCTTCGGCGGGAGCATCCTGTGCGGCGGAGACATTCTCGCGGAAGGGATGAAAAATAACGTCGCCGGGCGGTATATCATCGTGGGCGGAGAGGGGCATACGACACAGACTCTGCGGGAAAAGGTGCATGAGGCATATCCCGGAATTGAGACAGCGGGACGCCCGGAGGCGGAGGTGTTCGCCGCGTATCTGCAGTGCCGGCATGGCCTCAGCGCCGACTTTCTCGAATGCCGCTCCACCAACTGCGGCAACAATATCACACATCTTCTGGAACTGCTGGCGAAGGAGCACATTGACTGCCGCTCGATCATCCTCTCACAGGACGCCTCCATGCAGCGCCGGATGGAAGCCGGGCTCCGGAAGTACCGTGAGGAGTGGACGATCATCAATTACGCCACATATACCGCGGTCGTGGAAGAGGATTCCGCGGGGGCGCTGCGGTATGCGGAGGAGATCGAGGGCATGTGGGAGATGGAGCGGTATGTCCACCTGCTGATGGGGGAAATCCCGCGGCTGACGGACGATGAAAACGGCTACGGGCCGAAAGGAAAGGACTACATCGCGCATGTGGACATCCCGCCGGAAGTAAAAGAAGCCTTTGAAGAGCTCAAACGCGTTTATGGAGACAGTATACGCGAGGCAAACCCGTTATATAGATCGGTGAGGTAAAAAGCGCTTTACCCTTGATTGTTGTGATACTGTCTTACAATGTCTTCCAGAGTGACAGACCGGAGGCTTTTCTGCATATCGGCGCGGATTTTTTCATAGGCATTGTCTAAAACGGCGTGAATGCTCCTCCCGATGGGACATAGCGCAGAGGGGAAGGGGTGCAGGCCGATCATCTTTTCAAGAACATTTGGCTCCAGTGCCGTGCAGATGCGGTAGAGGGAAATTTCACTTGCGGGGCAGGCCAGTCTGGCGCCTCCGGTACCGGGCGGGACGATTAAAATCCCCGCTTTTTTTAATGCGCTGAAAATGCTGCGGATCATGACCGGATTACATCCTGTGGATAATGCCAGCAACTCGCTTGTTGTTTTCTTGATATTTCCATATTCATTTATGAACAACAGGCAGTGAACGGCAATGGAACACTTGGTACTGATACGCACAAGCACTCTCCTTTTCTATTCAATGTATCATAAAAGAACAGATATGTAAATATATTGACAGAATACAGGAAATGTGGTAATCTTATTTAGATGTAATTTTTAAAATTACAATTCGGAGGAAATATCATGAGGTATTCAGAACTGATTTTCAGTCCCACCGGGGGGACACAGAAGGTTGCCGATATCATCGCAGAGGGATGGGGAGCGGATTGGGAGACAGCCGACCTGACAGATGCGTCCGCTGATTTTTCCCGGATAGTGTTTCAAAAGGAGGATCTGGTTCTGATTGCGGTTCCCTCCTATGGCGGGCGCGTACCAGAGCCCGCCATACAGAGACTGGAGCAGATCCATGGGAATGGGGCCCGCTGTATACTTGTCTGTGTATATGGAAACCGGGCTTATGAAGATACGCTGATCGAATTAAACGATACGGCGGAAAAATGCGGATTTCAGGTCCTGGCAGCGGTTGCCGCGATTGCGGAGCATTCCATTCTGCATCAGTATGCTGCGGGCCGTCCGAACCGGCAGGATGAGGAGAGTCTGCGCAGCGCTGTGGAAAAGATACGGGAGAAATGGAACAGTGCGTCCGAGACACCGGTTCAGCTCCCTGGCAATCGCCCCTATAAGAAGGCGGGAGGCGGCGGACTTGTCCCTAAAGCGGGGAAAAACTGTGTGAACTGCGGATTGTGCGCGGCACAGTGTCCGGTACAGGCGATCAGCCGGGCGAATGTTCAAAATACAGACGCGAAAAAATGTATCTCCTGCATGCGCTGTGAGGTAAACTGTCCGCACACAGCCAGAAGCGTGAATAAGGCGATGCTGTCGGCTGCGGCGCTGGCGCTTAAAAAATCCTGTTCCGTACCGAAAGAGTGCGAATGGTTTCTGTAAAACCGGAGCGGTAAGAGCTTTCTCTTACCGCTTCAATTTGTTTGTCCGCTGCGGATAAAGGGCGGGCGGATGGTTTTGTCCAGCAGCGGAGCGTAGGCGCCGACCTTGCGGAAGGTGTTCCCCATCATCTCGTGTTTCCGGTAGTCGCGGATCTTATCCATATCGAAGTCGGCGAGATACAGTCCTTCGCTCATCTCATCCGCGAGAAGGAGCGTATTGTCCACGCTCTGTTCCTCCTTATCCCAGCAGATGGGGCTGAACGCGCAGGAGCACCCCGCGTTTTTTCCGTTCGGATTGGCCATGACGACGCCGACCATATTCTCATACGCACGTGTGGACAGCGCCTGGACGCGGGGACGCATCGTCATGCAGTCGTTGGGGACAAGGATGATTTCCGCGCCCTCGAGCATCAGCAGCCGCGCGCTCTCAGGGTACTCCCGATCGTAGCAGATCATGACGCCGAGCCGGATACCGTGGAAATCGCAGACCCGGAAAGCGTCGCCGCTCTCGAGGCAGGCTTCGTCGGAAAAGTCGCAGGTATGGACCTTGGAATATTTCATGAGGACGTCCCCATCCTTGCTGACGACGAACGCGGAGTTCTGCGGACGCGCTTTCCCCTGAGTGAGCGCTGTCGCCACAACGCCGACGCCTGTCTCCCTTGCCGACGCGCAGACCCGGGCGAGCGGGATACTGTTTTCCGGTAGCGCGTCGGCATTTTCGGCGGGCAGGATGTACCCGTTGATGAAGCATTCCGGGAGCAGCAGAATGTCGGCGCCCTTCCCGGCGGCCTCCCGGAGGCGGGCAGTGATAGTCTCCACATTGCGCGCCCAATCCCGGCCGGCGGAGCGCATCTGTAAAACGGCGATACGAAAATTCATGGAGCATCCTCCTTTGAACGGATTGTTTTCCTACACTGTCTGTGGTATACTGTTTTCGATAAAGCGGCAGAAATGAGGAACAGAAAATGGAATTCACGTTTAAAACGGTCTATGATCAGAAGGCTGTCACGGCCATGGCGAGGGCACTGCGCAAAACGATCCGCAGAAAGAGAAGCCGCCGTGTCCATATCTTCGGGTGGTTCGCTGTCGCGCTTGCCGTGATTTTTACGATCCCCTGGGGCGGAGAAGAATTCGTTATGAATTTTCATACCGCCGCAACGTGGACAGCGGGGGTGATTGTGCTGGCAGTCCTTCTGTTTGAGGATACGCTCAATGCGTACATCGCCCGAAAGCGCGTGCTCACCGGGATGGACAGGACCACAACTGTTTTCAGCGAGGAGGGGTATACCTCCGCTTCTGACTTCGGGAAGAGCGAATTCCGTTATGAGAATATTGTCCTGATTTCCGAAACGGACGGTTATTTTGTCTTCATATTCGATAAAGGCCACGGCCAGATTTACGATAAGAGCACCCTCTCCGGAGGGACGATGGAGGAGTTCCAGCGCTTCCTCTCGGAGAAGACGGGGAAAGAAATCCAGAAGGTTTGAGGCAGGAAACTTACAGAGCGGTAAATTTTTCAAACCATTTTGGTATGCTGTGCGATAGCCTTATACATTTTCTGTTTGTATATATTGCGAATCTGCGAAATTCCGTTGTATTATCATAAAATGCCGCCAAATCACAATCGGGGAGAATTAACTTTAAGTTACGAAATATATCGACAGATCTTCTTTCAATATCTTTTCCGGAATGCCATGTCCACCTTGTTTTACACGTTTGGAGACTCTTTTTTTCGTAATCTCTGCACTCTCAACCCCAATATAATGCAGTTCCATAATGTAGTTTCCTGATTAAAGGTCACACCATCATAAAATATTGTTTGATATTCCTGACGGCTATTTTACCAGCAGTTATGACATTCTCAGCGTTTCGCCAGTCTCAAAATTCTCTTAGTATTTCATCCATATTTACTCGAGACATATTTTGTAGGGCTTGCAGTGTCTGGTATAAGGTTGATTTCCCTGCTCCGTTGACTCCTGCAATCAATACATATTTTTTCACTACAAGAGATCCCTTTCTATTTCCTGCGGCTGCTTTTTTTGTAAAAGAAAATTTCCGACCATTTCATAAAAATCTCTTTGTTCTTTTGTTTCAGCTTCCAAAACGAGCTGGAGGGTATCTTCCGGCTGAAGCCGTTCGATTTCTTCGTATATCTTTTCATATTTCTTTACATCACATATGCAATCACTTCCATACCACAGTGTATACTGTCCTGAATTTTATTATAACCGGGCTGTTCTAAAATGTTAAGCCAAAAACTCCGCAGGAAAAACCTGCGGAGTTTTTTGAGTCTGTACCGCTGTTTATCTCTTCGAGAACTGCGGAGCGCGGCGAGCCGCTTTGAGGCCGTACTTCTTGCGTTCCTTCATTCTGGGGTCGCGGGTCAAGAAACCGGCGGCCTTCAGGCTCGAGCGCATGCCCTCCGCGTCAAACTCGAGCAGCGCGCGGGCGATGCCGTGGCGGATAGCGCCAGCCTGGCCGGATACACCGCCGCCGGACACTGTGCAGACAATGTCGAACTTGCCGAGGGTGTTTGTCAGCTCCAACGGCTGACGGACGATGAGCTTAAGGGTATCGAGGCCGAAATAATCGTCAATATCGCGGCCGTTAATGGTGATGGCGCCGGAACCGGCGTAGAGACGGACCCGGGCGACGGAATTCTTTCTTCTGCCGGTGCCGTAATGGAACTGCTTCGATTCGTACATGTTATTGTCTCCTCCCGATTAAAGCGCGTATTCCTGCGGATTCTGAGCTTCGTGACGGTGCTGGCTGCCGGCATAAGTACGCAGGCGGGTCAACGCGTGCCGGCCGAGGGTATTGTCGGGAACCATGCCCTTGACAGCCATCGACATGGCCTGCTCGGGATGCTCCTTCATCAGGGTGCCGTAGCTGACCTCTTTGAGGTGGCCGATCCAGCCTGTGTGATGGCGGTAGAATTTCTGCTCGAGCTTCTTGCCTGTCAGAACAGCCTTATCGCAGTTGATGATGACAACGTGATCGCCGCAGTCGACGCTCGGGGAAAAGATGGGCTTGCCCTTACCGCGGAGCAGCTCGGCGGCCTTGGCCGCCACGCGGCCGAGGGGCTTGCCGGCGGCGTCGAGCACATACCATTTGCGTTCGACTTCCGCGGCCTTCGGCATAGTAGTAGACATCGAATAAAACCTCCATGATCGGATAATAAACCGAAAATTGTTGAACCTCTTCCATATTATAAAGGGCGTGTCCCGCACTGTCAAGGGGGTTAGAGAAAGTTTTTTAATCTATGCTCCCTGATCTCGAGAAAACGCCAGTTTTCTCCCGCATGCTCTCTCTGTCTCACTCTCTATTTTTCTCATTGTAAAGAATTCCCTGCGAGAGCATCGACTGCGCGGCGAGCAGGACGCCGGTTTTCCCGGCGGGCCAGGTGAGCCCGCCCTGGAGCCAGCAGGCGTAAGGGGGGCGCATGGGGCCGTCGGCGCTCAGTTCGATGGAGGACCCCAGATGGAACGCACCCGCCGCCATGATGACAGGATCGTCATACCCGGGCATGTCCCACGCCTCGGGAGTGACGAACGAGTCCACCGGCGCGCCGGACTGGATGCCCCGGCAGAACGCCGCGAGGCGCTCCGGCGACCCGAGGACGACGCTCTGGATGATGTCGGCGCGCGCCTCGTCCGGCCGCGGGGAGACAGCGTAGCCCGCCGCCTCGAACAGCGCCGAGGCGAAGACAGCTGTCTTGAGCGCGGAGGCCACGACAGTGGGGGCGAAGAACAGCCCCATATAGAGCGGACGCAGCGTGTCGAGCGTGCAGCCGACCTCGCGCCCCGTGCTTGGGGACGTGAGGCGGCAGGCGCACAGCTCCACGAGATCCCTTCGCCCGGCGATGTATCCGCCCGTGGGGGCGATGCCGCCGCCCGGGTTCTTGATGAGCGATCCCACAATGAGATCCGCCCCCGCTCCGGCGGGTTCCCCTGTCTCGACAAATTCGCCATAGCAGTTGTCCACGATGACGACTGCCTCCGGGTTCGCTTCCTTCACGATACGGATGGCCTCTTCGAGCTCCCGGCAGCCAAGCGAGCGCCGCAGCGAATAGCCGCGCGAGCGCTGGAAATAGGCGGCCTTCGCCCCTCTCACGGCATCGGGGATCTGCTCGAGGTCGATGTTCCCGTCCTCGGTCAGGTTGAGCTGTGTGTAACGGATGCCGAAGTCATGCAGTGTGCCGCGCCCCCAGTGCTCCGGACGCAGCCCGATGACGCCATGCAGCGTGTCGTAGGGCTCGCCGGTCATAGAGACCATCGTATCCCCGGGGCGCAGGACACCGAAGAGTGCGGTCGTGATGGCGGCCGTGCCCGAGACAAAGTTGTGCCGGTACAGGCAGTCCTCCGCCCCGAACACCTCCGCCGCGACACGTTCGAGCGTCTCACGGCCCCGATCGTCGTAGCCGTAGCCGCTCGAACCGGCGAAGTGGCTTTCGCTCACCCGGTGTTCCGCGAACGCGTGCAGGACCTTCTGGGTGTTGTACTCCGCTGTCCGGTCAATCTGTGCGAAACAGGGCTGAACACGCTCGAGCGCCCTGTCCGCCAGTGTAAGCAGCTCCGGATCAAACGGGAAAAAGGATGTTTCATTCATAATGGATCCCCTTTTCGTCAGGTGGTTTGTCGTCGATGGACGCGCTGTGCCAGCGTCCGCACACGGTGAAGCCGAGCCTGCGGTAGAATCCGGCGAGCGCCTCATCTGCACAGGCTGCGATGGTCTCCTTCCCTGCCCGGCATGCCAGCGCCGCCAGATGCTGCACGATGGCGGAGCCGTACCCCCGCCGCTTTGGTGACGCCGCCACCCCGCCGATGACGGCGCGATGCGTGTCCGACCCCGTGAACAGCGCCGCGGAGACGGGTGAGCCGTTCTCATAGAGGGCGTACGGCGCGCAGAAGCTGTCCGCCGCGCGCACACGAAGGCCGCAGAGCCACTCGTCGTAGTCCCCGCTGTCCGGGCAGACGAGGGCGAAAAGCCGCCGGGTGTCCTCGTCCGCCCGCAGGATACGCGGATCCAATGCGGCGGACTGTCCGTCCGCCTTCATCACCGGCGCGCTTTGGGGCGGCGGCAGGCCCGCCGCCCGGCACAGGAGCGGCATCTCCGGGATAGCGCCGCAGAGCGTCCGGCAGCCGTTCAGGCGCAGGAAGACGCCGATCTCCTCCAGTATCCCCTCCTCCGGCAGGAAGGGCGGGAGCGTGCACAGTATAAAAAGGCCGGCCGGCCGACCGTTCAGTACGGCAGCCGGCCGGCGGTATCCGTCCAGACAGAGCCAGAAGCGGGAGCCGAGCGCCGGATAGCGCCCGGCGACTGCCCGCTCTGTGGACAGCAGCGGCCCATAGAGTGGGTCGGCCGCCTCCGAAAGGCTCAGGCGCTGCGGATCGATCGCCTGAATCACAGGGCGAACCGCTCCATCAGCGCGGGCAGGAGGCGCATCATGGCCTCCAGATCGCCGGATTTTAACAGGCAGGAGGGAGAATGCAGGTAGCGGCACGGCGCTGATACGGCGAGCACCTGCGCGCCTGCTCGCGCGCTCTGCACGGAGCGCGACTCGTTGCCGCCGCTGACCCCCTCCTTGATCTGGCACGGGATGCCCTTCTCCGCCGCCGTGTCCAGCGCAGCGCGGAAAAGTTCGCGCGAGTATACGGTTCCCTTATCCATGAACGAGACGACGGGCCCGTTCCCCAGCTTACAGACGGGCGATTCGGCCCCCGGCAAATCCCCGGCGGTGGTAGTCTCAATTGCGATGCCGATATCCGGTTCCACTGCATAGGCGGCGGTTTTGCCGCCCGTGCAGCCGGTCTCCTCCTGCACGGTGAACGCGAACGCGCAGTCCACCGGCAGCGGGGAGCGGATGAGCTCG
This sequence comes from uncultured Oscillospiraceae bacterium, assembly GCA_949743955.1. Lineage (GTDB taxonomy): Bacteria > Bacillota > Clostridia > Oscillospirales > Ruminococcaceae > Harryflintia. The sequence continues at coordinate 43,852 of CATJVQ010000027.1, read as the reverse complement.
ATAAGCACAGCGCATCCGGCGCGATCGTCGAGGGCGCGGCCGCAGAGGAAACCGTCGCCAAGTGTGCGCACCGGGCTGTTGAAGACAGCATAATCCCCCACGGCGACAGCCTTTCGCGCCTCCTCCGCGTCTTTGGCGCCGATGTCGATGGTGAGATCCGCCATTTTGGGAACCGTGTCGCACTCGTCCTTTTCACAGAGGTGGATGGGCTTTATGCCCACAACGCCGTGGATTCCCTTCTCTCCCACGAGCACATGTTTGCCCACCACGGCGGCGGGATCGATCCCGCCCACCGGGGCGAAGCGGAGCAGTCCGTCGCTCTCCACGGCGGTGACGATGAAGCCGACCTCGTCCATATGCGCGGAGAGGAGCAGCTTCTTCTTTGCCGGACGCGCCCCCTTCTTAAAGACGATAAGGTTCCCGAGCGCGTCGGTCTCAAATGTGCAGTGATCCCGAATCTCTTCGATAATCGCTTCCCGCACAGCGTCCTCATTTCCGGATGCGCCGGGGAGAGCGCATAATTTACGGATGAGCTCTGTCATTTGCCCGCCTCCTCGCTGAAAGTGTCCCGGACATAGGCGGCGATGAGCTGCGCCGCGGCCTCCACGTCGTCCGGGCAGACGATTTCGACCGGCGTGTGCATATTCTTCTGCGGGATGGACACCATGCCCGTCCGCACGCCTGCGCGCGAAGCGGCGATGGCGTCCGCATTCGTGCCGGTGCTCCCGCCCATGACCTCCATCGTATAGGCGATGCCGTGCTTTTCGGCGCAGGCGCGCAATCCGTCGGACATCCGGCGGTCGAGGATGGGTGCGATGCCGATCATCGCACCACTGCCCAGCGTGGCGGTCACGTGCTTCGGCGCGCCCTCACAGCGGGCGAACGAGACATCCACCACAATGGCGTGTGTCGGGCACAGGGCATAGGCGGCAGTCCCCGCGCCGGGGCCGCCGGTCTCCTCAAGCGATGTGAGCGCCACGCTCACCCCGCACGCCGGCTTATTTTCCGCCAGCAGCTCCCCTGCGCGCAGGACAGCCGCGCATCCGGCGCGGTCGTCGAGCGCCTTGCAGGTCACGTTCCCGCCGAGAAGGGAGGCGAACGGGGCGTCGAACGTGACACGGTCCCCCGGGCGGACGCGTTCGCGGGCATGCGCGGGGTCGAGCCCGGCGTCGAGCAGGATAGCGTCCGCCTTCATGGCCTTCCCCGTGTCGCCTTTCTGGATATGCGGCGGCACCGAGCAGACGACGGCGGGAACCGGTTCCTCAGCGTGGATGGTGACAGCGCTCGCGGGCAGCAGACGCCGGTCAATCCCGCCGCACGCCGCCGCGCGGATGAAGCCCTCGTCCGTCACCTGTGTGACGATGAGGCCGATTTCATCCAGGTGTGCGTCCAGAAGGATGTGGGGTCCGCCGTCCTTTGGGGGGCAGACCGTGCAGAAAAAGGATCCCGCCGGCGTGCGGGTGACGGGGCCGAGCGCCGCGAGCGCGTCCGGCGCCCGTTCCCCTTCGGCGATACCGGGGGACAGGCACAGCTCCCGCAGCAGTTCGTTCATTTGCATTTCCATCGATCCCTTCGTTTCATTCATTTAAAGTGAAGCGACCAACGCCTTGAAATGGCGTCCGCGCGCCTCAAAATTCGGGTAGCAGTCGAAGCTGGCGCTCGCGGGGGAGAGGGAGACAATGTCGCCCGCCTGTGCCGCGTCCTTCGCCATGTGCACGGCCTGCTCGAGATTTTCCGCGCGCAGGATGCGCAGTTCTCCGGGGACGAATGTCGGGTGCTCGCGCACGGCCTGCTCAATCTTATCCGCGGTTGCGCCGGTGAGGATGAGCGTTTTGACATGGCGGTTGATCTCGGGGGCCAGCGGCAGATACGGAACCTTTTTATCGTACCCCCCCGCGATGAGGATAATCTTCTCCGGGAACGCGCGCAGTCCGGCGATGGTGCGCGTGGGGGAGGTGGCAATGGAGTCGTTGTACCAGCGCACGCCCTCCGCCTCGCGCACAAACTCGATGCGGTGCTCCACGCCGGGGAAGGTGCGCGCGACCTCGCACATGGTCTCCGGCTCCACGAAGCCGCCCACGGCGGCGCACGCAGCCAGCATGTTTTCGACATTGTGCTCGCCCGGGATACGGATATCGTCCCGCTGCATCACGTGGACGCGCCCGCCCCGCAGGCCGAGGTAGAGGCCGCTGTCCTCATCGGTGAACGTTCCGAAGGCGGGCTTTTCCCGCCGGGAGAAGCCGAAGCACTGCCCGCGGACATCGCCCATAAAGGATCGGGTGATGTCATTGTCGAGATTGAGCACCGTGCGGGAGAAGGCGTTCTGGTGTAAGAAGATGTTCCGTTTCGCGTCGATATACTCCTGCATATCCTTGTGCACATCCAGGTGATTGGGGGCCACGTTGGTCACCACGCTCACGTCCGGAGCGCAGCGCATGGAGAGAAGCTGGAAGCTCGAGAGCTCCACCACTGCCATATCATCCGGCGAGATGCGCTCGATCTCCGGCAGCAGCGCGCGCCCGATATTGCCGCCGAGGTGGACAGTGTATCCGGCGGCGCGCAGCATCTCGGCGATGAGGGTGGTCGTGGTGGTCTTACCGTCCGACCCGGTGACAGCGAAGGTCCGGCACGGGCACAGGGAGAAGAACAGCTCCATCTCGCTCGTGACGACAGCGCCCTTCTTCCGCTGCTCGCACAGGAAATCGGAGAGGAAATACACCCCCGGCGCGCGGACAATGACGTCGGCGTCGATCCGGCACAGATAGTCCTCGCCGAGGAAGAGCTTCACCCCCGCCGCCTCAAGCGCCCCGCATGTCTCCTCGCCGATGGCCTCGCGCGTGCGCCGGTCGTGCACTGTGACACGTGCCCCCTTCAAAGAGAGCAGGCGGGCAGCATCCGTATTGCTCACGCCCACACCGATGAAGGCGAACCGTTTCTGTGCCGCCATGGAAAAAAACCGCTCGACTTGATGTGACAAATTCCTGAGCCTCCTGTTTATTTGGTAGCAGACAGCAAAACGGCTCCTCACACTTGGTGAGGAGCACGATTTGCGTCCAGCCGATACTGGAGTCTGGCGCGCTTGAAGGGACTCGAACCCCCGACCTACTGGTTCGTAGCCAGTCACTCTATCCAGCTGAGCTACAAGCGCATGCTGATTTGGTCAGCTTTATTACTATAACACAGGAAAAAAAGGATGTCAAGTCATTTTTAGCCAAACGGGAAATTTTTATGTCCTCTCTCATCCGGCGGCCGGTATGGACGCCGGATGAGAGCTGTCGTTTGGCCCGCCGATTGAAATGGGGGCGGTATTCCGCTCCATGCCCGGCGGTGAGGCAAGAGATATTCAGTATACCATGGACACGTGGAATAAACGGGTCGAAGTATGCCGCCGTTCACACAATTTTTAAAAACCCGGGAAGGCCGCCTGATCCCTTCGATATGATTTCATTGTCCGCTCTTTGATCACATCGCCCGCTTCGACAGAGCCGAAAAGCAGCGGAGAATCGGGCCGGTGGGCCTGCATCCGGGTGCCGGCAGCACCTGGACTGTGGTTGGCATAGCAGTACAGGCAGCCGTTTGGGCATGTATTGTAGGCCCCGATGTCAATGCTCGCGGCACATCCGCACGCAGGGCGCTGATTCGGATCTTTGGGAACCGGCATCCGGCAGTTCCCCAGCCGTTCCAACCGTTCCCGATCGATGCAGCGCGCGTGCGGAATCCCCAGTGCGTCAAATCCCGGCTCTTCGGCACAGGTGTCGATACAGAAGCCGTATTCTCCCGCGATTTCTGAAAATTTCTGCAAAAGCTGAAGCTGCTGCTCGGCTGTCCCGGGCCGGATATCCAGGCGGCGCACGGTTCGGGCGATGTGCCGGTAGAGATCGAGAAAGCTGACTGTGCATTTCTCCGTGTACTCCCCGAGCCTTGCGGCCACCGCCCGAAAGGATTTGCAGTGATAGTCCACCGTGTACTCCTCACTGAAAAAGATCGGATCATACCGCCAGACAACCCTCTCCCTCCCGATGCTTTTGGATAAATGCTGGAACGCGGGGATCAGGATATCCTTTTTGGACGGGAGGCCGGGCTCCACATCCCTGCCATAGGCGTTCAGGGTAAACTGGAAGTAGTAAAGATACCGCTCAAGTTCCGGCAGGCGGCCGAGCATGGGGAGAGGATTTTTCGTCCAGAAGACGATTCCGTCAACGACCTCGGGGGACAGGCTGACTTTTCCAATCTGATGCGGGTTCATCGGGTTCCTTACCAGAACGTCCCCCTCTTTGAGGCGGGTAAAAAACCACTCGGAATAGAAGGAGGGGATATCCGTCCTCCGGCTGGCGCTGATGATCATGTTTTTGCGCTCCCGCCGCTGCGGATTAGAAGCAGCAGTTTTTCCGCAGAAGCTGGGCCATCTCAAAGGCGAAGCGCCGGATTTCGTAGACGTCCCGCTCCGGCTCGTCCATCCTCCGCCAGCGCAGGATGCGCGCGGAGGGCGGATCCCACATGGGGACCATCTCGGCGGCTTCCAGAAGGTTGACACAGTATTCGGCGGCCTCCAGAATCTCGTCCGTACTGCTCCGGGAGGGCCTGTGCAGGGAGGATTCCCCGATCCGGAGAGCATCCTCCACAGCTTTGACCGCCCGGTACGCGTGCCCCTCCCGGTTGGGCTCGGCCGGGATGCGCGCCTCCTCCCGGCGGCGGTAGAAGCCCATCACAGCCGCCACCACGGCGGGGTCGCGGATGGTGCCGTCCGGATAGACTAGGCCGTGGATGTCGCTCCACGACCCCTCGATGGTCAGGCCGAAGAGATACCAGCCGATGTGATGCCGATCCAGGATTTCGAGAATCACATCGTAGGGGTTGGCGCGGCCGACACAGCCGGTCTCTGTGTTGATGACGGGCTTTCCGCCGTTTTCCCGGGCGAGGGAGAGGACCTGCTGTAAGGCGTCCTCGATTTTCTTTCTCGTTGTCAGGTAATCGTGGTAGGAAATAACGTCCACCAGATCCACGGTGCTCGCGCAGTGCTCCGCCCGCTCGTGCCCGACCGTGAGGCATCCCTCGGGATCATACGCTCGGACGATGGTGCAAAGGCGGCGGATATGCGCTGTCAAGAGAGCATAGCGCCAGTCGTATTCCTCTGGCGGGCTCTTTAAAAGGAAATCGTTGCACATGGGCTCGTTGATAACGTCCCACATCAGAACGTATTCCTCATCCCGGAACGTTTCGACGATATCCTGCGCGTATCGGGCGGCACGGGTATAGTCCTCTTCGGAAGGGGCTGTAAATTCCCGGATATAGTTTCCGTTCCACAGGATCGGCATGCACTGGACACCGTAGCGCCAGCAGGTCTCCATAAAAGTCCTCAGACGCTGGATATACTGAGCGGGATCTCTTTCCCAGGTGTTCTGATCCAGCCAGACCCGCATGGAGTTGAGGCCGAGCCGCTTACAAAAAGAAAGTTCCCGCTCTAAAACCTCGGGGGAACTTTCCATATGGTGGCAGATTCCTCTTAAAAAATGATAATCGTGAAGTGGTTTCACGCAAGTCTCTCCCTTCCAAAACACGTTTTGTGATATTTTTACCTACGGCTTTATTATAGAGTAAATGGAAAAATGGGGAGAGTGAATTAAATGAATAATATATGAATCAATAATGAATCAGATGGAATAAAGGTTCATCCTTCTGTTAAAATTCAGTGAATGCCGCCCGGTAGGATAGGAGCGTTTCCCTCGTTTATGAAAGACAAAAGGATGTGTTTATAAAAAGCGGCATTTCTCCTCTTTTTTTGGTTTCCCTTGATCTTCCGGCCTATTTATGGTAAAAAATAAATGTAGCTTTTTTTGAGGGGGAACGGTGGTTGGAGAAAAGAGAAGGGCAGCTGGGCTGGCTGGGTGTTCTTTTAATGCTGATCTGCGCGGTATGCCTGTGTATGGGACAGTTTATCTGGAAATATTACGATGGGATTCTGCCGCTGATCGCCGGTTTCGGGATATACGGCCTGGGAGCGCTCTCCATGCTGTGCGCTTACCGGTTTGGCAGCATCTCGGTTCTCCAGCCGATCAACAGTGTCAGCTATGTGATTGCCGCCGTTCTGGGGAATATTTTTTTTAACGAGGCGATCACGGTGGGGAGAGTCGCCGGTATCGCGGCCATCATAGCCGGCGTGTTCCTCCTTGCCAGAGGCGAGGTGAAAAAATGACAGTTATTCTCGCGTTTTTGCTGATGGGGCCCGCGGCTTCGGCGGCCAGTCTGTTTTTAAAAAAATCGATTGCGGAAGGGTTTTCCATTAAAAGGCTGATCGTTTCCCCTCACTTATATTTCGGAGGGATGCTATACGTTCTGTCAGCCTTACTGAATCTGTATCTGTTAAAGCATCTGCCCTATTCCATTGTGGTGCCGCTGGGATCGCTCACCTATATCTGGACGCTGTGGATTGCGTATAAGTTTTTAGGGGAGGCCATTACCCGGCAGAAAATAGCGGGGATTATCCTGATCCTGGGTGGGGTCTCTTTAATGGCGATCTCTATATAGCGGGATGGGGAATGCGGCTGTGTTTTTAACCTGAACAGGGGGCGCGGATCGCTATCCGTACAGAAAAAAGAATATCTGAAAGGCCGGAAAACGGCTCCGTCGAATGGCGGAGCCGTTTTTTCACTAGACTTTCCGGACCTGCGGGCAGTTCAACTCCCTGCCGATCGTCTTTTTGGGGCAGTGGGGAATTTCTCCGCTGAGTCCCGGCTATTCCTCGTCCTGCAAGGCATCGTAGCCCTCCTCGCCGGTGCGGACTTTGACGACATTCTCGATATCGTAGATGAAGATTTTCCCGTCGCCGAAATGTCCAGTATAGAGGGCGCTCTTTGCGGCGGCGACGACCGCCTCCACCGGCACCTTGCACACGACGATTTCCACCTTGATCTTGGGCAGCAGCGTCATCTCAACCGGGACACCGCGGTAGAACTCGTTCGCGCCCTTCTGCATGCCGCAGCCGAGCACCTGTGTCACTGTCATGCCCGTGACGCCGATTTCATTCATCGCGGCCTTGAACGCCTCAAAACGGCTCTGCTTGAAGACGATGACCAGCTTTGTGATCTTCGTGCCGTTCTCCGCGGCCTCCTTCGCGCCGGATCCCATCGGACGCACGACGGGCACGGCCGCCGCGGGGGAAACCGGCGGGACGATACCGCCCGCGCCGAGCACGTTCGGGATGGATCCGGCGGGCATGAAGTCGGCGTAGCTCGAGGCGAGGCCGTGCTCCATGATATCGAGCCCCAGGGTCTCCTCCTCCTTCGAGACACGCAGGCCCATCGTCTTTTTGATCACGGTGAACACGACAATCATCGTTACTGCCACCCAGGCGATTACGCTCACAACGCCGAGCACCTGGATGCCGAAAAAGCGGAAGCCGCCGCCGTAGAGGACACCGCTGTCGAGGGCGAAGAGGCCGGTAAGGAGGGTGCCTGCGCATCCGCACAGGCCGTGTACGCCGATGGCACCGACAGGATCGTCGATCTTTAACTTCTGGTCGATGAACTCAATGCCGAACACCACCACAAATCCGGCGATAATGCCGATGACAGCTGCGCCGAAGGGGGAGACCATATCGCACCCGGCGGTAATGGCGACAAGTCCGGCGAGTGTGCCGTTGAGGGTCATGGAAACGTCGGGACGTTTATAGCGCACCCAGGTGATGATCATGGTCGTCACCGTCGCGACAGCCGCGGCCAAGTTGGTGGTCACGAAGATGTTCCCCGCCGAGGTGAGGACATCGTCGCCTGTCATGGAGACGGTGGAGCAGCCGTTGAAGCCGAACCAGCAGAACCAGAGGATGAACACGCCCAGTGCGCCGAGCGTCAGCGAGTGGCCGAGGATGGCGCGGGGCTTGCCGTCCTTGTCATATTTGCCCAAGCGGGGCCCGAGGATCTTCGCCCCGATGAGCGCCGCCACGCCGCCCACCATGTGCACCGCCGTGGAACCGGCGAAGTCATGGAAGCCGAGCTGCGCGAGCCAGCCGCCGCCCCAGATCCAGTGCCCGGAGACGGGGTAAATCACCGCGCTGATGATGAGGCTGTACACACAGTAGGACGAAAACTTTGTGCGCTCCGCCATCGCGCCGGAGACGATGGTCGCGGCTGTGGCGCAGAATACGGTCTGGAAAATGAGATAGGCCGGCAGCGGGAAGGAGAGATTCAGGAACGAGTAGTCTGCCCGCACGAGCGGATCCAGCCAGCCGATGAGGCCGTTCCCCGCGCCGAACATCAGCCCGAAGCCGAGCAGCCAGAAAACCGGCGTGCCAATACAGAAGTCCATCAGGTTTTTCATGACGATATTGCCCGCGTTTTTGGCCCGGGTGAAGCCGGCCTCCACCATAGCGAAGCCCGCCTGCATGAAGAAAACGAGCGCAGCCCCCACAAGGACCCAGATGGTGTCAACGGATGAAAACATAGAGATTCCTCCTCAGAACAGTGATAAAAATATAGAAACGGCGTGTGCCCAGAGGCAACACGCCGTTGTGTTTGGGATATACCGTTTATGTTGATTGCTTACACCTGGAAAAGCAGCTCGCCGTAGGTCGGATACGGCCAGTAGGAGCGCCCGATCCGGTTTTCAAGCTCGTCTGCCGCAGCGCGGGCCTCCTGCATGGCGGGGATCACCGTGTCGCGGAAGTACTCCGCCCGCCCGGCAGTGCCGACAACCGACTGCGCCCCGTCCAGCACATTCTGGAGCGCCTGCGTGTTGACGTACAGCTCCGAGGAGAGCGCCGAAACCTGCTCGGCCAGCGACTTCGCCGCGCCGCACTCTGTCCCGCTCAGATCGCGCAGATAGTGGAAGACGGCGGGCAGCAGATCCTTATAGAGGATGTCGAGCATCGTCAGCCCCTCAATGGAGAGGGTCTTGCAGTAGTTCTCCATCTGGATTTCATACCGGGAGCGCAGCTCCGTTTCGGTGTAGATGCCGTGGCGCGTGAAGAGGTCGATGTTCTTCTTTTCCACTAGGCACGGCAGCGCCTCGGCCGTCGTGCGCAGGTTGAGAAGCCCGCGGCGTGCCGCCTCCTCGGTCCACTCCTCGGAGTAGCTGTTGCCGTTAAAGACGATGCGCTTGTGGCCGCGGTACGTCTCACGTACGAGGCTGTGCAGCGTGTCGGAGAAGTTTTCGGCCTTTTCGAGGCGGTCGGCGAACTGGGAGAGCGCCTCCGCCACGATGGTGTTGAGAATGGTGTTCGGCCCCGCGATGGACGCGCTCGAACCGAGCATGCGGAACTCGAACTTGTTGCCGGTGAAGGCGAACGGGGAGGTGCGGTTGCGGTCGGTGGTGTCGCGCGGGAAGCGCGGCAGGATGTGGACGCCGACCTTGAGCTCCTCCTTGTCCTTCGCGTCATACGGGCGGCCGGACTCGATGCACTCGAGGATGTCGGTCAGCTCCTCCCCGAGGAAGATGGAGAGAATCGCGGGCGGGGCTTCGTTCGCGCCTAGGCGATGATCGTTGCCCGGGCTGGCGACGCTTGCGCGCAGGAGATCCTGATATTCGTCCACCGCCTTGATGACGGCGGAGAGGAAGAGCAGGAACTGGGCGTTCTCGCTCGGGGAATCGCCCGGCTCGAGCAGGTTCTGTCCGAGATCGGTGGAGATGGACCAGTTATTGTGCTTGCCGCTGCCGTTAACGCCCGCGAACGGTTTCTCATGCAGCAGGCAGCGCAGTCCGTGGCGCTCGGCGATCTTCTTCATCAGCTCCATGGTGATCTGGTTGTGGTCGTTGGCGAGGTTCGTATTGGTGAAGACGGGGGCCAATTCATGCTGGCAGGGGGCAACCTCGTTGTGCTCTGTCTTCGCGTAGACGCCCAGCTTCCAGAGCTCCTCGTCGAGATCCCGCATGAACGCCTGAACGCGGGGTTTAATCATGCCGAAGTAGTGATCCTCGAGCTCCTGCCCCTTCGGCGGCTTCGCCCCGAAGAGCGTGCGCCCGCAGTAGACGAGATCCTTGCGCTGGCGCCAGAGCGCCTCGTCGACAAGGAAGTATTCCTGCTCCGGGCCGACCGTTGTCACGACCCGGGCGGATGTGTTGTCCCCGAACAGGCGCAGGATGCGCAGCGCCTGGCGGTTGAGCACCTCCATGGAGCGCAGGAGCGGTGTCTTCTTGTCGAGCGCCTCGCCCGAGTAGGAGTAGAACACGGTCGGGATGCACAGCGTGCTGTCCTTAATAAACGCGTAGGACGACGGATCCCACGCGGTGTAGCCGCGGGCCTCAAATGTCGCGCGCAGGCCGCCGGACGGGAAGGAGGACGCGTCCGGCTCGCCCTTGACGAGCTCTTTCCCGGAGAAGTCCATAATGATGCCGCCGTCCGCAGTGGGGCAGAGGAAGCTGTCGTGCTTTTCGGCGGTGACGCCCGTCATCGGCTGGAACCAGTGCGTGAAGTGCGTTACGCCCTTTTCCACCGCCCATTCCTTCATCGCCGCCGCGACAATATTGGCGATGGAGGGGTCGAGCTTCTTCCCGTTTTCAATCGTGCGCTTGAGCGCGCGGTAGACGTCCTTCGGCAGCTTCTCGCGCATGACGCTGTCGCCAAACACTAGTTCGCCGAAACAGCCGGGCATCCGGGTATCTGTTACCTTCATAAACATTCGTCCCCTTTCTGAATGTCAGCTACCATCAAACTTGCAGAAATATTCTCCCGGCCGCTCCCTGTTTCATGGAAGCAGAGACCGGAAACCCAAAGCAAAAGGCGCCGCGGGAATCCTCCGCAGCGCCCTTGCTGTCTATGTCTGCCATTATAGGCCGATTGCCAGGCACTGTCAAGCGGTTTTCCGCAAAAAGAAACGATTTGTGCGAATTACCTGTGAATCTTTTCACACCGGCGAAAGGTATTTGTAAATCCGCCCATTTTGAAGGAATCATAGATTTTTTATGCAGAATTGTTGACAGGTTTCTCGTAGGCGCGTATAATATGGAAAGAGAACAAAGGCGTTCCCTGCGGGGGTCCAGTGAAACGGACGGCCCCTGGCTGGGGCGTCGTTTTTTTGTTGCGGGAGAAGGAGAGGTTAGGATGAAGAAGGAGGGCCAGGTACGCATTCCGTCGGGCTGCGCCATATCGGGCATTTTTGCCCGGGACGGCGAGCGCATCGGCGGGGAAGAGATCGTGCGCAGCATCGCCCTGATGCACGAGCGCAGCAACGGCCTCGGAGGGGGGTTTGCCGGCTACGGCATCTACCCCGAGTACCGGGATTTATACGCATTCCATGTGTTTTATGACAGTACTGCCGCGAAGGAGGCCTGCGAACGCTTTCTGGAGCGGCATTTTGACGTGGTGAACCTCTCGAAAATCCCGGTGCGCCGGATGCCCGAGATCACCGACGAACCGCTCATCTGGCGCTATTTCGTCACTCCCCTGCCCACACGCCTAGTAGCCAGCCAGCTCGACGAGAGGGAGTTCATCGCGCGGTGCGTCATCCGGATCAATACGTCGATCGAGGGGGCGTACGTCTTCTCAAGCGGGAAGAATATGGGCGTCTTCAAGGCGGTGGGATATCCGGAGGACGTCGGGCGCTTTTACCGCTTGGAGGAATACGCCGGCTACTGCTGGACAGCCCACGGCCGCTACCCGACCAATACGCCCGGCTGGTGGGGCGGGGCGCACCCGTTCGCGATGCTCGACTACTCCGTCGTCCACAACGGGGAGATCTCGTCCTACGACGCGAACCGCCGCTGGATTGAGATGTTCGGCTACCAGTGCACGCTCATGACCGACACGGAGGTCATCACCTATTTAGTGGACTACCTCCACCGCCGCCAGGGCCTGACACTGGAGGAGACAGCGGCTGTCCTCGCGGCGCCGTTCTGGTCCACCATCGAGCAGATGCCCCCGAAGGAGCGGGAGCGCGCGGTCTATCTGCGCAACACGTTCGCGAGTCTGCTTGTGACCGGGCCGTTTTCGATCCTCCTTGGCTTTACTGGCGGCATGATGGCTCTCAACGACCGCCTCAAGCTCCGCTCGATGGTGGCCGCCGAAAAGGGCGAGCGCGTCTATGTGGCCAGCGAGGAATGCGCGATACGCATCCTCGAGCCGCAGCCGGAGAGGATCTGGTCCCCGCGCGGCGGGGAGCCGCTCATCGTGACGCTGAAAGGAGAGGCATAAGCATGCAGGCCCAGTTTTTATATCCGGAATACGAGGTCGTGCGCGACCGCGAAAAATGTACAGTGTGCCGCCTGTGCGAGCGCGAGTGCGCGGGCGGGGTCACGCGGTACGACGAGAAGCGGCGCCTCATGATAAGCGACGACTTGCGCTGTGTCTGCTGCCACCGGTGCGTGGCGATGTGCCCGGAGCGTGCGATTAAAATTGTGAAGACAGATCACACCTTCAAGACGAACGCCAACTGGACCGCGCAGACCGTCACCTCCATCTACCGCCAGGCGGGGACGGGCGGTGTCCTCCTCTCCTCGATGGGCAACCCGGAGAAGTACCCCGTCTACTGGGACAGGCTACTCATCAACGCCTCCCAGGTGACAAACCCTTCTATCGATCCGCTGCGCGAGCCGATGGAGACGCGCACCTTCCTCGGCAAAAAGGCGCCGAAGGCGGAGCGGGACGAAAAGGGCGAGCTCGTCTGCCGGATGGAGCCGCAGCTGGAAGCGGGGGTCCCCATCCTCTTTTCCGCCATGAGCTACGGATCCATCAGCTACAACGCTCACGAGGCGCTTGCCCGCGCGGCTGGGGAGCTGGGCACCTATTATAATACGGGCGAGGGAGGGCTCCATGAGGACTTCTACCGCTATGGGGCGAACACCATCGTGCAGGTGGCGTCGGGGCGGTTCGGCGTGCACCCGGACTATCTGCGCGCGGGCGCAGCCATCGAAATCAAGATGGGGCAGGGCGCGAAGCCCGGCATCGGCGGGCATCTGCCGGGGGCGAAGATTGTGGGGGACGTCTCCCGCACGCGCATGATCCCCGAAGGGTCGGACGCTATCTCCCCCGCGCCGCACCACGACATCTACTCCATCGAGGATCTGCGGCAGCTTGTCTTTTCGCTCAAGGAGGCCACGAACTATGAGAAGCCGGTCATTGTCAAGATAGCGGCGGTGCACAACGTGGCGGCCATCGCCAGCGGAGTGGCGCGCTCGGGGGCGGACATCATCGCCATCGACGGTTTCCGCGGCGGGACAGGCGCGGCCCCCACGCGCATCCGCGACCATGTGGGCATCCCGATCGAATTGGCGCTCGCGAGTGTCGACACCCGCCTGCGCGACGAGGGCATCCGCGGGAACGTGTCCATCATCGCGGGCGGGAGCATCCGCTCGAGCGCAGACGTGGTCAAAGCTGTCGCCCTCGGGGCGGACGCGGTGTATATCGCCACGGCGGCGCTCGTCGCGCTCGGATGCCACCTGTGCCGAAGCTGCCAGAGCGGGATGTGTAACTGGGGCATCGCCACCCAGCGCCCGGAGCTTGTGAAGCGGCTGGATCCGAAGGAGGGGGCCGAAAGGCTCGTCAATTTGGTTTCGGCGTGGAACAATGAGATCAAGGAAATGATGGGCGGTATGGGCATCAATTCCATCGAAGCCCTGCGCGGGAACCGTCTGATGCTCCGGGGCATCGGCCTGAGCGACAGAGAGCTGAACATCCTCGGCGTCCATCACGCCGGGGAATAGGAGGTGCACAAGGATGAAACGGATTGTAAACGGCCTCCACTTCCAGGCGCTCGGGGAGGAGATCCGCCGCTGCAAGGACAGCACGGTCGAGCTGTGCGGCGTGTGCGGACAGCGGTACATCGGCGCGGCGGCACGGGATAAGCATATCCGGATGACGGGCACGCCCGGCAACGCGCTTGGCGCGTATCTGGACGGGGGCACAATAGAGGTCTACGGCAACGCGCAGGACGCCACCGGCGACACGATGAACGAAGGCGTCATCAAAATCCACGGCAGCGCCGGCGACGCCACGGGCTACGCCATGCGCGGCGGGAAAATCTTCATCGAGGGCGACACCGGCTACCGGGCCGGGGTCCACATGAAAGCGTATGAGGAGAAGACGCCGGCGATCGTGGTCGGCGGGCGCGCGGGCAGCTTCCTCGGGGAATACCAGGCGGGCGGTGTCATTGTGGTGCTCGGGATCGGGAACACGGGCGGGGAAGCGCCTGTGGGGTACTTCTGCGGCACGGGGATGCACGGCGGGCGCATCTATCTCAGAAGCTCTGTCCTGCCTCGGTCGCTGCCGGAGCAGGTGTGCGCGGAGCGCTGCACGGACGCGGACTTTGAAGCTGTGCGTCCGCTTCTTGAGGAGTTTTCCGCCTCCTTCGGGCGGGGGGAGACATTCTCGGCGGAGGAGTTTTATGTCCTCTCGCCGAACACGAAGAACCCCTATAAAAAGCTGTATACACTGAGCGGAGGTTAAGGCGCATGCTGGAGTTTAACAGGGAAGAAGCGGTCCGCTTCATTGAGGAAAACGACGTGAAGTTCATCCGCCTAGCGTTCTGCGACCTCTTTGGGCGGCAGAAGAACGTCTCCGTCATGCCCGGGGAGCTCGGGCGGGCGTTCGAGGAGGGCGTCTCATTCGACGCATCCGCCGTGCGCGGGTTTTTAAGCGTGCAGGAATCCGACCTCTTCCTCCGCCCCGATCCGGCGACGCTCTCTGTCCTGCCGTGGCGTCCGGCGCAGGGGAGGGTGGTGCGCTTCTTCTGCGGCGTGTTCCGCCCGGACGGGGCCCCCTTTGAGGGGGACACGCGCGCCATCCTCCGGCGGAGTGTCACGCGCGCGGGGAAGATGGGGCTCTCATGCCGTATCGGCAGCGAGTGCGAATTCTACCTCCTGCGGCTGAACGAGGAGGGCGAACCCGCCCTCACGCCGCACGATCACGCCGGGTACTGCGACATATCCCCTCTGGACCGGGGGGAAAACGTCCGGCGCGAAATCTGCCTGACGCTCGAGGAGATGGGGCTGCGGCCCGAATCGTCCCACCACGAGCAGGGGCCGGGACAGAACGAAATCGACTTCCGCCATGCCGACGCCATGTGTGCGGCGGATCAGCTTGTCGCGTTCGAGTCGGTGGTGAAGGCTATCGCGGCGCAGAACGGGCTGTACGCCTCGTTCCTTCCGAAGCCCTTCCCCGGGGAGAGCGGTAGCGGGCTGCATGCGAACCTTTCCCTTTCGAGGGGCGGGAAGAACCTCTTCGAGATGGAAAACGGCCGGATGTCCCCTGAAGCGGAGAGCTTTCTTGAGGGCATCCTCTGCCGGGCGGCGGAGATAACGGCGTTCTCGAACCCGCTCCCGCAGTCGTATGCGCGCCTAGGCAGCCGGGAGGCGCCGGGGTATGTCGCCTGGGGGCAGGGGAACCGTTCCCAGCTGGTGCGTGTCCCGGCGGCGAAGGGGGCCGCCTGCCGGATGGAGGTGCGTCTGCCCGATCCGGCCTGCAACCCGTATCTGGTGTTCGCGCTCCTGCTTGAGGCGGGGCTGGAGGGTATCGAAAAGGGGCGGAAGCTCCGGCAGGCGTGCGGGATGGATCTCTACCGGGCGGATCCGGAGGAGCTCCGGCGGCTCGAGCCGCTGCCGCGCTCCCTCGGGGAGGCGCTGGATGCGGCGGAAAAGAGCGACTTCATCCGCCGGGCGCTCCCCGGGCCGACGGTGGAAAAGTACCTCTCGGAAAAGCGGCGCGAATGGGAACGATATCAGGCGTCGCCGGATAAGGACGCGTATCTCCATGAAAACGAGCTGCTCTGTTATTGAGCGAAGGGAGGGGACCCTTTGGAGGAAAAGGTGCTTATCGTCTCAGCAGAAAAGAACCGGGCGGGGCTTATACAGCTTGTCCGGGAATGCGGGTTCCCTCCGCCCTCGGTGGCGGGCTGCGGAGGGGACGCGCGCCGGCTGATGCTTGAAACGCCGTATGCGCTCATTCTGATCAACGCCCCGCTTCCGGACGAGTTCGGCGCGGATCTGGCGCTGGGCGCGGCGCGCGGGCAGGATGCGGGCGTGGTTCTGGTGGTCAGAAACGAGCAGGCGGACGAGGTGAGCGCGTGGGTGGAGAGCGGCGGCGTGTTTGTGGTAGAGAAGCCGGTAAGCCGCCAGATGTTCCATCGGGCCTTAAAGCTCGTGGAGGCGGCGCGCCACAGGATGTGGGCGCTCCGGGAAGAAAACGCCCGCCTGCGCCTGAAGCTCGAGGAGCTGCGGCTGGTGGGGCGGGCGAAGTGCCTGCTCATTGAGCGCCGGGGCATGACAGAGCAGGAGGCGCACCGCTATATTGAAAAGACAGCCATGGATCTGCGCGAGACGCGCCGGGACGTGGCGCAGGATATCCTCAGAGAGGAAAACGCGGAGGAGGGAGCAGAACGTTGAGAGACGGAAAACCGCATGAGGAATGCGGCGTGTTCGGCGTGCGGATGAAGGCGGACGAGGCGGCGGGAGTGACGTACAATGCGCTTCTGGCACTCCAGCACCGGGGGCAGGAGGGCGCGGGCATCGCGGTGCTGCGGGATAATTCCATCCTCTATCACAAGGACGTGGGACTCGTGAGCGAGGTCTTTTCCGCCGCGGAACTCGAAAAGATGCCGCGCGCGCAAGCGGCCGTGGGGCATGTGCGCTACTCCACCACCGGCGCCAACTCGCGCGACAACGTTCAGCCCATGGTGGTCGAGTACTTGCGCGGGCGGCTCGCGGCGGTGCATAACGGCAATATTGTCAACGCACCGGCCATCCGCAAAAAGCTCCAGGACGCCGGCTGCAACTTCGCCGCCCAGAGTGACAGCGAGGTCATCGCCGCCCTCATTGCGTTTGAGGCGCTTAAGTGGGGGGACATCGAGCAGGCTGTGGAGCTCGCGGCGAGGCAGCTTGTCGGATCGTTTTCGCTCGTGGTGCTCGGCAGCGGGGGGAGGCTCATCGCCCTGCGGGACCGGCACGGTTTCCGGCCGCTGTGCCTCGGGCGAAACGGAACGGACATCGCCTTCGCTTCGGAGAGCTGCGCGCTCGAGTGCGCGGGCTTCACGTTCGAGCGGGATCTGTCCCCCGGCGAGCTGGTGACCGTGTCGACGGATGGGGAGATCCGCTCCCGCCAGGCGCTCACCCCGGGGAAAGAGGGGATGTGCGTGTTTGAATACGTCTACTTCGCCCGCACCGACTCCGTGATGGAGGGGCTAAGCGTCTATGACGCGCGCATCCGGATGGGGGAGGCGCTCTACCGCGAGCATCCGATAGAGGCGGACATCGTCTGCGGCGTGCCGGACAGCGGCACCGAGGCGGCGATGGGGTATGCCCGCGCCGGGAACCTCCCGTTTGCGCCGGGCTTTGTGAAGAACCGCTATATCGGGCGCAGCTTCATTTTCCCGTCCCAGCAGCAGCGGGACGCGGCTGTCCGGCTGAAGCTCAACCCGCTCGTGCGCAACGTGCGGGGGAAGCGGGTTGTCATGGTGGACGACTCCATCGTGCGCGGGACGACCAGCCGGCGGACGGTGGCGCTCTTACGCGCGGCGGGGGCGAAGGAGGTGCATCTCTTGGTGTCGTCGCCGCCTTTCCGATACGAGTGCCATTTCGGCACGGACATTGACAGCGCGGAGAACCTCATCGCCAACCGCATGAGCGTGGAGGAGACAGCAGCCTTCATCGGGGCGGACAGCGTGGGGTACTTAAGCGTCCGGGGGCTCCGGGAGGCGTGCGGCGGGTGCAGGCTCGGGCTTTGTCTGGGGTGCTTTGACGGGGAATACCCGGTTTCGCCGGGGCATCACACCAAATTTGAGCTGGAGGCCGGACAGATACATAAGGAGGGGGATTTATCGTGAGCAGGGGATACCTGATTCTCGAGGACGGACATGTGTTTTCGGGTGAACGCTTCGGGGCGGCGGGAGAGGCTGATGGGGAGCTTGTCTTCACCACCGGCATGACCGGCTATCTCGAAACGCTCACGGATCCGAGCTATTATGGGCAGCTTGTCGTGCAGACATTTCCACTCATCGGCAATGCCGGGGTGATTCCGGCGGATTTTGAGAGCGGACAGCCCGCTCTGCGGGGATATATTCTCAGAGAATGGTGTCGGGATCCCTCCAACTTCCGGAGCGAGGGCGGTCTCGACACCTTTTTAAAGGAACGGGGTGTTCCAGGCCTGTGTGGGGTGGACACACGCGCCATCACCCGGCTGGTGCGCGAGCGGGGTGTGATGAACGCGCGGATTGCCGGCTCGCCGGAGTGCGATCTCGAGCGCCTGCGCACTCTCCGCCTGGCGGGAGCCGTCCAGGCGGTGGGATGCCGGGAAAAGGAGCTGTGCGGCGCACCGGACGCGCGCTTCACTGTGGCGCTGTGGGACTTCGGGGCGAAGGAGGGCATCGTGCGCGCGCTCTGTGAGCGGGGCGCAAAGGTGTGGCGGGTGCCCCCTTCCGCTTCGGCGAAAGAACTCTTGGCCCTGCGTCCGGACGGCGTCATGCTCTCGAACGGCCCCGGGGATCCGGCGGATAACCCGGAGATCATCGAGGCGCTGCGTGCGGTGAGTGAGAGCGGCGTTCCTCTCTTCGGGATCTGCCTTGGGCACCAGCTTCTCGCGCTGGCGAGGGGGGCGCGGACGGTGAAGCTCCTCTACGGCCACCGGGGAGCGAACCAGCCTGTGCGCGATACGGTATCGGGCCGGGTCTTCATCACGAGCCAGAACCACGGCTACGCTGTCGACGCTCTTTCGCTCCGCGCCGGGGCCGGGATGAGCTATGAGAACGCCAACGACGGCACGTGCGAGGGGCTGGAGTATTCGGACATCCCCGCGTTTTCGGTGCAGTTCCACCCGGAGGCGTGCGCCGGGCCGCGCGATACGGCGTTCCTGTTCCAGAAATTTTTCCATCTGATGGAGGTGAAAGCGTCATGCCGTTAAGACGTGATATTCATAAGGTGCTCGTCATCGGATCGGGGCCTATCGTCATCGGTCAGGCGGCCGAGTTTGACTATGCCGGCACCCAGGCCTGCCAGGCGCTCCGGGAGGAGGGGCTCGAGGTGGTGCTCGTCAACTCCAACCCGGCCACGATTATGACCGACCGCGCCATGGCCGACGAAATCTACCTCGAGCCGCTGACACTCGAAACGCTGCGCCGCGTCATCGAGCGCGAGAGGCCCGACAGCCTCCTCTCCACCCTCGGCGGGCAGACGGGGCTGACCCTCTCCATGCAGCTCGCGAAGGAGGGGTTCCTCTCGCGCCATGGCGTCCGGCTTTTGGGAGCGAATCCGGAGACCATCGACCGCGCCGAGGACCGGCAGCTCTTCAAGGATACGATGGAGAGGATAGGCCAGCCGGTCATCCCTTCGCGCGTGGTGGAGGACATGGAGGCAGCGCTCGCGTTCGCGGAGGAGACGGGGTACCCCGTCATCGTGCGCCCGGCGTTCACGCTCGGCGGCAGCGGCGGCGGCATCGCGCGGGGCCACAAGGAGCTGCGCCGGATAGCCGAAGGAGGGCTGCGCCAGTCCCCCATCGGGCAGATCCTCGTGGAGCAGTGCGTCTCCGGGTGGAAGGAGATCGAGTTCGAGGTCATGCGCGACAGGGCGGGCAACAGCATCACTGTCTGCTCAATGGAGAATATGGATCCGGTGGGCGTCCACACGGGGGACAGCATTGTCGCCGCCCCGGCCATGACGCTCGCCGATCCCGAGTACCAGATGCTCCGCTCGGCGGCGCTCTCCATCATCGAGGCGATGGGTGTCGAGGGCGGGTGTAACTGCCAGTTCGCCCTAAATCCGGACAGCATGGAGTATGCGGTCATTGAAGTGAATCCGCGAGTGTCGCGCTCGTCGGCGCTCGCGTCGAAGGCGACAGGGTATCCCATCGCGAAGGTGGCGGCAAAGGTGGCCGTGGGGTATACGCTTCCGGAGATTACGAACGCTGTCACGGGCAAGACGTGCGCCTGCTTCGAGCCGGCGCTCGACTATGTGGTCGTCAAGCTCCCGCGCTGGCCGTTCGACAAGTTCGTCTACGCCGATCGCCGCCTAGGCACACAGATGAAAGCCACGGGAGAGGTAATGGCCATCGCCCCGTGCTTCGAGGCGGCGCTGATGAAGGCCGTGCGCGGGGCGGAGCTGGGGGTGGACTGCCTGTCCCTGCCCCGGATGCGGGCGCTTGACGACGCATCCCTGCGCCGGCAGATTGCCGTGTGCGACGATCAGCGCCTGTTCGCTGTCTCTGAAGGGCTGCGCCGGGGTATCGCGGTAGAGGACATCCACGCGCTGACGAGGATTGACCCCTGGTTCCTCCACAAGCTCCAAAACCTTGTGGAGATGGAGCAAAGGCTCCAGGCAGGGCCGCTGACGGAGGACGTCATTCGGGAGGCGAAGCGGCTGGGCTTCCCGGACACGGCTATCGAGCGGCTTTCGGGCGCGATGCTGCCGCAGAAGCTGCGTTTACCCCCCGCTTACAAGATGGTCGACACCTGCGCGGGCGAGTTCGCCGCACAGACCCCCTACTTCTACGCCTCATACGATGAGGAGAACGAGGCGGCGGAGCTGCTCGCGGAGAAGGGCGAGGAGCGTAGCACGGTGATGGTGCTCGGCAGCGGGCCTATCCGGATAGGGCAGGGGATCGAGTTTGACTATGCGTCTGTCCAGTGCGTGCGCGCGCTGCAGCGGCAGGGGTACGATGCTGTCATCGTCAACAACAACCCGGAGACCGTTTCGACTGATTTCGATACGGCCGACCGGCTCTACTTCGAGCCGCTGTGCGCCGAGGACGTGCTCGGCGTGGCGGCGACGGAGAAGCCCTGGGGCGTGGTGGCGGCCTTCGGCGGGGGGACGGCGATTAAGCTCACCGGCGCCCTCTCCGCGCAGGGGCTGCGGATCCTCGGCACGTCGGCGGACAGCATCGACCTGGCCGAGGACCGCGAGCGCTTCGACGAACTGCTCGAAAGGCTCCAGATTCCCCGCCCGAAGGGGGAGAGCGTCCTGGATACGGACGGTGCGCTCGCCGCGGCGAAGCGGCTCGGCTATCCGGTGCTGCTGCGCCCGTCCTACGTGCTCGGCGGGCAGAACATGATCATCGCTTTTTCCGATGAGGACGTGCGCGAGTCCATGCGCATCATTCTCTCGAACGGCGGCGGGGAGGGGCCCATCCTCATCGATCAGTACCTCGCCGGGGTGGAACTCGAGGTCGACGCTGTCTGCGACGGGGAGGACGTGCTCATCCCGGGGATCATGGAGCACATCGAGCGGGCGGGCGTCCACTCGGGGGACTCCATCGCGGTGTACCCGGCGTGGAACCTCTCCGGCCCCCTCACGGAGCGGCTCATCGACTGCACGCGCCGCCTGGCGCTCGCGGTGGGGACGAAGGGCGTCGTCAACATCCAGTATGTCGCCCATCACGGGGTGCTCTATGTCATCGAAGTCAATCCCCGTTCGTCGCGGACGGTGCCGTATATCAGCAAGGTGACGGGGGTGCCGGTGGTGGACTTGGCCGTGCGGGCGATGCTTGGGGAGCGCCTGTGCGACATGGGGTACGGCACTGGGCTTTATCCGCAGCCGCCGTATTTCGCGGTGAAGGTGCCGGTCTTCTCGTTTGAGAAGCTCGCGGGCGCGGACACCCAGCTCGGCCCCGAGATGAAGTCGACAGGTGAGGTCCTCGGTGTGGGGCGCACGATGGACGAAGCCCTCTTTAAGGGCCTCTGCGCGGCGGGGTACCGCCTGCCGCACACGGGCGGCGCGCTCATCACGGTGCGCGACACGGACAAGGCCGAGTCCGTAGCGGTGGCGCGGCTTTATTATCAGGCGGGCTTCACGCTCTACGCCACGCACGGCACGGCTGAGGAGCTGCGCGCGGCGGATCTCCCAGTCATCGAGACCGGGAAGATTCACGAGTCGGACGAGAATCCGCTGACGCTGCTGGAGAGTGGGAAAATCCAGGTGGTGGTCTCCACCTCGGCGCACGGCCGCCTCCCGGAGCGGGACAGCGTCCGCATCCGGCGGATGGCGGTGGAGCGGGCCATCCCGTGCCTGACGTCGCTCGACACAGCCACGGCGCTCGCGCGCAGCCTCATCGGGCGCTACACGCAGCAGAACACGGAGCTTGTGGACCTCAACCACCTGCGGGCGACGCGGCGTCCGCTCAAGTTTATCAAGATGCACGGGTGCGCGAACGATTACATCTATTTCGACTGCTTCTCGCAGGAGGTGCGCTCGCCGGAGTCGCTGAGCGTCCTGCTTTCGGAGAGGCACCGCGGTGTCGGCGGGGACGGGATTGTGCTCATCACCCCCTCGGACAAAGCCGACGCGGGCATGCGCATGTTCAACAGCGACGGCAGCGAAGGCAAAATGTGCGGCAACGCCATCCGCTGTGTGGGCAAGTACCTCTATGAGAGCGGGCTCGTGCGGCGCGCCGTCATGGATATTGAGACGCTTTCAGGCATCCGGCGGCTGCGGCTCTATCCGCGCGCGGGCGTGGTGGATAGCGTGTCCGTGGACATGGGCAAGGCGCAGCTCGCGCCGGAGGCGATCCCCGTCCTGCTCGAGGGGGAGAGCATCGTCCGGCGGCGGGTGGAGATCGCCGGGAAGGAATGGGAGATCACGTGCATCTCTGTCGGGAACCCGCACTGCGTGGTGTTTGTGGACGATGTGGATCCGATTGAGATTGAGAAAATCGGCCCGGCATTCGAGTTTAACCCGCTGTTCCCGGAGCGCGTGAATGTGGAGTTCGTGCGCGTGACAGGGCCGGGCGCACTCATCATGCGTGTGTGGGAGCGCGGCAGCGGCGAAACGCTCGCCTGCGGAACGGGCGCGTGCGCGGCGGCGGCCGCGAGCGTCCTAGGTGGGAAGTGCGGATACGGGGAGGAAATTTCTGTAAGCCTGCGCGGCGGCACTCTCGCGGTGCGCTATGATCAGGACGGATCGCTCACCCTGACAGGCGGATGCACAAAGGTCTTTGAAGGGACGGTGGAGATTTGATGGAGAACGCGAAGACAAAGTTTATCTTTGTGACCGGGGGCGTGGTGTCCGGTTTGGGGAAGGGCATCACGGCCGCATCGCTCGGAAGGCTCTTAAAGGCGCGGGGGCTGACTGTCGCGGCGCAGAAGCTGGATCCGTATATCAACGTGGACCCGGGCACGATGAGCCCCTACCAGCACGGGGAGGTTTTCGTCACCGAGGACGGCGCCGAAACCGACCTCGACCTCGGGCATTACGAGCGCTTTATCGACGAGGACCTCAACCGCTTCTCCAACCTGACGACGGGGAAGGTCTACTGGAACGTCTTACACAAGGAGCGCGCGGGGAAATATCTGGGCGAGACGGTGCAGGTCATCCCGCACGTGACGAACGAGATCAAGGCGTTTCTCTATGCCGTCGGGCACAAGACGGGGGCACAGGTGGTCATCTCGGAAATCGGCGGGTCGGTGGGCGACATCGAGAGCCAGCCGTTTCTGGAGGCCATCCGGCAGGTGGCGCGCGAGCAGGGGCGGGAAAACTGCCTGTTCCTGCATGTCACGCTCGTGCCGTACCTCGCCTCGTCCGGGGAGCACAAGTCGAAGCCGACACAGCACTCCGTACACGAGCTCCAGGGGATGGGCATCAGCCCGGATATCATTGTGTGCCGGTGCGACGAACCGCTGGAAGCGGACATCTTTGAAAAGATAGCGCTGTTCTGCAATGTCGGGAAGGACTGTGTCATCGAGAACCGGACACTGCCGGTGCTGTACGAAGCGCCCCTGATGCTTGAAAAGAACGGGCTCGGGGACATCGTATGCCGCAGCCTGGGGCTTGGGAGCGCGCCGTGCGACCTCAGCGAATGGGAGGAGATGCTCCGGCGGATGGAGCGGAGCGAAAGGGTTGTGCGCATCGCGCTCGTGGGCAAGTATGTGCGCCTGCATGACGCATATCTCTCCGTGGCCGAGGCGCTGCGGCACGCGGGGTACGAGCGCGGGGTGAAGGTCGAGATCGACTGGGTAGACGCGGAATGCCTCGAGACTGAGGGGACGGCGTCGCTCGAGGGGTGCGCGGGCATCATCGTGCCGGGCGGCTTCGGCGGGCGCGGCATCGAGGGGATGATAGCGGCGGCGCGCTTCGCGAGGGAAAACGGCGTGCCGTACTTCGGCATTTGCCTGGGAATGCAAGTGGCGGTTATCGAGCTGGCACGCAGCATCCCGGGGCTGGAGGCGGCCAATTCCCGCGAGTTCTCCCCGGACGGGGCGGACTGTGTCATCGACCTGATGCCCGACCAGCAGGGGAACTTGCCCAAGGGCGGCACGATGCGGCTGGGAAGCTACCCATGCCGGATCGCCGGAGGGACGCGGCTGCATGAGGCGTATCAAAAGGCGGAGGTGGGGGAGCGGCACCGCCACCGCTACGAATTCAACAACGACTACCGCGGGCGGCTCGAAGCGGCGGGGATGACGGTCAGCGGCGTCTCGCCGGACGGGCGGCTCGTCGAGGCGGTGGAGCTGCGGGAGCATCTGTTTTTTGTGGGCGTGCAGTATCATCCGGAGTTTAAGTCCCGCCCGAATCGGGCACATCCGCTGTTCCGCGCGTTTATCGAGGCGTCCCGGATCCGTTCAGAAGAAGCAGAAGGAGGAGAACAGGCATGATCAACCGGCACTATCTGGAGCTTAAAGACGACTATCTCTTCGCCGAAATTGACCGGCGCGTACAGGCGTTTCAAGAGGCGCACCCGGAGCGGAAGCTCATCCGGCTGGGGATAGGCGATGTGACGAGGCCGCTGTGCCCCTGCGTCGTGGATGCGCTGCGGGATGCGGCGCAGGAGATGGGGGAACAGGTCCGGGGGTACGGGCCGTATCAGGGGTACGCGTTCCTGCGCGAGGCGGTCGCGGCGTACTACGCCTCGCGCGGCACGCACGTGGAGGCCGGCGACGTCTTTGTCAGCGACGGCGCAAAGAGCGACCTCGGCAACATCCTCGACATTTTTGATACGGATCTGCGCGTGCTCATCCCGGATCCGGTCTATCCGGTCTATGTGGACACCAACCGGATGGCGGGACGCCCGGTCTCGTTCTTACCGGCGGCGGACACCGGCTTCCTGCCCCTGCCCGAGGCAGGGACAAGGGCGGACATTGTCTATCTCTGCTCGCCCAATAACCCAACGGGGGCTGTGTACAGCTTGCCGCAGCTCACGCAGTGGGTCGAGTGGGCGCGCGCGTGCGGGGCGGTGATCCTCTTCGACGCGGCGTATGAGGCGTTCGTGTGCGAGGAGGGGATGCCGCGGAGCATCTTCGAGGTGCCGGGGGCGGAGGAGTGCGCTATCGAGTTCTGCTCCTTCTCGAAGACGGCGGGCTTCACGGGCCTGCGGTGTGGGTATACGGTCATCCCCTCGGCGCTCGAGCGCGACGGGCAGAAGCTCGGGAGGCTGTGGCTGCGGCGGCAGTCTACCAAGTATAACGGCACGTCCTATGTCGTGCAGCGCGCGGCGGCGGCAGTCCTGAGCGAAGAGGGGCGGCGGCAGACACGCGAAGCTGTCGACTACTACCGCGAGAACGCGCGCGTCCTCTCTGAGACGCTTGAAACGCTGGGGATCGCCTACACGGGCGGGAAGAATTCGCCCTACGTGTGGCTGCGCTGCCCGGGCGGGATGACGTCGTGGGAGTACTTTGATTTCCTGCTCGAGAGGGCGGGCGTTGTTGGCACACCGGGAGCCGGCTTCGGTCAGAGCGGGGAAGGGTGCTTCCGCCTGACCGCCTTCGGCAGGCATGAGGATACGCATGAAGCATCCCGCAGGCTGCTGGAGCTGGGGCGCTGATGCAGGCGTCCGCTTTGGGAATGTGCTATAAAGAAGACATACCCGCGAAGGAGCAGCCGCAGCTGATTGCCATTGTTTCCATGCTCATCGACCATATGGGCAGCGCCTTTTTCCACAGATTCCGGTTTTCCGCTGGATTGGCCGCCTGGATTTTCCTGCTTTTTCCTACTGCCTGACAGTGGGGCTGCTCCTATACCCGGGACATTAAGAAGTATTTGATTCGTCTCGGTGCTTTCGCCCCTATCTCCCAGCCCTTTTATATCTTCGCCTTCCATCCCTGGGACTGGCGGGCGGAGTGGATGAATTTGAATATTTTCTTCACCCTTCTGGTCAGCCTGCTGGCTATGTGGGGGCTGCATACAAAAAAGTGGTGGCTGTTTATCGCTATGTTCCTGCTGGCCAACCTAGTAAATTTCGATTACTCGGGCGGGGGGGATTCTACTGATGCTGATTTTCTATCTGTGTCGGAACTATCCCGCCTTGGGCGCCGGACTTTATGTCCTATACACTGACTCCCCGCCCTGTGGAGCGGCTATATGGAGGAGCCCAAATCCCTGATCGTGGCGGGGCACGCAGTTAACTGGACTGTCTTCGGCATGCTGTCAGTCCTCCACATTTATCTGCTCACGCGGACGGAGATTAAGATTCCCAAATGTTTTTTACGGCTTCTATCCCGCCCATCTAGCCGTTATCGGCATTGTCCGCGTGATTTTGAAAGTATAACAGTAACCCTCCGGCTTGGCCGGGGGGTTACTGTTATTTTCCGGACGACTTTTTCTTCCGGAATCCCGGGAAGCCCGATTTACAGGTTATTCATGACAAAAAGGGAGAAGTATGCTATAATAAAGAGACGCAGCAAATTTATGCGAAGAATGCGCTGAAAAACGGGAGACTGAATATGAATAAAAAAATTTCTCTGGGCGCGGCGGTCGCACTGATGGCTATTATCGCCGCCGTCACATTTTCCATCACGATGGTGTATGCTAGGCAGACCTTCAACAGCACGATCCTTAACATCAAGGAGCGGGAGGCCACCTATACCAAGCTCTCCGAGATCGATAAATGGGTGCGGCAGAATTACTATGGAGCCATCGACACGGAGACACTGATGGATTCTATTTCCAGCGGCTACATCGGCGGTATCGGCGACCCCTACGCGAAATACTATACGGTGGATGAATTCCAGCGCCAGAACCAGGAGGGGACGGCGAAGTCCGTGGACGTGGGCATCGTGACGCAGGTGGACGAGAGCGGCTATATCCTAATTACAGAGGTCTATCCCGACTCGCCCGCCCTCGCCGCCGGCATCCAGGCGGGGGACATGATCGTGAAAATCGACGAGACGGACCTGACGGTGGACAATGTGGAAGAGATGCTCCAGTCCCTACTGGGCGAGGCGGGGACAAAGCTGGATCTCGTTGTCCGGCGCGACAATGTCGATACCCCCTATCCTCTGACACGCCGTGAGGTGGAGAAGCCCTCCGTCTATGGGAGCCTGCTTCAGAACGGCGTGGGGTACGTGCAGATCCTTGAGTTCGGCTCCACCACGTCCGACCAGTTCAGCCGCGCGGTGGATAAGCTCGTCTCGGACGGCGCGGTCGCGCTCGTGTTCGATGTACGCGGCAATCTGGGGCGCACGAACGAGGCGTGCTACCGGATCCTCGACAAGCTCCTGCCTCAGTGCAATATTGCCACCTCTGTCGACAAAAACGGAGAGGAGAAGGTGCAGGCGACATCGGACCCGGCGCACATCAACCTGCCGATGACGGTGCTCATCAACGAGCAGACCGCCGCCGCCGCGGAGATCTTCGCACAGGCGCTCAAGGATGTCAAGTCCGCGAGCCTAGTAGGTGTCACGACGCTCGGCAAGGGCACGATGCAGGTCACACAGCAGCTCGACGACGGATCGGCTATCGACATCACTGTCGCCAAGGTTCTGACCCCCGGCGGCCAGAGCTTCGACGGTGTGGGCGTCAAGCCCGACTACGAGGTAAGTCTCACCAAGGATCAGGCTGATGCGGCCGCCGCGCTGGAGAAGACGTCGGCCGACAGGGTGGAGCTGGCAGTCCAGATGGATCCGCAGCTCAAAAAAGCCCTAGAGCTGGCTGCCACGGCCGGGAACGTTGCCGGTGTGTCCTCTTCCTCCGGCGATGCCGGTTTGGAGAGTTCCTCTGACGAGGAACTTGAGGCCGGCGGCGTGGAAGATACGGAGGATGAATAGCCGGTGATGTATGAAAACAGGGAGGAGCACCAGCGCGTGATCCTCGCGGCGGCAGATCTCGGGGAATACGATGTGGAGGCGTCGCTGGACGAGCTGGCGGAGTTGGCCGAGGCGGCGGGGGCCGAGGTGGCCGGACGCATGAGCCAGCGGCGCAGCGAACTGGATGCCGCCACCTGCATCGGTGCGGGACGCTTGCAGGAATTGCGTGAACAGGCGCAGTTTTTGCAGGCGAATCTGATTGTATTTGACCATGAGCTGACCGCCAGCCAGCTGCGGAATCTCGAAGCGGCGCTCGATACGCCGGTCATCGACCGGACGATGCTGATTCTGGATATCTTCGCCCGGCGCGCGGTATCCAGCGAGGGGAAACTTCAGGTGGAGCTGGCGCAGCAGCGCTACCTGCTCCCGAGACTGAGCGGGGTGGGAAAGAGCCTGTCCCGGCTGGGCGGCGGTATTGGAACGCGCGGCCCGGGCGAGACAAAGCTGGAGACGGACCGGCGCCATATCCGCCGCCGCATCCAGACCCTGGAGCGCCAGCTTGCAGAGCTGGCCGGGCGCCGGGAGCGCCGCCGGGGCCGCCGGCGGAAGGACGGTGTCCTGACCGCGGCCATCGTGGGGTATACGAACGTGGGCAAATCGACACTTTTAAACGCCCTGACCGGCGCGCAGGTCTTGGCGAAGGATCAGCTTTTTGCCACGCTTGATCCGACAGCGCGCGCCGTGGACTTGCCGGACGGGCGGCGTGTCCTTCTGGTGGACACGGTGGGCCTCCTGCGCCGCCTGCCGCACCACCTGATTGAGGCGTTCCACTCGACACTGGAGGAGGCGCTGGACGCCGACCTCATTTTAAACGTCTGCGACGTCTCGAACCCGGACGCGTTCGATCAGCGCGATGTGACAGAGGAGGTGCTCCGCGAGCTCGGTGTGGGCGGGACACCGGTCATCACCGTCTGCAACAAGTGCGACAGGCTCCAGGGCCTGCCGCTCATCGCGGGTGGGGACAGTGTGCCTGTCAGCGCGAAGACAGGGGAGGGACTTCCCGCCCTGCTCGAAGCAATGGCGCGCGCCCTCACCTCTACACAGGTCCGGATGAAGCTGCTCGTCCCTTATACAGAGGGCGCGCTGCTCGGAGAGCTGCAGCGGGACGGGAAAATCCTCTCCGAGGAATATACGGGAGACGGTGTTCTGGTCGACGCGCTGGTGGACAGAAGCGTCTCCTGGAAGGCTGCTCCGTTCATGCGGGAATAGGGTTTTTGCAGAGGAGGCAGGTTATGGAAGAGCGGGAAGGGAAGACAGTCTCCGCTTCGCGCACAGAGCACACGCAGATTCTGATGCCTGAGCACATCAACGGGGCACAGAGGCTGTTCGGCGGGAAGCTGATGGAGTGGATAGATGTCGTGGCGGCTGTGACAGCGCGCCGCCATTCAGGGTGCAGCGTGACGACAGCGGCGGTTGACCAGCTCCAGTTTAAAAGGCCCGCGCATATGGACGATACAGTCCTGCTCGTCGGGCAGGTTACGTATGTGGGAAACACGTCAATGGAGGTGCGGGTGGACACCTATGTGGAGGCACTCGGCGGGGAGCGGACGATGATCAACCGCGCGTATCTGGTGATGGTGGCGCTCGACGAAAACGAGCGTCCGGCACGGGTGCCGCCGCTGATTACCGAGACATATGAACAGCAGCAGGAGTGGCTGGCGGGCGAGCGCCGCCATGCCCTGCGCCGGCAGAGAATGGCGGAGAATTTTTGAGATGAAATTTATCTGTCCGAAATGCCGCCGCCCGCTGGTGCGGGAGGGCGGCGCGCTGCGCTGTAAGAAGGGGCATTCCTACGATATCGCGTCGCAGGGATATGTGAATCTGGTACTCTCGGGGCGCAGCAGATCCCCTCTGCCGGGCGACAACCCGCAGATGACAGCCGCGCGGACACAGTTCCTCGAGAGCGGCGCGTATGCTCCGCTGGCCGAAGCTGTCGCCGAAACGCTGCGCGGCGTGTGCCCGGAGGGGGGCGCTGTCCTCGACGCGGGCTGCGGAGAGGGCGACTATGTCCGGCGGCTCTATGCGCTGCTCGCCCCTATCCGCCCGGAGATCTATGGCGTGGACCTCTCGCGCGTCGGTATACGGCATGCGGCGCGCGCCTGCGCGGCGTATACGGGGGAGGATGTCCGGTTCGCGGTGGCGAGCGTCTACACCCTCCCGCTGCCGGACGCGTCGATGGATGCGGTGGTGAATGTGTTTTCTCCGCTTGCACCGGCGGAGATCACGCGGGTGCTGTGCGGGGGCGGATGCCTGATAGCGGCGCTTCCGGGGGCGCGGCATCTGTTTGAGATGAAAGAGGTCCTGTATGAGCGGCCGTATGAGAACGACGAGACTCTCCGCCTGCTGGAGGGGCTCCGCTTGCTCCGGACACAGCGCGTCACGTATCCGATGGCGCTCGAGGGAGAACGCGTCCGGAATCTCTATCGTATGACGCCCTATTCCTATAAGACGTCGCCGGAGGGGGCCGCCCGCCTAGAGGCGCTGGAGAGACTGACAGTGACAGCAGACTTTCTGCTCTGCGTTTATGGAAAGGAATAGACCGCTGGAAAGCTGAAACGACATCTGGGAAGGTTTATGACATGCAGAATGAAAAAGAAAAATCCGTATTCGCACAGAAACTCAAAGCGTTTGCCGCCACGCTAGCCGACCGGGTCTCCGTGGACGGGAAATGGACCATGCGCGGCTTTGTTGATACATTCGGAAATATCTATATGATTTCTCCTGATACGAAGGTTGTCTCCAAACTGTTGGAACTGCACCTGTTTCCGTATTTTGCGCGGTTCGCGGAGGAGATTGGCTATACGATTGAACGGCCCATCTATCAGAACTGGTACCCGAACCTGACGTTTGTCAATAAGGAGGACAGGGCGCTGAAGTTCGCCGTCGATCTGAAGACGACATACCGGGATGAGAGCTTCCCCGAATACTGCAACGGCTTCACGCTTGGATCGCACGGGGAATATTTTGTCGACCGGGCGAGCCGGAAAAATATCCAGTATCCTTATGATGAATACAGCGGCCATTTCTGCCTGGGTATCATCTATACCCGGCTGAATATGGGGCCGCCAGAAGGGCCGCATGCCTACACGACCGATGAGATCGGCGAGATTCCGGCCGTTATCGGGAATTTTATCTTCTTCGCGGAGGAAAAGTGGAAAATAGCGAGCGACCGCAGCGGCAGCGGAAACACGGCGAATATCGGCAGTATTCAGAAGATTGACGATATCCTCGCAGGGAACGGCGTTTTTGCGAAGGCCGGGGAGGAATTATTTGACGATTACTGGATAAACTTTGGAAAGATAGAGATACAGAATGCGGCGGGAAAGCAGAAAAAAATGACGTCTTTCTTAGAATACCTGCGCTATCGGGGGCTGCCGGAAAGTTTAAATAATCCCAAGGCGTCAAAGCGGAAAGGATAGAGTACACAGGTATGGACAGTGTATTTATACCACCCATTAAAATACAGGGTATAAAAACAAAACTTGTCCCGTTAATCAAAGAAAACGTTTCTTTGTCCCGGCACACAAAATGGATAGAGCCTTTTATGGGATCGGGGGTCGTCGGGTTCAATACCGCGCCCCGAACCGCTGTCTTTGCGGACGTCAACCCCCATATTATCAAATTTTATAACCGGATAAAAGCGGGAAGCATCACACCGCAGATTGCCCGAGAATTCCTCGAGGAACAGGGAAGTATTCTGGCACAGAGAGATGACGAGTATTATTACGAAGTCCGGGATCGGTTTAACAGCCGGCATGATTCCCTGGATTTCCTTTTTTTGAACCGCTGCTGCTTTAACGGTATGATACGCTTCAACCGGGATTTTTGTTTTAACGTCCCCTATGGGCACAAGCCCAACCGGTTTAATAAAGCGTATGTGACGAAAATTGTAAATCAGATAGCCTATATTGCGGAGCTGATCAAAGAAAACGACTGGTCCTTCGTCTGTCAGCCGTTTGAAAAGACGATTTGCCTCGCGGACGGAGATTCTTTCATCTACTGTGATCCGCCGTATATCGGCCGCCACGTGGATTATTACGACAGCTGGGACGAGCAGTCGGAGCTCGCCCTGCGCGACGCGCTCGTCGCGTCCGGCGCCCGGTTCATGCTCTCCACCTGGGATCACAACGAATACCGGAAAAATGAGTATATCGCCTCGGTATGGGGCTTCTGCCACAAGCTGACCAAGGAGCATTTTTACCATGTCGGCGCGAAGAAAATTAACCGCAACGCCATCCTTGAGGCGCTGCTGACGAATTATGTCCCCGAGGAGCTAGAGGAGCGGAAAAAGGCTGAATGTTAGATTCTCAGGAATAACAGAAAGCTGCTGAAAAAATCCTGATAATCAAAACTGCCGCAGAAGTTTTTCTTCTGCGGCAGTTTTCATTTTTGTTATTCCTGTGCTTCCTTACTCTCTTTCTGCTTTTTAATGACCTTCATGCGGGAAAACTCCTCACGTTCCTTTTCCTCAAGCGCCTCGGTGATAAACTTGGCCGTCGAAGTAAACTGGGGAATCATAATGTTTTTGAGCGCATTCGCCCGCTTCTGCGTCTTCTGGATGGCAAAGGCCAGGCGGTAAACGCTGTTCTCCACCTCGGCAAGCTGAACCGTGATGAGCTTGGCCTCGTGGAAGCACTGGTAAGCGTAGTCGAGCATGGAGTTTGTCTGGGAGAAGCCGTAATCCGGCTTGGCGCCCTTTTCGTCGATGGTGACGGTGGGAATATCCACCCCCATGACACTGTGCGACCCGAGCTCGATGCTGTCGTCCACCGGCACGCCCCGTGCCACACCTTCAATGATGCCCAGCGTGATGTTGGCCTGCTCCAACGCCTTGTACGCCCGCTCAAACGTATCAGCGATCTGCGCCTTGAGGCGCTTGGCGTCGTCCACCTTAAGCATCAGCTCGCGCACAAGGATGTTGCGCTTGCGATCGAGCAGATCGTAGCCGAGATGGGAGAGATCCAGCGACTTTTTGGCCGCCATCAGGTTGCCCTTGGTCGGGAATACCTGCTGGTTCATTTCCCCAACCCCCCCTTACTGCGCGCCGGACAGGCTCTTAGCCCCCGCGGGATCGTAATACTGCTCAATGTATTTGTTGTCGATGCGGTCAAGGGCGCTCTTGGGCAGGACACTCAGCAGCTTCCACCCGAGGGCGAGTGTCTGCTCAATGGAGCGGTTCTCATCGAACCCCTGGTTGATGAAGAGCGCTTCAAAGAGCTTGCCGTACTCGATATACTTGCGGTCCATCTCCGAGAGCTCCTCCTCACCGATAACGCTCGCGAGGCTGCGCGCGTCCTGAACACTGGCGTAGCTGGCGAAGAGCTGGTTGGCTACGTCCGCGTGATCGACACGCGTATACCCTTCGCCGATGCCGTCCTTCATCAGGCGCGACAGGCTCGGCAGCACAGACACCGGCGGATAGACCCCCATCTGATCGAGGTTCCGGTCGAGCACAATCTGCCCCTCCGTGATATAGCCTGTCAGGTCAGGGACGGGGTGGGTAATATCGTCGTTGGGCATGGTGAGGATGGGGATCTGAGTCACGGATCCGTCGTGCCCCTGCACGATGCCTGCGCGCTCGTAGAGGGACGCGAGATCGGAGTAGAGGTAGCCCGGGTAACCCTTTCGGCCGGGGATCTCCCCCTTCGAGGAGGAGAACTCACGCAGCGCCTCGCAGTAGGCGGTGATGTCCGTCATGACAACGAGGATGTGCATATCGTGCTCGAAGGCGAGGTATTCGGCCGCCGTCAGCGCGCACTTCGGGGTCAGGATACGCTCGATGATCGGGTCGTTGGAGAGGTTAAGGAACATGACGACACGATCCATAACTCCTGCCTGCTCAAACTGGCGGCGGAAATAATCGGCTACGTCGTTCTTGACACCCATCGCCGCGAAGACGATGCCGAAATTATCCGATCCGTCCCCGCCCGCGATGCCTGCCTGCTTGACGATCTGCGCGGCGAGCTTGTTGTGCTGCATGCCGCTGCCGGAGAAGATGGGCAGCTTCTGCCCGCGGATGAGTGTCATCAGGCAGTCGATGGAGGAGATGCCGGTCGAAATGTAGTTCCTCGGATAGACACGCGAAACCGGGTTAATAGGCGCGCCGTTGATGTCCTCAAACTTTTCGGCGTAGACTTCGCCGAGCCCGTCGATCGGCTTGCCCGAGCCGTTGAAGACGCGCCCGAGAACCTCGCGGGAGAGCGGGATCTGCATCGGGTGCCCGGCCAGGCGGACGCGGGTGTTCGTCATGGAGAGGCCGCTCGTGCCCTCGAACACCTGGATGACCGCGCGCTCCCCCTCAATCTGCACCACGCGCCCGAGACGGCTTGTACCGTCCTGCAGGGTGAGCGTGACCATCTCCTCATTCGATACCTTCGGCACATGGTCGAGCACGACAAGAGGTCCGTTGATGCTCTGTAAACCGACAAATTCCAGTCCCATCACACATTGCCTCCTATCTTGGTAAGTGCACGGTCAATGTCCTGATAGTATGTATCAAACAGATCATAGCGGTTATTGGGGATGTCGTATTTCATCTTAATGAGCTTGTCGCACAGGCCTGTAGCGAGGATCTGCGCGAGCGGGACACCCATCTGCACGAGTGCGTTTGCCCGGCGGTACAGGTGCAGGATGCAGCGCATCATGAGCATCTGCTTTTTTAAGGGGACGAAGGTATCGTCCGCATGAAAAGCGTTTTGCTGCAAGAAACCCACGCGGACCACACGCGCCATCTCCAGTGTCAGGCGCTGATCGTCGGGCAGGACGTCTTCGCCGATGAGCTTGACAATCTCCATCAGTTTGCTCTCCTCCGTGAGGATATTGGAGATCTCCTGCCGGTAGAGTAAGAACTTATGCCCCACATTGTCGATAAACCACTTGGACAGATCCTCCAGATATTCGCTGTAGCTGGAAATCCAGTTGATGGCCGGATAGTGCCGCGCATAGGCGAGCGATTTATCCAGCGCCCAGAAGCAGCGGACAAAGCGCTTCGTATTCTGTGTCACAGGCTCGGAGAAGTCCGCACCCTGCGGCGAAACCGCCCCGATGATGGTGACGGATCCGTACTCCCCGCACAGCGCCTGCATATAGCCGGCGCGCTCGTAGAACTGGGAGATGCGGCTGGGCAGATAGGCCGGGAAGCCCTCCTCCGCCGGCATCTCCTCAAGGCGCCCGCTGATTTCGCGCAGCGCCTCGGCCCAGCGGGAGGTGGAGTCGGCCATGATGGCCACATGATAGCCCATGTCGCGGTAGTATTCCGCAATCGTCACGCCCGTGTAGATCGACGCCTCGCGCGCCGCCACCGGCATGTTCGATGTGTTCGCTATAAGCACGGTCCGGGCGGTGAGCTTCTGCCCGCTCTTCGGGTCGATAAGCTCGCCGAACTCCTCGAGCACCTGGGTCATCTCGTTGCCGCGTTCGCCGCAGCCGATGTAGATGATGATGTCCGCGTCGCACCATTTGGCGAGCTGATGCTGTGTCATGGTCTTGCCCGTGCCGAAACCGCCCGGGATGGCGGCCGTGCCGCCCTTGGCGATGGGGAACATCGTATCGACGATGCGCTGCCCGGTGATGAGCGGCATCGAGATGGGCAGCCGCTTACTGACAGGGCGCGCATCCCGGATGGGCCAGCGCTGGCAGAGGGTCAGTTCGTGCTCCGCGCCGCGCGCGTCCCGGAGCGTGACGACGGTATCGTTCACTCGGTACTGCCCGTTTTCCGCCGCACGTACTACCGTGCCCGACAGATTGGGCGGCACCATTACCTTGTGGGTGATGAGCGGTGTCTCGGGGCAGGTGGCATAGATCTGCCCGGGGGCCAATTTGTCCCCAGCCTTGACAGTGACGGTCACGTCCCACAGGCGTTCGGCGTCCAGCGAAGGGATGTTCATCCCCGCCGGGACAAACGCGCCTGCCTCCCTGCGGATGTCGCTGAGCGGGCGCTCAATACCATCGAAGATATTTTCAAGCATCCCGGGGCCGAGTGTCGCGCAGATGGGGGCGCCGGTTGGGTAGACGGGCTCCCCGGGCGAAAGGGAGGTGGTGTTTTCGTAGACCTGGATGGTGGTGCGCTCATCGTTCATCGAGATGACCTCGCCCATCAGGCGGCGATGGCCGACATAGACCATTTCGAGCATGGAGAAGTCCCTGGTCCCCTTCACCGTGACGACCGGGCCATTGATGGAATAGATCACATTATTGTTCATATCAATTCCCCTTCCGGTTCGTGGTATTCTACTGATCTCCGATACACATCAGAGAGGAGTATTACAACTGCGACATACGCAGCCCGGAGTTGGAGAAGAACCACTCCTTCTGTTCGTTGAGAATGCTGTCCAGGCTCTCATTGATGACATACGAGAGCTCCGGCTCCTCGATAATGAATCCGCCGGTGGCGATTTCGCTGCTGGCGCGCACCTCACACCCCGGCAGCGCCTTTTCGAGCGCCGCCCGCAGCGGGAGATCCGCTTCGCGCACATACAGCACCGGCTTTCGCATCCGGTATTCTTTGGCCGCCGCTGAGAGCTTTTTTTCCAGCCATGCCGGATATTCGGCGCCGGAAGCGAATGCCCTGAGCTTCTCCTTCACCTTCTCGAAGACAGCTCCGGCGTGTTCATCGCGCTGGCGCAATAGGTGGCGGCGCATCTCGCCGAGCGCCTGCGAGCGCTGTGTAGTATATTCCATGCGGATCTGTGCGACAGCGGCCTGAATGGTCCGGTAACATTCGCTGAGGACCTCGTCCTCAAGGGCCTCCATCTGCGCATGGCGGTAGGACTCAATATCGCAGTTGATCCGGGCGGTTTCACGCTCTATTTCACGCCGGATCGACTTTTTAAACTCAAACAGCTTTTCCTCTGTGGAAAGCAATGAGGGCGCCTCCTTTCATCTGCTCCGCCGGTCCCTAGATCGTGAGCCCGATGGCCTCTCGGACATATTCGCCGATACTTTCGCCAATGTTTCCCGATCCGTGGCGGTCGGGGATTTCCACGATCAGCGGCTTCGGCCTCTCCAGCTTATAGCGGTATACCGTCTCGCGGCAGAGCGCGAGTGTTTTTGCCGTCATGAGCACGATACCCACCTCGGGGTCATTCATCACGGCCTCCAGCGCGGCCTCCACCTCTTCGCGTTCGTGGGCGACTGTCCCCGGCATCCCGCTCAGGCGCATACCCATATAGGTATCAATATTGTCGCTGATGACGAAAAACTTCATGCGGCATGCCTCACAGATTATTGAGAATCAGGATGGAGATCAGCAGGCCGTAAATAGCGACGCCTTCGCCGAGCGCGACGAAGATCAGAGATTTACCGAACGCTTTCGGATCCTCGGAGAACGCGCCGATAGCGGCCGGCGCGGCGGCGGCAACCGCGATGCCTGCGCCCAAGGAGGACATGCCCGTGGCCAGAGCGGCGGCGATATAGCCCCAGCCCTGCGCGCCGGCAGCGGCGGCGCCGGCAGCCTCTTCGGGGGCGGCAAAGGCGGCGAGCGGTACCATGAGCATGATGCCGCATACTGCGGCGAAGGAACACAGATTAAAGATGATGCGGCGCTTGGCGCTTTGGCGGGACGTGGCTCTCCGGCAGAGGAGCAGGAGCGGCAGAACGATGGCGGCAGCCAGAATGGCAGGAAGAATAAAGAGCTTCATGACAACAAATCCTTTCTGTATGAAATAGGGTCAGTGCGCGTCGCTCGTGAGATTGACGGCGATGGGCTCAAACGGTTCGCCCTCTCCGTCGAAGAAGCGGGAGAACATTTCGTAGAACTGGAGGCGGAGCACCTGGATGCCCACGATTAAGCCCTCCAGACACATCACAAACAGGTTGCCGAGCACGATGACGATCGGGCTTGCCCCAGCAGACACCATGTTGGAGATGGTGAAGACAACAGCCATCATACCGGCGTGGCTGAGGATGAAGCCGCCCACACGCAGGAAAGACATTGTGTTGGCGACGAAGCTGAGCACAACTTCGAACAGCTCGAAAAAGTTTTCCGCGATGAAGCCGCCGACACCGCCTTCCGGAGCGAAGTTGTGCGCCCCGTGCGTGAGCTTATCGAGCGGTTCCTTAAAGAAGATGACAAGAATGGGCAGCACAATGCCGATGCAGATGACCGGCGGTGTCAGGACGGAGAAACCGCCCATCATTCCGGCTACGCCTGCGAGCACGGTCATATAGAAGACCAGTCCCGCCACGCCGTTCTGCGAGAAGAAAGCGCGTTCCCAGTCGCGCTGGCGGATCCCGAGAATAATATTGATGAGAATGCTCACCGCGATAATGACAGCGCCCAATCCGACAGTGGAGAGCAGCAGCGTGTTGATGGTAGAGGGGCTCATCACTTCAATCGGTTTTTCGGCGAAGCCGAGCATCCGCCAGAAGCCGTCGAGCGCGTGCTCGAAGCCGAAGACGGATCCGTACAGTACGCCGAACGCTGCCGACGAAATCCCGATGCGCTCCATAATCCGCCCGAGCTCCATCCCCTTCCAGCGGTAGAGGACGAAGCCGAGAAGGCTGACTAAGAGCCCCTGCCCCAGATCCCCGAACATGATGCCGAACAGAAGCGTATAGACAATGGCGATATACGGTGTCGGATCAATGTCATTGTGGGAGGGCAGGCCGTACATCTTCACGAACATCTCGAACGGCTCCACGCTCTTGAGATTTTTGAGCTTTGTCGGCGGGCGGAAGCGTTTATCCGTATCCTCCGGCAGCAGATCGAGCGAGATGCCCGGGATGCTCCCCAGCTTCCCGGAAAAGTCCGCTTCGCGGCTCTTTGGGATGAAACCGAGCATATAAAACGTTTCGCCCGAAACACCCACATACCGCCGCAGATCGAAGGTGCTGCACAGGAACTGCGCCTGGCTGTAATAATCGAGGAGGGTGTCCCGCCGCTGAGCTACGAGCGCCTGAATCTGTTCGGTTACCTCCGCGAGCTTCCGCTTTTCCGAGGTGTACTCTGCGGAGAGCCGGTCGATCGCCATGGAGGGGGTGCCGTGCACATAATCCGGCACACGCACCCGCTCGAAGAACAGCGCCGCGAAGATGTCGTCCACCTCGCCGGCGTATTCGTTGGTGGTGAAGTAGGCGCTCCAAGTGTATGTATCGTCCGTATCGAACTTGAAGAAAAGAAACATCTTGTTGCTGTAATAGGCAAGCTTCGCCTCGCTGTCGCGCGGCAGGCGCCCAAAACGCACCTTGACATATTTGCAGGAGAAGATCTGATCCAGATTCAAATCGACCGAGGCCAAGTGCTTAAGGTGTGTGAGCGCGTTTTCATGCTGTGTGATGTTCTCCTGAAGCTCGCGCCGTGTGTCCAAAAGCGCTCCGATCTCCTCCTGGAAACCGATGACGAACGATTTCATTGTCTCCTTGTCCGCGGCCACGCTTTTTACAGGGCGGTACTGCAACGGGATATCCGCACTCGCGGCCACATTCTTCATGCGGGTCAGGAGCTTCAGATAGGGATTTTGGTAGTCCAGCTCATGGAATTTGGTGCTGTCGCCTCCGCCGTGGGTGATGTCCTCGGGGTGAAAGCAGCCAGTATCGGAACAACCGAGGATGGCATCGTCCAGGCGGTCAAGAGGACCTTTAATATTGACCAGCGTCATTTTTTCGATTGCCATGGCTTTTGAAGAAAACACCTCCGTAGATCAAATTTTCACACAGTATAGCGGGATTCTTATGGCAATTTTCAAAAATATTACCGAATGTGCGCTGCAGAAAGAACGAGATTATGGATGTCTGCGGTGCATCCCAAAGAATATATTTTAAGAATTGCCATCATCCCGGCATACCGTTATGTGCTATGGATCAGCAGGGAACGAATCTGGGAAGCGTCCAGCCCGTACCGCACGCCTTCAATAATATTGATAAGATTTTCTACCTCCAGTTCGCGCAGCGTCATAAACGCGACGAAAGCCGTGGCCGGATTCTGAGAAAACGTCAGGTACCGCCGGGATGTCCGGTAACGGATGGAGTTGAGCCCGAACTCGATGGAGGAGAAATTCTCCGGACTAAAATAGGGGGCGTAGCGGCTGTGCGAGAGCGCTTCGAGCATGGCCCTATCGTCGGGCGCTTCAACGAGGCGGCGCATGAAGCGCCGGGGCAGCCGCCCGTTATACGGGAGCATCAGGCGCCGGACCTCCTCCGGCCCCGCCCCGAAAAAGCGTTTGAGGCGATACAGAACGGCGATATTGTGGATCTGCGCCTGAGAGACGAACAGGGCGTGCAGATCCCCCGCTGTCTTCCCGTGGAAGTGCCGGTCGATGAGGCGGTGGATGCCGGCATAGTAATCGAGGTACAGTTCATGCTCGACTGCCGCCACGGAGACCGGCTCCTGCGGCGAGCGGCGCGCCCTCTCCAGCGTTTTGACATAGAGGCTGCGCCCGAGCGCTTCGAGCAGTCCGTCGAAGGAATGCACGTTTGCGAGGGCGAGGACATTAAAGGAGAGGCGGTCGATGAGATATCCGGGCACCGAGCTTAAGAACTCGTTTTCCTTCGCCGCCCTTCCCGCCGCCTGCGGGGAAGCGCCCAGAAGGCGCACGCAGGTGATGATGCAGCGGATTTCCATCCAGGAAATCCAGTACTGCCGGAAAAATTCGTTATTGTGCCCGACATAGCGCGACAGGCGCAGGAACTGTTCAAAGATGGTTTTTTCCAGCATCCCTTCGAGCGCGCCGCGGTGGATCTGTGTCTCCTGCACATCGCGCAGGACGCCTGCGTAGGTCGGCAGATTTTTTAAGTATGCCGCGCACGCGGATACACTGGAGCGGTGCATGAGCTGTTCATAGTCGCCCGGTGTGAGCATGCGCCCTTCCATCGCCTTGACCTTCGCGAGCACAGCCTTACTCGAGAACGATTCCAGCACGCAAAAACCTCCTTCGCAAAAAAGAATGAATCCGCCCGCTTAATCGAGACAGCGCCGGACAAGCGTATCCACCCACTCATCCTGCCGTTCCCGGCAGATACGCCCGAGGGAGTCAAGCGACTTCTGGTAGCTCTCCTGCATCCGGCGGAGATCCTCCTCGTAGTCGGCGCGGTGCAGGGAGCGGACCTCCTCAATCCGCTTCTGCGCCCGCTTGCCGTAGTCCTCGCGCATTTTTTCCTGCGCTTCGCTCACGATGTCGGCTACACGCATCCGGCGCTGCTCGTTTTCATGCACGGTCTCCTGCGCATCGGCGTCCGCACTTAAGAGAACGCGCAGAACGTCTTCCATGCTCTGCGTATCGTCGGCACGCTTCAATTCACTCATGAACACGATCATCCCTTTCCTCGAAACTCGGGGTGCGCCGGAAACTGGCGGTTTTTTCCGCCCGGCGCCCGCGGCAGAGAGCAAAAACACAAAAAAAAGCCACCTCCCACATCGGTAGCAGTGCGCCTGAAGACAGCGGACGTTCCGTTTAAGGAACAGCATGTCCTTTCCGCGGCACGGGGATGTATAAAAATGAAATTTCTTCCAAAATTAAGATACAGATACCAAATAAAGGGAAGCGCAGGAAGAAAAGAACCGCCTTCGGCCTTGACAAATCCTGGCCAGCATGATAATATAATATACTGTATCAAAATGGCTCATTGTGCTTTTGTATGTAAAATCATCATAGCACAATCCGCGAGGAAGTTCAATACCCTTTTTGCAGTTTCGGACAATATCGGCAGAGAACATTCTGTGAAAGCTGCCGGGCGGGTTTTGGACCGGACAAAGAGTAGCAGGTTTTAAAATAGCGATTGGAGTGAGTGAGCCTATGGTGAATGTCAAGCCGGTACAGCTCGGGAAAAATGTCCGCATGAGCTTTTCCCGCATCAATGAAGTCCTCGATATGCCGAACCTTATCGAGGTGCAGAAGAACTCCTACCGGTGGTTCCTTGAGGAGGGGCTCAAGGAGGTTTTCCGCGATGTGAGCGCCATCACGGACTATCAGGAAAACCTCGTGCTGGATTTCATTGATTACCGCCTGGACGACAAGCCCAAGTACACCATTGCCGAATGTAAGGAACGCGACGCCACCTACGCCGCTCCGCTGCGCGTGCGCGCGAGCCTTTACAGCAAGGAGACCGGCCGCTTCAAGGAGCAGGATATTTTCATGGGCGATTTCCCGCTCATGACGGATTCGGGCACCTTTATTATTAACGGTGCGGAGCGGGTCATCGTCTCGCAGCTTGTGCGTTCGCCGGGCGTGTATTACGCTTCCTCCCGTGACAAGACCGGGCGGGAGCTCTTTGCGTGCACCGTTATCCCCAACCGCGGCGCTTGGCTCGAATACGAGACGGATTCCGCCGGCGTGTTTTATGTGCGTATCGATAAAAACCGCAAGCTCCCGATTACGACGTTCGTGCGTGCGCTGGGGTTCCCGTCGAACGCTGAAATTCTCGAGTACTTCGGTGAGGAGGAGCTGCTGCTTACCACTATCGAAAAGGACTCGACCCAGAATAAGGAGGAGGCGCTGCTCGAGGTCTACCGCAAGCTGCGCCCGGGCGAGCCGCCCACTGTGGACAGCGCGCAGACCCACTTGGATAACCTCTTCTTTGATGCCAGGCGCTATGATCTCTCCCGTGTGGGGCGCTATAAATATAACAAGAAGCTCTCGCTCGCGACACGCATCGCCGGGCACAAAGTGGCCGAGCCCGTGGTTTGTCCGCTTACAGGGGAGCTCATCGCCGAGCCGGGAGAGGTGCTTACCCGCGAAAAGGCGCATGAGATCGACCGGCGCGGTGTGTTCAGTGTCGTGCTCGAGGTGGGGGAGAAGCTCGTCAAGTGCCTCTCGAACGGCATGGTCAACCTCACTGACTTCCTGCCCGATGTCGATCCTGCCGCGCTGGGCATCAATGAGAAGGTGCGCTTCTCCATCCTGCGCGAGATCCTGGAGGAGAACCTTTCCGGCGACGCGCTCACTGAGTGCATCACCCGCCGGCGGGAGGAGCTCATCCCCAAGCACATCATTCTCGACGATATTTACGCCACTATCAGCTATCTGCTCGGACTTGCCCACGGCGTGGGCACGCTCGACGATATTGACCACCTCGGCAACCGGCGAATTCGCTCGGTGGGCGAGCTCTTACAGAATCAGTTCCGCATCGGCTTCTCGCGCATGGAGCGCGTCATCCGCGAGAGGATGACTATCCAGTCCCAGGAGCCGGAGAACCTGAGCCCGCAGGCGCTCATCAACATCCGCCCGGTCGTGGCGGCTATCAAGGAGTTCTTCGGTTCGTCTCCGCTCTCGCAGTTCATGGATCAAACCAATCCTTTAGCGGAATTGACGCATAAGCGCCGCCTCTCCGCGCTCGGCCCGGGCGGACTTTCCCGCGACCGCGCAGGGTTCGAAGTGCGCGACGTTCACTACTCCCACTATGGGCGCATGTGCCCGATTGAGACGCCTGAGGGCCCGAACATCGGCCTCATCTCGTATCTGGCGACATTCGCGAAGATCAATGAGTACGGCTTTATTGAAGCGCCGTACCGCCGGGTGGATAAGGAGACAGGCGTCGTGCTCGACGAGGTCGTTTACATGACGGCCGACGTGGAGGACGAATACATCGTCGCGCAGGCCAACGAGCCGCTCGACGGAGAGAACCACTTCAAAAACGAGATGGTCAACGTCCGTTTCAAGGACACCATTCAGGAGGTCCCGCGCGCACGCGTCGATTATATGGACGTCTCGCCGAAGATGGTCGTCTCCGTGGCGACGGCGATGATCCCCTTCCTGGAAAACGACGACGCGAACCGCGCCCTCATGGGCTCGAACATGCAGCGCCAGGCTGTGCCGTTGCTGCGCCCGCAGGCGCCCATCGTCGGCACCGGGATGGAGTATAAGGCGGCGGTTGATTCGGGCGTCGCGGTGGTCGCTTCGCGCGCAGGCACGGTGCAGAAGGTCAGCGCCAACCGCATCGTCATCCGCACCGACGAGGGCGAGAGCGACACCTATCAGCTCATCAAGTTCCTGCGCTCCAAC
>CATJVQ010000026.1 GCA_949743955.1 uncultured Oscillospiraceae bacterium | reverse complement strand
CCCCCATCCAAAGGATGGCAGGTCACTTTTTTCTATGGCGTAGGCTGATGTTTAGTGCCCTACACAGGCTAAATCACAATGCCCTACGACAAAAATGTTACTTTCTGGGGCCGAACTTGATAGCCGCCTGAGCAGCCGCGAGGCGCGCGATCGGCACGCGGAACGGCGAGCAGGAGACGTAGCTGAGGCCTGGGCGGTAGCAGAACTCGATGGTGCTCGGATCGCCGCCGTGCTCGCCGCAGATGCCCAGCTTGATGTCGGGGCGGGTCTGACGGCCCAGCTTCGCAGCCATATCGACAAGCTTGCCCACGCCCACCTGATCCAGACGCGCGAACGGATCAGACTCGTAGATCTTGTTATCGTAGTAGTAGTTAAGGAACTTGCCGGCATCGTCGCGGGAGAAGCCGAAGGTCATCTGCGTCAGGTCGTTGGTGCCGAAGGAGAAGAACTCGGCTTCCTTGGCGATGTCGTCGGCCGTCAGCGCGGCGCGCGGGATCTCGATCATGGTGCCCACCTTGTAGTGGATATCCAGCCCGCTGGCCTTGATCAGGGGATCGGCTGTCTCGACAACGGTCTTCTTCACGAACTGGAGTTCCTTGATTTCGCCCACGAGCGG
The DNA here is from genome assembly GCA_949743955.1 of uncultured Oscillospiraceae bacterium. Taxonomy (GTDB): domain Bacteria; phylum Bacillota; class Clostridia; order Oscillospirales; family Ruminococcaceae; genus Harryflintia. The sequence continues at coordinate 130,932 of CATJVQ010000026.1, read as the reverse complement.
GATCATGATCTCCGGCGTAACCTTCCAGTCCGGATGGCGCTTCTGCACATTGATGGCCGCTTCGATGACCGCCTGGGTCTGCATCTCGGCGATCTCCGGATAGCTGACCGCCAGACGGCAGCCGCGGTGGCCCATCATCGGGTTAAACTCATGCAGGCCGTCGATAGTCGCCTTGACATCCTCAAACGGGAGGCCCATTTCGCTGGCGAGCTCTTTCATCTCGGGCTCGGTGTGCGGGACAAACTCGTGCAGAGGCGGATCAAGGAAGCGGATGGTGACCGGGCGGCCTTCCATCGCCTCATAGATCTCCTCAAAGTCGCCGCGCTGCATCGGCAGGAGCTTCGAGAGCGCCTTCTTGCGCTGCTCGACAGTCTTCGAGCAGATCATCTCGCGGATGGCCTTGATGCGGTCGCCGTCGAAGAACATGTGCTCGGTGCGGCACAGGCCGATGCCCTGCGCGCCGAACTCAAACGCCTGCTTGGCGTCGCGCGGCGTGTCAGCGTTGGTGCGCACGTCCATGTCGCGGAATTCGTCGGCCCACTGCATGATGGTGCCGAAATTGCCGGACAGGTCGGCCGGAACGGTCGGGATGGCTTCACCATAAATGTTGCCGGTGGATCCGTTGAGGGAGATGTAGTCACCCTCATGGAATGTCTTGCCGCCGAGGGTGAAGACCTTCTTCGCTTCGTCGATGACGATGTCGCCGCAGCCGGAAACGCAGCAGGTGCCCATGCCGCGGGCCACAACGGCCGCGTGGGAGGTCATGCCGCCGCGCACAGTCAGGATGCCCTGCGAGTGGTGCATACCCTCGATATCCTCAGGGGAGGTCTCCAGACGGACCAAGACGACCTTGTCGCCGGCCTCGGAGAAGCGGACAGCGTCCTCCGCGGAGAAGACAACCTTGCCGCTGGCAGCACCCGGGGAAGCCGGCAGAGCCGAACCGATGGGCTGCGCCTTCTTGAGGGCGGCGGCGTCGAACTGCGGATGGAGCAGCGCGTCGAGCGACTTCGGGTCGATCATGGCGACAGCCTGCTTCTTGTCGATCATGCCCTCATTGACGAGGTCGACCGCAATGCGGATGGCCGCGCTCGCGGTACGCTTGCCGTTGCGGGTCTGGAGCATGAAGAGCTTCTTGTTCTCGATGGTGAACTCCATGTCCTGCATGTCGCGGTAGTGATCCTCGAGCTTGTTGACGATGGTGACGAACTGATCATAAATTTCGGGCATCTGCTCCTTGAGGGTGTCGATGGAGAGCGGCGTACGGATGCCGGCCACCACGTCCTCGCCCTGGGCGTTGAGCAGGTACTCGCCGTAGAGCTTCTTTTCGCCCGTGGCGGGGTTGCGGGAAAAGGCGACGCCCGTGCCGGACTCGTTGCCGGAGTTGCCGAAGACCATCATCTGCACGTTGACAGCGGTGCCCCAGTCGGAGGGGATGTCGTTCATGCGGCGATAGTAGATGGCGCGGGGATTGTCCCAGGAACGGAACACGGCCTTGACCGCTTCCATGAGCTGGGTTTTCGGCTCCTGCGGGAACTCCTCGCCCTTCTTTTCGAGATAGAACGCCTTAAAGCGCTTGACCATCTCCTTGAGATCGTCCGCGTCGAGGTCCACGTCCTGCTTGACACCCTTCTTGGCCTTCATATCGTCGATGATGACCTCGAACTCGTGCTTCGGGAGCTCCATGACAACGTCGGAGAACATCTGAATGAAGCGGCGGTAGCTGTCGTAAGCGAAGCGCTCGTTATTCGTGAGCTTCGCGAAACCGACGACGACTTCATCGTTGAGGCCGAGGTTGAGGATGGTGTCCATCATGCCGGGCATCGAGGCGCGGGCGCCAGAACGCACGGAGACGAGCAGCGGATTCTTCACATCGCCGAACTTCTTCCCGGCGAGCCGCTCGAGTTCGACCAGGTTCTTAAAGATTTCTTCTTCGATCTCGGGGGCAATCTTCTTCCCGTCGTCATAATAACGGGTGCAGGCTTCGGTGGTAACGGTGAAGCCGTGCGGAACGGGCATGCCAAGACCCGTCATTTCGGCGAGGTTGGCGCCCTTGCCGCCGAGAAGCTCACGCATTTTCCCGTTCCCTTCTGAGAACAGGTAGACATACTTTGCCATGGGAATGACCTCCTGTTTTTTAGAATACACTGTCCATGGTGGGCCGCTCCGCACCCGGCGGGGGCGGGAAACGGCACCAAAGGGCGCCTCACTCAAGGGCGCTCTTTTTTATTATAGCAAAGGTCGGTGAATTTTTCCACATTCAATTAAAATTTTTCTTCGAATCTCTGAGATTTGAAGGAAATACAAAAAACGGAACACGGGGCTTGCAAAGTATCGTAAAAAAAGCCATAATAAAATACGGCTTTAATAATTGATGAGAATCAGGCAGGAGGGAGACCAGTGTCAAAGGAAACTGGACTGTCGGCGCTGATCCTTGCCGCGGGCAACGGCAAGCGCATGAAGAGCGCGAAACCGAAGGTGCTGTGCGAGGTGCTGTTTAAGCCGATGATCTGCTGGGTGCGGGATTGGTGCGAACGCGCCGGAATAAGCGAGGTGTGCGTCGTGCTCGGCCCGGACGGGGACGAAGTGAAAACACATTTTCCAGAGGGGACATCCTTCGCCTTACAGCAGGAGCGGCGCGGGACGGGTCACGCAGCGCTGCAGGCGAAGGCGTTTCTGCGCGCCCACGCGGGGGGTGACGTGCTCGTCCTCGGGGGGGACGCGCCGTTTGTGGACGATGAGACCATCCGCGGCGCGCTCGGGATGCACCGGGAGAGCGGCTGCGCTGTCACGGTGATCACCGCGCAGGTGGACGATCCGGCCGGGTACGGACGCATCGTGCGCAGCAAGCGCAGTGTGACAGCCATCGTCGAGGAGGTTGACGCGGACGACACCACCCGATCCATTCACGAAATCAACTCCGGCTCCTACTGGTTTAAAACGGACTTCCTGCTCGAGGCGCTTTCACACCTCGGGTGCGACAACGCACAGGGGGAGTATTACTTAACCGATACCGTCCGCGCGGCGGTGCGCGCGGGGAAGGGCGTGTGCGCCTACTGTTCGCCGAACGCGGATATAGCCCAGGGGGCCAACGACCGCCGGGGGCTCCTGCGGCTGGGCAATATCGCGCGCATGCGTGTGCTTGAGCGGCTGATGGACGCGGGCGTGCAGATCCTGTCGACCGACGGCGTGCTCATCTCGCCGGACGCCGAGATCGGGCGCGACACGCAGATTTACCCGAATGTCATCATCCGCGGGCGTTCGCGCGTGGGGGAGGGGTGTGTGCTCACCTCGGGCACCTTCATCACCGACAGCGTCATCGGCGACGGGGCGCTCATCAACGCCTCGCAGATCACGTCCTCCACGGTTGGGGACGGCGCGCGCATCGGGCCGTTTTCGCAGCTGCGGCCGGACAGCCGCATTGGGAAGGGCGTTAAAATCGGCGACTTTGTGGAGGTGAAGAACTCCACTGTCGGGGAGAAGACGAGCATCGCGCACCTGACGTATATCGGCGACAGCGACGTGGGCGAGCGGGTCAACTTCGGCTGCGGCACTGTCACGAGCAACTATGACGGAAAGCGGAAGTACCGCACCGTCATCGGAAACGACGCGTTTATCGGCTGCAACACGAACCTCATCGCGCCCGTCACCATCGGCGACGGCGCCTACACCGCCGCCGGCTCCACCATCACCGACGATGTGCCCGACGACGCCCTCGCCATCGCCCGCGAGCGGCAGACAGTGAAGCCCGGCGGCGCGGTCAAGTACCGCAAGAATTAGTCCGCCTCGTACAGTCGCCGGACGCGTCCCCGCAGCGAGGGGGAGGAAAACACCGCTGTTATGCCGCCGCCGAGCTCGGATACCGAGCCGCACAGGGGCGCGCCGGCGAGCGGCGTCCCCTCAAGGGAAGCGGCCGCGGCCTCGGCGATGCGTTCGGCCCGGATCACACGGATGCGCCGCCCGAAGTAGTTCTGCGGCGCGGTTTCGACCGGGGGTGTCAGGCCGCTGTGGTTGTGGAGCTCCGCCGTCATCGACTGCGCCGCCACCAGGTGCTCCTCGCGATCGTACACATCATCGCTCCGGAGCGCCGCCCGCAGCTCGTGGGCGATGTGCGCGCAGCCGGGCAGGCGGGAAAACGCTGTGCCGAACCACTTGCTGTACGGCGCGTACCGCCCCTGATAGAGGAAGCACAGCCGCATCAGGCGCTCCGATATCCGCGCTGAGATGAGTCGCGCGCCGAGCTCGTCCCCCCTAGCCCCGCAGCGCGTGCCGAACGCCTGCTCCTCGGCTATCTGCTCCCACTGGGACGCGATGAGATACCGGCGCACATTGTCCGGGTACTGCCGCAGCGGGTCGAGGCGGGGAGCGAGGCCGAGCTCGTCCACGTAAAACTGCGCTAGGGAGAGGGCCAGCAGGCGGTGCTCCTCAAATGTGAGCCACTCGGCGGGAGAGGCGTCCTGCGGGTTCTTGGAGCCGAGGTAGTCCTCGAGAAAAGCGTCAAACTCATGGAAGAAGATGAGCGGTGAAACCTCCCCGGATGTGATGAACTCGGCATGGCGCACGCCGTTGTCAAAGGGATCCGGGGCGGAAAAGTTGACGCTGTACCCCTCGAAGGTGTACGGCAGTCCGCGCGAGAAGGCGCGGAGAATGTCCGGCACGAGGGGGAGATCCTCTTGGGAGAGGAACAGGTAAAAGCGCGGGCCCCACATGTGGTCGGTCGAGACCTCGTCGTCGTAGCCGAGCACGTCCGAGCCATAGCCGAGCAGTCCGGCGGAATAGCGCAGGGAGGGAAATTCTTTGTCTAGGATGGGCTGGGCGCAGGTGTGGAAAAAGCGTTTGCACAGTTCGCGCCCCGGGATGAATGCGGGCATAAAAACAGACTCCTTTATTAGTGATAAGAGCATTGTATCATATTTTCCAATAGGGTAAAAGAAGAGGTACGGCGGCAGATGAGACATCTTTCCGATGAAGAAATTATTCAAAGGGCGAGAGCTGCGGTAAAAATTGAACTGGAAAAGAAAAAAATATTAGGTATTCCTGCGGTTGTGTTTGATAGAAAAACACAGCTCATCTATTATGAAAATCAGGATGGGACCCGAATAACCGCCGGACAAAGGCTGTGGAAGGGACAGTACAGTGAGCGCATCAAAGAGAAAACCTAAAAGAGAGAAATGCACGGAAACGGAGAAATGTCATGTTTGAGAAGGCGAAGGCATTTTTTGGCGAGTTTCGCCCTTCGGGAGCGATAGAATATATGATAGCGGGGCTCGGGAACCCCGGCGCGAAATACGAGGGCACCCGGCACAACACGGGCTTTATGGCGCTCGATCTCATCGCGGAAAAGGCGGGGGCGCGCATGGACCGGCTTAAGTTCCGCTCCTCCTGCGCGGACTGCATGCTCGGAGGGAAGCGCGTTCTGCTCCTGCGCCCCTCCACGTACATGAACCTCTCCGGGGAGGCGGTGCGCGACGCGATGCAGTTTTATAAGCTCCCCCCCGAGCGGACGCTTATCCTGTTCGACGACATCTCCCTGGACATCGGCCGCCTGCGCATCCGCCGCAAGGGAAGCGACGGCGGCCATAACGGGATGAAAAACATCATCTACCTCACCGGGAGCGACGCGTTCCCGCGTATCAAAATTGGCGTCGGAGGCAAGCCGCACCCGGATTACGATTTGGCGGCGTGGGTGCTCTCGCGCTATACATCCGAAGAAATGAAAGCGCTCCGCCCGGCGCTCGAAAACGCCGCGGCGGCGGCGGAGCTTATCGTCGCCGGGCAGATCGACGGGGCGATGAATCAGTATAACCGTTAGGCATCTGTACGAGAAGGGGATATCCGTGTTGTACAATCAGCAGACCGGGAGTATTTTGGAAAGGCTCGAGGCATTTGGGTCGCTGCGTGAGGCTGTCGCTTTGGGCCGCACGCCTGTATGCGTCACCGGGCTTTCCGGCATTCACAAGGCGCATTTTATCGCGGAGCTTTCGCGTATGGGGCGCCCCTGCGCGGTCATTACGGCCGACGAGCCCTCGGCCGTGCGCATGGCGGAGGACATCACCGCCCTCCTGCCGCCGGACAGCGGCAGGAGGGTGATGGTGCTCCCCTCCCGCCAGCTCACGCTGCGGGATATGGAGGGCGCGTCCCTGGAGTATGAGCACGCGCGTCTCGCGGCGCTCTCGGCCCCCGCCGAAGGGGAGGACGGGCGGATCATTGTCGCTTCGACCGAGGCCGCGCTTTTACATACAATTCCTCCCGCCCTCCTGCGCCGCAGGACGTTATCGGTCCGGTGCGGGGAGAAGTGCGAAATGGAGGGACTTGCCGCGTCGCTGGTCGCGTCGGGCTATGTGCGCGTGGAGCAGATCGAGGGCGTGTGCCAGTTCGCGGTGCGCGGGGGCATTCTGGATGTCTACGCCCCGCTCTACGCCGATCCGCTGCGCATCGAGTTCTGGGACGACGAGGTGGACAGCATCTGGACCTTTAAGGTGGACTCCCAGCGCCGGGAGAACCCGCTGGAGGAGGCGTCCATCACGCCGGCGCGCGAGGTCATCCTCTCCGATCCGGGGGAGCTGTGCCGCAGGCTCGAGCGCTGTTCGGCGGCGCTGCGGGGCAAGGCGGCCGCAAAGCAGCGCGAGCACATCGCCGCGGATGTCGAGCGCATCGCCTCGGGCGTGACGCCGGCGAACATCGACAAATACCTCCCCCTTCTCTATGAGGAGCCCGCCACGCTCTTCGACCATTTACAGAACCCGTTCATCGTGCTCTGCGAGCCGGTCGGATGTGCGCAGAACCTAAAAAACGCGCTCTGGCAGCATCAGGAGGACATCACACAGCTTCTTGAGGAGGGCGTGCTCTTCCCGGCCCTGTGCCGCTATTACGATGATTTTTCCGCCTTGGCCGCCCGCCTGGAGGGAGGCGGCGGCATCGTGATGGACACGTTCGCGCGCTCGGCGGTGGATATCCGCCTGCGGGATCTGCTTGACGTGACCGCTGTCCAGCTCTCGAGCTGGGGCGGGGAGATGGATCTGCTTCTCGAGGATGTGCGCGGCTACCTCTCGAGGGGCTATTTTGTGCGTGTCTTTGCCGGGACAGCCAAGGCGGCGAACACGCTCGCGGCGGATCTCCTCCGGGAGGGCGTTGCGGCGCACTTCAGCGCGGGCGAGCCGGATCCTGTGGGCGGCACGCTCGCCGTGACGGCGGGCACTCTCAGCGCTGGAATGGAGTACCCGCAGATAAAGTTCGCCTGCCTCACCCACCAGAAGCACCGCACCGGCGTGAGCGCCAGGAGGCGGCGCCACAAGAAGGGTGAGGCGCTCAAGTCCATCTCGGATCTGACGCCGGGGGATTATGTCGTCCATACCGAGCACGGCATCGGCATCTTCGAGGGGATCATCAAGCGGGAGATGTACGGCATCACCAAGGACTATATCAAGATCCGCTACGCCGGCACGGACACGCTCTTTGTCCCTGTCAGCCAGCTCGACACGGTCAGCCGCTATGTCGGCGGGAGCGAGGACAAGACCGTGAAGCTCCACAAGCTCGGCTCCGCCGAGTGGAAAAATACGCGCGCGCGGGTGAAGAAGGCTGTCGACGAGATGGCGGACGAACTCACCGCGCTCTATTCCTCGCGCATGCACGCCGAAGGGCATGCCTTTCCTGAGGACGACGACATGATGCGCGATTTCGAGTCCCGTTTCGCCTATGAGGAGACGGAGGACCAGCTTCGCAGCATCCAGGAAATCAAGGATGATATGACGCGCCCTGTCCCCATGGATCGGCTGCTCTGCGGCGATGTCGGCTTCGGCAAGACGGAGGTCGCCCTGCGCGCGGCCTTCAAATGCGTCGAGGACTCCAAGCAGTGCGCCATCCTCTGCCCGACGACGATCCTCGCCTGGCAGCACTACCAGACCATCCGCCGCCGGTTCGACGGCTTCCCCGTGCAGGTGGAGCTTCTCTCCCGCTTTAGGACTCCCCGCCAGCAGCAGGATATCCTCAAGGATTTAAAAAAAGGGCGTATCGACATCATTGTCGGTACGCACAGGGTAGTTCAGAAGGACGTGGAGTTCCGCGATCTGGGCTTGGTCGTTATCGACGAGGAGCAGCGCTTCGGCGTGGCCCACAAGGAGCGTTTCAAGCAGCTGCGCACGAATGTGGACGTGCTCACCCTCTCGGCCACCCCCATCCCGCGCACGCTCAACATGGCGATGTCCGGCATCCGGGATATGTCCACCATCGAGGAAGCGCCCACGGACAGGCACCCGGTGCAGACATATGTGCTCGAGCACGACTGGGGTGTCATCGCCGAGGCGCTGCGCAGAGAGCTGCGGCGGGACGGACAGGTCTTCTACCTTCACAACCGTATAGAGTCCATCCACTCCACGGCCGCGCACTTACAGGAGCTGCTGCCGGACGCGCACATCACTGTCGCCCACGGGCGCATGAACGAGGAGGAGCTCTCGCGCATCTGGGAGCAGCTTGTCGAGCATGAGATCGACATCCTTGTCTGCACCACCATCATCGAGACGGGGGTGGATGTCGCCAACTGCAACACGCTCGTTATCGAGGACGCGGACCGCATGGGCCTCGCGCAGCTCTACCAGCTGCGCGGGCGGGTGGGCCGTTCGCCGCGCCGGGCGTATGCCTATTTCACCTTCCATCCGGGGAAGGAGCTCAGCGACGTGGCCTCCAAACGCCTTGCGGCCATCCGGGAGTTCACGTCCTTCGGCTCGGGCTTCCGCATCGCCATGCGGGATCTGGAGATCCGCGGGGCGGGGAACATCCTCGGCGCGGCTCAGCACGGGCACATGGAGTCGGTGGGGTATGAGATGTACCTGCGCCTACTCGGGGAGGCGGTGGCCGAAAAGCGCGGAGAAAAGAAGCCGCTCAAGAGCGAGTGCACGGTGGATCTCTCGCTCTCCGCGCATATCCCGGAGGCGTATATCGACAGTCTGCCCCAGCGCATCGACATCTATAAAAAGATTGCCGCCATCACGGACGAGGAGGACGCGCGCGACGTGACCGACGAACTCATCGATCGTTTCGGCGAACCGCCGAAGGAGGTGCTCGGACTCATCGACGTGGCGCTGCTGCGCAGTATGGCGTCCGCCCTCGGCATCGACGAAATCCAGCAGCGCGCCGAGACAGTGCTCCTCTACCAGAATCCGCCCGACATGCGGCAGGTGAGCGCCTTAGCCGCGGCGATGAAGGGCCGGGTGATGATGTCCGGGGGGAACCGGCCGTATCTGGCGCTGCGCCTGAAGGAAAGGGAGGATCCCGTGACCGTGCTGCGCAAGGCGCTGGACATCATGAAGGCGGAGGGGGACTAGCGGTTGGGCGTAAACTCCGTGTTGACACGGATAAAGCGCAGGATGCCGCAGGACTCCTGAATATCGTCGGTCTTTTTGTCGATGGCGTCGATGCGCAGGGCCTTGTCGCGGATGAGCTGGGTGCTTTCATAGAGAAAGGAGAGCTTCTGTTTAAAGTCGCTTTCGAGCAGGACAGCGTTTTTGCGCGAAAATTCACGCACGACCCCGAGATCCGACTTGACGGCGACCAGATCGCTGCGGGTGTCGGAAAAGTCGGCGCGCACGCCGCTGAGCTCCGTTCGGACCACGCCGAGCGCCGTGCGGATGCCCGTGAACTCCACGCATACGCTCGCCATGTTCTCCTTTACACCGGAGAGATCTGTCTTGGCGGCGGAGAGATCCGCCCGCACAGAGGCGAGCGAGGTCTTCACGGCCTCGAGGTTTCCCTGCGCCGCCTCCAGCCCTGTTTTGATAGCGCCCATCGAAGCGCGCACCTCCCCCATCTCTGTCCGGGCGCCGGCGAGCCCTGTCTTAAGAGCACCCACATCGTTTTTGACAGCGGCTATTTCCGCTGTGCCGGCCGTCAGGTCGGCCTTGACGCCGGCAAGCGTGTTCTTGAGGGCGGTGATGTCGCCGCGTGTGTCGGACAGTTCGCGCTTGAGGGCGGCGGTATCGGCTTCGATATTGTTTAAACGCTTAAAGATGGGTTCGAGCTTAGCGTCGAGCAGGGAGCTGATGGCGTCGAGCAGATCTTTATCAATCATGGGAATATCCTCCGCTTTCAATTTTTAGATGACCGCCGCTGACAGACGGTGTCGATTTTTCTGAATATGCACATTATAGCATATTTGAGCCGGTGCGTCCAACCGGAAAAAGACGGAGAATCCGGCTTGTCAAACAGGGCGCGCGACGGTATAATAAAAACATGAAATAAGGGGAGGGGCGGCGGATTGATCAATACAGAATATCTGTGGAGGATCCTTGCGCGCACAGCGGTGCTCTTCACGTGCCTGCCCATTCATGAATGCGCGCACGGCTATGCCGCGTACCGCCTGGGGGACAATACGGCAAAGGAGCAGCATCGCCTGACGCTCAATCCTCTGCGCCATGTCGACTTTCTGGGGATGCTTTCGCTCATCCTTCTGGGGTTCGGCTGGGCGAAGCCAGTGCCGGTATCGCCGTGGAATTTCCGGGGGGATAAGCGGTGCGGCATGGCGCTGACCGCGGCGGCCGGGCCGGCGGCCAACCTTCTGCTCGCCCTTGCCCTGATGCTCGTGTTCCGTATCCTCTCGTGGGCGTTCTACCTCGGCGGCGCGCTGGCTTCGCCCGCGGCAGAGGGGGTGCGGGGAATTCTTGCGGCGATGATCTGGACAAATGTGTCGCTGTGTGTGTTTAACCTCCTGCCGATTAATCCCTTAGATGGATCGCGCATTATCGGGCCGCTGCTGCCCGAGCGCGTCTATTACTGGTTCATGCGCCATGAGAGGGTGCTGTTCGCCGTACTGCTCGTGGCACTCGTGACCGGCGTCCTCGACAGGCCCCTCCAGTTCCTGTCCGAAGGGCTCATGCGGGCGCTGGATTCTCTGACCTCGTTTGTCGATTTTTTTGGCCGGCTGTTGATCCGATGACGTTTAAAAAAGGGAACACATGGAAAAACTCTGTTTTAAGGTACAGCAGGTGGAGGGTCCGTTGGATCTCATCCTGCAGCTTCTGCAAAAGCATAAACTGAATATTTACGATATTGAGATTTCCGCCCTGCTCAGGCAGTATCTGGCGGCCATCGAGGGGATGCGCGAGGCGCGCCTGGACGTGGCGAGCGAGTTTCTGGAGATGGCGTCGAGGCTGGTAAACATCAAGACGGCGATGCTCCTGCCCCGCCGGGAGGAGGACGAGGACCCGCGCAGGGAGCTGACAGGCGCGCTCCTTGAATACCGCGCGTGCAAGGAGGCCGCGGCGGCGCTCCGGGAGCGGATGACGGAGCGCTGGGTTCGTGCGCCGGAAAATATCGAGGCGGATCCCGTCTATCCGTATACACACGCGCCGCTGGAGCTTCTTCGCGCCTACCTGACGGCGATGGGCCGGGGCAGACGGCGCCTGCCGCCGCCGAGGGAGGCGTTTTCCCCGCTGATGTCGCGGCAGATAGTGCCGGTGTCGGAGCGGATAGCGTTTGTCATGGCGCGGCTGTATGGCAGGGGGAAGGTCCGCCTGGAGGAGCTTTTCCTCCCCGGGGAAGGCCGCCCCGAATGGGTGGCGACCTTCCTGGCCGTGCTCGAACTCATCCGGGACGGGCGCGTGACACTCGGGGAAAGCGGCGCTCTGGCGCCGGGGCGTGAAGCGCCGGGAGGGCTGCGTGATGCGCTTTAACGAACAGCAGGCACGGCTTCAGGCGGTGCTCTTTGCCTGCGGCGAGCCGATGCCGCTCAGCCGCGCCGCGGCCGCGGCGGGCATCCCGGCGGAGGAGGCGGCGGAAGCGGTGCAGGAAATCGGCCGCTTCTACCGGGAACATGGCCTGCCGTTTGAGGTGGCCCTGCTCGGGGAGGATGTGCAGATGTGCGCCGCACCGGCATATGCCGGCGTCATTCGGGAGGCGCTCGCCACGGGGAACCGGGCCCCGCTCTCTCAGGCGGCAATGGAAGCCCTCGCGGTCGTGGCCTATAACCAGCCGGTAACGAAGGCGTTTGTCGAGCAGGTGCGCGGTGTGGACAGCGGCGGTGTGATGAACCTGCTGGTGCAGAAGGGGCTCATTGAGGAGGCCGGGCGGCTTGAGATGCCCGGGCGGCCTATTGCGTACCGGACGACGGCGCACTTCCTGCGCTGTTTTTCACTCCCGTCGCTGGAGGATCTGCCCGCGGTGCATGAGGGAGAGGAGGCGGGGCCATGAGAGGATGGCTGATTTTCGCCTGCGTCATGGCGGTGATCGTCCTGCTGTTCCTTCTGCCTGTGCGGGTGCATGTCACGCTCTTTGACGGCAAAACAGGCGTGGAGGTGCGCTATCTGTTTTTACGCCTGCGCTTCCCGCCGGAAAAAAAGAAGAAAAAGTCCGGGGGGAAAGCGGGAAAGAAAAAGAAAGCGGGGAAGGCGGAGGGAAAGAAGAAACCGCCCAAGCCGAAGCCCGGGAAGGAAAAGCGGAAAAAGCCGTGGGACGCCGAGCGGATCCGGCAGCTGGCGCAGCTTATTACAGGGGCGCTGCGGGGACTCGGGCGCGCCGGAGGGTTCTTCCTGCGGGGGTTACGCATTGATACGCTCCGCCTGCAGATGCAGATTTCGCGCGCCGACGCATTCCAGACCGCCTTCGAGAGCGGGAAGATCAATGCCGCAGTCTATCCGGCGGCGGCCCTCATCCAGAGCTGGATGAGGGTCCGGGAACTCTATCTCAATATCTATCCCGGCTTCTGGACACAGGAGGAAACGATCGCTTTTGAGGTGCGGCTGCGCGTCTCCCCCGCGCGCGGGGCGGGTGCGGCATGCGTACTGGCCGGAAGCGTCCTCGGCACGCTGCTGCATAGCTTGCTGCCGCGCCGGGAAAAAGCACCGCCGGCATCCCGTAACAGTCATCAATAAGGAGGTTTCTTTTATGGAAAATGCGAATACCCACCCTATTTCGGATCTGGTCGACTCCACGCTCCAGAGCCTCAAGCAGCTTGTGAGCGCGAACGCCATTGTCGGGGAACCCATCCGTTTCCCCGACGGCACCACCATCATCCCAATCTCCAAAATCTCGTTCGGCTACGGCACCGGCGGCAGCGACATCCCCTCGAAGAATCCCGGCGTGCACTTCGGCGGCGGCGGTGGCGGCGGCGGGACAGTCGAGCCCATCGCGTTCCTCTCCATCCACGAGGGGGACGTGCGCCTCTTACAGATCTCCACGGCGGACAATACGGCCGACCGTATTGTCAACATGGTGCCGCAGGTGTTCGATAAGGTGTCCTCCCTTATCAACGACGCGAAGGCCAAGAAGGCCGCGCAGGCGGCAGAGACGATCCCGGCCCCGCCTGTGGAGGAGTAGTAGCTTCTAAATCCATCCCCCGTGCGCATAGGTTTATGCTGAAGAAACACGGGGGAGTGGTATGCAGTGAACAAAATCCGGCTGCTGTGCGCGGCATGCGCCGTATGGTTGGCCCTGTCGCCTGCGGTGTCCGCCGCGCCCGACAGAGAAACGCCCGGCGGAGGGCAGACTTCGGCCAAAGCGGCGGTCGTGATGGAGATGAAAACGGGGCGCATCCTGTTTGATCAGAACGGGGAGGAGCGCCTCGCGCAGGCGAGCACGACTAAGATTATGACCACGCTCCTCGCCCTGGAGGAGACAGACATCGACACGTATTTCACCGTGGACAGCGACGCTATCCATGTTGAGGGATCGTCGATGGGGCTCCAGGAGGGGGATAAGGTATCCCTGCGGCAGCTTTGCTACGGGATGATCCTGCCCTCCGGCAACGACGCCGCCAACGCGACAGCGGTGCGCCTCGGGGGAGATATCCCATCCTTCGCGGCGCTGATGAACGAGCGCGCCGCACAGCTCGGCCTCACCGATACGCGCTTTGTCACCCCCTCGGGGCTGGATGCGCCGGGGCACTACACCACCGCGAGAGAGCTCGCGGCACTGGCGCGCTACGCGATGGGGGACGCGACGTTCCGGGAAATCTGCTCGCAGTACTCTGCGAAGACATTTTTCGGCAACCCGCCCTACGAGCGGTGGCTCAACAACTACAACAAGCTGCTGGATTTTTACGAGCCGTGCATTGGAGTGAAGACCGGCTTCACGGACGATGCGGGCCGGGTGCTGGTGTCGGCGGCGGCGAAGGACGGGGTCGAGCTCATCTGTGTAACGATGAACGATTCCGATGACTGGGCAGACCATCAGCACCTGTACGAGACGTATTTCCCCTTGCTGACAGCTATGGATATGTCCGCCCTGGCGCACGCGGTGGAGGTGCCCGTGGCCGGGGGGACAGCCCCCTCCGTTACGGCACAGCCGGTGGGGGATCTGACGCTTCCGCTGCGGGAGGGGGAGTATGAGCGCCTCCAGGCGCGGTACTGCATGCCGTCGTTTGAGTATGCGCCGCTGCGGGAAGGTGCTCTGGCGGGAACGGTGTCCCTCTGGCTGGACGGGGTGCAGCTCGCCGCCTATGCGATGGGCTATCAGGACACGGTGGACGCCGCCCTGCCCGAAAAGGAGCCCGGACCGTGGGAACGGTTACAGGAATGGCTGAAAAACAAGTGGAACGGCTAAAAATAAGACGGTTGGGAAACCGGCAAAGAGGAATGATGATTTTAGTGGAAGGAACCAGAATTCAGAAGGTGCTCTCAGAGAACGGGATCCTCTCGCGGCGCAAGGCGGAGGAGGCCATCGCGGCGGGGAGGGTGGCAGTCAACGGCCATCCGGCCGTGCCGGGGCAGCGCATTGACGTGCGGCGCGACATTGTGGCTATCGACGGTAAGCGCGTGGAGCTGCGCGCGAGGACGCGCAAACTCTATCTCATGCTCTACAAGCCGCGCGGCTGGGTGACCACCCTCTCCGACGAGATGGGCCGCCACTGTGTGGCGCAGCTTGTGCAGAATGCGTCGGAGAGGGTATACCCCATCGGGCGGCTGGACAAAAACAGCGAGGGGATGCTCTTACTCACCAACGACGGCGAGTTCGCCAACCTCATCATGCACCCGAGCCATCACGTCTCGAAGACCTACCGTGTCACGGTGGGGGATGTGGACGAGGCGGCGCTCATCCGCCTTTCGTCGGGCGTGATGCTCGAGGACGGGCCCACCCAGCCCGCGCAGGTGCACGTGTTGGATAAGGCGCCGGGGCGTACAGTGCTGCAGATCATCCTGCACGAGGGGAGGAACCGCCAGGTGCGCCGGATGTGCGAGGCTGTCGGACTCGAGGTCGCCCGCCTCAAGCGCACGAACATCGGGCCTCTGAAGCTCGGCATGCTCGCCCCAGGCAAGTGGCGCGAGCTGACCCCCGCCGAGGTGGGGGCGCTCCGGAACGCTGCCGCGCACGCGTCCCCGCGCGATGCGGCGGCACCCAAAAGGGGCAGGACATGCTGAGCATCTGCCCCGACGGACCGGGCCGCTACACGGCGTGGGACGGGGAGATCGCTCTCGGCGGCTGTACCTGGCGCGCGGAGGGGGATGCCACCGTTATTGAGGGCCTGTGGCTCGAGGATGAAGCCGACGCAGCGCTCCTCGACGGCCTTGTCCGCACGGCGCTGTTCGCGGGCGAACGGGAGGGGCGCTCTTACGGAGAAATCTCACCGGCCGCGGCGGAGCGTTTCGTGGACGTTCTGCATACGCTCGGCCTGCCCCTGTCGCGGACGGCGCTTGAAGATCTGCCCAAAAAATGCGGGCATTAAATGGAAGGAATGAAGCCGGTTATGGAAAATTTCTATACCGGGGACACGGTTCCCGGCGTCCCGGAGGGGGACATGCCTGTCCCCCGGAGGCGGCCGTGGAAACGGGTCCTGCTGATCCTGCTGGCCATAGCGGTTATTGTGTCGGCTGTGACAGGAGCATGGATCTATTGGGGCGGAGCCGAAATGGGAGAATATATCGACGTGATTACTGTCTCGGGGACGATCACGAGCCAGACGCCCTCCAGCCTGTTCGACACGGTCTCCTATGATCACGCGTTCCTGCTCGATTCGATAGACATGCTTATCGAGGACGATTCCAACCGCGCGCTGCTGCTGGCGGTCGATTCGCCGGGCGGGGGCGTGTACGAGACGGACGAACTGTACCTCAAGCTCATGGAATACCGCGAATTGACCGGGCGGCCCATCTATGCGTACTTCGGATCGTCGGCCGCCTCGGGCGGGTATTATATCTCCATGGCGGCGGAGAAGATCTATGCCAACCGCAACACCGTCACGGGATCCATCGGCGTCATCGCGGGGACGTATATGAACCTGAGCGGGCTGATGGAGAAGCTCGGTATCAGCACGACCGACATCGTCTCGGGGCGCAACAAGGCCATGGGCAGCAGCTATCAGGAGATGACGGACGAGCAGCGTGCAATTTTACAGGCATATGTCGACGAGGCGTTCGATCAGTTTGTGGGAATCGTTGCCGAGGGGCGGCCGCAGCTGAGCGAGGAGCGCATCCGGGAGCTGGCGGACGGACGAATCTACACCGCGAGGCAGGCGGTGCAGAACGGGCTTATCGACAGCATCGGCACCTTTGAGGATACGCTCAGTGCGTTGGAGGAGGACTACGGCCTTGCCGACTGCGGTGTGCGCATGGTGGAGAAGGATGAGCTTTCCCCTTGGCGCATGTTCCTGGGCGAGATGCGGGCGCTGCGCCCGCAGAACGAGGTCGAGTCCATGGTGGAGCTCTGCCGGGAGGCGCTGCTGCGCACCGGGTATTACTGCCCGCTGGTTCCATGATTTTTGAGGAAATTGGCGGGAAAATGCTTGTGATTTTCTGGACAAAGGTGTATACTATATTTTGATTACGCGATTTTGTGCCCTGTATGGACCGAAACGGCGGGGGCCGGCGCGGGACGGAACCACACAGCCAGGGCACTGGTATGGAAATGGAGGAAAAAAGATGAGTGAACAGAAAGAACTCGAAAGGCTGAATGCCGCTCGTCTTCAGGCATGCGGGGACACCCCCGCGCGCGAGAGACTGACACGTCTGTTCGACGAGGGCACCTTCGTCGAGCTCGATGCGTTCGCGGCACAGACGGGCAGCGGCGTCCTCACCGGGTATGGCGAGGTGGACGGTGCGACCGTGTTCGCATTCTCTCAGAACGTCTGCGCCGAGGGCGGCGCTGTCGGCAAAGCGCAGGCCGCGAAGATCGTGCGGCTGTACGATCTGGCCGTGAAGACCGGCGCGCCGGTGCTCGGTATCTATGACAGCAAGGGCGGCGCCATCGGCGAGGGGAACGAGATCCTTAAGGCCTATGCGGACATCCTCGAAAAGGCGAATAACCTCTCCGGCGTGGTGCCGCAGGTGTCGCTGGTGCTCGGCGTGTGCGGCGGCGTAGCAGCTATGGCGGCGTGCGCGGCGGATTTTGTCATCATGAGCAAGGAGGCGGAGCTCTTCCTCGTCCCGCCCTCCACCGCTGAGGGCGGGAAGGATCTGGGCACGGCCAAAGCGGCGCAGGCCGCCGGGACAGCGCAGATCGTTGCGGAGGACGAAGCCGCGGCCATTGACGCGGCGCGCCGTCTCCTGTCCATGCTGCCGGAAAACAATCTCTCCGGCACGGCGATGTTCGAGTTCGCCCCTCCGGCGGATACCAGTGTCCTGAGCGGCATTCTCGACCGGCTCGACGATACATCCAAGTGCGATATTGTGAAGGCCATCGCGGACGAGGGGACATTCCTTCTCCTCTCCAACAATTTCGGTCAGGG
Source organism: uncultured Oscillospiraceae bacterium (assembly GCA_949743955.1). GTDB lineage: Bacteria > Bacillota > Clostridia > Oscillospirales > Ruminococcaceae > Harryflintia. The sequence goes on along the minus strand of CATJVQ010000026.1, from coordinate 113,288 downwards.
CGCGCACACGGCGCTGTGCTCCATCGGCGGCTATACGGTGGGCATGGTCGGAACCGGCGGCGTGCTGGACCACAACGGAGCCGCACGGATTGCGCGATTCGTGAGCGTGTGCGACAGCTTCCAGATCCCGGTCGTGACGCTTATCAATACACAGGGTGTCGCCCCGTCCGGAGCGGACGAGCTTTCCGGTGCGGTGCGCGATATGGCGCGGCTCGGGCATGTCTATGCCGAGGCGACGACGCCGAAGATCGCGGTCATCACCGGCAAGGCCATCGGCAGCGCGTACGTAGCGCTTGCGCAGGCCGACCTGACGCTGGCGTGGCCCGGCGCTGTCGTGAGCGCGATGCCCGTGAGCGCGGCAGTGGCGTTCCTCAAGGGAAGCGAAATCACCTCCGAGCATCCGCGTGAGGCGGTCGAGGCGGAGTACGCCGCGAACGAGGCGAGCGCGTTTGCCGCTGCCGAAAACGGCCTGGTACAGGATGTCATCGCTCCCGCCGACACCCGCGAGGCGCTCATCCGCGCGCTGGACATGCTCTCCTCGAAGCGCGTGAGCCGCCTGCCCAAGAAGCATTCGAATCTGCCCATGTAACCCGCGTGAATAAAAACGGAGGTTTTTAATGATGAAAAGATATAATATCACCGTCAACGGCAAAGCATACGATGTCAGCGTAGAAGAGATCGGCGCGGGTGCTCCGGCTCCGGCCGCTCCCGCAGCAGCTCCGGCTCCGGCCGCACCGGCCGCCGCCCCTGCACCGGCTCCCGCTCCTGCTGCTCCGGCCGCTTCCGCGGGCGCTGTGAAGGTCAATGCCCCCATGCCCGGCAACATCCTGGATGTGCGTGTCAAGAACGGCGACGCGGTCAAGAGCGGCGACGTGCTCATCATCCTCGAGGCCATGAAGATGGAGAACGAGATCGTTGCCCCGCAGGACGGCACCGTCGCCGGGGTCCATGTGAAGAAGGGCGATACCGTCAACTCGAACGATCTGCTCGTTTCCCTGAACTGACGAACGTCACCATATAAAAAGAAGGGGGAAACTGAGAAATGGAGAAAAAGCCACTGAAGATTACGGAAACCATCCTGCGTGACGCGCATCAGTCCCTGATAGCGACGCGCATGTCCATCGACGATATGCTCCCGATGCTCGAACCGCTCGACGCCTGCGGCTTCTATTCCTGCGAAGTCTGGGGCGGCGCGACGTTCGATTCGTGCATCCGCTTCCTCGATGAGGATCCTTGGGAGAGGCTGCGCACCATCCGCAAGCATATGCCCAACACGAAGCTGCAGATGCTCTTCCGCGGCCAGAATATGCTCGGCTACCGCCATTACGCCGACGATGTGCTCGAATACTTCGTGCAGAAGTCGGTGGCGAATGGTATCGACATCATCCGCATTTTCGACGCGCTCAACGACATCCGCAACCTCGAGACAGCCATCAAGGCGGCGAAGAAGGAGGGGGCGCATGCGCAGTGCGCCATCTCCTATACCATCAGCCCCGTGCACTCCAACGAGTATTTCGCCAAACTCGCCAAGCAGTATGAGGATGCCGGCGCGGACTCCATCTGCATCAAGGATATGGCCGCTCTGATTACTCCGTATGCGGCGGAGGAGCTCGTCAAGATGCTCAAGAAGTCGATCAAGATCCCCGTGCAGCTCCACACGCACTATACGTCGGGCCTTGCGTCGATGGCGGTGATCAAGGCCGTCGAGGCCGGGGCGGACGTGGTCGATACCGCGATGTCCCCGCTCGCGCTGGGCACCTCCCACGCACCGACGGAGTCCATCGTCGCCGCGTTCCAGGGCACGCCGTACGATACGGGGCTTGATCTGGATAAGCTCAACGTCGTGCGCGCGCACTGCGCGAAGCTGCGCGAAAAGTATCTCCAGAACGGCCTGCTCAACCCGAAGGTGCTCGGCGTGGACGCGAACACCCTGCTCTATCAGGTGCCGGGCGGCATGCTCTCCAACCTGATTTCGCAGCTCAAGCAGGCGGGCAAGGAGGATCAGCTCGACGAGGTGCTCCACGAGGTGCCGCGCGTCCGCAAGGATTCCGGCTACCCGCCGCTGGTCACGCCGACGTCCCAGATCGTGGGCACGCAGGCGGTGTTCAACGTCATCATGGGCGAGCGGTACAAGATGGTCACGAAGGAGTTCAAGGGCCTCGTCCGCGGCGAGTACGGCCGTACGCCGGCGCCGGTCGATCCGGAGTTCCGCAAGAAGATCATCGGCGATGAGAAGCCCATCGACTGCCGTCCGGCCGATCTTCTCGAGCCCGAGCTCGAAAAGCTCCGCGCCGAGATGCCCGCCGAGTACCTCGAGCAGGAGGAGGACGTCCTCACGCTCGCGCAGTTCCCGCAGGTAGCGCCGAAGTTCTTCGAGTCGCGCAAGAATAAGAAGTATGGTGTGGATTCCGCCCATGCCGATAAAGAGAATAAGGTGCATCCGGTCTAAGCCGGAGGGAAAAGGAGGAGCCCTTTGAGGGGGTTCCTCCTTTTTATCACCGTACATTTGGCAGACAAGGAGAGATTGTTTTCATGACAGAAAAAATGAATCAGCGCCCGGCTGTAGAGCGGCAGTATGAAACGGCCGGCAATCTCAGCACGCGGATTTCTATCCACGCGAAGTATTCCACGAATCCGCAGGGGTTCAACAACTGGGTGTTTTCCCACTATGCGTTTTTCCCGGGGGCGAAGATACTGGAGCTCGGGTGCGGGACGGGAGAGATCTGGAAATCAAACCTGTCCCAGATGGACGGGAGTGTCCGGCTGACCCTGACCGATTTTTCGGAGAGGATGGTTTTGGCCGCGAAGGAGGCCCTTGGGGATCGGGATTTCCTTACATACAATGTGGTGGACATTGAGAATATCCCCTATGAAGCGAACAGCTTTGACCGGGTGATCGCCAACATGATGCTGTACCATGTCCCAAATCTGGACAGAGGTCTCTCGGAAGTCAGGCGGGTACTGGCGGAGGATGGTGTGTTCTACTGTGCCACCTATGGCGAAAATGGAATCACGGAATATGTCGCGGATTTATTAAAAGAATGCGGCGGGTCCTGTTCTGCCAATCAGAATTTTACACTGCAAAACGGGGCCGGGATTTTAAACCGGTACTTTTCAGACGTGCAGAGGCTGGATTATGAAGATTCCCTGGCGGTTACGGATATCGAGGATCTGCTGGATTACATGGATTCTTTAGGCGATATGTCGCCTGCCGCCGGGATTGAGAGGGACATCATCCGGAAGACGCTGAACAGGGAAATGGAGGACGGGGTTTTAAAGATACCGAAGGAATACGGTATATTCATCTGCCGGAAATGAAAACGGAGCCGCTGCTTTGCCTCGATGAAGAGGCAGTGCAGCGGCTCCAAATCTGGAGGATGACAGGTTTATTTTACGCGTACCCAGACAGTCATCTCGCCGGGATCGCGGTTGGCCCACAGATAGTAGGGGATCCAGCGCAGAGCTTTCGCCGTATAGGTGGGAGCGGCTTCGCTGTTGTACTGGTAGAGCGTGTCGGCATCCCAGCCGTCGTCGCTGAGGACTTCGCCCTTGCTCTCGAGGATCATCGCGCCGCCAAAGAAGTCAGCGTCGAAATGCTCGGTGAAGGAGGTGTTCGCGTCCACGTATACGCGCGCGAGGTTGTCGCCATTGTCGGCCTCCTCGAGGCAGTAGACGACCGGGCCGCGCATAACGGCGACCTTGCCGATGTCCTCGCGGACACGCGGGTTCGCCCGGACCAGACGAACGGGCATCTCCATGACGAGCTCGATCTCCTCGCCGGGAGCGAAAGCGCGGGTGATGTAGGCGTATCCGTCGCGCACGTCGGGGGTGATGGTCTCGCCGGCCACCTTCAGGGTGTAGGAACGGCACCAGCCCGGGATGCGCAGCGCCAGCGTAACAGGAGCCGACGGCGCGGACTGAATGCTGATGCGGACATCGCCGTCCCACGGATAGTTTGTCTTGACGTCGAAGCTCACTTCACCGCTCGCAAGCGCCGCCTTGGTGTTGCCCTCGAGATAGAGGTGTGTGTAAAGTGTGTCGCCGTTTACGCCGTAGGCATAAGCGCCCATGGAGCACAAGAGACGCGCCAAGTTCGGCGGGCAGCAGGCGCAGCCAAACCATTTCTGGCGCTGTACCTTGACATGATGGCGCAGATGATCCTTCTCGCTCGACTCGGGAATGACCTCGAGGGGGTTGACATAGAAGAAGCTGCGTCCATCCTGGGACATACCGCTGATGATGCCGTTATAAAGCGCACGCTCCATAACGTCGCCATACTCGCCGCGCGGCTCGATGCCGAGCATACGGATGGCGAAGAACACGAGCCCGATGGAGGCACAGGTCTCGGCGTAGATAGTGTCGTTAGGCAGATCGTAGTCGAAGGTGAATGCTTCGCCGTACTGCGAGGAACCGATGCCGCCGGTCACATACATCTGGCGGTTGACGGTATCGTTCCACAGGCGGCGGCAGGTCTCGTACAAAGTTTCGTCGCCCGTGCGGCGCGCCACGTCCGCTACGCCGGAATACAGGTAGACCGCACGCACCGCATGCCCGATGGCGTACTGCTGGTCGCGTACCGGCTCCCCGGCCTGATAGTAGTGGTATTTAAAGGAGCTCTCGTCCCACCAGAACTTGTTGCCGTGCTTTTTGGTCTCCTCTTCGAAGTACAGGGGGGACTTGCCGCGTTCGTCGATAAAGTACTTGGCCAGGCGCAGGTATTTCTCCTTCTTTGTGACTTCATAGAGGCGGACAAGCGCCATTTCGATGATCTCGTGTCCGGGATAGCCGTGCAGCTTGCCTTCTTCGGGCCCGATGTGCTCGTCTACACAGTCCACATACCGCTCGAGGGCCTTGAGGAGCTTATCCTTGCCGGTGGCCTGATAGTAGGCGACAGCGCCTTCGATCATGTGCCCGAGGCAGTAGAGCTCGTGATGATCCTTGAGGTTAGTGAAGCGCTTATCCAGACCATTGAGGATGTAGTAGGTATCCAGATAACCGTCCGGCTGCTGGGCGGCGACGATATCGTCGATCGCACCATCGGCAATCTTCTCAAGCTCCGGATCCGGATGCCACATCAGCGAATACGCAACGGCTTCCAGCCACTTGGCGACGTCGCTGTCCTGGAAGACACAGCCGCCGAACTCAGCCTTGATTTTGCCTGCCGCCGCATGGAAATTGCGCATGCAGTAGCTCGGGGCGGCTCCCTCAATGCGATCGTTAAGCGCCTCCCACTGATAGGGGATGACCTTCGTGCGCGCGGTCTCCATCAGGTCCTTCCAGAAGTGCCCTGTCACGCGGACATCCCCAATCGGCAGGGGATTGCTGAAAAGTTTCTCGTTCATACGGATCCTCCCTTTTTTGATTTCGTTTGGTGGATTTTATGTTGGTTTTGCCTATGAACCTATCATATCGCACTTAGCCAGGCGATACAACCTGCAAATTCATAGAATAGATGGCGGAATCACAGATACGAGATTGGTTGTGCTTAGTCCTTCATACCGGAGAGCATGATGCCTTTGACAAACGCATCCTGCGCCAACAGGAACGCAACCAGTACCGGCAGGATAGAGAGCGAGGTGGCCGCCATGAGCACGGGCCAGTCGGTCGAATACGAACCCTTCATGCCGGCCAGTCCCAGAGGCAGAGTGTACTGCCGCTGCTCGCTGATGTAGATAAGGGGTGTGAAGTAATCGTTCCACGTATTCATGAAACAGAAGATGGCGAGGGTGGCAATGGTGGAGCCGGCCATCGGGAGCAGAATACGGATGAAAATGCCGAAGGGGGTGCAGCCGTCTATCTTCGCAGCTTCGTCGAGTTCACGCGGGACAGTGAGGAAGAACTGTCGCATCAGGAATGTACCGAACGCGGAGACCATCGGCGGGATCATCAGCGACCAGAGCGTGTTGACAACGCCATAGAAGGTCATCTGGATAAAGTTCGGAATAATCGTCACATGGATGGGGACCATCATCGTGGCCAGGTAGAGCAGGAAAATCTGCTCACGGAAACGGAACTGGAGACGGGAAAACGCAAAGCCCGCCATGGCGCTGGTGAAGAGCTGGAACGCCACAACCCAGACCGAGACCTTGATGCTGTTCATGAAGTAGCGGAAATAATCGAACCGGCTGGAAATTTTGGTATAGTTCTCCCACACAATTCTCTCGCCGAACATTGTGGGCGGGAAGACAAAAACTTCACCCAAGGACTTAAAGGAGGTGGAGAGCATCCAGATGAACGGCATGAGCATTGTCAGTGCGCCGAAAAGCAGAATCACATGAGAAATAATGCGCAGAATCATTTGCTTGGGGGTATAGGTTCTCCCAAAGGCATGGATATTTGTCACGGTTCACTCGCCTCCTTAATAGATGTCCCGCATTTTCTTCTCAAAGCGCATGTTGCACAAGGTGATAATCAGCACCACGGCAAAGAGAAGATACGCGATAGCGCAGGCGTAACCCATGCGGAAATACTGGAACGCATTCTGGTAGAGGTAATGCACCAGCACCGAGGACGAACGGCCCGGGCCGCCCTTGGTCATCAGCATGACAGAATCGAACACCTGGAAGGAGCTGATAATGCTCATGACAAAGACGAAGAAAATCGTCGGGCGGAGCATGGGGACAGTGACATACCAGAACTGCTGGAGCTTGTTGGCGCCGTCTAGCTCACTGGCCTCGTAATATGTAGTCGAGATGCCCTGGAGTCCGGAAAGGAACAGGAGCATGTTGTAGCCCAAGCTCTTCCAGATACCGACAATCGCGATGGAGATCAGAGATGTGGAGGAGCTCGAGAGCCATTTCATCTGCGGCAGACCGACCACGGAGAAGACATAGTTAAGAAGGCCGAATTCGGGGTTGTAGATCCACTGCCATACCACAGCCACAGCGACCATTGAGGTGATCGAAGGCAGGAAGTATACGGCGCGGTAGAACCGGCGGATAGCGAGATCCTGATCCAGCAGCACAGCCAAGATCAGCGAGAGGCACATACCCACAGGCACCGTGAGAATAGTGTAGATAAAGGTGTTGAGCAGTGTCTGGCCTACAATCTCGTCCTGGAACATCTCAATATAATTCTGCAGGCCGATGAATTTCAGCGGGGCAATCAGATCATATTCCGTAAAGCTGAGGAACAGCGTAGCGACCACGGGGCCGAGCATGAACAGTAAGAACCCCAGAAGGTTCGGCCCGAGCATCAGGACGGCCCAACCTGTATCGTTCTGCAACTTGCTGCGCTTTTTGGATTTTGCCGGAGCAGCAACGGCGTTTGCCATAACGATCCCTCCTTCTTCTACTTATCTCCAATGAAACGGCAAAACGAAACCCGTAATATTGAAGATTATGGGAACCCTTTCAGGATAAAGGAATGGGACCCTCCGGCGGAGCCGGAAGGTCCCAACCCGGATTATGCTTTAACCTTCAGAGGCAAGGCGCTCAAGTACTTCGTTGATACGGGTCTGCAGGTTTTCCACGGTCGCTTCCGTGGCCTGGCCGTCCTTGAAGAACTTGTCGGTTTCCTCGGTGAGGATGTCGCTGCACTGAGAGGACTTCTGCAGAGCGCTGACCTGAACTTTCGCGTCCTTGAAGTAACCGAGCATCTGCTTGTAGGAACCATGTACGGCCGGGTCAAACCACTCGTTGACCGCCGCGTCCTCATACATGGAGATGCGGTTGGGCATCCACAGGCCGGACTTAACGAGCGCGCCCTGATAGTTCATGCCAGAGAGGAACTTCAGGAATTCCCAGGATTCATCCTGATGCGGGCTGCGCGCAGAGATGCAGTGCAGATGCGCCTGGGCAATGTTGGTCGGGGTCTTGAAGTAGGGGATGGGGGCCATGTCGACCGGGAAGCCGATGGAGGCCAGCTCCTGGAGCGCCCAGGAACCGTCGATAAGCATCGCAACGCGGCCGGTCTGGAGCATCTGGTTGGCGGACATGCCGATGTTCTCGAGCGTGGTCGCGTCGGGAGCGGCGTTATCCACGATGCGCAGGTCGCGGATGGCGTTGAGCACTTCAATCGCCTCGGGCGAATTGACAGTGCAGGTGTTCATGTCGTCGGTATACATGGCGGCGCCGTTGGATTGGAGGAACGCGTTGAGGCTCGTGGAGACGACTTCCTGGCCGTAGCAGCCATAGACATCGTCCGTCGTGAGCTTAATGCAGAGCTGGCGGAAGTCTTCCCACTGCATCGCCTCGCTGGCCGACGGATAGGGGATGCCGGCAGCGTCAAAGATGTCCTTGTTATAGTAGAGGACAGGGGTAACGATGCAGGACTGGATGCCGAAAACGTGGCCGTCGATTTCCATGATCTGGCGGGCAGAATCAACGAAGTCATCCAGGGAGAACTCTTCGCTGAACTTATCCGTCACCTCGGTCAGAACGCCGCGGGAAGCGAACATGCGGTAGTCCGTGGACTGCATGAACATAACGTCCGGGGTGCTGTCGCCCGCGACAGTGGAAAGAAGTTTGGCCGTATATTCCGCACCCGAGAGGCTCGGGGTGTAACTGACTTTAACACCGGGATTCTCGCTTTCAAAGATAGAGATACCGTTTTTAACAGCATCCGTCTCCAGAGGGCTGGCTTCCCATCCCATGAAGGAGATGGTCACATCCCCGCCCTTGTTGTCTGCGGCCGGAGCATTGTTGTCGGCAGCGGGAGCATTGTCCGCTGCGGGGGCGTTGTTGTCGGCAGCCGGCGCGCTGGACTGCTGTCCGCCGCCACCGCCGCAGCCGGCAACGGAAACCGCCATCGCTGCGGCCAGGCACGCTACCAACGCCTTCGTCAGTTTCGTACGTTTCATAATGTCATCCTCCTAAACTATATTTAAAAATCGGGAGAGATATCTCCCGTTTTTTACAGCACAAACACCGATATCACTAAATTTTCCATCTGCTCACACTACCCGCACGCATTCCATCGGCCCGCCGGATTGCCCGCCGTTCTTTAAAACTCTCAGAAAGACATAAGTTTCATCCAAAAAATTTGTTGTTATTTGGGTGTAAATTCAAGTGGAAACACAGGAATCAACATGCTATAATAATAACGGCTAAGTAATCAGATGTTTATCTTATACGGACAAGAACGCACTCAAAACAGATAAAATTAAAACATATTGCTCATATGATAATTATTCATCAATAAATTTGTGGTTGTTTTGTCTATGAGCCTATCTTATCGCATTTGTCTTGACGATACAACCTGTAAATTTGCAGAATAGGTGGTTAAATCACAGATCATATGCTTTCTTTCGGCAGAATAGGTAGTTAAATCACAGGGAGAACCTTTTATTTTCAACAGAATGGGTGGTTGAATCGCAGATGACGTACTTCCTTTCCTCCTGCCGGGCCCCTCTGCGGCACATCAGCAGCGGTCAGCTCGTCAATGAGGATGGTTTCCTGCATGCACACCGCCGGCTGGATACGTTTGTCTTGCTGGTGGGCTGCCGCGGGACACTGTATATTGAGCAGGAAGGGCACGAATATGCGCTCGGTCCCAACCAGTTCCTCCTTCTCTTTCCGGATCATGACCATGGGGGGACACGCCCGAGTGAAGGAGTGCTCTCCTATTACTGGTGCCATTTTCAGGTGGAATCTGTCGGGTATGAGCTGGTGGGGGAGCAGGAGGCGGGGCAGTACCTCTTCCTGCTGGCCAGCGATGCGAACCGTGCGCTCGGCGGAAACCGGTATATTCTGCCCGAGTTTGGCGAGGTAGTCGAGGCGGACAAGGTGGGGATGCTCTTCCGGCAGCTGTTGGATTTGGTGGACGGCTATTCCGAGTACATGGCGCACTATGCCCTGAGCCTTCTGGCGCTGGAGATTTCCGCCGCCTGTGTGGTGATGCACGGATTTCAGGGGTCAGAAAGTACAAACCGCATTGTAGAGATCATGGAGTGGATCCGCATCCACTGCGGGGATGCTCTCTCGGTGGGCGGCGTGGCGGAGGAGTTTGGGTACAATCCCAACTACCTCTCCAATATGTTTAAGCGCCAGACCGGCCTTTCTCTGCTGCGCTACATCAACCGGACACGGATCAGCATCGCCAAGCAGCAGCTTCTCAACAGCAACGATTCTATCCGTGTTATCGCCGCCCGTGTCGGCTTCAGCGATGAAAAACACTTTATGAAGCTCTTTAAACAGATGGAACAGATTACTCCCGGGAAATATCGGAGTGCATTCTACAAAAGGCACATGAATAGAAAGTAAAAAAACCCGTTGTTTATATCAATAGTTTAAACAACGGGTTTTTCAATTCGAATGAGGGAGAACAGACTGCTCAGAACGATGCACTGATTTCCATCGTAGCGCAGGCGTTCAGGGAGAGGGGAGCGGTGTGCCCGGCCTCCATCTCATAAAACGCCTGCGCGCCGATCATGGCGGCATTGTCGCCGCAGAGGGAGAGTGGGGGCAGGCAGAGCGTCCACCCCTCCCGGCGGCAGCATTCATCGAGCTGCGTGCGCAGGACGGAATTCGCACTGACCCCTCCCGCGACGACGATTTTCGTATATCCCAGATCCCGGGCGGCGGCGGCGGTATGCGAGACGAGCATACCGGCGACACGGTGCGAGAGTGACGCGGCAAGGTCGGGGACGGAGACGTTCTCCCCCTTCTGTTCGGCTGTGTGGAGCAGGTTGACGACGGCTGTCTTCAGCCCGGAAAAGCTGAAATCATACCCCTCCGCGTGGGGGATGGGGAGAGAGAAGGCGGAGGGGTCCCCCCCGGGGGAAACCCGGTCGATGCTCACGCCGCCGGGATAGGGGAGCCCCATGGCGCGGGCAGCCTTGTCGAAGCACTCGCCGGCGGCATCGTCGCGGGTGCGGCCGACGACGCGCAGCTCCGTATAGTCGAGGACCTCGACGATGTGGCTGTGTCCGCCGGAGACGACCAGACCAAGAAATGGGGGTGTGAGATCCGGATGGGCGAGATAGTTGGCGGCGAGGTGCCCGCGCAGGTGGTGCACGGGGATGAGGGGCTTGCCGGCGGCGAACGCGAGAGATTTCGCAAAATTGACGCCCACAAGCAGCGCGCCGATGAGCCCCGGTGCGGCGGTGACGGCCACAGCGTCGACAGAGGAGACGCTGTGATGGGCTTCGGCGAGGGCGGTGTCGGCCACCTGGACGATCATCTCCACGTGGCGGCGCGAGGCGATTTCCGGCACGACGCCGCCGTACAGCCCGTGCTCGGCCACCTGCGTGTGGATGACGTTCGAGAGAATCTGCCGCCCGTCCCGCACGACGGCGGCGGCGGTTTCGTCACAGGAGGATTCGATGGCAAGTATGTCCATGCGGTAACGATCCTTTCTTTATCGGTACAGTTCAGAAATCAAACGTCATGACGAGGGCGTCCTCCTTCGGGAAGGCGTAAAATCCCCGCCGTATACCCATGGAGCGGAAGCCCATCCCCTCATAGAGGGCGATGGCCGGTGCGTTGGAGACACGGACCTCCAGCGAGAGGAAGCGCACCTCCCGGCTCCGGGCATGGCGGATGAGGGCCTCTGTCAGCGCCCGGCCCACCCCTCGGCGCCGCCGCTCCGCCCGGACAGCAACATTCCCCACGTACCCCTCGTCGAGCACAGCGCGCATACTGGCATATCCGATGAATTCCGTACCGCCGGACGCAGCTTCGGCGAGTGCCGCGAACAGGGCAGCGTCGCTCCGGGCGAGCTCGTCTGTAAGGGCGCGTTCGCTCCACGCATTTTCCCCGAAGGCTTCGCGTTCGAGCCGGGCGGCGGCGGGGATGTCCTCCGCCGAAAACGGGCGGATGGAAAAGCTATTTGGCATCGTACCAGTTCCTTCCGATGTTGCAGTCCACCTTGAGCTGGACGCGCAGATCGGCGGCGTGCTCCATCTCCTCCCGGAGGATGGCGGCCGCTGCTTCGGCCTCAGCCTCGGGGGCCTCGACGATCAGCTCGTCGTGCACCTGGAGGATGAGCCGGGCGCGCAGCTTTTCCCGCTCCAGTCTCCTGGCCACACGGATCATGGCCAGCTTGATAATATCCGCCGCCGTGCCCTGGATGGGGGTATTCATCGCCACACGGCGGCCGAACGCCTGTACGTTTTTGTTGGCGGACGAGAGCTCCGGCAGCGCCCGGCGGCGCCCGAACAGGGTGGTGACGAAGCCGTCGCGCTTTGCCTCCTCAACCGTGCGCTCCATATAGCTGCGGACGCCGGAGAAGGTCTCTAGATACTGCTTGATGTAGTGATCCGCCTCAGCCACGCTGACCCCGATGTCCTTGGAGAGTGAGAACGCGCCGATACCGTAGACAATACCGAAGTTGACAGCTTTTGCCCGCGAACGGAGCTCGGGTGTCACTTCCTCGGGCGCGGCGCCGAAGACCTGCGCGGCTGTCCGGGTGTGGATGTCGGCCCCGGAGGCGAAAGCGTCAATCATGCCGGCGTCGTCCGCGATGTGTGCGAGGACGCGCAGCTCAATCTGCGAGTAGTCGGCATCGACGAGAACGCACCCTTCTTTGGCGATGAAGAATTTGCGCATCGTGCTGCCGAGCGGCGTGCGCACAGGGATGTTCTGCATGTTCGGCTCGGCCGAGGAGATGCGGCCGGTGCGGGTCTCTGTCTGCAAAAAGCGCGTGTGGATGCGCCCGTCGGGCGAGATGGTCTTGAGAAGCCCCTCGACATAGGTGCTGCGTAGCTTCGCAAGCTTGCGGTATTCGAGAATGCAGCCGATGATGGGGTGATAGGCGCTTAAGGACTCAAGGACCTCCGCATCGGTGGAATAGCCGCTCTTGGTTTTGCGGCGGCTGGGCAGCTCCAGCCGTTCAAAGAGGATGACGCCGAGCTGCTTGGGGGAATTGATGTTGAAGGTTTCCCCAGCCAGTGTATAGATCTCCTGTTCGAGATCGGTGATTTTTCCGTCCATACTGCGCCCGAAGGCGGCGATCCCTTCGGCGTCTACGGCGAAGCCCTCGAGCTCCATCTGCGCGAGCACCCCCGCGAGCGGCAGCTCGATGTCGCGGAGCACCCCCGTCAGGGCGGCGGACGCCAATTCCGCCTCCATTTTTGAGCACAGCGCATGGAAAGCGGACGCCTCCCCCTGCGGCGCGGGGATGCCGTACTCCGCGAGCAGACGCGTCACACTGTATTCTGTCGAGTTCGGGCTGAGCAGATACCCCGCCAACCCCACGTCAAAGATTACGTTTTGTATATTCAACCCATTTTTATACGATATCCGGTGCAGCTCCTTGCATTGGCTGGTCCGCTTGGGGACGGGGGAGGCGAGCAGGCGGAGGAGCAGATCCTCCCCGGTAAAGAGGAAGGGGCCGCTCTTCCCGTTCCCGGCGGTGAAGGACGGGAGTTCGGTAAAGAGCAGATCCACCGTTTCCCCCTCCGCGATGAGGCTCTCGAGCGTATCGCTGTCCCCGGCGGGGAGGGTGTCGGATGTTCCGATCAATTCGGACGCCGCATCCGGCATGTCCGGTTCGGACAGCTCCAAGCGGTCGATAAGCGAGAACATCTGGAGGCGGGAGAGCAGGGCGCGCGCGGCGGCTGTGTCGGCATGCCCGGGGACGCATTCGGCCGGGGAGAGAGGCAGCGGCGCCTCGCAGCAGATCTCGGCCAGCTCCCGGCTGAGCCAGGCCAGTTCCCGCCCGTTTTCGAGCTTCTCGCGCAGCTTGGGACTGACAGGGAGGCTGGCGAGATCCCGGTAGACAGCCTCGAGCGAGCCGAACTCGGCGATGAGCTTTAAAGCCCCCTTCTCCCCGATGCCGGGCACACCGGGAATATTGTCCGACGTATCGCCCATCAGGGCCTTGACGTCGATGAGCTGCCGGGGCTCGACACCGTACTGCTCCCGGATGTAGTCCGGCGTACAGACCGTGGTGATGGGCCGCCCGCCCTTGGTGGAGGCGAGGAGGACAGTTGTCGCATCGGAGACGAGCTGGAGACTGTCCCGATCCCCTGTGGCGATGACACAGGTGTCCCCCACTTCCCGGCACCGGCGGGCGAACGTGCCAAGGATGTCGTCCGCCTCATACCCCTCCATGGTGACAATGCGGTACCCCAGATCCCCGAGCAGCTCCTTCACCAGAGGGAGCTGGCTGGCCAGCTCGTCGGGCATCCCCTTGCGCTGGGCCTTGTAGCCGTCGTACCGCTTGTGGCGGAATGTGGGGACAGGCAGGTCGAACGCGCAGGCGACAGCGTCCGGCTGCACCTCGTCGAGCAGTTTTTTGAAGATGTTCATATAGCCGAAGACGGCGTTAGTGTAAAGGCCGTCCTTTGTCGAGAGCAGTTTGATGCCGTAGAACGCCCGGTTGAGAATGCTGTTGGAATCAATGCAGAGCAGTTTCAAAGCCGTTACCCTCCTTTTTAACAGGATGTCCGTTTTTTGTGCCGGTCAGGCATTTCGCAGAGAAGAACCGCGGAAAAAATCACCGTGCCGCCCACGAGCATGGGGGTGGTGACAGGTTCGTACCCCATGAGGACGGAGAAGACAGTGCAGAACAGCGACTCCGTACACAATAACAGCGCCGCGGCAGGGGCGGGGACACAGGACTGGGCCATTGTCTGGAAAAAGAAGCACAGGCAGGTACTGAAGAGGCCCAGATATCCCACCGCGGCCAGCCCTATCGACGGGCGGAAAGCGGAGAAGTCGCGGTCAAAAAGGAGGAAAAACAGGAGGGAAAGGACAGCCGCCGCGGCAAACTGGACAAAGACAAGTACCTTTGCGTCGTACCGGACGGAAAAAAATCCGGTCAGGACAATGTGCAGGGCGAAGAAAAACGAACACAGCAGGGCGAGCAGATCCCCGGCGGAGAAGGAGAGCGCCTCCCCCCACTGGAAGGACAGCGCCGCGATGCCGCACAACGCGAGCGCGCACGCCACACCCACACGCGCACGCGGGCGCCGGCGGGCGAAAGCCCACCAGAGCAGCGGGACCATGACGACATTCGTGGAGGTGAGAAAGCCGACGTTTGAGGGGTTGGCATACGCCATGGCGGTGGTTTGTGTGGTGAAAGCGATGAAGAGCACTGCGCCGGTGAGCATCCCGCCCAGCAGAGCGGCGCGGGAAAAATGCCGGCACAGATGCCGCCGGAAGGCCAGTCCGAAAACGGCGGCGGCAATAGCAAAGCGCACCATAAGGATAAACGGGGCGGAGAGCTGGGCGTCCATGGCGATGCGTGTCGCCATAAAGCCGCTGCCCCAAATGATAGCAACGATCAGCAGCATCGCCTCGTACAAAAGCGTACGGGCCCGGGTAGTCTGTTCCATAGAGGCATCCCTTTCAAAAACAACCGTAGTTGTATAATACAACGATAGTTGTATTATACCGCGGATATTTTATGGGTGTCAACTTTTTGTGGGGAGGAAGCAGCCCATTTTTCTTTTGTATTTTTATCGGGACGCATACAAACAGAGAAGGGCGCGTTAAAAAACGCGCCCTTCTCTCCTGGTGTCAGCCGCTCAGCAGCAGCCCTCTCCGCAGCAGTTGTTGCCGCAGCCGCAATTGTTGCCGCAGCCGCAGCTGTTGCCGCAGCCGCAGTTGTTGCCGCAGCCGCAGCTGTTGCCGCAGCCGCAGTTATTGCCCCAACCGCCGCAGCAGCAGATCAGGATGATGATGATAAGTATCCACCAGTAGCCGTTGAAACCATACATAAGAAAATGCCTCCTGTATTAAAGATTTCAACATATCCTATGCCATGCGCTGTAAATTGGTTCCGGGCGTTTTACGTATGGGGATACGGAATAAGAGCCGGGGTGCGGGACCATACTGATTCTGGGCGTCTTCTTTCCGAAGACGCCGCATACCCTTTTATACTTATCATTGATTTCAGCATTCCTGACAGGGGTTTACAGGAGGTTATCGCTTGTATCGTTTTTCTTCACTTACACCAAAGGCCAACGACGCGCTCAACACCGCCATCACGCTTGCCGGGGAACTGGGGCACACCTATGTCGGTAGCGAACACGTCCTTCTGGGGATTCTGCGCGACGAGGAGAACATCTGCCATTTTGCCGCGCCCAATAAATCTGTCACCTATGACCGGCTCTACAAGATGCTCGACGAATCGGTCGGCCACGGCTGCCCCTGCACGCTCACTCCCGCTGACTTCACCCCCCGCCTGCACCGCATTCTGGAGACGGCATCTGTCTATGCTAAGGTATGCGGACAGCAGAGCGCTGGCACGGATCACATCCTTATGGCCTGTGTCAAGGAGCCGGAGTGTTACGCGCAGCGTTTTCTGCGGCTGTGCGGCGTGGATACGGAGGCGCTGTACCGCTCTCTCTCGGGCGGGGCCGCACCCGTTCGCGCCGACGCGCGCGCTGCTCCCGGCAAACGGCCGCTGCTGGATCGCTTCTGCCGCAATCTCACATCCCTTGCCCATCAGGGGATGCTGGATCCGATGGTGGGGCGGGAGAGGGAGCTTCAGCGTGTGCTTCAGGTGCTCTCGCGCAGGCAGAAAAATAACCCCTGCCTGGTGGGGGAGGCAGGAGTGGGCAAGACAGCGATTGTCGAGGGGCTGGCCCAGCGCATCGCCGACGGCAAAGTCCCGGCCCGCCTCCTGTGCAAGCAGGTGTACAGCATGGATATAGCGCTTCTTGTGGCGGGCACCAAGTACCGGGGAGAATTCGAGGAGCGCTTCAAAAAGCTGCTGGACGAGGTGGCTGCGGCGCAGAACGTCATCCTGTTTATTGACGAAGTCCACATGATCATGGGGGCGGGCGCGGCGGAGGGGGCCGTGGACGCGGCGAATATCCTCAAGCCCCAGCTCGCACGCGGGGAGATCCAGCTCATCGGCGCGACAACCATTAAGGAATACCGCCGGCACATCGAAAAGGACTGCGCACTCGAGAGGCGCTTCCAGTGCGTCCAGGTGGAGGAGCCCTCTCCGGAGGAGGCGGTGCGCATCATCCAGGGCGTGCGCGAACGGTATGAACAGCACCATGGCATGCTTATACCGGATGAGACGGTCCGGGCGGCGGTGGAACTGTCCCGGCGGTACCTGCCGGAGCGGTACCTGCCGGATAAGGCGATCGACCTTCTGGACGAAGCGTGCGCGATGCTCCTCATCGACGGCGGCAGCCGCCTTCAGCGGCGGGAGGAGGCGCTGCGGGCCAAAAACTTTTCCCTTGCGGCGAGGCTGAACCCACAGGCCCTCGCGCGTGACGTGACCGGCGACTATCAGCGCAGCGTGCTGGGTGCGGCTCCGACCGCCTGCCGCACGCTCTCCCCCGAAGATATCCGCCGCCTGATTACACTCTCCACCGGTGTGAACACGGAGGACAGCGGCGCTTCGCTCAGCGCTCGGGAGCTGACAGATGCGCTGTGCGCACGCGTCTTCGGGCAGGAGGAGGCGGTCGGGATCGTGGCGCGCACTGTCGCCAGAGCGCGCAGCGGACTGGGCGACGAGCGGCGTCCGGTAGGATCGTTTATCTTCCTGGGGCCGAGCGGTGTCGGCAAGACAGAGCTGGCCCGCACCCTCGCGCAGGTGCTTTTCGGCAGCGAAAAACATCTCATCCGCGTGGACATGAGCGAATATATGGAGAAGCACGCTGTCTCCCGACTGGTTGGCGCGCCTCCCGGCTATGTCGGCCACGACGACGGCGGACTGCTCACCGAGCGTGTACGCACGCACCCATACAGCGTTGTACTGCTCGACGAGATCGAAAAGGCTCACCCGGATATCTTCAACCTCCTCCTGCAGATCCTGGAGGAGGGGGAGGTCACCGACTCGCAGGGGCGCTGTGTATCCTTCCGCAACACGGTCGTTATCCTGACCTCGAATCTGGGTGTACAGCAGGGAACGGGCTTCGGCTTCTGCGGGGAAGGGGGGGAGGCATACTCCCCGAGCGGAGCAAAGCAGGAGCTGCGCCGCTTCCTGCGCCCGGAGCTGCTCGGGCGTGTGGATGAAGTCATCACCTTTTCTTCTCTGGGAAGCGTCCCCCTGCGGGCTATTGCGGAAAGGGAACTCTCCCTGTTAGAGGGGCGGCTGGAAAAGAGAGGCGTCCACGCACACTTCACCCCGGCACTGGCGGAGGAGGTTTCCCGGCTCGGCTTCCATCAGCGCAGCGGCGCGCGTGAGATACGCCGTGTGGTAGCCTCGCATGTATCGGACCGGATTTCAGAGATGCTTCTGGGAGGCGAACTGTCTCCGGGAGCGGAAATCGACTGCGACTGGGCCGAAGGGGAGCCTCGTTTTACCATCCGTCAGAAGACAGCTGTATAACAAATAGGATTATCTAATTTATTTATAACGAATAGTCATTATAATAGAGTGCGGATAATCGCCGAACATCTCGCCAAAAATGTTGATGCCGCCGATATTCTCGCTCGTGGGCTTGACGCCGATACGCATCGTGACGAATTGTTTATGGTCAAGATGGAGCGCGTCTATGGTGGCGTCGGAGAGGAGTTCATGGTTCAGGTGACTGCCCGCTTCATCGACAGTCCATTCTGTGAGGATACCATACTGAGTGGCGTCAGGGATCCATTCCCGGGGCGTGAGCAGGCCGCGCCGGTCCCCGAAGTCCGACGGACAGGTCCAGGTGCCGATTTCGATACCGT
Source organism: uncultured Oscillospiraceae bacterium (assembly GCA_949743955.1). Classification (GTDB taxonomy): domain Bacteria; phylum Bacillota; class Clostridia; order Oscillospirales; family Ruminococcaceae; genus Harryflintia. The sequence continues at coordinate 94,773 of CATJVQ010000026.1, read as the reverse complement.
TTATCCACATTGTGATGTCCGAACGCCACCGGATATTAGCGCCGGGGGCTTCGGAACACAGTTCAAGGGAAAAGGAGATCGACTGCGCCTTCATCCCTAGGGGGCGGGCGTCGTGCCCGATCGGGACACGGTACTCCACATATCCGCATCGGAACCACAGGAGCTGCGCGTGCAGGCGGGACGGGTCCATAAAAAAGTTGGGGTCGTCAAAGTGAGTGTCGGGAAAGAGGGAAACATTTCCCTCGGCGACAACAAACCCGCAGGAGGGCGCGACATCGAAGTCCATATAGTTGCCGATAGGGATGCTCACCTGATAATGCGTCGTGTTCTGAGGAAGGACAACGTTGGGAGCAAGCTGGATGGAGACGTCGAGATAAGTCAGGGAGCACATCTTTTTAGAGCCATTCTTGGCGGGGACGAGCGTGGTAGAAATCAGTCCGGCGTCTTCGAGAACACGTACATTTGATGAAATGGTGGACAGCGCGACCCCCAGCTTGTTGGAGAGCTCCAGACAGCTCACCGTATCGCGCTGCAGCAGTCGGATGATATCCAGCCGCAGTTCTGTCGAGAGCGCGTGGCAGATGACGGACAGACTCTTTGGATCCCTTATGGTCAGATGAAGCACGAAAAATCTCCTCCTATCACTTTTCCTATTCGGCAGATTTTTCGTGAAAGAAAGCCGGACCTCCGGCAAAAGAAATCCGGCTCCTTCCAGGTGAAGGAGCCGGGATTTTTTAGCCCTTGATACCGGAGAGCGCTACGCCCTGCACAATCTGTTTCTCGAAAATGAGATACAGGATAATGGCGGGCAGGGAAGCGACCATGTTGGCCGTCATCGGAATAACGTAATCCGTCGTATACGTGCTCAGCAGTGTCGGGATGCCGATGGGCAGTGTGTACATGCCCTCGCTCATTGCACAAAGCAGAGGCCAGAGGTAGTTGTTCCAGCTTCCGAGGAAGGAGAAGATACCCACCGTTACGAGTACGGTCTTCGAAAGGGGAAGGATGACGTTGAAGAAGATGTTGAGGTTTCCAGCCCCGTCGATATGGGCCGCCTCGATCAATTCGTCCGGGATACCCTTGAAAAACGTGATCATGATGATCAGATTCATCGACCCCGCGATACCCGGAAAGAGCATGCCGCCGTAGCTGTCGATGAGGTTAAGACCGTTGACGGTGATGAATAGCGGGACAATGGTCGCCTCGCCCGGAACCATCAGGCCCATCAGGAAATACATATACATCGCGCCGCTGCCCTTGAATTTGAGCTTGGCGATGGCGAAAGCTGCCATCGAGGAGAGGAGCAGTGTCATCAGTACGGAGAGTACCGCAAGGAAAAGGCTATTAAAAAGCCAGTACGGCACGGAGGTTCCGCGGATGATGTCGGGGTAGTTGTTCAGCGTATAGGGAGGGGCAAACCATTGGAAGGTATTGGAAATCTGCATACCCTCATATTTGAGGGAAACCGCCAACGCCCAGATAATCGGCGTGATAAAAGTAATAGCGATTATCACAGAAACGACTTCCAGAATAATCTTTCCAGGGGAGGTTTTTGTTTTCATGCCTCACTCCTCCTTTGCACGGCCGTTTGAATGACAGAGAGAATCACCAGAATCAGGAACAGAGCATAGGACATGGCAGCGGCGTAGCCGAAGTCATTTTTGGTGAACGCCGTTTCGTATATGTACTGGATAAGGGGCCGTGTCACGGTGCCAGGGCCGCCTTTGGTGATCATGTAAATCTGGCCGAACACCTTGTAGCAGGCGATGATTTGCAGCAATAGTACAAGGAAGGTGGTCGGTTTAAGAAGAGGAAGCGTGATATTGAAGAGCTGGCGGGTCTTGGTAGCGCCGTCAATATCAGCGGCCTCGTAAATTTCGGGAGAAATTTCCTGTAAAGCGGAAAGGTAGAGCATCATACTGAAGCCGACAGTCCACCATGCGGTGATCCAGCAGATAGTGAACCAGACAAGGTTTGGATCCTTTAACCACAGCGGCTCGAAGCTGTTCGGCGCGCCGAGCGTATGCAGCAGTCCATTGACAAAGCCCATATAGGGAGAACCCATATAGATGGTTAGGAACGAAACAACCGAAACGGAAAGAACGTTCGGCATGTAGTAACAGACACGGTACATCTTTTGCAGACGGGATTTTCGGTTGGCAAGCAGGGCAAGAGAGACAGCCAATATAATCAGCATTGGAACCGTAATGATGGTAAATTTTGTAGTATTCCCCAAAGATTCCCAGAAAAAACGATCTTTCATCATCTTGGCATAGTTCGCAAGACCGCTGAACTTCTGCCGGCCCATGATCCCCCACTTATGAAAGCTCACAATGGCGCCCTGAATAACCGGCCAGATGGTGAAAACAGTATAAAATAAGGTGAACGGGATGAGAAACCCAAAGGCTGTAGCAGTCTCGCGGGCCTGCCTTTGCGCTTTTGCCTTGGTCATATTGGTTGCCTCCTTTTGAAATCCTATTGCCCGAAAGGGGCAGGCCCGAAGGCCTGCCCCCCGGATAGGACGGAAGTTAGAGAATCGCAGTCTCGATCTGAGAGTACATGTCGTCAATCGCGGTAGTCGCGTCGGTCTGACCGGACCAGATGGTATCACAGCACTTGATCATAATGTCCTTGATAGCGCCGTAGTACGGGGTCAGAGGAGCGAAGACAGCGTTGTCTGCAGTGGCCTTGTAGATGGCACGGTTGGGCAGGGAGTTGAACGTGTCGCTGTTGAGGATTTCGGTGTTGGACACGATCTGGCCGGACTGCGCCCAGACGTTTTCACCGGTAGAAGTCGCGTAGTTGATGAACTCCATGGAAGCGTTGGTATCCGCCTCGTCGCGGGACTTATTGAAGGGCAGGATAAAGGTGTGCATGTCCGCGTAGGAGGACTGGTTATTATAGAACTTCGGATACGTCATGCCGCCGTAATTGAAGCCGTCGGTTCCTTCATAAACGCCGATCGCCCAAGTGCCGCCGAGCTCGAACACAGCGCTGCCGCCCTGGAAGTACTTCTGATGGTCCTCAATGCCGGCCTGGATAAGGCCTTCCTGATACAGGGAGTAAATGTCCTCGGCAGCCTTAACAGCAGCAGCCTTATCCATCGTGACCTGATCGCCCGCATCATTGAGGATTGGGGTGCCGCCTACCTGGAAGTAGTTGGCCCACCACATACGCCACGGATCATCGCCGGTCATCGGCAGAGAGAAAGCCGTACCGTCGGGATTGGCGTCCTTCGCCTTGGCAAGCATCGCTTTGAAGTCGGCGAAATCGGCGATCTTCACGGAACCGTCAGCCTCGAGAGGGATGCCGGCCTTTTCGAGTAGGTCCTTGTTGTAGTAAAGGATTTCCGCGTGAACATCCAACGGAACAGCGTATTTCTCGCCTTCGAAGGTTACGCCGTCCTGCAGGACCTGGCCAAAGTTGCCCCAGTTGACACCCGCCGCAGCCGCTGCATCGTCGACAGGAACAATGACGCCGTTCTGACGAAGCTCAGCCAGACGGGACTGGTGAGAAACGCCGATGTCCGGGCCCTTGTTGGCGGCGACAGCCGTCGAGAGCTTGGTGTAGTAGTCCGCCCACACGAGCATGATGGACTGGACCTGCTTGGTCGGGCTGGTGGCATTGTAATCAGCGATAATCTGATCCATGAACCCACCGTCGCCGCCGGAGAAGAGAGACCAGAACACGAGCTTGTTCTCGTCAACCTTGACCGCTTCCGGGTTGTTGACGGTACCGTCGTCGTTGACGTCGGCCGCGTCCGCATCACCGGCTGCATCCCCCGCGTCTGCCGCAGGAGCGTTGTTGTCCGCCGCCGGAGCGTTATTGTCCGCCGCCGGAGCATTGTTGTCTGCCGCCGGAGCGGAAGAACCACCGCCGCCACCGCCGCAGCCTGCGAACGACGAGACCATCAAACCGGCACAGAGCAGAGCGATTAACAGTTTCTTCATTTCTTGACCTCCCATATAGTTATGGAATTTTATGAACAAAAGGGGAACCCCTTTTGACATCCTAAATCACTGTCCAATAGATTGATAAAGAGGATGATTATCCCAAATATCCCGCTTTTTGAAAGCAAAAGACAGCATTTTGTTTTATTTTTTCCTGACATAACCAAGTGGTTTGTATAAAATAGATATCTTCGACCTGGCGAGTTTTATTCTAGCAGATGATATTCATAAAGTCAATAGATTTAGTTAAAATGATAATAAATTGAGAAAAATAGGTTGACGAATGGGATGGAATAGCATATAATCAGCATTATAACAAATAGGGTGTTTCGATACGAAAGATCTAGTTTGAATTGTTCTTTTGAAACAAATTTTCTGTATAAATATGGAATTTAGGAGTTTTGAAGGAACAAAATGTTGATGACACAGGGGTGGATGAATTGAAAAGTTATCGCAAGGATTATCCAAGGCCGCAGCTCGTGCGCGACGGATGGGTCAATCTCAATGGGAAATGGGATTTCGCCTTCGATGATGAGAACACGGGCGAAATCAAGGGCTGGCAGAACGCCCTGCCTGCACAGACCGTGATCAACGTGCCGTTTACATACGAGACAAAGATGAGCGGTATTGGCGATGAGACAGCCCATGAGAACGTCTGGTACAGCCGCAAGGTTGACGTGGACAGCGCGAAGCTCACCGCAGGGCGTATCCTGCTGCATTTTGAGGGCAGCGATTTCTATACCCGTGTGTGGGTGAACGGTGCACTGGCCGGAAGCCACCGCGGCGGCTACGCCCGCTTCTCTCTGGATATTACAAAGCTGGCAAAAGCGGGGGAGAATACCGTTGTCGTCAAGGTGGAAGACAGTTTTGACGAGCAGCAGCCGCGCGGCAAACAGCGTTGGATCAAGGACAATTTTGACTGCTGGTACGTGCAGACTACCGGTATCTGGAAGACTGTGTGGATGGAGTACCTCCCGGCCGACGCAGTGACGGCTGTGAAGCTCACGCCCATTCTGGCGGAGGACGCCATTGAAATCGAGTGCGATGTCTTCGGCGGTGACGGGCTGGTGCTGGCGGCCGATATCGAATTTGGCGGCGTGCCTATCGCGTCGGCGACGGCTTCTGTCTGGAACGGGCACGTACGTACGAAAGTGGACCTGCTTTCGACCGCTGTCACGCCGCGGGGAATCAAGCTCTGGAGCCCGGAGAACCCGGACCTTTATGACCTGACACTCCGCCTCGTGCGGGATGGGGAGACTGTGGATGAGGTTCTCTCCTATTTCGGCATGCGTGAAATCCGAATCGACGGGGATAAGATCCTTCTCAACGGCGTGCCGCTCTATCAGCGCCTAATTCTCGATCAGGGCTACTGGAGAGATTCCCATCTGACCCCGCCGAGCGAGGAGGCCCTCATTGAGGACATCGACAAGATCCACGCGCTCGGCTACAACGGCCTGCGCAAGCATCAGAAGACTGAGGACGAGCGCTTCCTCTACTGGTGCGATGTGAAGGGGATGCTCGTCTGGAGTGAGATGCCCTCCACCTACGTCTTCAGCGACTATGCCGTGCAGGAGTTTACCTCTGAGTGGATGGAGATTGTCCGCCAGAATTACAGCCATCCCTGCATCATCACTTGGACCCCCTTCAACGAGAGCTGGGGTATCCTCCAAGTGAAGACGGAGCAGAAGCAGCAGCACTTTACTGAGGCCATCTATTACCTCACGAAAGCGTTTGACTCGATGCGTCCCGTCATCGTCAACGACGGCTGGGAGCACACCATCTCCGACATTCTCACCCTCCACGATTATGAGGAGTCCGGCCGCATTTTCTTCGAGCGCTACTCGAAGTATAAGGATGATATTCTCTCGAACAAGGTCTACCACAGCCGCTTCAAGTCTGCCCTTGCCGACGGCTACGCCTACCGCGGTCAGCCCGTGCTCATCAGCGAGTTCGGCGGCATCGCTTTCGATGACAGCGGCAGCGCAGACAGTCCGGCAGAAGAGCGCCGCACAGCTTCGGGCGTCACCTTCACGGACGATGACAGCGGCTGGGGCTACGGCAACAAGGTGAAGGGCGAGGAAGCCTTTATCAAGCGCTTTGACGATATTACCACCGCCATCAAGGAGCTGCCCTATGTCTGCGGCTTCTGTTATACACAGGTTTCCGATGTGCAGCAGGAAATTAATGGCCTGATGGACATCGATCGCAACTTCAAGGTTGCTCCGGAGAAGATCCGTGAAATCAATGAGCGCCAGATTAGTATCTGCTATATGCCTTGAATGAATACAGCGTTTTGACAGGTTACAGGATCAGGAAAGAAAAAGGACGTCCGCGGCCCGATGGCCCGGACGTCCTTTTTAAACAGTTTTATCATCCCAGTGAGTTGAGGTGGCGGATGATCTCTCCGCCGATCCTGTCGAGTGGGAGCTGCGTCTGCACGCCGCCGATGTTGTAGGCCACCATCGGCATGCCGTAAACCACACAGCTCTCCTTATCCTGCCCGATGGTATATGCGCCTTTTTTGCGCATTTTAAGCAGACCGTTTGCGCCGTCCTGCCCCATACCGGTGAGGATGACGCCTACGGCGTTGCGTCCGGCGATATCCGCTACCGAATCGAAAAGGACATCCACTGACGGACAGTGTCCGCTCACCTTCGCCCCTTTCTCGCTGCGCACGTAATATCCGTTCTGATCACGCGCCAGACGCAGATGGAATTCACCCGCGCCGATAATGATGAGCCCCTTTTCCACACGGTCGCCATTCTCTGCCTCTTTGACACGCATCTTACAGATTTTGTCCAGACGCTGTGCATACATGTTGGTAAAAACTGGAGGCATATGCTGAACAATAACAACACCCGGCGTGGAAGCAGGCAAATCACGTACAACCTCCAGAATAGCCTCGGTGCCGCCGGTTGAAGCGCCGATAGCAATAACCGTATTTCCCGCCCGTGCTGCGACAAGTGCGCTCAAAGAAGCCGCCGGACGGGCCGGCGCAGGCGCTGCCGTTGAAACCGACGCCGGACGCCGACCTCCGACATGGGCAAAGGACGCGATCCTGATTTTAGCGGCCAGATCCAGAATAAAGGAATCCAGATCCTTTGGGGAACGGATCTGCGGCTTGCGGACAAAGTCCACAGCGCCGGCGCTCAGAGCATCAAGGACATTGAGGGGAAGGGAACTGACAACGACGACCGGAACAGGCTGAATCGGGATCAGTTTTTTTAAGAAATCGATACCGTTCATCTTGGGCATCTCCACGTCGAGCGTGACGACATCGGGCCGCAGCGAACGGATTTTGGCCATCGCATCCATGGCGTCGACCGCCGTGCCGACAATTTCAATCTGACGGGTCGCGGAAAGCCGCTCTTCAAGCGTTTTACGGAAGAGAAGGGAGTCATCCACAACCAGCACACGGATTTTTTTCGGTCCGGGCATGGTCATGCGGGACCGCCTCCCTTTTGATAGATTGCGGGCTGGAGATAAATGTATTTTGTTGTATCGCGGTTGATAACCTCGCTGTGACCGATGAACAGATAGCCGCCCTTCGATGTGACGTTATAGTACTTGTCAATGAGCTTCTCCTTGGTGGGCCCGTCGAAATAAATCATGACATTACGGCAGAAGATGAGATCGAAGGGCTTGCGGAAGCTGAAGGGCTCCATCAGATTCAGAGGCCGGAAGACGACCTCCTTGCGGATTTTGTCGCACACCTGATAGCTGCCGTTCGCGAGACGCTTAAAGTATTTGGAGCGCCATTTTTCCGGGATATCCTTAATATTGTCCGCCTCATAGATAGCCCGTTGCGCTTTTTCGAGCACGTTCATGGAAATGTCAGTGGCTAGGATGGTGGTGTCCCACTTCGACTTATTCGGGCCGAAGTATTCATCAATAGCCATCGCCATCGTGTAGGGCTCCTGCCCGGCGGAGCAGCCGGCGCTCCAGATGCGCAGATCGTGCCCGGGGTGTGTGCGCTCCAGATAGGGGAGCACTGTCTTCTGCAGAAAATCGAAGTGCTCCTTTTCCCGCATGAAGAACGAGTGGTTGGTGGTGATGCGGTTTAAAAGAGTGGTGACCTCCGCGCCGGACGTATCCTTAAAGAGAATGTCCATATACTGGCGGAACGTGGTCAGTCCTCTCTCGCGAAGCATATTGGAGAGGCGCCCCTCGATGAGGACACGCTTCTTTTCGAGATTGATGCCGTACTTGGTTTTAACAAAGGAGACCAGCGAATTAAACTCCTGATCCGTCAGTGTAATCAGACCGACAGCCTTCTTTGGAGCGGCCTTGGACATAGAAAGATCTGCCATGACTTATTCACCTTCCGAATCCGGCTGCGGTCAGATCGCTCTGGAAGAAGCGCATGCAGTCGATGTTTAAAATGACACGGTCGCCAATTTTGGCAATGGACTGAAGATAGCGATTGCTCATGTTGGTGGAAATGTCGGGCGGGGCGGCGAGATTATCCTTATCCACTGTCACCACTTCGGCCACGCCTCCGACAATGAGCCCGACGTGCATCCCCTCAATGTCCACGACAATGAGGCAGGTTTTATCGTCATGCTCCTTTTCGGGCTGGCAGAATTTGAGGCGTACGTCGATAACGGGCACAATTTTGCCGCGCAAGTTGATGATGCCCTTGATGTAGTCCGGCACGTTCGGGACTTTGGTGATGGGCGAGACCGCGACGATTTCAATCACGTGCAGCAGTTCGATGCCATAGATAGCGTCATCGATATAAAATGTGAGGAAACGGCCGTTCAGATCGTCAATCGCCTCGGCCGCGATGATGTTGTCCGCCATAAAAATCCCTACCCTTCGTAAGCGTTAATGATATTGTTGGCGTCGAGGATGAGGCTGATGCTCCCGTCGCCAAGGATGGTGCAGCCGGACAGGCCGCAGCCCTTGATGTCATAGTGGCTTAAAAAGACGGGGAAGGGCTTGACCACAACCTGCTGTTCACCGATGAGCTCGTCTGCGAAGAGGCAGACAGATTTATGATCGTTTTCAATGTGGATGATGATGCCGTCCTCGAGCTTCTGAACGTCCGTGGGGAGATCGAAGAGCTGGTGCAGCCGGATGATGGGGTAGCACTCGCCGCGCAGCATGATCATCTCAGTGCCGTCCGTATTGCGGATGATGGGCTCGTCGAAAATCTTGATGGACTGGGTGATGGAGGTGATGGGAATCGTGAAGATCTGGTTCCCGACAGCGAGCTCCATCCCGTCGACGATGGCGAGCGTAAGAGGGATTTTGATCGTGAAGGTGGTGCCCACACCGCGCTGGCTCTCTACAGAGAGCGATCCGCCGACCTTTTCGAGGTTCTTGCGCACCACGTCCATGCCTACGCCGCGCCCGGAATACTCGGTGACGGCTTCGTTGGTGGAGAAGCCGGGGAGCATAATCATATGGAAAATCTCTTTATCCGTATACTCCTTCTCGGGCTTCACAAGCAGGCCGTTGTTCTTGGCCTTCTGGAGAATCTTCTCCGTATCCAAGCCCGTGCCGTCGTCAGAGATAGTGATGACGATCTCCCCGCCGATGTTCTGCGCGGCGATAGTGACCTTGCCGGTAGCGGGTTTGCCGAGCGCGATGCGTTCCTCCGGCATTTCGATGGCGTGGTCGACGGAGTTGCGGATCATGTGCATGAAGGGATCGGTGATAGCGTCGTTGATGGTCTTGTCGACCTCGGTATCATCGCCGACGGTCTCCAGTTCGACCTCCTTGCCCAGCTTTTTGGACATGTCGCGGATGATGCGCTTCATCTTCTGGAAGGTGCCGGAAAGGGGGACCATGCGGATGGACATGACCACATCCTGCAGTTCGTCGGTCAGCTTGCGCAGCTCGCGCGTGCACTTGTTGAAATTATCCAGTGTCAGCCCCTTCAGATCCGGGTTCGAGGCGACCATGGACTCGGAAGTGACAATTTCGCCCACCAGATCCATGAGCTGGTCGAGCTTCGCCTGGTTGACAGAGAGAAGGCTCTGCTTGGCCGCTTTCGGAGCCTGTGCGGCGGGAGCAGCCGGCGCGGCGGGAGCAGCCGGCGCGGACACGGCGGGAACGGCCGCAGCCGGAGCAGCCGGCGCGGGCGCGGAAGAAGCGGCCGCCTCGGCCGGCGCGGGCGCCGCCATGACACTGTCGAGATTCTCGTAGGACTTTACGTTGACCGCGCTCTCAATGACGGTATAAATTTCATCCACAGAACCGGCGGGCTTAAAGCGGATGAGCAGGCCATCCTGAATAATCTGCTGGGAGACAGAGGAATCGTTTTCCGGATGATCCGGAACGGACTCTATCGTTTCGCAGACATCGTTGAGCTGGGTGATGAGCATAAAGGCGCGGATGTTCTCCATCTGGCAGCCGTCTTCAAAGAAGACGCGTACGGCGTGCCAGCCTTCGCCGAGGGGAGCCTCCGCAGGCGCGGGCGAAGCCGGCGCAGCACCGGGAGCCGCCGCGGGTTCGGCGGGCTTTTCGCCCTTCATGATGGCGGCCTGCCGCTCGAGCTGGTTAATCATGTCCTTGGGGTCCTTGGGGGCGTAGTTATCGCTCTGCAGGCCTTCCACCTCAGCCTTGAGGTAGTCGGAGGCCTGAAAAACGAGGTCGAAAATGGCCTCGCTTACGTCCTTCATCCGGTCGGGGTTTTCACGGATGATGAAAAATACATCCTCCACCGAATGAGCGAGTTCCGAGATGCTCTCTAGCCCCATCATCGCGGCAGAGCCCTTGGTGGTGTGCATGATGCGGAAAATCTCGTTGACGTTATCCGTGCTGAAGCTCTTGTTTTTTTCAGAGTCCAGCAGGATTTCATCCAGTTGGTCGAGCAACGTGGTTGTCTCGTAAATAAAGGTTTCCAGCATCGGCTCCATACTTGGATCGATAAAACTCATTTTACATTCACCTACTGTTTCTCAAAATAAGTTCAGCCTGAGTCCTGCAAAAGTACCCAACTACTCCCTATCAATTTTTTACTCGACACTTTTTGAAAAAAATCAATCGTAAAGATTAAATTTTTCACGCTGGAGACGATATATATAATGTGAAATCATTTTCTGCGTCTGTCGGCGGGCGCGGCAAGGAGGTGCAGCAATGGCGGATCTGCTCAGAATTACAACGCCGGTTATCAACCAGAACGCGACCCAGCCGGCCGGCAAACAGCCCGTCGACCCTTCCGCGGCATTTGATCTGCACGAGGTAAACCGCGTTGTCCGGCCGCAGCAGCAGTCCGAGATGCAGGGGCAGAATAACGGACTCATTGAGCAGGACAGCGCACCGACGATTCTGATGGATATGCTCAAGGATCCATCCGTTTCCGTCAATTTTCTAAAAAATATTTTCCTCCTTCAGGAGATTATCCGCCTGCTTCCGGCAAACAATAAGGCTGTCACACAGGAGATCGAAACCCTGTTCGATTCCCTGATGGTCAGCCCGGAGGAAATTGTTCCCGAAATGGTGCGGCAGGAAAATAATTCCACTGCCTTTAAGGGGGAGCTCTTTGATTTCCTGCGCCAGATTGCCCGCGAAAAGCCCGGCGCTGAGATGCAGTTCGCCGTGGCGAACCTTCTCAAGTCCATCAACTGCCAGGAGGTGCGGGACGATATTTTGAACGCCGTCTCGAATTCCCTGCGCTTCCTCTCCGAGTCCCTGTCCACCTCGCGCACCATCTCCGACGAGCTCTCCGAGCTCTCCGAGCGCTTCCTCTCCGAGGACGCCGGGGACAATTTTTCCGCCTTAAAGGGGGAGACCTTCCGCCTCCTCGGTCAGGTGGAGGAGAGCATCCTCTTTTCCCCGAAGATGGCCAAGGTCGTCTCCATGGTTTACTATAACCTTTCGCGTTTTAACGATAATCCTGATTTCTTTCAGGAAGCTGTCTCGAGTGTTCTCATGCTTCTGGACGGCAAGCAGCAGAAGACAGAGTTCCTCCAGCAGATCCGCGCCTTTCTTGAGGGGAGAGAGCGGCCCGAGCGGGAGTCGAGCCGCATAATGGATGTCCTGGCCAAACTCATCGGCCGGGAGACGGGGCCGAACCGCGCCCAGGAACCCTTTACGCTGATGGGCGGGGATAAAGTGGAGCGCATCATCCACAGTCTTCTCTCCTCCCCCTGCAACTTTACGCCCCTCCTGCACTATGTCATTCCGGTGGAATATATGAATATGAAGTCCTTCGCCGAGATCTGGATTAACCCGAACGGATCGGAGGATGAACGCCCAAAGGGGCAGAGACAGAATATCATTCATATGCTTGTCGTCTTTGACATACAGGGGATCGGTCAGTTTGAGGTGGAGCTGGTGGCGGACGAGGAGAATAAGCGCATCGATCTCTCCCTGCGCTGTCCGCCGGACTATGTCAATGAGTTCTCCGTCATGACACAGCGCCTCTCCCAAGTGGCGCGGGCGACTGCTTACAGTTTTGGGGAGATTAACATCGACAAACTCGACCGAGGCCGTTCCCTGATGGACGTTTTCAAGTCTCTTCCCTATAAAAGGACGGGTGTCAATGTCAGAATCTAAGCGCAGCGCAGGCAGCCGGAAGAACAAGGCTGTCGCTCTTAAATATAATGTCGAGGAGGATATAGCCCCCGTTATCATTGCCGCGGGCTACGGCGAAATTGCCGAGCGCATCATCGACGTGGCGGAAAAAAAGGGGATCCCCGTTTTCCGCGACGACAGCGCGGCCTCCCTGATGTGTATGCTTGAGGTGGGCAGCAACATCCCCCGGGAGCTCTATGAGGTTGTTGCCGCCATCTACTGCCAGCTTCTGGATGTTTCGGCCGCTATCAAGAACCGTGAACCTGCGCCGGTGCCGCGCCGGGAGCTGCCCGGACTGCGCCGCCGCACCCGCCCGCGTCCGCCGGAGGAGGCTTCGCCCGCGGAGGAACCGGACGCAGGCGGCCCGGATGCGAACGGATCGCGGACGGACACTGGAAACAATGGAACAGGAGGAATTTAGAATGTCGGCATTGCCGGAAAGCTACGTCTCCTCAATCTGCGAAGTGAAGACGACGGAGAACGAGCTGGTCGCAACGGGCTCGATCAAGGCCGTAACCGCGGAGTACATAGAGATTCGGAATAAGGCCATCGCCAAGGCGCGGATTGGTTACGGCGCGCGCGTGAAGGTCAATGTCTTCAACCACAAGGAAGGGTTCCGGGTGCTGGAGGGAACCGTATATCTGGCGACCAGCCAGTTCCTGCGGCTGATTGAGACCGTTGCGGTGACAAACGAGGAGCGGCGGCAGTATTTCCGCGTAGATACACAGCTCCACGCTTCTGTCCAGCGCGCGGCAGGGAAGCCAATGCGATTCGACGTCAATGTGCGGGATCTGAGCTTGGGCGGTGCGCAGATTTCGAGCGATGTGGAGCTGGCCATGGGAGAGATGCTTTTTCTGTGCATAAAGCTGGGGAAGCTCAACAGCATGCTGCGCAGTACAGTGTGCCGCCAGCTTAGCAGCGACGAGAACGGAAAAATGCGCTTCGGACTGGAATTCACCGGCATCAGCGAAGTGCAGAGCTCCGCTCTGAGCGCTTTTGTAATGCAGATCCAGCGGGAGCAGATCAGCAAGCACCGCAAGAGATACGATGATTAAAGCCGGAGAGGTGCAGGAAATGGCGAATCAGACACAGCAGGCGGCTACCGGCGTAACGACGCCTGGCGTTACGCCAGGCGGCGCTCCGGAACCGGTTTTTGCGCTGGATATCGGCACGCGCAGCATCATTGGAGTGGTGGGTGTGCCGGAGGGGGATCTGTTCCATGTGCTCGCGATTGAGCGGATGGATCACCCTAAGCGCGCCATGATCGACGGGCAGATCGAGGATATCGAGCAGACAGCGCGTGTGGCGAGCACTGTCAAGACACGGCTGGAAAAGAGGCTTGGCCGGACACTGCGCGACGTGTATGTGGCGGCGGCCGGGCGCGCGCTGAAAACACAGCGGGCGTCGTTTGAGACAGAGATCGATCCGAAGGAGTCCATCACGGCGGCCGCCGTCTCGGAAATCGAGATGCAGGCGGTCCAGAAGGCATATGAGGCGGTCAGCCTCGAAGAGGGGATCGACTTCTACTGCGTGGGGTATACAGCCGTGCGCCATTTGCTCGACGGTTATCCCATCTCCACCCTTCAGGGGCACCGCGGCAAACGCGTGCACACAGAGATCATCGCAACCTTTCTGCCGAACGCTGTCGTAGAGAGCCTGTACGCCACCATGACCCAGATAGGCCTCTCCGTCGCCAGCCTGACCCTCGAACCGATCGCCGCCATGAACGCGATTATCCCGAAGGAACTGCGCCTGCTCAATCTGGCGCTCGTGGACATCGGCGCGGGGACATCGGATATAGCCGTCTCCAAAGAGGGGACAGTAGCCGCCTATACGATGGCGACCGTGGCGGGCGATGAGATTACAGAAGCTATCATCAAGGAATACCTTGTCGATTTCCAGACAGCGGAGGATATCAAGCTCTCCCTCGGGCGGAACCTGAGCGAAATCAAGTTCCACGACATCCTAGGCGTGGCGTACAGCGTGCCCGGGCAGGAGATCCTCGGGCGGATAGCGTCCGCCGAGGAGGAACTGGCGAGCACCATCTGTGAGCGCATCCTTGAGGTCAACGGCCAGGCGGCGCCGGCGGCGGTGTTCCTCGTTGGCGGCGGGAGCCAGCTCCCGGGACTGTGCTCGCTGGTGGCGGAGAAGCTCTCCATCGACCGCAGCAAGGTGGCGGTGGGATCCAATAATTATATGAAGAAAGCTGTCGTGTCCGAGGAGGATGTCAGCGGGCCGGATTTCGCCACCCCGATGGGGATCGCTATCACGGCCATGCTCGCCCGCGAACGCGACCGGTTTACAGTGCATCTCAACGGTGAGAGCGTCACGCTCATGCGCAGCGGATCGACGAGCGTCATGGACGTACTGCTCTTCAAGGGATATAAACACAGCCAGATTATTGGGCGCTCGGGAAAGAGTGTCACGTTTGAACTGAACGGCGAAAAGCGCACGGTGCGGGGAAACCTGCCCACCGCCGCGACGCTGACCGTGGGCGGGAAGGCCGCGAGCCTGTCCACGCCGCTGCGCCCGGGGGACAGTGTGGAGATTACCCCCGCCGTCTCCGGGATGGACGCCGCCCCGGTGCTCGGGGATGTGGTGGAGGACTGGGAAGCCATCTCTGTGCGCCTGAACGGCGAGGTGATGCCCGCCGGGACGGTGGTAACGCTCAACGGCGAGGCGGCCGCGGATCCGGCGTGTGTGGTCGGCAATCAGGATGTGATCCTCGTCCGGCAGGTGCGCACGCTCGGGGAGTTCCTGCGTGAATACGGCATCGAGAGCGCGGGTAAGCATCTGTATGTCAACGACGTGGAGCGCGAGGAGGACTTTGAACTTTCTGACGGCGATGACATCGGCGTGCTCGATTCGCCCCGCCCGGCACAGGCCGAACAGCCCCCTCCGGCGCCGGCGCATCCGCTTCCGCCGGTATCGAACGGGACAAAGATGTCCGTGCCCCTCCCGCGGCGGACGGTTCGCCGCGGGATGACGATCTCCTTAAACGGGGAGGCCATCGCGTTGCTTCCGCGTGAGGACGGAGCGCCCTATCAGTTTGTGGACATGCTCAATTTTGTGGACATCGATCCGAATAACCCGCAGGGGAATTTGGTACTGCGTCTGAACGGCCGCCCGGCTTCCTATCTGGACATGGTGAACGATGGGGATCAGGTGGAAATCGGCTGGGAACAGTAGAAGCAGTCTGTAATCGAAAAGCGAAGAGAGGTCATAAGCATGGAGACCTGTATCGTCCGGCAGCCTATCCTGGATGAGAGACGGAATGTGGTAGCGTATGAAATCCTGTATCAGGAGGGAGCAGACAGTCTGTACGGCGGGAAGGATTCCGATGTCGCCAACGCGATTGAGGATTTTCTGCTTCAGGTGGACAGTGATAAGTTCCTAGGCGGAAAAACGGCGTATTTGACCTTTACGCCCAACCTGCTGCTCAAAAATGTCCCCAAGATTTTCAGCCCGCAGAAGCTGGTCATCCAGATTGAGGACAGCGCTATCGTTCACCCCCTCGCGCAGCGGATCATTCTGGATTACCAGAAGCAGGGGTACCGCATCGCGGTGAAGGACTTTGCCTTTAATCCGCGCTATTTCAATATTTTCGACGCGGTTGACGTGGTAAAGGTCGACTTTTCCAATCCGGACGCTCCGTCGCTTGAAAATATCATCAGTACCGGGAAGAGCTTTAAAAAGGAGATTGTGGCCTATAACGTCGATAATCAGCAGGTGCTGGACCGGGCGCGTGAGCTGGGATGTCAGTATATCCAGGGGACATTCGTCGCGCAGGGGACGAATACGAAGACCCGCCATATGGACCATATGCAGTCGAATTTCTTCCAGCTTGTCATGGCCATCTCGAAGGACGAGCCGGATGTGGATGAGATTGCGGCCATCATTTCCCGGGACGTGACGCTCGCCTTTTCGCTGATTAAGCTTGTCAACTCTGCGTATTTTGCCCTGCGCAACCGGGCTAAAAGCGTTAAGCAGGCGCTGGTGATTCTGGGTCTGGGGCAGCTCCGGCAGTGGATATACCTGCTCTCCTTCAAGCGGGATCGGGATGGAATGAATGAGGAGCTGGTCAAAATTTCGTTCCTGCGGGCCAACTTCTGCGCGGAGCTCTCTCCGTACATCTCTGCACTGACGATCTCCAAGTCGGAGGCGTATCTGCTGGGCATGTTTTCCACACTGGGGGCGCTCATGGAAGTGCCGCTCGAGGAGGCGTTGGGAGAGCTCTCCATTTCCGATGAGATCAAGCAGGCGCTTCTGGCCGGCGAGGGGTGCTGCGGGAACCTGATCCAGCTTGTACTCACATACGAAAATGCCGACTGGACAGGGATGACAAGCCATGCGCGCGCACTGGATCTGCCGGTGAACATCATCACGCAGAAGTACTTTGAGTGTGTGGAATATGTCAATACCATCTGGCATGATCTGATGATGCCTTATGAAGAGGAAGCCGAGAATGGGCAGGAGTAAACCGGCGGGAGAAGAACATTCGAAAAAAATAGATACCGGCCCTACCGGTATCTATTTTTTCTCATGGAATACGCTTTTGAGCGTGCTGATCGCCTGCGCGGTAAGTGCGGCGGGATGGATAGCGCTCCACGGAATCCCGCTCATGGGCCTGCCGGAGGCGGACGCGGTGGAGAGCGTCACCCTTGTTTACGGCGGTAAGGAGCGGAAGGTCACGGGGCGGGACGATGTACGCCTGATTGTTCAGGCGGCCGGTTTTTTAAACTACTGCCTGTTTGGTGAAGAGGGCGGGGAACCGGAGGTGTCTGTTACGTATCATCTCAAAGCGGGCGGCGATATCTGTCTCGAGGCGGGTCCCGCTGTAGTCCGGTGGAAGGGAAAGGCCCATTCACTCAAAGAAACGGATATATTCACAAATATTATACGCGGAGTATTTTATGAATCCTGAGGATATCGGGAATTGCCGCAAACTAAAACAGCGGACGCTGCCTGACAGCGTCCGCGTTTTTAATTGTTTAATCGTTGCGTGCAGAACGTATGTAACGGCCGGGGATCTCGTCGTATGTCTTACAGAAGACAGAATAGTCAGGCAGATTATACCGGCGCAGGCTCTGTTCGAGCTGCGGATCGAAGACATAGGTCTCGCCGTCGATATCGATTTCCGCCCATTTGTGATAGGCATAGGAGCCGTTCCCGGATCGAGTGGAGCCCTCGACCAGATGGCTGTCCAGCCCGAGCGATCGTGTCATAAGAATGAAGGCGGAAGCGTAGGCGTTGCACATTCCCACCCCGGCGCTCAGCGCGACAGCACCGAACCCTTCAACTTCGCCGTAGCCGTTATAAATGGCCCGGCAGGTTGTATCTCCCAGAGGGGTGCCCAGATAGCGCATATGCGAACCATAGGAGACAGTGTCGATCAGATAGTCATAACAGGAGATGACCTTCTCATAGGTGTCCATATCCTCGTCGGTCAGTTCATCGAGGAGCTCGTCCACATACTCATTCAGTTCCTCACACGCGGGAGGCTCAGGGTCGAGCTCAGCCTCGTTGAGGATTACAGAATAGGAGGGCTCGTCCTCTTCTTCGGCCTCCTCATCCGCCGCCGAGACAGGCACCGCCGCTGAAAACAGCAGGATAACCGCCATGGCGGAGGAAAGCCAGCGTTTACAGTTCAAAACAGGGAAACCTCTTTTCGTTCACAAATTTCCCCATTATTATACACATTTCCGCTATCTTTGTCAATCGGCCTGGATGGTCTCCTTCAAAAAGCCGGATCGGTAGGCGTCGAGGAGCATGCGCAGACCATCGATCCGGCCGCGGATTTCGTCGCCCGCGTCCGTCTCGCCGGCGAGGATGCGCTCGCGCACTGTCTCGAAGACCATAGAGGAGGAGAGGATGTCCGTATTATTGCGGATAGCCGACTGAACCGAGTCGAACGGCTCGTGCGAGATGATGCGGATGCCGTGGGAATTGTAAACGAGCGTGTATCCAGCGATGCCTGTCTGCGGCTGGTAGGCCCGGCAGAAGCCGCCGTCGATGACGATGAGGCGCCCGTTCGCCTTAACAGGGGACTCCCCATCCTTGCTGCGCACGGGGACATGGCCGTTGATGATATGCGAGTGTTCCCCCGAGAGGCCGAACCCTTCGAGCAGCTGCACGCACGTCTCCTCGCTTTCGGCGTAGCGGTAGTAGGCGTTTTTCGGCTCCGCCCATGTGGCCTGATCCTCCACGAGCAGCCGCTCGAAGGTGGCCATCTTCTCCCGCCCAAAGAGCGGGGAGTGGCGCCCGCACCAGAGGAACCACAGGAAGTCCTTGCCGAACTGGCGCTGGGGCGAGCCGTGGCGGGCATAGTATCCCTGCCGGGCCATGGCTTCGGCATAGTCGAGGTAGGCGCGCCCGCAGAGGCGGCGTCCGCACTCGAACTCCATGAGGGTTCCGTCCTCGTTCATGGGGATGCAACCATGGAACAGAAGGTTCCCGTTGACGCATTTATACAGCCCGCCGTTGGAGTAGAGGAACCGGGCGTGGCGCTGGAGCTTCTCGCTGTTCGAGAAGGCGGCGGAGAGCTGCTGCATGACCTCATCCTCTTCGGCAGAGAGCGCATAGGGGTCGGCGGGGTTGATAGTCGGGAAGTCCGTGTCGCGCAGCGGATATTCCGCCTCTCCGATGTGTACCGTCCCGCGGACGTAATCGATTCTGTCGAGCAGGAGGCGATCGTCCATATGAAAGCCGGGGTTGCGCAGGATGATCTGCCCCTCGAGCTTGAAGAGGATGACGGCGATGGCCTTGTGCATCTGGGCCGTGAGAAGGAGATCCCCTGGCTTATAGCGCTCCTTTTCCAGGGGCTTGGGAAGGAACCGGTCCACACTGACATCCCCGTAGATCTCGCGCGCGAAGAGCGCAAGCGGGCGCAGGCTGATGCCGTATCCCATCTCGATGACCTCAAGGTTCGAGTAGGTGATGGAGTTGTTGAGCACATTGGCCACGCATGTCCGGCTTCCGGCGGCCGCGCCCATCCAAAGAATGTCGTGATTGCCCCACTGGATGTCCACGCAGTGATGCTGCATGAGCGCATCGAGGATGATGTCGGCGCGGGGGCCGCGGTCGAAGATGTCCCCCACGATGTGCAGCCGGTCCACGACCAGGCGCTTAATCGCCGTGCACAGCGCTTCGATGAACGCGTCAGCCCGCTCGAGCTCGATGATGGAGGCGATGATATTTTTGTAATAGCTCTCCTGGTTTTCATCCTCGAGCCCGGCGTGGAGCAGTTCGTCGAGGATATCCTCAAACCCGTGCGGGAACGCGGCGCGAACCTTCGCACGCGTATACTTGGAAGCTGCGAGGCGGCATACCGCGATGAGGCGGCGTAGTGTCAGGCGGTACCACTCGTTCATATCGGAAGTGGTGCGCTTGACCTCGTCGAGCTTGGGGAGGGGGTAATAGATGAGCGTGCTCAAGGCGGCGCGCTCAGCGGCGGGAAGGGTGGAGGAAAAGAGGATGTCCACCTTTTCGCGGATAACGCCGGAGGCGTTGGAGAGAATATGCTCAAATGCCTCGTATTCGCCGTGCAGGTCGGAGAGAAAGTGCTCTGTCCCCTTCGGGAGGCCGAGCATGGCCTGCAAATGGATGATTTCTGTCGCGGCGGACTGGACAGTAGGGTACTGGAGGGCGAGTGTCGCAAGATACCGGCGGTTCTCCTCGAGCTGCGCGCCAGGTGTAACGGTTTGTGCCAAAAAAATGCGCCTCCTTCTATTTACTATTGGTATTATACCGCAAAAAATGCGTACGGGCAATATTGCCATGGACGCCGAAAGCTGGTACACTAGAGGAAAACGTCTGACTGATAAGGAGGAAGCATTCCAATGAAAGAGGCCTATATCCGCCATATTCCGCATAATCCGCGCCTGCGGGGGCTGGCGTGCCGCGTGCCGGACGTGGTGTTCTCCACCGCGTCGGGGACACCCTTAACGATGCAGATTCTCACCCCCTGGCGCGAGGAAGGGGATGAAAGGCGGTATCCGCTCATCGTCTTTTTGCAGGGCAGCGCGTGGACGAGCCCGGATGTCAACTACGAGCTGCCGCAGCTCGCGGGGTATGCGCGCGCAGGCTATGTCGTGGCGAGCATCACGCACCGCAGCCGGCTCGACGGGCACCCGGCCCCGGCGTTTTTGCAGGACGCGAAGACGGCCGTCCGCTTCCTGCGCGCGAACGCGAAGGAATTCGGCGTGGATCCGGAGCGTGTCTGCTTTTTCGGCACGTCGAGCGGCGGGAACACGAGCATGCTCATCGCCCTCACCGGCGACGACGAGCGCTACCGCACCAGCGAATACGCGGCGTATTCCGATGCTGTCCAGCTCTCAGTGGAGTGCTTCGGTCCGTCGGACCTCGGGCCGCTGATGGCGGCGCGAGGGAAGGAAAACCTGGAGGCGCTGACCACCTTCCTGGGCGGGGATCCGGCGGCGCATGCGGATCTGCTGCGGCAGATGAGCCCGCTGTGCATCCTGCCCGAGGTGAAAAATGTCCCGCCCATGCTGCTCCTGCACGGCGACGCGGACGAGATGGTCCCCTATGAGCAGGGCACGCAGATGTATGAGGCCCTGCTCGCGGCCGGGCACGACGCGGAGATGATCTGCATCAATGGCGCTCCCCACGAAGGGTCGTTCTGGAGCGAGGCCGTGCATGAGGCGGTGCTCGACTTCCTCGCCCGGCGGCTGTGACGTGGCTTTCTGCCGGCGGCAGGGATTAAAACCGGGGTTGACAAAACGGCCGCCGCCGGTTATACTGAGGAGCAGATAAAGGCTGTGACGAAAAAGAGTAACCCGTATCGGACCTTTCAGAGAGCGCGCGGTGGGTGAAAGCGCGTAAGGCAAGGGCGGGCGAATACCTTTCCGAGCCGCCGCCCGAACCGGAAACGCAGTAGGGTGGGCCGCTTGCGCCCGTTAAAGCGCCGGGGGACTGTCAGGTCCCCGTGAGGCCGCCGTCCGTTCTGACCAGGTATGCGGGCGGGGCAAAAAGAGGTGGTACCGCGAAAGCATTTTCGCCCTCTGCTCGATCCATATATCGGGCAGAGGGCGTTATATTTCTCGTTGAACGATTAGCGATTGAAGACAACATCCCCTTTGCCCCGGACAATCCAGAAAGGAAGAGGTAAAGCATGAACATTTTTGAAGAACTCCAGCGCCGCGGCCTCATCGCGCAGATGACACATCCGGAAGTCATCGAACAGCGGCTGACGAATGAATCCGTCACCTTCTACACCGGCTACGATCCGACTGCGGACAGCCTGCATGTCGGGCATTTCCTCCAGCTTGTCACGATGGCGCGCCTCCAGCGCGCGGGACATCAGCCCATCGTCCTGCTCGGGACGGGCACCACCCTCGTGGGCGACCCCACCGGCAAAACGGATATGCGCAAAATGCTCTCCCCGGAGCAGATTGACCACAACGCCGCATGCTTCCAGAAGCAGATGTCCAAGCTCCTCGAGTTCGGCGAGCCCGGTGAAAAGGGGAAGGCGTTCATTGCCCGCAACGGCGACTGGCTCAAGAAGCTCAATTATATTGAAATGCTGCGCGACGTGGGCGTGCATTTCTCTGTCAACAAGATGCTCACCGCCGAATGCTTCCGCACCCGGATGGAGAAGGGGCTCTCGTTCCTCGAGTTTAACTACATGATCATGCAGAGCTACGATTTCCTGCACCTTTTCCGCACCTATGGCTGCCGCATGGAGCTGGGCGGGGACGATCAGTGGTCAAACATCATCGGCGGCGTGGAGCTCGTGCGCCGGGTGGAGGGGCAGGAGGTCAGCGGCATGACCTTTACACTCTTAACCACCAAAGAGGGCAAGAAGATGGGCAAGACAGAGAAGGGCGCCGTCTGGCTCGATCCGGAGAAGACGCCGCCGTACGAATTCTTCCAGTACTGGCGCAATATCGACGATGCCGACGTCATCCGCTGCCTTAAGCTGCTCACGTTCCTGCCTATCGAGGAGATCGAGGCGATGGAGTCGTGGCAGGGAGAGGCGCTCAACCGCGCCAAGGAAACGCTCGCCTATGAGGTGACGAAGATGGTCCACTCCAAGGAGGACGCCGACCATGCGCTCGAGGCGGCGCGATCGATCTTCGGCGCGGGCGGGAGCGAAAATATGCCTTCGACCGCCCTGCCGCCGGATGCGTTTACCGACGGGAAGATTACAATTCTCGACATGATGCTCGCCGCGGGGCTCATCCCCTCGAAGGCGGAGGGTCGGCGCCTCATCCAGCAGGGCGGTGTCACGGCGGGGGACGAAAAGGTCTCCGACGCGAACGCTGCCTACACCCCCGCCGATCTCACAGAGGGCCTCATCATCCGCAAGGGGAAGAAGGTCTTCCACAAGGTCACGCTTCAGTAGGCCCCTCCTTTCTATGGATGCGCTCCATCAGCTTTTTGTGCGCCCAGATCCCGATGAGTGAGACAGATCCCACCACAGCGAAGATGAGGAGGCTCTTCACCCAGTCCCCCTCGGCCAGTGAGGAGCCGCCCCATGTCGAGGAGAGGATGGACGGGATGCGCGCGAAGAGCGCGATCCCCAGAAAGCGCAGGGGGCGGATGGGGGTCAGCCCGGCGACATAGGTGAGCACATCCTTGGGCGTGCCGGGAATGAAAAAGAGGAGGAACGTGAGGGCTTCGAGCTTCTGTGTGTTCTGTAAAAACGCGAAGCTTCGGAGCTTCTCCTCCCCGAAGACAGCGCGCACCAGCGGCGTGCCGAGCGCGCGGACGGCATAAAACACTCCGCATGAACCGATGAGGACACCCAGTTCGCACGTGAGAAAGCCGCCCCAGGCGCCGTAGAGCGCGCCCATGAGGATTTCAACCGGCTCGCCGGGAATGACGGCGACGACAATCTGAAGAACCTGCAGCCCGAGCATCACCGCCCAGCCGAGGACGCCCATGGAGGAGACGAACGCCCGCAGCTCCTCCTGCCCCGCCTCTGTGGAGAGGGACGAGAACCACGGCCAGAGGGCGGCGGACGCCGCGATAAGTGCGGCACAGAGCAGCACGGCCAGCAGGATAAAAGGAAAAAGTTTTCGATTTGTTTTTTTCATATTCCCAATCACTCCGTTTTCAGTAATATCAGTATACCACGTACCGGAGCGCATACGTCAGGAAAAAGGGAACGGTCTGTGAATGCCGTGTGAATTCTGGTGAAACGCGCGTCCGGGCGCCATATTCCAAGGGGGCTGCCTGAATGGAAGAGTCCAACGCAGTGTTTACGGCGGGCGTCCTTCCCGGATCGCCGAAAAATGATTTTGAAATCAAGTTCCTCATCTGCCACCTGCTGTATACGGCGGGCGAGCCGGTCACGTTCGGCCAGCTTTCCGCCACGTTCCAGCGCACGGCCACGGTCAACTACTTTGAGTTTTCCGCGATTGTCGCCGAACTCCTCTCACAGGGGCATATCCGGGAAACGGAGGAGGGCTCGATGATCTATGTCCTCACGGACTACGGCGAGGAGACAGCCCGGCGCTTTTATAAGACAGTGCCGCCCGCCGTGCGGGACCGGTGCTCGGAGGCACTGCGCCGCCAGCTCAAGCTCGGGCGGCGCAAGAAGGAGAATAACGTCAGTATCCGCCAGACGCCGGACGGCTACGAGATTTCCCTGGAAATTCCAGACATCGGCACCCCGCTCATGGGGCTGACGCTCTCTCTCCCCACGCGTGAACACTGCGAGATGGTCGAGCGGCGCTTTTTAAACGATCCGCTCTACCTTTATACCCGCATCCTCGCCTTGGCGACGGGCGATCCGTCCACGATCGGGGAGCTCGACGAGACACGCGAGGAGGACCTTTTCGCGTGAAAAAAACCGGAAAATTTGCAAAATTCTTTGCCGTATGCTATAATAGCCGCAGGGCGGTTGTCTGCGTGTTTCAGCCGCCCTGCGGGCATGGCCGGTTATACCTATCGCTTTTGATATAATCAACCAAAGTCCGCAATCGGGGAGGAACAGGAGGGCGGTCCAAAACCGGTTTTGTCCGGATACCGGAAAAGGGCCCCGGCTGTCCTGTACCTGTCCCATCCATTGATTTATGGGGGTTTTGGAATTTGAAAAAATTTATGTTCTATCTGATGGTCATCAACAACTTCCTCGCGTCGATTGTGATGATCATCGTGCTGGCGATGGGGAACTCGGCTCTGCCGTCTCTGACGTTCGGGCTGCGCGGCGCTCTGATTTTCGCGGGCGTGGTGCTCATCGTCCGGCGGTACGCCTCGTGGGTGCGGCGCGGCGAGCTGACCGCGTGGTATGTGGCGGAAGCGGCTGTGGCTGTGTTCAATCTTGTTTATCTCTCGGTCTTCTCTCACGTGAGCGTACAGGCTTTGGAGTTTGTCATCACCGGCACGCTGGTGACACCCGTCCTCAATGGGGTGCTGGCCCTGCTGCTGTTTAAGGGGATTAACCGGTATGCTGTAATCGGGGATCCGGAGGAAGAGGAGGTCTCCGCTGCGGGAAGCGCAGCGCAGTCTGTACAGCCTGCGGCCAATACGAATCTTCAATAAATTGCAGACAATCTGCGGGGCGGATAACAGAAAGGAAGGATTTCCCGCCCGGCAGATTGTTCGGTTTAATTGAATAGGAGTATACATGGTAAAACAAACGGATCTTCGCTGCCCGCCGGCAAGCCCCTGCGCTTTGCCGGCGGCAGCTTTTTTTCGGTCTGAGATTTTTTTACAGACGGAAAACGGGAGCAATCTTTGACGGTTACGTTTCCGGCACCCAGTCTTCGGGCGGCCTGTGCTGCGGCAGGGAGAGGAACCAGTTCACCCCAAAGCAGTCCGTTACAGCCGCCGCGCAGGGGTTCCAAGGCGGTTCGCACGGTTCCAGCGTCACCGTGCCGCCGCGGCTTAAAACCGAAAGCGCGTGCTCAGGCTTGCCGCGCGTTTCAAAGGTAAACCCGAGCTCGACGGGGTTCCCTTCTGGCTGCTTCGGCTCCTTCGCTTCCACAACGGCGCAGACCCCGAGGCCGCCTTTTAACAGCTCCGCGGGATAGAAGGTGCCGTCTTCATTCAGCACAGGATACCCCAGCTCCAGGCCGAAGGCCGACTGATACCGTTCGGCCGCCTTTAGGCTGTTCCTGACATAGATTCCGACTCAAAGCAATCATACCCCTCCTGCTGTTTTGGGTATCAGTATAGCATATCGCCGTAAGCAAAGCTACGGTAATATATAAAAGGAGTGAGCTGTCTTGAAACACGTAACACTGGATCTCGGGAATGGCGGAGCCGCGGCGCAGGGCCTTCTCTATGAGCCGACACCGAAGATGCCGCAGCGCATGGAGCGCCCGTGCGTCATCGTCATCCCGGGCGGGGCGTATGCCTACCGTTCCGCGCGCGAGGCGGATCCGGTGGCCGCGCAGTTCTCCGCGGCCGGGTACAACACGTTCGTTCTTGAGTACACCACCGCCGGGGAGGACGGAAGCCGTGGCCCTCTGAAGATGCGCCCGCTCATGGAGGTGGCCGAAGCGGTTGCCACTGTGCGTGAAAGGGCGGCCGAGTGGGGCGTTGATCCGGAGAGGATCGCTGTCTGCGGCTTTTCGGCGGGCGGACATCTGGCCGCGTCGCTGGGGGTGCACTGGGGGAGTGAGAAGCTGCCATACGGGCGCGCCTGTCGGCCGGACGCGATGATCCTCTCCTACCCGGTGATCACCTCCGACCCCGCCTATTTCCACGGCGGGTCGATAGAGAACCTGTGCGGGGACGATGAGGACCTGCGCGCGTTCTTCTCCCTCGAAAAACAGGTGACGAAGGAGACAGTCCCCGCCTACCTGTGGCACACGGTCACGGACGAGAGTGTCCCGGTGGAGAATTCGATGCTGTTCATCTCGGCTCTCCAGAAAAACGGTGTGCCGTTTGAGTGCCATCTGTTCGCGGCGGGAGAGCATGGGATGTCCATCTGCACGCAGGGTGTGGATTCATCCGACCGGCACAACGCCGCGTGGGTGCCGCTGAGCATCGAGTGGCTGGACGAACGGTTCCATTTTGTACGCTATTAAGTAAGTGGAAAAATAAGGAGGCAGAACAGATGAGCGCGACGACGGAAGGGTATGAAAGTCCGTTTTCCACCCGGTACGCGAGCAAGGAGATGCAGTTCCTCTTTTCGGCGGATATGAAGTTCCGCACTTGGCGGCGGCTTTGGATAGCGCTGGCCAAGGGGGAGAAGAAGCTGGGGCTTCCGATTACGGACGAGCAGATCGCCGAATTGGAGGCGCACGCGGAGGACATTAACTACGATGTGGCCCGGGCCCGGGAGCGCGAGTGCCGCCACGACGTGATGAGCCATGTCTACGCCTACGGCGTGCAGTGCCCGGCGGCGAAGGGGATCATCCACCTCGGGGCGACAAGCTGCTTCGTGGGGGACAATACAGATGTCATCATCATGGCGCAGGCGCTCCGGCTCGTGCGGCGCAAGCTGATTACAGTGATAGGGCTCCTAGCCTCGTTTGCGGAGAAGTATAAGGATCTGCCCGCGCTGGCGTATACACACTTGCAGCCGGCGCAGCCCACCACCGCCGGCAAGCGCGCCACGCTCTGGCTCTACGAGTTCCTCTACGATCTGGAGGAGGTGGAGCACCGCATTGAACGGCTGGAACTGCGCGGCATCAAGGGGACGACAGGCACGCAGGCAAGCTTCCTGACGCTCTTCGACGGCGACGAGCAGAAGATCCGCGAATTGGACCACCTGATCTGTGAGGAGATGGGCTTCCGCTCCTCGGTGGCCGTATCGGGGCAGACGTATTCGCGCAAGGTGGACTATCAGGTGGCTTCCGCCCTCTCCGGCATTGCGCAGAGCGCGATGAAGTTTAGCTGCGACATGCGCCTTCTGGCGAACTTCAAGGAGATGGAGGAGCCGTTTGAGAAGGGGCAGATCGGCTCCTCCGCGATGCCCTATAAGCGCAACCCGATGCGCTGCGAACGCATCACATCCCTTTCCCGCTATGTGATCATTGAGGCGCTCAACCCCGCCATGACAGCCGGTACCCAGTGGTTCGAGCGCACGCTCGACGACAGCGCCAACAAGCGCCTGGCCATAGCGGAGGCATTCCTCGGCGTGGACGCGATTCTGAATCTCCTCATCAATGTCTGCGACGGTATCGTCGTCTATCCGAAGGTGGTGCGCAGCCGCCTGATGCGGGAGCTGCCGTTCATGGCGACAGAAAATATCATGATGCGCGCTGTCAAGAAGGGCGGCGACCGGCAGGCGCTCCACGAACGCCTGCGCCAGCACTCGGTGGCGGCGGCGGCCGTTGTCAAGGAGGAGGGCGGGGAGAACGATCTCCTCGAGCGCATCGCGGCGGATCCGCTCTTCGGCCTGACACGCGGGGAGCTCGACGCACTGCTGCGCCCCGAAGACTTTGTCGGCCGTGCGCCGAAGCAGGTGGAGGAGTTCCTGGAGGAGCGGGTGCGGCCCATCCTGCTTGCGAATCCGGACTGCCTGCACGAGGCCGGCGAAGTAGCGGTCTGATACTGATTTTTGAGAAGCGTCCGGGCCGTGGGCTCCAGGAATGGGGATTTTTGCGGCCCGGATCTCTGCGGTTTAATCGGGGATGAGCATGAGGCGCCGAAAGGAGAGAGCTGTTTGAGACCGGTTGAGATTTTTGATTCCACCCTGCGCGACGGTGCGCAGGCGCGGAAAATCGCGTTCACGGTGGTGGACAAGCTGAACATTGTGCGGGCGCTCGACCGCTTTGGCGTGCGCTATATCGAGGCGGGGAACCCGACATCGAACCCGAAGGACATGGAGTTTTTCGAGCGGGCGAAGGGGCTGCGGCTGGAGAGGGCGGAGCTGGTGGCGTTCGGATCCACCCACCACCGATCCCACGCGCCCGAAACCGATCCGCTCTGCCAAAAGCTCCTCGAGGCGGGGACGGATACTGTCGCCATATTCGGCAAGGCGTCGCGCTTTCAGGCGGAGGTGATCCTCGGTGTCACGGCGGAGGAGAACCTGCGCATGATAAGGGATACGCTCCGCTTTTTCCGTGAAAAGGGGCGCGCGGTCTTCTTCGACGCGGAGCACTTCTTCGACGGCTTCGCCGCCGATGAGGACTACGCCTTTGAGGTCCTGCGCACGGCGAAGGAGGCGGGCGCGTCGCGCCTTGTGCTGTGCGACACGAACGGCGGCACCTTCCCGGAGGAAATGGCTGCCGCCGTCCGGAAAGCGGCGGAGCGCTTCGGGGATATCATCGGTGTCCACTGCCACGACGATATAGGCTGTGCTGTCGCGGGGAGCATCGCGGCTGTGCGGGCGGGAGCTGTGCAGGTGCAGGGGACATTCCTCGGCTTCGGCGAGCGGTGCGGCAATGCGAACCTTTCGGCTATCATCCCGAGCTTACAGCTGAAGCTGGGGCTTTCCTGCGTCCCGCCCGAGAGCCTGCCGGAGCTCACGGCTGTGGCCCGCTACATCGGGGAGGTGTCCAACGTGGTCCCCGCGCCGGGGCTGCCCTATGTCGGGCGCGGCGCGTTCGCCCACAAGGGCGGGATGCACATCGCGGCAGTGGAAAAATGCCCGGCGTCGTTTGAGCACATCGACCCGGCCGCCGTGGGCAACGAGCGGGAGATGCTCCTCTCTGAAATGAGCGGGCGTGCTTCGCTTTTACGCAAGGTGCACGGCATCGCGCCGTGGCTCGAAAAGGAGAGCCCGGAGACGGCGAAGCTCATGGATATGCTCAAGCGCCTCGAGCACGAGGGGTATCAGTTCGAGTCCGCCACGGCCAGCTTTGAGCTCTGTGTCCTCGGGGCGCTGGGGCTGTTTCGGGCGCCGTACAGCGTGGAGCTGTTTAAGATCATCGGCGAACGGATGGATTCAGGCGTGAGCCGGCTCTCGTCGGCACTGGTGAAGGTGCGCGTGGACGAACGGACGGAGATCACCGCCGCGGAGGGGGAGGGCCCCGTCAATGCGCTGGACTGCGCGCTGCGCAAGGCGCTCGAGGTGTTCTATCCGGCCGTCTGCGGGATACACCTCATCGACTACAAGGTGCGCGTGATGGAGCCCGGGCGCGCGACGGCGGCGAAGGTGCGCGTCCTCATCGAGACGACCGACGGCGCGCAGACCTGGACGACGGTGGGCGTCTCGACGGACATCATCAACGCCAGCTTCCAGGCGCTGACGGATTCAGTCGATTACAAGCTCTATCTGATGTCAAAAACGGAAAATTTACAGCTTGGGGGGTGACTTCATCGGGGGAAGCGTGTATAATGACTGTGAGTAACTTTTTCGGTGACGGGAGGGAAAACGATTGACGTGCTGTCTGGGAATGGATACGAGCAACTACACCACCTCGTGCGCACTCTATGACGGAGAGCGTCTGGTGCAGCAGAAGCGCCTGCTCTCGGTGGAGGAGGGGGAAGTGGGGCTGCGCCAGAGCGAGGCGGTCTTCGACCATACGCGCCAGCTTCCGGAGCTTACGGAGGCGTGCTTTTCCGCGTTCGGAAAGACAGGACTTGCGGCGGTGGGTGCGTCGGTTCGCCCACGGGACGCTGAGGGCAGCTACATGCCCTGCTTTCTCGTGGGGGCCTGCGCGGCGCGTGCCGTGGCGGCGAGCGCCGGCGTCCCATTTTATGCGTTTTCCCATCAGGTCGGGCACATCGGCGCCGCGCTCTACTCCACTGGGCGGCTCGATCTGGTACACAAGCCGTTTATCTGCTTCCACTTTTCCGGCGGAACGACGGAGTGCCTATTCGTCTCCCCTGGGGGGGAGCAGGTTTTTGAGGTCAAACGGATCGCCGGATCGCTCGATCTGAAGGCCGGACAGGCTGTCGACCGGGTGGGGCGCATGCTGGGGCTGCGCTTCCCGGCGGGGGAGGCCCTCTCTGCTCTGGCCGGCCAGAGCGACACGGAATTCCGCGCCTCTCCCGCTGTCAAAGGGGGGGATGTCTCTCTCTCCGGAGTGGAAAATAAGTGCTCGGCCATGCTCCGGCAAGGGGTGCCCGCGGAGGAGGTGGCGCGCTGCTGTCTCGAGTATATCTGCGCCGCGGCCGACTATATGACGCAGTACGCCATGCGGGAATACGGCGAGCTGCCCGTTGTCTATGCGGGCGGCGTGATGTCCTCGGACTATATCCGCGAGCGACTGGGGAAAAAGTATGGGGGCTTCTTCGCCGCGCCGGAATTTTCCGGCGATAACGCCGCAGGGCTCGCCGTGCTGGCTGCGCTGCGGGGAGGCGTGCTGTGAGCCGGCCGGTCCCCGTCTCGCGCCTGAACGGCTACGTCAAGTCGAAGCTCGAGGGGGACGAAAAGCTCCGGGATCTGCTGGTGTCGGGGGAAATTTCCAACTTTAACCGCAACCAGCGCTCCGGGCACATCTATTTTGTACTCAAGGACAGTGCGGCTGCCGTCCGGGCGGTGCTGTTCCGCTCATACGCCGCGTCCCTGCGCTTTGCGCCGGAAAACGGGATGAAGGTGGTTGTCCGGTGCACGGTGTCTCTCTATGAGCGTGACGGCAGTTATCAGCTCTACGTCCGTGAGATGATCCCGGACGGGACAGGCGCTCTGTACCTCGCCTACGAGCAGTTAAAGGCGAAGCTGGCGGCGGAGGGGCTCTTCGATGCCGCCCGCAAGTGCCCGCTGCCGCGTTTTCCGCGCGTTGTGGGGATTGTCACGTCCCCGACGGGCGCGGCCATACAGGATCTGTGCAACATCCTCGGGCGGCGCTGGCCGCTGTGCCGCGTCATCCTCGCGCCGGCCACCGTGCAGGGGGAGGACGCGGGGAATTCTGTCCGGCAGGGCCTCTGCGCGCTTGAGGCGCTGGGTGTGTGCGATGTCATCATTGTCGGGCGCGGGGGCGGCTCGATTGAGGACCTGTGGGGGTTTAATGACGAAACCCTCGCCCGCGCGATTTACGCATGCAAGGTGCCGGTGATCTCCGCCGTGGGGCACGAGACGGATTTCACCATCGCGGATTTTGTGGCCGACCTGCGCGCGCCGACCCCGTCGGCCGCGGCGGAGCTGGCCGTGCCCGACGCACGGGAGGTGCTTCTGCATCTGGACGCGGCGGGCGCATCCCTCCGGGAGGGGACGCAGCGCCGGATCCAGTCGGCCCGCCACGCACTGGAGATGCAGGCGAGGCGGAAGGAGGCGGCGTCCCCCCGGGCGCGGCTTCTGCAAATGAAGAAACAGGTGGATGTATGCAGGGAGCGTATGCAAGGGGCGTGGACGCATACGGTTTCGGTGCGGAAAAACGCTGTCCTGTCGATGGCGAGGCTCGCGCAGTCGCTCTCGCCCCTGTCCATCCTCACGCGCGGCTACGGCGTCCTCCTCCGGGACGGGCGCGCCCTGCGCTCCGTGGATTCCCTCCCGCCTGGAACGCGCTTCACGGCGCGGCTCTCTGACGGTGAGGTAGGAGCCGTGGCCGAAACGGTGGTGCAATACGGCGGGAGCAGTACAGAAAGGGGCGGAGACTGAGATGGCGGAGAAGGAAAAGGCGGCGCAGCCGTCCTCATTTGAGGAAGCATATGCGCTGCTGGACGAATATACCCGGCGGATGTCCGCGCAGGATATAGCGCTTGAGGAGAGCATCGAGCTCTACGAGCGCAGCGCAAGGCTCATCGACTTCTGCCAGAAGTGCATTGAGCGCGCAGAGCTTCGGATTGAAACGCTGGAAAGTGAAAAGAATAAGGGATCGGCGGAGGAAAAAGTGAATGAATGAAGGAGCGTGCTTTAAGGCGCGGCAGGAGGAATACGTGCGGGCAGTCGAGGGGCAGCTGGAGCGTTCGCTCGGCGCGCCGGGCGGAGAGCGCGGGCACTACAGTGTGCTGATTGAGGCGATGGGGTATTCGCTTCTCGGAGCGGGCAAGCGCCTGCGGGCGATGCTGTGCCTGGAGTTCTGCCGGCTGGGGTGCGGGGAGTGGCGCCGTGCGCTACCCTTCGCGGCGGCGGTGGAGGAAGTTCATGCCTATTCGCTCATTCACGACGATCTGCCCTGTATGGACGACGATGTCCTGCGCCGGGGCAAGCCCTCCTGCCATGTGCGCTACGGCGAGTGGTGCGCCTTGCTCGCGGGCGACGCGCTTCTGACCCTCGCTTTCGAGAGCGCGCTGCGCGACTGCGATATGGCAGCCGTGGGGGCTGAGCGCGCGGTGCAGGCGCTCCGGCTTCTGGCACAGAGCGCCGGGTGCGACGGCATGGTCGGCGGGCAGGCACTCGATTTGCAGGCGGAGGAGAGCGGCGCCCGGGACGGAGCGCTCCTGCACGAGACGCACGCTCTCAAGACCGGGGCGCTCATCCGGGCGTCATGCGGGATGGGGGCCATCCTAGGCGGTATGGACGGGGAACGCCTTTCGGGGGCGCTGCGCTATGCGGATGAAATCGGCCTTGCGTTCCAGATTACCGATGATATTCTCGACGAAACCTCCACGCCGGAGGAGATGGGCAAGTCGGTGGGCAAGGATAAGAAGAGCGGCAAGACCACGTATGTCACGCTTTACGGCATTGACAGGGCGCGGGAAGAGGCGCAGGCGTGCGCCGGGCGGGCAAAGGCGGCGCTTTTGGAGATGGGCGTGCCCCGGACGGAGCCGTTTTTGTACGAGCTGGCAGAACGCATCGTGACGCGCAGTCATTAAAGCGTGCGCGAAAGAGAGGACGAGATGAATTTGTGGCAGATGCTGACGAGCAATTACCTCATCAATGTCGGTGCGCTGGCATGGGCGGCGGCCCAGATCCTCAAGACGCTCCTGACCTGGCTCTCCACGGGGGAGCTGAATCCCGAGCGCCTGTTCGGGGCGGGCGGTATGCCCAGCTCCCATTCGGCGCTGGTATGTTCCATCACCATCGGCATGGCGCGCAAAATGGGCTATGCCTCCCCCGAATTCGCGCTGGCTCTGACACTGGCCGCTATCGTCATGTATGACGCTATGGGCGTGCGGCGCGCCGCAGGCGAGCAGGCAAAGGTGATTAACCGGCTGGTGTTCGGGTTCCGCTTTCTGGATCTGAACCGTTCGGAGGAGGACGAGGCCGACGAGGGGAAGATTCTGGATCCGGATCAGAAGAAGCTCAAGGAGTTTCTGGGGCATACGCCGTTTGAGGTGCTCGGCGGGGCGCTGCTGGGCATCCTGATAGCGATGATTGTTCCGGTTCGGTAACAGGACGTCAGGACAGAGCGTAGGAGGCGGGAAAGACGAAAAACGGAATGCTGCCGGTTCAGTCGCCGGACGATGTGAAGCGCCTGCGCTCTTCGGAGCTCCCGGCCCTCGCGGCGCAGATCCGCGCCCGGCTTATTGAAACTGTTTCGCACACGGGCGGGCATCTGGCCTCGAATCTGGGGGTTGTGGAGCTGACCATTGCGTTGCACCGCGTGTTTGACAGCCCTGCCGACCGGATTGTGTTCGATGTGGGGCACCAGTGCTATACGCACAAGCTCCTGACCGGCCGGGCGGAGCGTTTCTCCACACTGCGCCAGGCGGGGGGGATTTCCGGCTTCCCTAAGCGCGCCGAGAGCGAGCATGACGCGTTCATCGCCGGGCATTCGAGCACGTCGATTTCAGCGGCGATGGGTCTGGCGCGCGCGAAGAAGCTGCGCGGCGAGGAGGGCAAGGCGATAGCTGTCATTGGCGACGGAGCCCTCTCCGGCCTCGCGTTCGAGGCGCTCAACGATGTGGACGGGACGCTCGACAATCTTGTGGTTATCCTCAACGATAACGAGATGTCCATCTCCCGCAATTTTACCACGATCGCGCGCCATCTGGCCAGGATTCGCAATACAAGCGGATATTATCACTTTAAGGATGGGTTTGAAAGCGCTCTGCAGCGGATCCCTCTGGTGGGAGAGGGACTGCGGGAGGGTGTGTCGAGGATAAAGAGCGCGGCCAAGGAGGCGCTCTACCACTCAAACCTCTTTGAGAACATGGGTTTTACGTACCTCGGACCTGTGGACGGGCATGACTTTTCCCAGCTGTGTTCGAGCTTTCTGCGCGCAAAGGAACTGCGCGAGCCGGTGCTGGTGCATGTGCACACGCAGAAAGGGCGGGGGTACCGCCAGGCAGAGGAGAATCCCGGCGCGTTCCACGGTGTCTCGCGCTTTAACCCCGATGAGGAGCAGTCCTGCGAGATGCCGCCGGATACATTCAGCGAGCAGGCCGGGTTGGAACTGACCCGCCTTGGGGAAAAGGATAAAAGCATCGTAGCGGTGACGGCGGCGATGAAATATGCCACCGGCCTGCACCACTTTTCCGCACGCTTCCGGGATGAGGGGCGCTTTTTTGATGTCGGCATCGCCGAGGCGCACGCAGCCGTGTTCGCTTCAGCTCTGGCGGCGGGCGGGATGCGGCCCGTGTTCTGCGTCTACTCCTCCTTTTTGCAGCGCGCGTATGACCAGCTTCTGCACGACTGCTCGCTCGAGCCCGCGCATGTGGTGCTCGGGGTGGACAGGGCCGGGATCGTGGGGGAGGACGGGGAGACGCACCAGGGGATTTTCGACGTCGCCCTGCTCTTGACACTCCCGGGCGCCGCTGTCTATTCGCCTGTCACGTTCGATATGCTGCGCCGCGATTTTTCGCGCGCTCTCTATGAGGAGAAGGGATTGTGCG
Source organism: uncultured Oscillospiraceae bacterium (assembly GCA_949743955.1). GTDB lineage: Bacteria > Bacillota > Clostridia > Oscillospirales > Ruminococcaceae > Harryflintia. Next base: position 59,773 of record CATJVQ010000026.1, on the reverse strand, counting down.
CGGTCCGTTATCCGCGGGGCAAAGAGGCGTTCACATTGCCGCAGGACGCTGTAGACCATCTCGACTGGTGGGAGTATGGCGTGCCGGAGGCGGAGGAACTGGTGATCACATACGGGCGGATCGTCTCCCGGGTGGAGCGGGCATGCCGGGGAAGGGCGTGCCGGGTGCTGCTGCTCGAGCGGATCCTGCCGCTGCCGCAGGCGATCCTTGACACGGCGGCGCAGTACCGGCGGGTCGTGTTTATAGAGGAGGGCGTGCGCGCGGGCGGACTGGGGGAGAGGATGGCGTCCCTGCTGCTCGAGGGCGGCTTTACAGGAGAATTTGTCCTGCGCGCGATAGAGAACCCTGTCGTGCCGCAGGGGACAGTGGAGGAATGCCTCTGCGCGGTGGGGCTGGACGAAGAGAGTCTGCGCAGGATTTTATAGGAGGATGGACATGCAGGGAAAGAATACGGTTTTGTTTGATCTGGACGGTACGCTGACCGATTCCGCGCCGGGCATCATCAACAGCCTGTGCTACACGCTGGAAAAGATGGGCGAGCCGATCCCAGACGAAGAGACGCTCGGGCGCTTTATCGGCCCGCCCATGCGGGACGCGCTCGCGGAGATCCTGCATTTCACCCCGGAGCGGTGTGAAAAGGGCGTGACGTTCTACCGCGAGCGCTATTCCGAGACGGGGCTGTTTGAAAACCGGGTCTATCCAGGGATTCCGGAGCTGCTCGGGGCGCTTCAGGCGGGCGGGATGCGCCTGTGTGTGGCGACCTCGAAGCCGGAGGCGTACACAGTGCGGATTCTCGAGCGCTTCGGGCTGGACAGGTATTTCAACGCTGTCGCCGGAAGCTCGCTGGACGGATCGCGCGAGCGCAAGGCGGACGTTATCCGGTATCTGCTCGCCGGTCACGGTATACGGCCGGAGGAGGCTGTCATGGTGGGGGACCGCGCCTACGATGTGATCGGCGCGAAGGAAAACGGCATCCCGACCCTCGGCGTGCTCTTCGGATACGGCAGTGAGCAGGAGCTCCTGGACGCGGGCGCGTGGAAGGTCGCGCACGACTGCGAAGAGGCGGGGCGCATCCTGCTCGCGGTGCGATGAAGGAGCGGCTGGACGTTCTGCTCGTCTCTCGCGGGCTGGCGCCGTCACGCGAGGCGGCGAGGCGGATGATCATGGCCGGGGAGGTCTATGCCGGGGGGCAGAGATGCGATAAGCCGGGGCAGTCTGTCCCGGCGGATACAGCGCTTGAGGCGCGCGGCGGGCAGGACCGCTATGTCAGCCGCGGTGGATACAAGCTGGAGAAGGCGCTGGAGACCTTCCCCGTCACCCCCGGCGGGCTGGTCTGCATGGATATAGGCGCTTCCACCGGCGGCTTTACGGACTGCATGCTCCAGAACGGCGCGAAAAAGGTGTATGCTGTCGACGTTGGCTACGGGCAGCTCGCGTGGAAGCTGCGGGAGGACGGGCGCGTCGTCAACCTCGAGCGGACGAACATCCGCTACCTGCCCGAGGACGCTGTCGCCGAACCGGTGGGGTTTGTGAGCATCGATGTGGCGTTCATCTCGCTGACGCTGGTGCTGCCCGTCGCGCGGCGTGTGCTTTCGCCCGGCGGGAATATCGTCGCGCTTATCAAGCCCCAGTTTGAGGCTGGGCGCGAGCATGTCGGCAAAAAGGGCGTCGTGCGGGATGCGGGGGTCCATGCCGCCGTCATCCGGAAGATCTGCGATTTCTGTGCGGAGAATGGTCTGTCCGTGCGGGGGATGACGTATTCCCCCATCAAGGGGCCGCAGGGGAACATCGAGTATCTGGCGTGGATGAGTCCCGGAACGGGCGGCGCTGTGCCGGACGAGACCGGTATCTGGGAGCTGGTGCGCCTCTCGCACGAGGCGCTGGACGGGGGAGACGCGCGCTAGCCCTGTGCCGGACTGTATCATTAAGGAGGAGACGCCCGCCATGAACGTCCTCATCATGCCGAACCTGCGCAAGCAGGGCGCCGTGCAGCATACGCTGGACATTCTGCGCCGCTTTCGGGAGATGGGCTGTGTCTGCCTGATGGGCGACCAGTTCGCGCACGTCTTTGCGGACTCCGGCGCGTGCTTCGGCGATTACGGCGATCAGCTCGCCAGAGCGGATCTGCTCGTCGCCATCGGCGGGGATGGGACGATTATCCACTGTGCGAAGGACGCGGTACAGGGGAATATCCCCATCCTGGGGATCAACCTGGGGCGCCTCGGCTTCCTCGCGCAGCTCGAGACGGCGCAGCTCCCCCTCATTGATGAGATCGTTGCCGGGCGGTACAGAATAGAGGAGCGCATGATGCTCAAGGCTGTGCGCGTGACAGAGGACGGGCGGCGCGAGCGGTACTATGCCTTTAACGACATCGTGCTCTCGAAGGGCGCGCTCTCGCGGATGGTGGATCTGGAGGTGTCCTGCGGAGAGGACACAGTGGGCCATTACCGGGCCGACGGGCTGATTTTTGCTACACCGACCGGATCGACCGCCTACTCCATGTCGGCGGGCGGGCCCATCATCGACCCGGCCATCGACACGATTATTATGACACCCATCTGCCCGCACACGCTCGGATCGCGCCCGCTCCTGTTCGCGCCGGAAAAAAAGCTGTATGTCCGGCAGATGATCGTCAACTATGCGGATAAACTGTATATGACGGTCGACGGCGAGCAGGCTGTTATGGTCGCGCCCGAGGACAGGGTGGAAATCCGGCGGTCGAGCCGGCGGGTGCGCCTGGTTATGCTTGAGGGGCACAGCTTTTTTGAGATCCTCAGCGAAAAGCTCGGCCACAGCTAGTGTGAGGGTACAATTCTGAAGAAAGGTATGGTCATAGCCATGTCCAAGTTTAAGCGCCACCAGAAGATCCTTGAGATCATCGCCCGCGAGACGGTCACGACCCAGGAGCAGCTTTTGGATCTCCTGCAGGCCGAGGGCTTCGCTGTGACACAGGCCACTGTCTCGCGCGATATCCGGGAGCTGCGGCTCGCCAAGGTGCAGACACGCGGCGGCGCCATCGCCTATGCCGGCGCGCAGAATCAGGAGGGGGAGAGCGGCTTCCCCCGCTTCCGCGCGATTTTCCGGGAGGCGGTCATCAAAATTGATTATGCCCAGAACCTGATCGTCGTCAAATGCTATATCGGCATGGCCAACGCCGCGTGTACGGCGCTCGACGCCATCCACTGGCCCGACGTGGTGGGCACCATTGCGGGGGACGATACCATTCTCATTGTAACGCGCGATAACGACGCGGCCGCCGCGCTGGTCGAGGAGCTGCACCGGCTTCTGGAAAAGCCGGGGAAATAAGGGGGAAGGGCTGTGTTAAAGAGCCTGTATATTGAAAATCTGGCGGTGATTTCCCGCGCGGATATCGAACTGCAGAAGGGGCTCAATGTCTTTACAGGAGAGACAGGCGCGGGAAAGACAGTTCTCATCGGGGCCATCAGCGCCGTGCTCGGGCAGCGCATGCCCAAGGATCTCATCCGCACGGGGGAGACGCGCGCGCAGGTCAGCGCTGTCTTTACCGATCTCTCCGACACGGCCCAAAAGCTGCTGGACGAATACGGCTATGAACCGGATGAGGACGGTTCCCTCCTTATCACGCGCGTCATCCGCCCGGACTCGACGGAGTGCCGGGTGGGGGGGCGCCCGGCGACGGCGGCGGTCCTGCGCGCGCTGGGCGGAGAGCTCATCGACCTGCACGGCCAGCACGACAACACCCGCCTTCTCTCGCCGGAATACCACCTCTCGCTTGTCGACCAGTTCGCCGGGACGGCGGAAAAGCTCGCGTCCTACGGGGAAAGCTGGAAGACGCTCACCCGCCTGCGCGCGGAACTGAAAAAGTGCAGTATGGACGAGGGCGAGCGCGCGAGGCGGATCGATCTCTTACAGTACCAGGTGCAGGAAATTGAGGAAGCGGATCCCGCGCCCGGCGAGGAGGAGGAGCTCTCGGCGCAGCGGCGCCTGATGCGCAACGCCTCGCGCGTGGCCGAGGCGCTGGGCGAGGCGAAGGAGCTTTTAAGCCCTGAATACGGCGAACAGGCCGGGGTGGAGGATCAGTTCTCGTCCTTGGCGGCGGCGGTGAGCGAGGCGGCGCGCTTTATCCCGGAGCTGGAAGCGGCCGCGGGCCGGCTCACCGACATCACGTATGAGCTTGAGGAGCTGGGGCGGGATCTGGCCGACTACCAGGAGTCGGTGGACTTCAGCCCCCGCCAGCTTGACGCAGTGGAGGAGCGGCTCTCGCTCCTGCACACGCTCAAGACCAAGTACGGCCCGGATATAGAGGCTGTTCTCGCCTACGCGAAAAAGGCGCGCGCCGAGTTGGAAGCTCTCATGGATACGGATAACCGGCGCGAGCGCCTGCAAAAGGCCGTGCAGGCGGCGCAGGCGGAGGCGCAGAAAAAGGCGGACGAGCTCTCGGCGCTCCGGGAGAAGGCCGCGGGAGAGCTGGCGGCGGCGGTGGAAGGGGAGCTCCGGGATCTGGAGATGCCCGGTGTCCGCCTGAGCGTGCGCCGGGAGCGGCAGGCGCTCGGTCCGCTCGGGCAGGACAGTATGGAGCTGCTTATCAGCCCGAACCCCGGCGAGCCACCCAAGCCTTTGCACAAGATAGCGTCCGGCGGCGAAATCTCGCGCGTGATGCTCTCCCTCAAAAACGTGCTCACGTCCGCCCGCGCGCATGTCGCCTCGATTTTCGACGAGGTGGACACCGGTGTCTCCGGGCGCGCCGCGGATAAGATCGGCCGGAAGCTCGCCGAGGTCAGCCGGTACAGGCAGGTGCTGTGCGTGACGCATCTCGCGCAGGTGGCCGCCTACGCCGGACAGCATCTGTATATCTGCAAATCAACCCGGGACGGGCGCGCCTTTACCGAGGTGCATCCGCTCGAGGGGGACGGGCGTGTCAAGGAGCTCGCGCGCATCATCAGCGGAGATCATGTCACGCAGGCGGCGCTTTTAAATGCGGGCGAGATGATTGCAGAGGCGCGGCGGAAAGCAGAGCAGTCAGAGTAGATCGGAAGCCCATCGGGCTGCCCCTATATTTTCACATTTTCAGAAAGGATGCGACATGCGCATGAAGAACGTAAAGCTTTTACCCCTGTATGAGGACACGGCCTGCGCGCTGCCGGTGACGGAGCGTGCGGCGGGGAAGACGACCCTATTCCCCGCGCGGACGCCGGAAGAGGAGACGGTGCTCGCCGTCGGGCTCGGCGCGCGGGATGGGAACCGGGACGCCGTCCGCCTAGCGGGCGGGAATGCGGCGCGGCTCCTGCGCACTTTGGAGGAGGACTGCGAGGGCGTGCTGAAGGCCCCGGCGGGCGCGGACAAGGAGTGGGCCGAGGATTTCTGCGAGGGATTCCTGCTCGGCGCGTACCGCTTCGACCGCTGGCGCGGGGAGAGCTTTGTCCGCCATGAGGTGACACTGTCCCTCGCGGCAGAGGATGCGGGATATGCCGCGGCGTTTGAGCGTGCGAAGGTGACAGCCGGGAGCGTATGCTTTGCGCGCGACCTTGTCAACGAGACGCCCGGCACGCTCTACGCCCAGACAATGATTGACCGCCTGCGTGTCCGGCTGGGGGACACCCCGGTCACGGTGGAGCAGATTTCCGGCGACGGTCTGCGTGACTTCGCGGGCCTGCGCGCCGTCTCGCGCGGTGGACATCATGAGCCGGCCGCCGCTGTCCTGCGCTACTGCACGGATGAAAACGCGCCGCTCGTGGCGCTTATCGGCAAGGGCATCACGTTCGATATGGGCGGGATGAACCTTAAGTCGGGCCGCGATCTCTCCGGTATGCGCATGGATATGGGCGGGGCCGGCGCTGTCGCGGGGGCGATGGACCTGCTCGCGCGCCGCGGGGTCAAGGCGAACGTCATCGGCGTCATCGCGCTCACGGAGAACCTGCCCGGCGAGGGGGCGACCCTGCCCGGCGAGGTGGTGCTCTTCGCGGATGGGACGACCGTGCAGATTTCGAATACGGACGCCGAGGGCCGCCTGCTTTTGGCGGACTGCCTGCTGTATGCGTCCCGTGCCGGCGCGCGCTGGGCTGTGGACGCGGCCACGCTCACAGGCAATATGGTGCAGGCGCTCGGGAAAAAGGTGACGGGCGTCTTCGGCGAGGACGAAGCTGTCTCGGCGCTGACACGCCTGGCGAAGGAGTGCGGCGAAACTGTCTGGCCGATGCCGATGGTGGAGGAGTATGCCGACGTCTTAAAGAGCGATTACGCTGACATGAAAAATTCTGTCGCCGAGCCGGGGCCGGGCGCCATCTATGCGGCACTGTTCCTGCACCACTTCGCGAAGGGGATGGAGTGGGCGCATCTGGACATCGCGGGCACGGCGGATACGCATAAGCCGTGGAGCTGCTATCCCGCGGGCGCGACAGGCGCAGGCGTCCGCCTGATGGCGGCCTTCGCGGCCGACCGTGCGATGAACGGTTAAACACGCCAAATAAGCGTATAAAAACAGGCCCGGCGCCGCTCCGATGAGGGGGCGGCGCCGGGCTTTTCGTTTCATTTTTCCGGTTCTTCGGCTTCGGTGCCGCGCGGCTCTCAGCTTTTCAGGATGCCCGCGGCATTGTCGTGCAGGACCGCTTCTGCATACCGCAGCGCATCATTTTCCCGCATTATGCCGGATTCGACACGTTCCGCCAGCACGCGGGAAAGAACATCGAGAAAGGCGAGGCGCGCTCCATAGCTCTCCTCGCTTGTCCAGGTATCGCATCCCCAGACCACACGGTCGGCGTTGCAGACGTCGATGAGCTCATGCATCAGCCGGTGCGCGGCCGCCGGTGAGAGCAGGGGCAGCCAGCAGAGATCCGCCCAGACATTGGGGTAGGCGTGGACCAGTCCGGCGATGTCGCTTGTCCAGGGATAGCTGCCGTGCATGAGCCAGAAGGTGGTCTGCGGGTGCCGCGCGATGAGCGGCTGTAACTGCATGGCGCCGCTCCTGTCCATCAGCCCAAGCCCTGTGTGAATCTGGACGGGCATACCTAACTCCACGGCCGTTTCACAGATGCAGTCAAACACATAGTCCTGGAACGCCTCGATGTCGCGGGGCTCGGGATGATCCAGCATGGCCTTCTGCGCCTGTTCCTTGGTTCCCTTTCCGAAACAGAGCGAACGATCATAAGCGATCGCGCACTTCAAAACGGAACATCCGGCCCGCTTCTTTTCGCGCAGCGTGTGTTTGATGAGGCGGGTATACTCCTCAATATCCCGTGTCCGGACACCCAGCGCCGCCTGGAAGTTGTGATCGTTGTGATCCACGGCTTTATCGTCGTATCCATAGAAAATGCTGTTTACACGGTACGCGGGCCTAAACAGCTCCGGATGGCCGGCATGAGAGCCCGGGGACCAGTAGGCGTCCAGCAGGACAGCCTCATACCGGCAGTTCTCCCGGAGGATCTTCAAATGCCAGTCCCTGTCCTGATGCGCCTGGCGCACGGCCCGGTCGAAAATCTCCCAGCTGCCGGCATGCAGGTGCTCATCAATGCCATACAGCTCCATCAGTGCCCTTTCCAGCCACACGAAGTAGCTGCGGGTACGAACAGCGTCCAGCCAATGCGCGATCTCCTCCTCCGACTCCCCGGACGGAACCGGCACGCCGCACCAGTTCAGATAGGAGTTTCGGAACATCTCCGCCAGATTCAGCGCGGGATGCTCTTCGTCCGGCAGATGGTGGGAATGGGTGTTGACGATGGGAAGGCTCTGTGCGAAATCATAGAATCTCTTTCGATCCATTGTTTTATCCTCGCACTGTATCAGTTATTTTGGAATGTGACGAGCAGGGTCTTAATTTCATAGGGGCGCATGGAGAAGGAGAGCGTGTTCCCATTCGGGGAGAGGCTGTCGCCGGGATTCTCGAGCATATCGCAGACACGCGCGCTCTGAAGCGAACGGGAGAAGGTGAGGGTCGCGTCCGTGCGGCGGTTGTGGCACTCATACACGCGCAGGATAATGCCCTCGCCGCAGTCGGCCTGCTTGACAACCTCGATGATGACGTTCGCATTCTCCGAGCGCACGAACGAGCAGGACGCCGGAAGCGTTCCGGCCGCGCCGGATTTGACAGAAGCGGAGAGCGGGTTGTTGAGCGCGTAGGCGGCCTGCACGGTCCCGGCCTCGCGCCAGCCCTCGAGGTGGGGATAAATCGAATAGGTGAACTCCTGGTACTCCTTGTCGGCGTCCGGGTTCGGGTAGGTGGCGGACTTGAGCATCGAGAGCCCCACCACGCCCTCGTGGACGCTGCATCCGTATTTGCAGTCGTTGAGGAAGCTGACGCCGTACCCGGCCTCGGAGATGTCGAGCCACTTGTGGTGGCACACCTCGAACCGCGCGAAGTCCCAGGTCGTGTTGTAGTGCGTAGGCCGGGTGACGTTGCCGTACTGAATGTCGAACGTGGCCTCGTTTGTATGGATGTCCACCGGGAAGAGATCCTTTAAGAAGATCTGCTTCTCCTTCCAGTCGATCTGGTTCCGGATGTCGATACGCGGGATATCCCGGTAGAGGGTGACAGTCTGCGTGATGGAGGATTCGAGATACCGCCGGACAATCCGCAGCGACGCGGACACCGCCCCGCAGTCCACGGCCTCGATGGACTGAACATCGTCCACCTCCCAGGACTTCTCCTTATAGTAATTGTTCACGTCCCACGCGTCGTAGTTGTGGGGTTTATCCTCATACGTCATCAGGACATTGGCGCGCTCCCCGGCCGGGATGAGCTCGCGTCCGGCGCGTTTATCGAAGATGGAGGTGAACTGCCCCTTTTCGTTGAGCCTCAGGCGGAAGAAGCGGTTCTCCATCTCCCCGGCGGTGACACGGAGGGCCTCCGCCTCCGGCGCGGGAGCGGACGAGAGGTACAGTGTCTTATATCCTCTGGCGGGCACGTCCCGGACAAAAAGGGAGACGCGGCCGTCCGAAAGCTGCTGGCAGGGGAGGGGGGTGTCCCCGTCGAGGACGGAAACCATACCGCCGGGCGGGGTGAAGGAGACAGCATCGCTCAGCGGGAAGCCGTTGGGATTAAAGAGGACAAGGCTCCCCTCCGGCGCGCCGACAGCGTCGGCCAGATGCTGCATGGAAGCGTCGGAAAGCGCGCGGAGCGTATGGAGCACGCCCTCATACTCCGCCTTCGAGTCCTCATAGACCTCGCGGATGGAGGAGCCGGGCAGGATATCGTGGAACTGGTTGCGGAGAATGACCTTCCACTGCGCGTCCAGCTCCTCGGCCGGATAGGCGGCGCCCAGAAGACTGTTTTCCAGCACCCCCAGCCATTCCGTGCGCAGGATGGCGAACTCGCTCTTCCGGTTATACTTCTTGTTGCGCGACATGGACGTATATGTCCCGCGGTGGTATTCGAGGTACAGCTCCCCGCTCCACGTGGGCAGGTACTTGTTCCCGCTCACCTGTTCGTCCAGCCGGCGGAAGAACGAGGAGGCGGTGCCCATCTTTGTGCGCGGCACGCCGGGGATACCCTTCGAGAGGCGGCGCTGCTGCTCGAGCATGTCGGACGTCGGGCCGCCGCCGCCGTCGCCGTAGCCGATGCAGTTGAGGATTTCGCTCCCCAGGTGCTTCTGCTGGTACCGCTGCCAGCCGCCCTTCGCGTAGGACGGGTTGATGAAGCCGCAGTAGGTGGTGTAGTGGCCGGTCCGGAAGGATCCGACCTCGCCCGGGTTGTTATAGTCGCGCGAGGAGATGAAGTGCGTGAGAACCTTCGTGCCGTCGATACCCTCCCAGAGGAAGGTGTCGTAGGGCATTTTGTTGAACTCGTTCCAGCTGATCTTCGTTGTCATAAAATAGGGGACGCCGCAGCCCTTCATGATCTGCGGCAGGGCGGCGGAATAGCCGAACACGTCCGGCAGCCAGAGGATATCGTTATCCTTATCGAATTCCTCGCGGAAAAAGCGCTTGCCGTGGACAAACTGGCGCACAAGCGACTCGCCGGAGGCGATGTTGCAGTCCGCCTCGAGCCACATGCCGCCGTTGACCTCCCAGCGCCCCTCCGCCACACGCGCTTTGATCTGCTCGTAGATCTCCGGCGCGTTCTTTTTGACATACGCGTAAAGCTGCGGCTGGCTGGACATGAAGAGATATTCCGGATAGCGGCGCATCAGTTCGAGCACGGTCGAAAAGCTACGCACGGCCTTGTCTTCTGTGACGCTCAGTGTCCACAGCCACGCTACGTCGATATGCGTATGGCCGATGCAGCAGACAACAGGTTCGCTTTCGGCGTCGCCGTACTTCTCATAGAATTCCCGCTGAATGTAGCTTTCGGCTTCCCCGAGCGTGCGGCAGTATTCCTCCGAAAACGGGCGGCGCAGATCCAGAAGGTTCAGCGACTCGTTGAGCGCCGGGATGATGGCGAGATAGGCCGGATCGTCCTTCTCCAGCAGGACGGCTGTGTGGTAGGGGACGGAAATATCGTAATAATACCGCTGAGTGGCTTCGTCGAGCACGCGCAGGCGGGACTTTAGCAGGAGGCTCCAGTTCTGCACCCCCGTGAATGCGGCGAGCACAATGCGGTAAACGTCCCCCGCCTTCGCCCGGTGTGTCAGAAGCACCTCGCGGTGATTAACATCCAGCCCCTGCCGCAGGACGCCGTTGACGTAAAACGAGAACTGCGGGTTATTCGCGTCCCACTCGCCCTCGCGCCCGGTGCGGATGTCATAGACGACACATTTCCCGTCGAACGAATCGGGGATGATCACTTCGGTCTCGAACCAATAGTACTCATTGTGTCCGCCCCAGATCTGGCGGCAGTCGAACATCTCCCAGCCGGAGGTGTCCAGCCCGGCGATATCATCAAAGCGCTCGGCGGTTTTACACATCAGGTAGGACGGGATATCCACCGATTCCGGGTAGCACAGCTCTTCCACTTCCTGAAGCAGCCGGCCGATACGTTCCTGTAAAAAAACCATAAAATTCCACCTCTTACCCCTTTAAATTGGTGATTTCGGCTGACGCACTCTATTCTACACTACCGGTATCCTTCTGTCTACTGTTATTTATGGCAATCTTCAAAATATTATATCATTACCGTATTGTCGTGCCATAGGAATGGTTCTCAGATATTTTTGAGAATTGCCGAAAAAAGCCTTGACAAGATAAATAAGGTGAGTATAATAATATTATACGATATATAATATCATGGATGATAGGAGGTGCGCTGGTGGTTTTCCAGTTGGGGTCGGCTTTGCTGGACGCCTGTGTGCTGGCGGTGATCGCACAGGAGGACTGCTATGGCTACCGGCTCACGAGCAAAATCAAGGAAGTGATGGATATTTCAGAATCCACGCTCTATCCGGTGCTGCGGCGGCTGCAGAAGGACGGACTGCTCACCACCTACGATAAAGCGTATCAGGGGCGCAACCGGCGGTATTACAGCCTGACTGAGGCCGGGAAGGAACGGAGCATGGCCTACCGGGAGGAATGGCAGACCTTCAAGCGCCAGATTGACGGGATCATGGAAGGAGAGAGCAGCGATGACGAGGGATGAATTTCTGCGGCGGCTGAGCGCCGCCCTTGAGAGCCTGCCGGATGAGGAACGCGAAGCGGCGCTCGAATACTACGAGGAGTATTTTGCCGACGCGGGCCCGGGGAACGAACAGGATGTGCTGGAGGAACTGGGTTCCCCGGAGGAGGCAGCGAGACAGATCCTCGCCGGAAGCAGTGTGCGGGATATCGTGCCCACCCCGCCGCCGCGCCGGACGCACTGGTGGTGGCTGTTGGCGGGAGCGATTGGCTCCCCGGTGCTGTTCCCGCTGCTGATCGTGGCAGCGGTGCTGATCCCAGTGTTTATAGTCATCGCTGTCGTAATGCTGTTTGTGTTTTTCGTCGTCGTGTTCGCGCTGCTGGTCAGCGGCGCAGTGGGGCTCGCGTCATGGGTGATGACACTGGGCGGACTGCTCCCCGGTATGGACGCCTTTATTCCGGATGGGGTCGCCGGGCTGGGTATGGTGCTCAGCAGTCTCGGTCTAGGGCTGATGCTGCTGGGCCCGTGTGCCTGGGTGATTTCCAAGGGGTTTCCGCGAGCGAAAAAACGCCTGCATGCGCTGGTACGAGATCTGCGTATCATGTGGAAAAGAAGAAAAACAGGGAGGAAAGAGAAATGAAACGCATTTTTAAAATTTGTACGGTGGCGGGAGCTATTCTTTTCATTGTGGGGATGGGGCTGAGCGCGTTCGGCGCCCGTTCCGGTGAGAGCGGCCGCCTGGGCGGAGGGGAGACGGCGCTCTCAGGGCAGGCGCTCGAAAGCGCCGCCGACGCGAACAGCCTGGATATCGATCTGACCGCCGCGCACCTCCAGATCGTGCCGGGAGACACGTTCAGCGTCTCGTTCGGTGGGCGGATCTCCCGCTATATCCGTTACGATACAAACGGCGGCGTCTTCACCCTGCGCGATACGATGAACAAAAATACGTGGGGTTACCGCTGGTGGAAGAAGGCGTCCGACGAGGATCTGAAAGTGAAAATCACCGTCCCGGAGGGGAAAACGTATGACCGGGTGAATGTCGAAGCGGGCGTGGGCGAATTTACGATGCGGAATGTGACGGCGGATCAGATAGATATCGGCGCAGGCGTGGGCGAATCCATGCTGGAGAATATCACGGCCCGCACGCTCGAAATCGGGGGCGGTGTCGGGGAAGTGAAGGCGAGAGGGCTCACTGTTACGGAAAAGACCGAAGTGGAAACGGGCGTGGGAAAATTGGATATCCAGGGAGACCTGCGCGGCGAAGTGAAGCTCGACGGAGGCGTCGGGGAAATGCACGTCGATTTTGTCGGTGCGAGGGAGGATTACACCATCGAGGTTGAGGGCGGCTTCGGCGATCTGTGGATCGACGGCTGGCAAAATGAGGGCCTCTGGAAGGATATGAGGATCGGGGATGAAAATGTCCCGAACCATATTGATGTGAGCTGCGCCATGGGTGAAATCCGGCTGAGCTTTGGAAAAAACTGAGCGTCCGGCCTCCTTTTTCAATATTCTGTAAATCATCCGTACCGGCCTTGACATCAGGGCCGGTACGTTTTAAAATAATAAAGGGGTTAATTGTTAATATGCATAACTGTTAATGGACAGAAGAAAAAGGAGAATAATGTTGCAGAGGGTACAGAAACGGGATACTGTGGAGGAACTCTATGAGGACATGATGGAGTATTTCCAGCAGTCGAACGCGACGCGCTTTTTCGAGGAGATGGAGAGGATCCGGCGCGCGTGGGAGGGGTTTTACCCGCTCAGCAGGCTCGGCAGGAACGGAATCATTCTGCTGGGGATGGCGGCGATACGTGAACGCCGCGGGCATCCATATATAACGGTGGGTCAGCTTGCGCATGTGTCGGCGCTGTCGCTCGCGGGAGTCAGCCAGAAGGTCAGCACACTGGTGGATCAGGGGTATCTGGAGCGGGTGTCCTCCCCATCGGATCGGCGGGTCTCCTGTGTACAGATAACGGAGAAGGGCCGCGGCGCGCTTCATGAGACTGCTGAGGCCCTCCACACACGCATTGAGCATGTGCTGGACCACCTAGGGCAGGAACGCGCCGAACGGCTGTTCTTTATTATGCGGGAGCTGTCCGACGCTATATACAGCGTACATAAAGAGGAGAACAGGAAGTGATATCGCCGGGGATAATGTTTTTATATTGTTCAATTTTTTCTCATAAACGTATCATATAATGAGAACCGTGAGTTTGCAAATCCAGGTTGAAGGAGTATAGAGTGTGAAAAAACGAACAAAACGGCTGATCATTGCCGCAGTCTGTGTCGTGGCAGCGGGCACTGTCGGACTGGCTGTTGTGCAGAGGATGAACGCCATGCAGAGTGCCATGCCCGCTATGGCCGGCGCGCCGGCGGAGGAGACCGCCATCCCCGTCACGGTTGAGACCCCGCAGCGCGGCAGCCTCGATGTAAGCACCGACTACATCGGGCGTATCCAGCCGAATGAGGTTGTCAACATCATCCCTAAAATGGCGGGAACAGTGCTGAATACATATTTTGAGGTGGGCGACACAGTCCATAAAGGGGACTTGCTCTTCGAGTTTGATGACAGCGATTTTGCCACTATCCCGGCCCAGATGGCGCTTGCGGAGGCGTCGTATAACTATGCGCGCCTCTCTGCGGAGCAGGCGTTAGGCAGCCGGATGGATCTCCAGCTTTTGCAGACAGATTCCAGCTACCAGTCAGCCAAAAATGCCTACGATGCCGCAAGCAAGACCCTCTCCGATTATGTCGACGATTACGAGCCGAATGTTGACAAGCTCGAGGAGGTGCTCAACGATCTGCGCCATGCGAATAAGCCGCTCGAGGAGGCCTTAAAGGCCGCGAAGGAGAATCAGAGCGCGGTGGAGGCGGCCTACGGCGCCGATCTGCAGAAGGCGCGGGCAAACCTGGAAAAGGCGAAACGAGCGCTGGAGCAGTATATGAATAAGGTGACGGTGGGTTCCAGTCAGCTCAGCACGTCGGACCCGGAATACCAGTCCTACAAAGCGCAGGTGGAGGTATTCACCGAGCGGGTGGAATGGTATCAGAAGCAGATTGCTGACGCGGGCGAAGCGGTCGCGGGAGCGCAGGCCGCTATCAGCCAGAACGACAGCCTGTATGAGCAGACCAAGACCCAGTACAATAACGCTAAGGACGGTTACGATACCCAGCTCAGCCAGCTCCGTACGGCGCTTAAAAATGCGTCGCTGGGGCTTCAGACGAGCGCGGAGACTAAGGACATCACGGAGAACGCCGTCGTCGGGGAGACGCAGGAGACCGTGGATGCGACGCTCACGCAGGCCAAGGCGCAGTATGATGCGACTATCGCCGGGTATGCGCAGCAGCTCAAGAATATCCGTGTCACTTCTCCTATCGACGGGGTGGTGGAGCTCAAAAACGTAGAGGCTAACGCGATGGCCTCCCAGTCCACTCCGGCGTATGTCATCTCCAACAAGGAAATTATGGTCGTTAAATTTAACGTCTCGTCCAGCTCCATTCAGCAGGTCTCTGTGGGCGACGAGGTAAACGTTGAAAACGGCGGGGACGTTTATACGGGGCAGATCATCGAAATCAGCAGCATGGTTGATTCCGCCAGCGGGCTTTTCCCTGTCAAAGCGCGGGTCGACGCGCCAGCGGGTACGCTCTTAACCGGCGTGTCGGTCAAGGTCACGGCCAAAACCCAGAAGGCAGAGAACGCCATCCTCATCCCGGTCGGGAGTGTCTATCATGAGGGAGGCGAGGATTATGTCTATGTCCTCTCCGACGAGGGCATCGCCGTGCGCACGCCCATTCAGACCGGCATCACCGACGATACGACCATCGAGGTCCTTTCCGGCCTGACCGATACGGACAGAGTTATCACAAGCTGGAACCCGAACCTGCTCGACGGTGTCAAGGCGGCTGATGCGTCCACCCTCGCGGCCTCTGAGCCGGAGGCACCGGAAGTGTCCGAGCCGGAGGAGGGGGACATTCAGACACCTCCGGCGGACAGCGGGGAGGAATAGCCTGTGCTGACTAAATTTGCCTTAAAGCGCCCGGTTGCCATTGTGGTGAGCCTAATCGCGCTCGTGTTCTTCGGCTTCTCGTCATTGACGAGCACGCCGATTGAATTGACCCCCAGCATGTCCTATCCTATTTTCTCCATCATGACAATGTACCCCGGCGCGGGACCGGAGGAGGTCGACGATCTGGTCACCAGCCGCATTGAGGGCGCGGTGTCAACCGTGTCGGGCCTTAAAATCATCCAGTCCCAGTCGATGGAGAACTATTCCGTCGTCGCGCTCCAGATGGAGTACGGCACCAATATGGACACGGCGTCCACGGACTTGCAGAAGAAGATCAACATGATTACCCAGTCCCTGCCCGATGAGTGCGACACCCCCATGGTCTATGAGTTTTCGCAGATGATGGACAGCGCGAACACCCAGATTATGGAGATGTCTGTGCGCACGACAGGGGATTTCGATGCGCTCAGCTATATTGACGACAACGTCTCCCCCGAGTTTGAGAAGCTCTCGGGCGTGGGTGAAGTGAGCGTGTCGGGAGGAAGGAGCAGCTACATCCGCGTGCGGCTCATCCCGGAGCGGATGATTCAGTATGGACTCAGCATGGACCGTGTGGTGCAGACCGTGTCCGCGGCCGACTTTTCGATGCCGGCGGGCAGCCTTGATCAGGGGGATCTGTCGATGTCCGTGCGCGGCGGCGTGAGCTATGACTCGTCCACTGCCCTCGCCTCTCTGCCGCTGACTTTAAACTCCGGGGATATCATTCACCTTTCCGACGTCGCCGACGTATCGGAGACCGAGTCGAAGGTGGATTCTCTAAGCCGCTATAACGGCGAGGACCGCATCTCGCTCTCTATCACCAAGCGCGACAGCGCTGCCACCAACCGCGTGGCGAAGGAGTGCATCCAGGTGATGGAACAGATCAACGCCAGCAACATCGGCGTACAGATGGAAGTCACCTACAACGCCATGGACGAAATCTGGAACTCGCTCTCGGGCGTTATCCAGGCGATGGCGCTCGCCGTATTGATTTCGACAGTGGTGCTCTTCCTGTTCCTCGGAGACGTGCGCGCGTCGCTGATCATCGGTACATCTATGCCTATCGCGCTGCTCGTGACACTGATTGTCATGTCCTTTACCGGCATGACGTTCAACATGCTCTCGCTGGGTGGGCTTTCCATCGGCGTGGGCATGATGGTGGATAACTCCATCGTGGTGCTCGATTCGTGCTTCAAAAAGCGCGATGAGCGGCGCAGCTTCAAGGACGCCGCCATCGAGGGCGCGGGACTGGTGACGAGCGCCGTCGCGGCCTCGACACTGACAACGGTCGTCGTCTTCCTGCCCATCTCGCTCATGGAGGGCATTTCGGGGCAGATGTTCAAGGATGCCGGCTTCACCGTTGTTTATTCACTCATCGCATCCCTTGTCTCGGCGCTGACACTGGTGCCCCTGCTGTTCTTTAAATTTCAGCCGAAGGAAAAGAAGGAGAATCTCTTCGCCAGGGGCTTACACAAGGTGGAGCAGGGCTACGGTGTTCTGATTGAAAAGTCCTTAAACCACCGGGTGATTGTTGTTCTTATCGCGGTGGGGCTCTTGATTGTATCGTTCTGCCTGCTGCCGTTTATCGGGATGGAATTCTTCCCCTCCGGCGACAGCGGACAGATTTCCCTGAGCGTCTCCATGCGTCCGGGCACTCGGATTGAGAAGATGGAAAAGAAGCTCCTTGAGCTGGAGCGGCTTGTCCAGAGCCAGCCGGATCTCGACTATTATTCCATGTTCGGTTCGGGCTCGAGCGGCAATATCAACCTGACCCTTAAAGAAGACCGCACGGTGGAGACAGCGGAGGTCATTGAAACGCTGCGCCTAGCGACAAAGGACATGACCGACTGCGAGGTGCAGGTCTCCTCGGGCGGGATGATGTCCATGGGCGGTGGCGGCGACAGTGTACAGCTCATGCTCACCGGCAACGACCGCGATCAGCTCCAGAAGGTCAGCGATCAGATGAGCGATCTGATGTACTCGTTCGATGAGGTTGTCCATGTCTCCTCAAGCCTCTCCGACGGCAGCCCGCAGATTGAGATTAACGTCGATCCGGTGAAGGCGGCGGCGTATGGCATGATGCCGGCGAGCATCATGTCGAATATCAGCAGCATGATCGGCGGCAAGGAGGCCGCGACCATCCGTATGGACGGCAAGGACTTCTCCATCCGTGTCGAGTACCCGGAGGGGACGTATGAGACAGTGAGTGATCTCAACGGGATCATGCTCACCACCTCCATGGGCACGCAGGTCCCGCTGCTCGATCTGGCCTCGGTGACGTATTCCAACAGCCCGCAGGCGGTTATGCGCTATAACAATCAGTATGTTATCAGCATCACGGGGCAGATGCGGGCCGGTACGCCGGTGAAGAATATCAACGATGTGACAGCGGCTGTCATGGCCGCGCAGCTCCCCGAGGGCGTGACGCACTTTATGGGCGGACAGCAGCAGATGATGGACGAGGAGTTTTCCGCCATCTACGGCGCGCTGACAACGGCTATTTTCTTGGTCTTCATGGTCATGGCCATTCAGTTCAACTCCATCCGGTTTTCGCTCATGGTCATGCTGGCGGTGCCGTTTTCGCTCATTGGTGCGTTCCTCGGCCTGCTGCTGACAAACACGTCGATTAGTATGACGAGCCTGATGGGCATTATCCTGCTCGTGGGCATCGTGGTCAATAACGCGATTGTGCTCATCGACTATGCCAACCAGCTCCGCGAGAGCGGCATGAAGGCGAAAAACGCGCTCATCAAGGCGGGACGTTCCCGTCTGCGCCCCATCCTGATGACAACGCTCACCACTGTCCTCGGCATGGTGCCGATGGCGATCGGTCTCGGGCAGAACGGCAAGATGATGCGCGGCATGGCGATGGTGGTCATCGGCGGTCTGACAGCTTCGACTGTCCTCACCCTCGTGCTGATTCCGACCTTCTACCTGATGTTCTCCAAAAAGGATGAAAAGAATCCGAATCTGCACGATGACGACGATTTTGATCCGGATCGCCCGGTAGTGGACTACTCAGGCGGCCTGCCGGAGGATTTTGTCCAGTCCGACGATTTTTATGAAACGGAAGCCGGTTACGGAACGGAGATCTGAATCGAGGAACCGCCGCATTTGCGGCGGTTCCTCTGATTTTGGAAAAAATCCGGCGGACCATGCAATAAACTCCGTCTGTCCGGACACTATATGGATAGAAAGGAAAAGAATCAAATAGGACCATAACGAAAGGATGAATTTACAGATGAAAAAGAATCGGATATATGGGTGTCTGGCGGCGCTGCTGATTGCCGCGGCGGGTGCGGGCTGTGCGAGCAGGGCGGATGGAGCGCCCTCCTCATCTTCGAGCGCGCCGGAGAGCAGCTCGAGCCTGCCGGAAATCGTCTCCGACGCGGCGGACGATATCGTGGACGATGTGGAGGATGCGCTCCCGGACGGGGATGATGCGTCGCCGGAGATTAAAGACGAGAAGCTGAAGGCCGCATACGATGCGGTACGCAAGGAGTTCGGGGAGTACTGGCTCACGATGCCCGGCATCATTGAGGAACAGATGATGAAGGAGATGTACTACATCAACCCGGATGACGTCGAGGAGTTCGTGGGGGAAATGTCGCTGGCGAACATCAGCGGGGACACGCTGGTGCTCGTTAAGGCAAAGCCTGGCCGGGCGCAGGCAGTGGCCGATGCGCTTGAACAGCGCCGCAGGGACATCATCGACCAGTTTAAGCAGTACCCGGTCAACTTTATGGATGTGAAAAGTGAGGCGGCCAAGGTCGTCACAGAAGGGGATTATGTTTTCCTCATCCTGATGGGGGATATCAACATTCCCGATGGAGAGGATGCGTCGCTCGAGATGGCGCAGGCCGAGGTAGAACGTGCGGAAAAAGCCATCCGGAGTGTGTTCTGATGCGGCTGTAATTTCAGATCGAGGAAGCGGACGGCTTGTATTTTGCGCTGCAATCTGGTATGCTAGATTGCAGCGTCATTTTTTGTTGATGGAGGGGGAAAGCCCTTGCTTTTCAGCAGTGTTCTGTTTCTGTTCCGGTTCCTGCCGGTGGTGTTCGTGGTCTATTACCTCCTGCCCGGGCGGTGGAAGAATTTCTGGCTGCTTGTCAGCAGCCTGATTTTCTATGCGTGGGGAGAGCCGAGATATTTCCCGATAATGATGGCGAGCATCCTTGTCAACTATGCGGCGGCACGTCTCATGGCCCGGTGGCGGAGGCGCCCGGCGCTGAGGAGCGCGGCGTTCTGGGTGTCGTTCGTGTTCACGATAGGGTGGCTCCTGTTCTTTAAATATACGGATTTCTTTATCGCCAACTGGAACGCGCTGACCGGCATGCAGGTTCCCCCGCTCTTCGCCGGGAAAATGACTTTGCCGCTGGGCATCAGCTTTTATACGTTCCAGATCCTGTCCTATACCATTGATGTGTATCTCGGGAAGGTGGAGGCGGAGCGCAGCTTTGTCGACTTTGGCACGTTTGTTACACTGTTTCCGCAGCTCATCGCCGGGCCGATTGTCACGTACACCGATGTCCGCCGCGAGCTGCACCGCCGTACCGTCACGGCCGAGATGCTCGGCGACGGGGTTCGGCTCTTTATCCTGGGGCTCGGGAGCAAGGTGCTTTTAGCCAACAATATCGGCGCGCTGTGGGATACCGTCGCGGCGCACGGTTTCACAGAGGCTTCGTCCGCCCTGTGCTGGATGGCGCTCGCCGCGTTCGCGTTCCAGATCTATTTCGACTTCTCCGGCTATTCGCTCATGGCGATTGGACTCGGGAAGGCGCTCGGCTTCCAGTTCCCGAAGAATTTTGATTACCCCTACATTTCCCGCAGCGTTACAGAGTTCTGGCGGCGCTGGCATATGACACTTTCCTCGTGGTTCCGCGAGTATGTCTATATCCCGCTGGGCGGGAACCGCCGGGGCCGGTTGCGCCAGGTGTTCAACATTTTCGTCGTGTGGTTTCTCACCGGCTTCTGGCATGGAGCGAGCTGGCTGTTCGTGCTCTGGGGGCTGTACTATGGCATGCTGCTGATGCTCGAAAAGCTCTTCCTGCTGCGGTGGCTGGAGAAAAGCCAGATTCTCAGCCGTGTCTATCTTATCGGCTGCGTGCTCTTCGGCTGGGCAATTTTCGGCGTGGGGATGCTCGGAGGGGGCAGTCTCCGGACACTGGGGGAGCTTCTCGGGCAGATGTTCGCCTCCGCGGGCGGGTCGGACTGGATCTACTACCTGCGCAGCTACGGCGGCGTACTGGCGCTGTGCGCCTTCTTCTCCACGCCGGCCCTGCGCTGGATGTATAATCGCCTGCAGCGGTACAGATGGATAGTGGCGGGCTTTCTCGCGCTGGTGCTGGTGGTGAGCGTGGCGTACTTGGTGGACGCAACGTATAACCCGTTCCTGTACTTTAATTTCTGAGGAGGTGGGCCCGTGTCGGGATGGGAACTGTTTCGGAAATATCCGTGGGCGCCGCTTTTTGCCGTGTTCATTCTGGTGACGACTTGCTGGGACATGACACAAACCAGCCGTGCTGAGAGCGAGCTGGAAAACCGGGAGCTGGCGCAGAAACCGAAGCTCTCCTGGAGCAGCCTGATGGAGCAGGGCGAACGGAGCTACAATCAGAAATATGATAAGTATATCAACGACCAGTTCATCGGGCGCGACGGATGGATTACGCTCAAGTCCGTCAGTGAGATGGCACTGGGGAAGCAGGAGAATAACGGCATTGTCTTCGGGAAGGATGGGTACCTCTTCCGGAAGTTCGACTCCTTGGACTCGGCCGTTCCGGGGCGGTATGAGGAAAATACCGGTTATCTGCGCGAATTCTGCGAGATGTACCCGGATCAGCCCGTCACGATGATGATCGCCCCGACAGCGTACAGCATCCTTTCGGACAAGCTCCCGGATGGGCTGGCGCTTGTCGATCAGAGAGAGGAGCTCCGAAAGCTGTACGCATCCCTGCCGGAGGGGACCGGCACTTTGCTGCTTTTTGACGCGCTGGACGCGCACAGAGACGGGGAACAGCTCTATTACCGCACCGACCATCACTGGACAACCTATGGCGCATATCTGGCGGCGCAGGCGTTCGCGGCAGAGAAAGGCCGGGAGCTGCCCGCGCTGGATACGCTGCCCGCCCATATGTCGGATGGATTTTACGGAACCAATTTTGCCACGGCGAAAAAGATTGACACCCCGGCGGATACGCTTGTCTATTACGACATCCCTGTGACCGGCGTGACGATCGCCGGAGAGGAGAGGGATGGACTCTACGACCCGGCGCCGCTTAAGAAGCGCGATCAGTATGCCGTGTTCCTCTGGGGGAACAACAACCGGACGGTGATCACGTCGGAAAACAACCGCTATCCTGCCGCCGACGGGCATGAGACGCGCATCCTGCTCATTAAGGACAGCTACGGTAACTGCTTCGCGCCGTTCTTAACGTATCTTTACGACGTGGTGGACGTGGTGGATGTGCGGTTTCTGAACGGCTTAAAGGATGTCCTCGCGGAGCGCACCTATGACGATGTCCTGGTGCTCTACAATTTTGAGACGCTTGCTTCGGATCCATATATAATGCGGCTGAGATACTGATAAACAGAGGAAGGGGATCCAAAATCATGAAGCCTTTTTTGCTCACACCGTCGTTTAAGGATTACCTCTGGGGAGGGGAACGTCTGCGTACGGAGTACCATAAGCAGACGGATATGATCCCGCTCGCGGAGAGCTGGGAATTGAGCTGCCATCCGGCGGGACCGAGCGCGGCTGCATCAGGACTGTATGCCAAGCGCACATTGGCCGAGGTGCTCTTCCTGCCCGAAGGGAAAGGCGCTCTGGGGAAGCGGTGTGAAAGGTTTGAGCGGTTTCCCATTTTGATTAAGCTCATTGACGCGGCGAAGGCGCTTTCCATTCAGGTGCATCCGAGCGACGAATACGCGCTTGCAAATGAAAACAGCTACGGCAAAACGGAGATGTGGGTCGTCCTCGACGCCGCGCCCGACAGTTATATCTATTACGGCGTCGCCCGGGAGACGGCCCGGGAAGAGCTGCGCGCCGCCATCGAAAACAACACGCTCGAGACGCTGCTCCGCCGGCGTCCGGTGAAGGCGGGGGATGTCATTTTCATCCCGTCGGGGACGATTCACGCCATCGGCGCGGGCATCCTGGTGGCAGAGGTGCAGCAGAATTCGGATCTCACGTACCGTGTCTATGACTTTGGGCGTCTGGGAGCGGACGGGAAGCCGCGGGAGCTGCATGTGGAAAAGGCGCTGGCCGTTGCGAGCCTGACGCCGACGGAGGAGCGTCCCGTGGGCGAACGCGTCCGGGAGGGGAAGGGCGTGTTCCGGACATGTCTGGGCGAGTGCGCGTATTTCCGGACGGAGTTGCTGGAACTGGAAGGAGGCGTCCTTGAGGGGCGCGCGGACGGCGATACGTTTCGGCATCTCCTGTGCGTGGACGGTGAGGCGGAAATCCGCTGCGGCGGCGAGAGCCTGCCTCTGCGGAAGGGGGACGGCGTGTTCGTCCCCGCCGACGCGGGCCGGTTTGAGGCGGTCGGGAGCGGGCGGCTGATGGTGTCGTGTGTATAGGAAAAAACGAAATCCCCCAGCTAGAAGGGGGGAGTATCCTTATGAATAAGACATTTTATACAATCCGATAGATTCATACATCGTAAAAATGGCTAAAGAGGGAAGATGCGTTTTTACAATAAAAGTGCACCGATTCAAAAGAAAGCATTGCTAATAGGAGATTCCTTTTCGAGGATCACGTCTCCGTTACTGCCTCTATTGATTAATATGTGTAATAGGATGGATATGCGGTATTATAAAGGAGACTTTGCGGCATATTATAATGAATTTGTACCGGATATCATTGTTGTATTGGTCAATAAGAGTGGGAACCGCCGGATTTCTTTCCCGATGAGAAAACGTCATAAAAAACTAACATAAAAAGTATGCGTCCGCGTCTGCGGACGCATACTTTTTATGGAAGCCGCCGGGCGGCAAAAGCGGCAATCCCTCTCAGTATTTGAACAATCTGTTAAAAATGGAAGGAAGGACTTGATTTTTACGAAAAAATCAATAAAATAGTATTTAGCACTCAAGAATAAGGAGTGCTAAAAGAAAGTTCAACAATCGTTCATGATAAAACTGATTTGGGAGGTAGTTGTACTATGACAATCAAACCACTGGCCGACCGCGTTGTGATTAAGATGACCGAGGCTGAGGAGACCACTGCGAGCGGCATCATCCTGGCGGGCAGCGCCAAGGAGAAGCCCCAGGTGGCCGAAGTCGTCACAGTGGGCCCGGGCGGTGTGGTTGACGGCAAGGAAGTCAAGATGGAAGTCAAGGCGGGCGACAAGGTCCTTATCAGCAAGTACGCAGGCACGCAGGTCAAGCTTCCGCACGACGATACCGAATATACCATTCTCCGTCAGTCCGACATCCTCGCTATTGTGGAATAAAACAGCCCTACACGCCTACACAATTTGAAAGGAAGGATTTTTCATGGCCAAGCAGATTATTTACTCCGAGGCGGCCCGCAAGGCCCTTCAGTCCGGCATCGATCAGCTCGCCGATACTGTCAAAATCACCCTCGGCCCCAAGGGACGCAACGTTGTGCTCGATAAGAAGTTCGGTTCCCCCCTCATCACGAACGATGGCGTGACCATCGCCAAGGAGATCGAGCTCGAGGATCCGTTTGAGAATATGGGCGCGCAGCTTGTCAAAGAGGTTGCCACCAAGACCAACGACGCTGCCGGCGACGGCACCACCACCGCAACCCTGCTTGCGCAGGCGCTTGTGCGTGAGGGGATGAAGAACGTTGCGGCCGGTGCGAACCCGATGATCGTGCGCAAAGGCATGAAGAGCGCTGTGGAAGCTGCTGTCAAAGAGATCGTGAAGAATTCCAAGAAGATCGCCGGGAGCGACGATATTGCCCGCGTAGCCGCCATCTCTTCCGGTGACGAGTCCGTCGGTAAGCTGATCGCCGAGGCCATGGACAAAGTCACCTCCGACGGTGTCATCACCATTGAGGAGTCCAAGACCGCTGAGACGTACAGCGAAGTGGTCGAGGGCATGCAGTTCGACCGCGGCTACATCACCCCCTATATGTGCACCGATACGGAGAAGATGGAGGCTGTCCTCGACGATCCGTATATCCTCATCACCGATAAGAAGCTTTCCTCCATTCAGGATCTGCTCCCCCTGCTCGAGCAGGTTGTCCAGTCCGGCAAGAAGCTCCTCATCATCGCGGAGGACGTGGAGGGCGAGGCGCTCTCGACACTCATCGTCAACAAGCTGCGCGGCACGTTTGTCTGCGTCGCGGTCAAGGCCCCTGGCTTCGGCGACCGCCGCAAGGAGATGCTGCAGGATATCGCTGTCCTGACCGGCGGCGAGGTCATCTCCGACGAGCTCGGCCTGGACATCAAGGAGACCAAGCTCACCCAGCTCGGCCGCGCGCGTCAGGTGAAGGTGCAGAAGGAGAACACCATTATCGTCGACGGCGCTGGCGAGACCGACGCCATCAAGGGCCGCATCGGCCAGATCCGTGCCCAGATTGAGACCACCACCAGCGATTTCGACCGCGAGAAGCTCCAGGAGCGTCTGGCGAAGCTGTCCGGCGGCGTAGCCGTTATCAAGGTCGGCGCGGCTACCGAAATCGAGATGAAGGAAAAGAAGCTGCGTGTCGAGGATGGTCTGTCCGCGACCAAGGCGGCTGTCGAAGAGGGCATCGTGGCCGGCGGCGGCGTCGCGTTCCTCAACGCTCTGTCTGCAGTGGAGAAGGTCATCGCCGACTGCTCCGGCGACGAGAAGACCGGCGCCGACATCGTCCGCCGTGCGCTGACCGAGCCTGTCCGCCAGATCGCTGCGAACGCCGGCCTCGAGGGATCTGTCATCATCGACAAGATCGTCTCCTCCGGCAAGATTGGCTACGGTTTTGACGCGCTCCATGAGAAATACTGCGACATGATTCCGTCCGGAATCGTCGACCCGACCAAGGTCAGCCGCAGCGCGCTCGAGAACGCTTCCTCCGTTGCGGAGATGGTGCTGACCACCGAGTCCCTCGTCACCGACATCAAGGAGAAGAATCCCCCC
This sequence comes from uncultured Oscillospiraceae bacterium, assembly GCA_949743955.1. Lineage (GTDB taxonomy): Bacteria > Bacillota > Clostridia > Oscillospirales > Ruminococcaceae > Harryflintia. Next base: position 34,186 of record CATJVQ010000026.1, on the reverse strand, counting down.
ATGCCTCCCGCAGGCCCCGGCATGGACATGATGTAAGCCTTTCCGCTAAGATAAACGGATAAAGTCCCGGCGGTCAAAAGGACGCCGGGGCTTTTTGTAATGAAGGGGACGAGCGGTGGGGACAGAATAATCCGGCTCAATGGGGGGATATTTTTTTTAAATGATGGAGAAAAGGAGTGGAAAACGGTCAATGATTGAACCGGATACGATTAAGCTGCTGCGGGAATGTGACGCTGGGATTAAAATGGGGACCGCCTCCATTGGCGATGTTCTGGATTATGTGTATGACGAGACATTCCGAAAATACCTTGCGGACTGTAAAAACGAGCATGAGAAGCTGAAAGAAGAAATTCAGTTCCTTTTGGAGACCTACCATGACGACGGAAAAGAACCTAATCCGATGGCAAAGAGTATGTCGTGGCTCAAGACGAATATGAAGTTGACCATGAATGAATCAGACAAAACAATCGCCGGTTTAATGACCGACGGTTGTAATATGGGGGTAAAATCTCTCAATCAATATCTGAATCAATACGAGGCCGCCGATGAGAAAACGAAGGATATTGCGAAACGGCTGATAAATCTTGAAGAAAAACTGGTCGTCGATATCCGCCGCTTTCTATAAAAGAAACAGCCGCTGAAATCCGGCTTCACCTGCGAAGACGGAACACAGCGGCTGTTTTTTGCTGATCCGATAAACAGTCATAGAAGATTACTTCCGGGGGAAAACGCCCTCCTGTGCGAGCCACGCGCTCAGCTCCGCGCAGCCGGTAAAGGCATGGCCGTGTAAGCCTGCGGTGCGGGCACCGTCGATATTGGCGGGCAGATCGTCGATAAAAAGGCATTCCTCTGCGCGCAGGGAGAAACGTGAGAGCAGAAGCTCATAGATAGCGCGGTCGGGCTTGACCAGCTTGTCATCGGACGAAATGAGAATCCCGTCGGCCAGGGAGAAGAGCGCGCCGTGATCCTTTATCTGGTAAAAGCGCTGGGCAAAGTTGGAGAGCACATAGATGCCGAATCCATTCGCTTTAAGCGCCTTCACCAGCTCCGGCATGCCTTCGATCTCCGGTAAGTCCAGGTGCCACTCCGCAAAGATCCAGCGGATTTCCCTTTCATACTGCGGCGCGCGCCGGATGGCGGCGGCGAGCTGTTCCTCCTCAGTGACGAGCCCCTCATCGGCGAGCGGCCACTCCGGGGCAAGGAAAAGAGCGTCGTAGACCGTGCGGCACACGTCCTCGCTGCCGAATTTGGCGCGCAGCGTGCGCATCGGATTGTAGCTAAGCAGGACGTTTCCAACGTCAAACACAATGTTTCGGATTTCTTCCAGCATAGGGGACATCTCCTTATCGTTTTGCAGATGGGGCGCGCTTACCGCAGCGTATCCCGTATTTTCCGCCGCCGGCGCGCGATCGTGATCCCGATGGAGAACGCTACCGCCACAATCAGAAACACCGGCATCAGCCATTTGTTGTAGCTTTGATCGGTGGTGAGGACTTCCGTCCAGAGCTGATCCATCAGCCGGCCGGTCTCTTCGTCGAGCGCCAGAAAAGGTTCGGTGTTTTCGAGCAGTTCGTCGGGCGGATAGCTGACAGGGTTATTCTGTATCTCCTCGTCGAGCAGAGCAAAGGCCGCTTGGTTCGGCGTGGAATACCCGATATAAGTGATATTATCCGCAGCGACACGCCCTTCGCAGAGGAAGTTGATGTACATCTCCGCCGCTTCCTTCTGCTGCGCCCCCTTCGGGATGCAGATAGCGTCCACAAAGAGGTTGGTTCCCTCCTTCGGGATGGCGAACGCCAGATCCGCATTCGACTCGGACATCGTCAGATAGTCGCCCGCATAGTAGGGCGCGATAGCGGCTTCCCCGGCGACCATCTTGTCGAAGATCTCGTCCATAACATACGCCTGCACAAGCGGCTTCTGGCCCTTTAAAAGCTCCGCGCACGCCCGCAGCTCGTTCGGATCCGTCGCGTTTAAGGAGTATCCCAGATACTTTTCCGCGATGCCGAATGCGTCGCGCGAATTGGAGAACATCAGCATGTCCCCGGTGTACCGTTCGTCCCACAGGATCCCCCAGCTGTCCACCGGTTCGTCCACACTGCCGGTATTGTAGATGATGCCCACCGTTCCGGCCGTATACGGCACGGAATAGAGGTTTCCCGGATCGTATTCGGGATCGAGATACTTTTCGTCGATATTGGCGAAGGCGGGGAGATTGGAAAAATCGAGAGGCTCGAGCATATCCTCGCGGATCATGCGCGCTATCATGTAGTCGGACGGGATAATGACATCGTACCGCGCGCCGCCGCCCTTGAGCTTGGAATAGAGCTCCTCGTTGGTGGCGAATGTGGCATAGTTGACGGTGATGCCTGTCACCTCCTCGAACGCCGCGTTGACGTCGAGGGAATCGTCGCTTCCGTCGGAGATATACTCGCCCCAGTTGAAGACGTTGATGGAAATGCCCGCGCCGCGGAAGCGCCCGTAGTACGCCTCATCGAATTCGGCCTCCTCCGCGCCGGCGGGGGCGGCGAACATAACCATACAAAATGTACACACAGCCAGCAGGCGAAATAACTTTTTCACAGCCGCACCGCCTTTCTCCCGCGGCGTTCGCGGCGCATGGACGAGAGGTTGCTCACGAGCAGCAGCACGAGCACCACGACGAAGATGATCGTGGACAGCGCGTTCATTTCCGGCGAGACGCGCCTGCGAAGCTGTCCCCATATAGCCAGAGGCAGGGTCTGGGATGTTGGCCCGGCGGTGAAGTAGCTGATGACGAAATCGTCGAGCGAATAGGTCACGGCCATCAGGAAACCGGCCGTGATGCCGGGCATGATCTCGGGCAGGATCACCTTGTAAAACGCCTGCCACGGGTTGCAGCCGAGATCCAGCGCGGCGTCATAGGCGTAGCTGTCCATCTGGCGCAGCTTGGGGAGGACGTTGAAAATGACATAGGGGATGTTAAAGGTGATGTGCGAGAGGATGAGCGTCAGCAGTCCGAGCTCAAGCGGGACACCCAGCTCCGTGCGCACGAAGACGAACAGCAGCATCAGCGACACGCCCATGATGATTTCCGGCGACATAATCGGGATATACGTCAGCATCCGCACGGCCTTTTTCATCCACTTGTTCATGGTGTGGATGCCCAGCGCCGCGGCCGTGCCGATAAGGGTGGCCGCAACAGACGAGACGAGCGCCACGATCATCGTGTTCACAAAGGCGCCCAGGATGAGGCGGTTCGTGAAGAGCTTGCGGTACCAGTCGAAGGTGAAGCCGGTCCACGCGCCGCGTGATTTGTTCTGGTTGAAGGACAGCACAATGAGCACCAGAATGGGCATGTAGAGAAACGCCATGATGACAGCCGTGTAGATGCGGGAGAGCGCGGAAGATTTTCGTTTCACCGGAGCACCCCCTCAACGTCGACATCGTCGTCAAACTGGTTCATGATGCTCATGCACAGGAGGATGATCACCATCAGCACCAGCGAGATGGCGCTGCCTAGGTGCGGGTTATAGGCGTTGCCCAAAAACTGCATGTCGATGAGATCGCCGATCATCAGGTTTGAGCCGCCGCCGAGCATGCGGGAGATGATGAACGTGCTCACCGCTGGGACGAACACCATTGTGATCCCGCTCGAGATGCCCGGCATCGAGAGCGGAAGCACCACCTTGAAGAAGACCCGCAGCGGGCTCGCACCCAGATCCTGCGCCGCCTCAATGACGGAAGCGTCGATTTTCACCATGACCGAGTGTAAGGGCAGGATCATGAACGGCAGATAGTTATATACCATCCCCAGCACGACCGCCCCCGAGGTGTTGATGAGTTCAAACGGCCCGAGCCCGGCGAGCCCCAACAGGCGGTTGATGACGCCTGTCTTTTCGAGCAGCGTCATCCAAGCGAAGGTGCGCAGGAGAAAGCTCATCCACATTGGCAGCATGATGAGCATGAGCGACACGTTCTGCTGCCGGGCGCTGTGCCGCGAGATGATATAGGCTAGCGGATATCCGAGAAAGAGGCTCACCCCCGTCGCGATAGCGGCCAGCCAGATGGATTTCATGATGACATCCGTATACCGCCCGACAGCGGAGATGTTTTCGATGGTGAAGCCGCCGTCGGTTCCGGTGAAAGCGAAAACGATGATGAGCAGCAGCGGGATGATGGTGAACACCACCACCCACAAGAGGTATGGCACGCTCGCCAGTCGGGTATGTAGCTTCATTCCCCCGCCTCCATCCGGTGCATGATCTGGATGTCCCCGGGGGCAACGGTCATGCCGATAAAGCTGCCCACCTCCTGCGGAAGGGTGGAATGGATCTTCCAGTGATAGCCGTGCGCGTCAACCATGATTTCATAGTGGACACCCTTGAAGATGACGCTCTCGACCACGCCTGTCAGCTTCCCCTCGCCGGGGGAGACTACCCGGATATCCTCCGGGCGCACGACCACGTCGACAAGCTGCATCTCTCCGAAGCCCTTGTCCACGCAGTCGAACCGCACGCCCGCGAACTCGACAAGGAAGTCGTGCAGCATCACCCCGTCGATAATATTGCTCTCGCCGATGAAATCGGCCACAAAGGCGTTGATAGGCTCGTTATAGATGTCCTGCGGCGTGCCCTCCTGCTGGATTTCCCCGTCGCGCATGACGATCACCCGGTCGGACATGGTGAGCGCTTCCTCCTGGTCGTGCGTGACGTAGATGAAGGTGATCTCCATCTGCTGCTGGTAGCGCTTGAGCTCGGTCTGCATCTCCTTGCGCAGTTTGAGGTCGAGCGCACCGAGCGGCTCGTCCAGAAGCAGGACACGGGGGGTATTCACCAGCGCCCTGGCGATGGCGACACGCTGCTGCTGCCCGCCTGAGAGCTGCGCGACACCGCGCCGCTCATATCCGCGCAGCCCCACCATCTCAAGCATCTCCTCCACGCGCGAGTGGACTTCCTTCTCCGGCAGGCGCTTCACCTTTAACCCGAACGCTACGTTTTCATAGACGTTCAGATGCGGAAAGAGCGCATAGCGCTGGAAGACTGTGTTCACCGCACGCTTATAGGGCGGGAGGCTGTTGATGCGTTTTCCGTCAAAGAAAACGTCTCCGCTCACCGGCTCGATAAAGCCGCCGATGATCCGCAGTGTGGTTGTCTTTCCGCAGCCCGAAGGACCCAGGAATGTGACGAATTCCTTGTCGCGGATTTGCAGGCTCAGACCGTTGAGCACGCGCTCCCCGTCGTATTCCACAACCAGGTCGCGCAGGTCAATCAGAACATCTTTCATAGTTGGCCTATCCTTCCTCCTTTTTCCTGTTTCCGCGCCCCCTCCGCAGCACCCTTCTGAAGGGGAACACACGATAATCACTATAGCAGAAAAATTCTGTTTGTCAATGATTTTCTGCCATTTATCTGCAATGATCGCGATTTTTCAGAACAAATTCGGATTTTTCCCGCCAATAGTTCTGCTTTTCTCTGCTTTTCTCCGGTATCCTCCGCCGGGCACACCCGTCCATTCGTCGGTATGTTTTTTCTCTCCTGAGCATACGCTGTGGACAGAACGGACAAACAGGGGGCGGCTTGAATGGCGCAACGTGTCACACAAGGTGTAACTCAACGGGATGGACGGCGCGGCCGGGACGTGCGCGGCGGGGAAGACGTGCAGAGGCAGAGCGATTACATGACCCTGCAGATTCTCCTGACAGCTCTCCTCATCGGAGCGGTGTGGATAAGCCGGCTTTTTTTCCCCGACGTGTTTGAGACAGTGCGCCGGATAGGGGAGGACGTATTGACCGGAAATGAGAGCATGGCGGATGAACTTTTTTCCTCCCTGTCCCCCGCCGAATGGGATTTGGAGCTCATCCTGCGCGAACGCTTCGGCATCGACATCAGCCCTGTGACGGGCTTCCTCGCCCGCTTCGGCATCGGGAAGCCGGACTATCCCGCGACCCTCGGCGCCTCCGGGGATGCTGATCCGGCGATGGGAGGGGTGCCGCGGGGAGTGGACGTTTCGCCGCTGCTGCTGAGCGCCAAGCCGCGCGCCCCGCTCACGGGGGAGGTGACCTCCCGCTTCGGCTGGCGGGAAAACCCGCTCGCGCCGGGGGCGGAGGACTTCCACACGGGGCTGGATATCGCCGCGCCCGCGGGAAGCGTCATCTATGCCGCTCTCCCCGGCGTGGTGGGGGACGTGGGGCACAGCGAAAGCTACGGCAACTATGTCCTGGTTGACCACGAAAACGGCCTCCAGACATTCTACTGCCACTGTGAGGAGACGATAGCGCGGGCGGGAGAACACATCCGGCAGGGGGAGAGGGTGGCGCTTGTCGGCAGTACGGGGTATGCGACTGGCCCGCACCTCCACTTTGAGATCAGGCGGGATACACTCTCCTGTGACCCGCTCGTCCAGCTCCTTTGAGAGGGGGGCATATCGGGGGCGTCCGCCTGTATGTATCGTTCTGGTTTCTGGCGGGGCTCGCACTCTTTACACTGCTGGATCACAGCTTCCTAGTTCCGCCGTTCCTGTGTGTCATCGCCCTGCACGAGGGCGCACATCTGGCGGCGATGGCGCTTTTCGGCGCGCACATACGGGCGGTTGAGCTGCGCCTGTATGGAGCGCGCATCGACGCGGACCTCTCCGCCCTCTCATGCAGGGAGCGGGCCGCCGTTTACCTGTGTGCGCCGGTGTGCAATCTCATCCTGGGGAGCGCCGCGCTGCTTATTGATGCATCCTCGGCTTTCGGCGTGTTTCAGCTCGGTGTCGGACTGTTCCAGCTTGCTCCCATCCCGCCGCTCGACGGCGGGAACGCTGTACGGGAAATTTTCACTTCCCCAGGGGCCGCGCGCGTCCTGCGGTGGGCAGCTGTCCTGACGCTGGCCGCCGTGGGGGCGGCGGCCTGTGTGCTCTGCGCCGTCTACCAGAACTTTACACTGCTGGTCTGCGCGGTATATCTGGCCGTCATGCTGGCCGGGGAGGGGAAGGGGAAATAAAAATCATCCGGAACCATTACGATTCCGGATGATTTATCCTATTCAGTTTTCGTGTGGGTACGCCGCAAAACAGATTCCCATCTTACAGCCCTCCCGAAACTGCCGTGAGTCTTGCGGCAGGCCCATCTATGCAAACGCTATGGGGAATAACGGCTTTCCACTTTCCGGACCCATTTGCCGGATTTCCTGTGAAAATACCCGTTTCGTTTTCGATTTCCGCCAATTCTGAGCGCCTGTTCGTATCCTCTGTGGTCAAGTCCACTCAAAACGTAAAGGAATGATAGGATTTTTGATTGCATCGCTAATTGCTTCCATTGACTGAACGTTTACTCTGTATCCGGAAGCTCCATTTTGAATGGAAATCACCCTGCACGAGTTCGTCTCTTGTCGAATGCGTTTGTATATCCGCTCTGCAATAAGAATCGAAACATATTCCCTGACAAAAACAGCTTACCAAATCAGGCAATTACCGGCGGAACCGAAAACGGTATTGTCTCTTCTTCCACGTACATCGGAACCACCCCTTTCGCTACCCATCCGGCTTTCCTATACCGCCTCGGATGGTGATTTGTTTCTTTCTTTATCTCTCCCTTGACTGTGACTTTATTATAACGGATGAATCGGAGTTTGTCAATAGTTTTTTTAAATAAAAATAAAAAAATGTATAGAATTTATCCATGAGGCAAAGATGCCTCGTACCGTTGACTTGCCTCCTGGGGTTTGGTATAATAAATATGGCAATTTTCAAAAATATTACCGAACTATACGCCGCAGAAGGCCATAACGCAGGCTTTCTGCGGCGCGACAAGTGGAAATATTTTTGAGAATTGCCATAGGTCAGAGACTAGATTTTGACGGAGGCGTCACGTATGTCAGGACATTCCAAATGGAGTACGATCAAACGTAAAAAAGAAAAGACCGACGGCGCCCGTGCCAAGGTTTTCACGAAAATCAGCAGGGAAATCGTCGTCGCGGTCAAAGAGGGCGGCGGCGTGCCAGAAAATAACGCGAAGCTGCGTGACCTCATCTCCAAGGCGAAGGCCAACAACATCCCCAACGACAATATCGACCGCCTGATTAAAAAGGCGGCCGGCGACTCGGAGAAGGATAACTATGAGTCCATCGTCTATGAAGGGTACGGCCCGAGCGGCGTGGCCGTGATGGTCGACGCACTCACAGACAACCGCAACCGGACAGCGGGGGATCTGCGCCACTACTTCGATAAGTACGGCGGGAACCTCGGGCAGAACGGGTGCGTCTCCTTCCTGTTTGAACGCAAGGGGCTCATCCTTGTGGAAAACCCGGACGAGGAGATCGACGAGGATAAATTCATGGAGGACCTGATGGAGACCTCCGCCGGGGACTATGTGTTTGAGGGCGACATCATCGAAGTCACCACGAATCCGGACGATTTGCAGGCCGTGCGCGATGCGCTTGAAAAGAAAGGGTATCATTTCGAGTCCGCGGAGGTGGAGTACATCCCCGTCACCCAGACAAAGCTGGAGAACCCCGAGGATCTCGAAAAGATGGAAAAGCTGCTCGATATGCTGGAGGATAATGACGACGTACAGAACGTCTGGCATTCCTGCGCGGATTTTAACTGAGCTGCCGGGAGCGGTCCGGCGGGCGCTGTCCCTGCTTGAAGAGAGCGGACACCGGGCGTACCTCGTGGGCGGCTGTGTGCGTGACGGGCTGCTCGGGCGCACTCCCGGCGACTGGGATCTGGCGGCGGACGCACTCCCGGAGGAGACAGCCGCCTGTTTCGTGTCCTGTGCCCGTGTCATCCCCACCGGTGTGCGCCATGGGACAGTCACTGTCCTCCTTGATGGTGTGGCGATGGAAATCACCACCTTCCGTGTCGACGGGCAGTATTCCGATATGCGCCGGCCGGACAGTGTCGCCTTTACCGCGGATATTCGGGAGGATCTGGCCCGTCGCGACTTTACCGTCAACGCGATGGCGTACCGCCCTGGGGAGGGGGTGTTCGATCCTTTCGGCGGGGAGGCGGATCTGCGCGCGGGGATCCTGCGGTGCGTGGGTGAGGCGGATGTGCGCTTTCGTGAGGACGCGCTGCGGATTCTGCGTGCTCTGCGTTTTCGGTCACAGCTCGGCTTTCACCTCGATGCTGCGGCGGCGCGGGGGGTTTTGGAAAACCGGCGCCTTTTAGAGCGTGTCTCAGCCGAGCGGATCACGCACGAGCTGGACAAGCTCCTCTGCGGCCGGTACGCGGCCGAAACCCTGCGGGAATATCCGGAAGTCTTCGAGGTATTTATCCCGGAGCTGGCGTCCGGAGATGCGGGCGCGCTGGAGCGTGCGGGATATGTGCTGGGGCATACAGTTCCTGTTCGGGAGGTTCGTCTGGCTGCGCTGCTTGGCGGCTGCGAAGGGGTTCGGGAGATCCTGACCCGCCTGCGTTATGATCGCGCCGCGATACAGCATGTCTTGGCGCTCACCGAAAACCGGGAGGCGGTAATTCCGCCGCGGGAGAGGGAGATCCGCCGCTGGCTGTCCCGGCTGGGGGAGGAGCGCCTGCGTCTGCTGCTGGAATTCCAGAAGGGGGAGGCTTCGCGGGCGCATGAGGCCAAGGAGGCCGAAGCAGTACTGAACAGGGTTATCGCGTCCGGCGCGTGTGTGACGCTTGCGGGGCTGGCTGCCGGTGGAGAGGATCTGCTGGCCATGGGCCTGCCCCGGGGACCGGTCATCGGCCGGACGCTTTCGCATCTGCTGGCGCGGGTCGTTGATGGGGACATCCCCAATACCCGGGGCGTTCTCTTGGCGGAAGCGCGCCGCCTGTGGAATATAGAGGGCGGACGGTAAACAAAACAAAAGGCGGGAGCCCATTCGGGCATCCCGCCTTAATTGTATGCAGGGATCAGTTGCACTTGGCGTAACCGCACGAGCGGCAGGCGACACAGCCGCCCTCATGCTCAAGCACAGCCCCGCATTCTGGGCAGGAGTGGAGTATCTGCGGTGTGTGCGCGGGAGCGTGTTCCGCCGCCGCAGAAGCGGGGGAGGCGTCCGGAGCCGGGGGTTCAAGGTCGCTGCGGACCTTCTCGATCACGCGTGCGATAGCGTCGGGGCAGGAGGTGCAGTTAACGCCGTCGCGCCGGACAGTGGACGGGCAGCGGATGCCGCGGAGCTGGTGGATGATTTCGTCCACGCATACGCCGCTGCGCAGGGAGACCGATGCCAGCCGTGCTGTAGCCTCGGACTGGGAGGGGCAGCCGCCGGCCTTTCCGGTGGAGGTGAACACCTCACAGATGCCGTTCTCGTCGTAATTGACGGTGACATAGAGGTTGCCGCAGCCGGTGTGCATGCGCTCGGTGACACCACATGTAACGGCCGGGCGCGGACGCGGCACAATAGCGCCGAACGGCTTGTTCTCGGCGGACTTGCGGACAGAACCGATATTGAGCACCTGATTTTCCCGGCTCGCGTCGCGGTAGATGGTAACGCCCTTGCAGCCGAGGCGGTATGCGAGCTGGTAGACCTCGGCGACTTCAGCCCGGGTGGCGGTGCGGCGGAAGTTAACCGTCTTGGAGACGGCGTTATCCGTATGCGCCTGGAAAGCCGCCTGCATGCGGACATGGGCCGCCGGGGAGATGTCGTGCGCACAGACGAACACCCGGCGGATTTCCGCGGGCAGCTCCTCGATGTGAGCGAGTGTCCCCTCTTTGGCGATGCGCCGCATGAGCTCGTCGCTGTACAGTCCCTGGCTCTCGAGCGTCTCGCGCAGGACGGGGTTGACCTCGAGCATCTCCGTGCCGTCCATGACGTTGCGGATATAGACATAGGCGAAAACGGGCTCCACGCCGGAGGAGCAGCCCGCGATGATGGAGAGCGTGCCGGTGGGGGCGATGGTCGTCACCGTACCGTTGCGCAGGGCGGATCCCTCATGATAGATGCTCTCGGCAAAGAGCGGAAAGCTGCCGCGTTCGCGGCCGAGCGCGGCGCTCGCGTCGTGTCCCCAGGCGTTGATGTCGCGCATCAGCCCCTCCGCAAAGGCGACGGCCTCCTCCGAATCGTATGGCATCCCCAGGCGCAGGAGCATGTCCGCGAAGCCCATCACACCCAGGCCGATTTTGCGGGTGGCCTTTGTGGTGGCCTCAATCTGCCCGAGCGGATAGCGGTTGATTTCGATGACATTGTCCAGAAAATGCACCGCGCTGCGGACAGTGCGCTCGAGCTTTTCCCGGTCGAACTCCCAGCCGTCCGGCGTTTCGCGCAGCATGTGCGTCAGGTTGATAGAGCCAAGGTTGCAACTCTCGTAGGGGAGAAGGGGCTGTTCCCCGCAGGGGTTGGTGCTCTCGATCTCTCCCTGCCTGGGCACGACGTTGTCGCGGTTGATGCGATCGAGAAAGATGATGCCCGGCTCGCCGTTGTGCCACGCACTGTCCACGATCTTCTCAAAGACCTCTCTGGCGTTCAGGCGCCCGGCTTCCTGGCGTGTTTTGGGATCGATGAGGGCGTATTCCTCGCCGGCCTCGACCTGCTGCATAAAATGCTCGGTCATGCCCACGGAAATATTAAAATTGGTGATGTCGCTGTTATTTTGCTTACAGTCGATGAATTCGAGGATATCCGGGTGATCGATGCGCAGGATGCCCATATTGGCGCCGCGGCGTGTCCCGCCCTGCTTGACAGCCTCCGTGGCCATATTGAACACGCGCATAAAGCTGACCGGCCCGCTGGCGACGCCGCCCGTCGTGCGCACGGCGCTCCCCTTCGGACGCAGGCGGGAGAAGGAGAAGCCTGTCCCGCCGCCGGATTTGTGGATGAGCGCCGCCTGCTTGACCGCTTCGAAAATCTCCTCCATACTGTCCCCGATCGGGAGCACGAAGCAGGCGGAGAGCTGCCCGAGCGGGCGGCCTGCGTTCATCAGCGTGGGGGAGTTGGGAAGGAAGTCGAGGGCGGAAAGCATCTCGTAAAAGCACGCTTCAGTTTTTTCCGCATCTCCTCCGAACGGGCAATCCGCCTGCGCGACCGCGTGCGCGACACGGTGGAACATCCCTTCGGCGTTTTCCAAAACGGTTCCCGTTTCATCCTTTGTAAAATAGCGCTTTTCCAATACGGTCAGCGCATTTTTTGAGATCTCTGTCATTGTTGTGGCTCTGTCCCCTCTCTATTTAAGCTGCACACATTGCATACGATATATTGTATCACATTGAAGGCGGAACCGCAAGAGGATGTATGACGCTTCATCCGTTGACTTTACAAAAAAAATTCCCTATAATAGCTGCAAAGAAATTGATGAAGGGGGTGTGGATGTGGAGCAGACAGAGAGAATCATGCACATGGAAGAGATCTTAAACGAGGCTCTGGCGGCGGTGGAGACTTTGGACAAAGCTCTGGAACAGTATGAAGCGGTGCGGCGCCGGATATGCGGCGCCGGATAGGGGAGCTGGAAAGCTACTATGCCAGCCGCCAGTGGATGACAGATTTTGAAGACGATGCGCAGGGAAAACTGCCGCCGGATTTAAAACGCGGGGTCCTCTCTGAGGATGCGGTCTATAATCTTCTGGCAGATAACGACTGGCTGATGGAAAGGATCCGGCGGATAGCGGAATGCGCCGGCAAAAAGCGGGGATAAGCGGCGAAACATCCTGTGTTCTGCAGGGGATGCAGTTTATTTCTTTTATCCCTTTGCCGGAGATGATCTCTTGACAGCGTCCAGCAGCCGGACTCCGGGGGTAAAACAGGGGATGTCTTTCTCTGGGATGATGACAGCCGCCCGGGTAAGCGGATTTCGCCCGACTCTCTGTTTACGGTGTTTCCGCCTGAATGTCCCAAAGCCGGACAGACGGACATCCTCCTGTTTTGCTGTGGATTCGATAATGGTGTCCAGTGCTGCCTGCAAGACCATTCCCGTCACTTTTTCAGGAATTTGGATCTTATCAGAGACAGTGCGGATGAGTTGACGTTTATTCATAACTTCCTCCTGTTTGGTTCCGCTGAAGGCGGAACAATATATTGGGGTTTTTACTATGCGTTGAATTGTACCAGAGGCTGTCCGAACTTTTCGGACAAAAGAATTTTATTTTGCACCGAATAGAAAAAGCGGAGGATTCGGCGCCAGCCGGATCCCCCGCTTTCAGTCTATACGGTTTTCATCGCTGCATATTTATGCTTTGTCGCCATCCCGCCGCGGATATGCCGCTCGGATTTGTTGTGATCCAGCACCTGCTTAACTTCGGCGAATAAGCGGGCGTTGATGGTATATAAACGTTCGGTGACATCTTTATGTACGGTACTCTTGGAAATATGAAAAACACTGGCCGCGTCCCGCACTGTCGCGTTATTTTTGATAATGTATTCCGCCAGAGCAACTGCTCTTTCCTCAGGTAAACCCTTCAAAGCCTTCCCCCCTGCGTGCGTAGTCTAAGACATCTATATGCGTCTATCCCGGCATTTAAACGCCGTTTTACAGAAAACGCCTCAAAAATGGCCCTGTCTGCCAAGGGGGGATCATTCCTGAAGAAGCGGAATATCTGAGAGGGGAAGGGGATAGGCCGAAAGAAGTGGAATCCGGTTCTTTTCTGAGAAAGATACAGTCTCTGAATAAACAGGTTTCCCTGCTTAGACAAAAACCGGCACCCATACTGGATGGGTGCCGGTCATGAATTCTGCTGTTAAAGAATGAATCCCAAAATCTTACATTTTTCAAGCGATATACGAATCTGCCGGAACGGTCTCCTTCAGCTGAAATTTGGACACCATCTCGCTGAGCATGGCGGCCTGGCTGGAGAGCTCCTCGCTCGCGGCGGCACTGGCCTCCGCTGTCGCGACATTGCTCTGCACAACGCTGGAAATTTCTCCGATTCCATGCGTGATTTCCTCGGTGTTTACTGCCTGCTGCTGGGTATACTCAGCAATACCGCTGACCAGATTGCCCATCTTGTCCGCCTGATCCACGACTGCCAGCATGGATTGTGCGGTATCCTGCGCCGCACGCACGCCTTCGCCCATGATCTCCACCGTCTGGCTCAGGAGAGCCGTGGTCTCCTTGGCGGCGTCGGAGGACTTGCCCGCCAGATTGCGGACCTCATCCGCCACCACGGCGAAGCCCTTTCCGGCAGAGCCGGCGCGGGCGGCCTCCACGGCGGCATTCAGCGCAAGGATATTGGTCTGAAAAGCGATATCCTCGATGGTCTTGACAATCTTATGGATTTCCGAGGACTTGTCGCTGGTGTTCTGGATCACTTCCTGTAGATTGCGCATTTTTTCATCGCTCGCGAGGAGACCGTCCTTTACCTCGCGGGCGATGCGGTCGGCTTCCTGAGCACCCTGAGCGATTTTGTGGACACTGTCCGACACGGAATCAATGTGCTGGGCCAGTGTATCTACTGCGGTGGCCTGTTCGGTAGAACCTTGGGACAAGGTCATCGATCCGTTGGAAACCTGCTCCGCTTCGGCGGCCACATCACGGGAAGCGGAACGGAGCTGACCCATTGTACGGTTGAGAGCAAGGGAGATATCCTCCAGAGACGATTTAATCTTCGCAAACTCACCGGTATATTCACACTGCAGCGTAAAGGCCAGGTTTCCGGATGCGATTTCATGCAGCGTCCGCGCAATCTCATCAATGTACGTCACATATTCTCTGAGCCGGAGTGTAACCTGGTTGAAATCGTCCGCCAAGACACCCAGTTCGTCTCCGGACCGGTAATCGATTGTCTGCTCCAGTTCACCCTCCGCAATCCGGGTGGCGGCATAGCTCAGTACGCGCACAGGCCGCCCGATGACCCGCCGGACCTGGATGATGATCAGCAGCGTCATCAGAAGGATGGCTGCGGCAGCTATTGCCGCAACCAAAACGGCAAGAGCGGACAGATCCTCCAGAACCTCCCCGCGGGATACATATGTTACCGTGATCCAGTCGCTGCCCGGAACCTTTTCCACCTGAATGTAATCATTTCCGGAAATGAACAGCCCTGTATTCCCGGACCGGATCTGCTGGTCGGCGTAGGCAAAAATCCCTTCCTGAATTTCACTCAGCTTCTGTCCGGTTATCGAAGAGTCCCGGTGCCCGATGATGGTATCCGTCCGGGAGTCCACTAGGAAGATGCCGCCGGTTTTCTCTAGCTGAACTCCTTCCACAATTTTTGAGATGGAGTTCAGATACACGTCCGCCGCCGCGACACCCCGTACAGCTCCGCTCGAGTCCCTGAGCACCCCGGATGCCCCGACGACATAGCTCTGGCTGTCCTCGTCAAAGTATACGTCGCCCAGAATAAAGCTTTCCGAACGCAGTCCGTCCTGATACCAGGACTTGCTTAAGGCGTTAAAATCCGGCCCCGGGACAAAGGAGGCATGGTAGAGGGATCCGTCCGTCAAGGCTACGTATAAACCGGCGGGGTATGCGCTGTCCGGATCGACCGTGTGCCGGACATATTCCTCTATCGCGGGGATATCCATATTCTCATATTCAATCGTGTCACGCTGCGTTTCCAGCGTGGCCAGTATCCGGTTCATCCAAGCGCTGGTCTCTTGAATGGTCCGCTCGGTGGTTGAACGGATCAGATCCTCGCTCTTATCCAGCAGAGCGCTGGACATCCGGACAAAGACGACCCCCAACAGAAGTACTACTGCGATAAGAATGCTTCCAATAATTGCCGCTACCAATTTTCCGGTAATTCCCCAGCCGCGGCGTTTACCCGCGCTCTGTCCGGCTGTCCTCTCCCCTTTTTCTCTCATAAGTTTCCCCCCATTTTGTTTTTTGCAGAGATCAAAATCCGGGAATTTAAACGGATTAATTATAGCAAAACTCTACTGGAAAAACAAGCTATTTTTCAGCGGAAGCCGGTTAGTACGCCATTTTGCAGAAAAATGCGAAAACAGCCGGGGGACTGTCTCCCGGCTGTTTTCCTGTATGGGTTCTGTCATTCTGTAAACTTCCGCTCCATGTAGCGGCACCCATACGCGGGGATGGGCAGGTCTTCCAGCGTGTACTGTTCTCCGGAGAGCAGGTCTGTAAACTCGCCGGGATCGTAAGGGCATGTGATCGTCTTCGCCTCCGGGGTGAAGTTAAAGACACCGATGATCTTCTGCTTCTCCGCATAGCGTCCGATGGCCAGAAGCCCGTCGTCTCCGGTATCGAGGAGCCATACATCCGCGTAAACGGAGAAGGCGGGGCAGGCCTCCCGCAGTGCCTCCAGCTTCTTGATTCCCTGGAAAATGCGCCCCTCCGGAGCGGACAGATCCTCCGCACGGCCGGCCAAATCCCAGCGCATCTTTCCCCGGTGGAGATAGCGGCTGTCGTCGGCCTTCTGCGGGTCCTCCTTATATGTATAATCGTTAAGCTGAGCGACTTCGTCGCCGCTGTACAGCATGGGGATGCCGCTCTGCATGAACACCATGGCGTGCAGCGTGAGATCCAGCCGCACGGCGAGATCGATCTCCGCTTCGGTCTCAGCGGTCTCCAGACCGCACAGGCTGGCCGTCGTGCCGCACAGGCGGGCGTCTCCGGAGGCGGGATCGTCGTTATAGAGTTCGCCCCGGCTCCGGCTTCCTTCCCGGAGACCCCGGAAATAGTCGTTCAGATACTTCTTGTGCGCGACCTCCTCCATGCCCCAGTCCTGCAGCGCCGCATAGTCCAGCCCCCAGCCGATGTCGTCGTGACAGCGCAGGTAGTTTAAGAAGACATACTCCCGGGGCAGGGTGCACAGAATATCGAGCTGACGGCGCAGCAGCCGGGTGTCCTTCGTGGCGACGGTGTGCCAGGTGGTGCACATCGTTGTCACATTATACAGCATATGGCACTCCGGTTTCTCGATGGTCCCGAAATAGGGGACAACCTTGACCGGCTCCATGACAACCTCGCCGAGCAGGATGACGGAAGGACAGACAATCTCCCCGATCATGCGCATCAAACGCACGATGGTGTGTACCTTCGGCTGATTGCGGCAGTCGGTGCCGAGCTCCTTCCAGATATACGGCACTGCGTCGATACGGATAATATCCATGCCCCGGTTGGCCAGATAGAGATAATTATACATCATTTCATTGAATACCCGGGGATTCTGGTAATTGAGATCCCATTGATAGGGGTAGAAGGTGGTCATGACATACTGGCCGAGATCGGGCAGAAAAGTGAAGTTGCCGGGTGCCGAGGTGGGGAAGACCTGCGGAACGGTCTTCTCATATTCGGCGGGGATGGCCGGATCGTCGAAAAGGAAGTAGCGGCTCTGATATTCGGCATCCCCGGCCCGGGCCTTTTGGGCCCACTCGTGATTCTCGCTGGTGTGGTTCATCACGAAATCCATGCAAACATTGATGCCCTTTTCATGGCAGGCGGCGGTGAGCGCCTCGAGATCCTCCATCGTCCCGAGATCCGGGCGGACGGTGCGGAAATCCGCGACAGCATAGCCGCCGTCGCTGCGGCCCGGGACCGTGTTCAGGAACGGCATGAGGTGCAGGCAGCTGACCCCCGCCTGCTCAAGATAGGGCAGGCGCTCGCAGACACCCTGAAGCGTACCGCCGAAATTGTCGATATACATCATCATGCCGGTGAGATTGCGGGACTTATACCACTCCGGATCCGCCTCACGGAGACTGTCCCGCTCTGCGAGAGCGCCGGTGCGCTCAAGGGCAAAATCGCGCATCCGGCTGCACAGCTCGCCGAACAGGGTTTCGTCGTCATACAGCTCCATATACAGCCAGCGCAGTTCGTCGATGTGGCGTGAAAGACGAGCCTCGAACAGCGCTTCGTCGCTCTTTATCATGGGTTCTCACTCCTCACAGACTTCGGGAACCGGTCTCACAGTCTTTTCTGAATGGCACTGATAAACGCTTCAATCGCCTTGAGGCGGGCAAAACGCTTATCCTGCGACTCGATGATGGTCCAGGGGGCGTACTCTGTCGAGGTCAGTTCGAGCATGCGGTTGACAGCATCCTCATACTGATCCCATTTTTCACGGTTGCGCCAGTCCTCGTCGGTGATCTTCCACTGCTTTTCCGGCGTCTCCTGGCGGTCCTTGAAGCGGCGGAGCTGCTCCTCCTTATCGATCTGCAGCCAGAACTTGATCACGACCGCACCCCAGTCATAGAGCTCCTTCTCGAACTCGTTGATCTCCCGAAACGCGCGGTGATAGTCCTGCGGCGTGCAGAAGCCCTCGATATGCTCCACCATCACGCGGCCGTACCAGCTCCGGTCAAAGATGGCGACATGCCCGTCCTTGGGAACTTCCTTCCAGAAGCGCCAGAGGTACTGGTGGGCCAGCTCTGTCTTGCTCGGCGCGGCGATAGGCACCACCTCATACCCGCGCGGATCGAGGCTCTTCACCAGCCGGCGGATATTGCCGCCCTTACCGGCGGCATCCCACCCTTCGTAGACGACCACAACCGGGGTTCGGGTGCGGTAGAGGCGGTTGTGCAGCTCTGCGAGCTTTTTCTGCTTTTTCTTTAAGAGCTCCTTGTAGCGCTCCGGATCGACGGTCATGTCCAGCGGGATGTCGCTGAGCTTCGGTGTGCGCACGAGCGGGAAGCCGCCCGCCTCGGGGCTCCCCTCCGGCAGGAGAGGGGGCTTTTCCTTGGCCGCGAGCGCGGATTTAATCGAGGTGACCATCACGCGGTAAATTTCCGCCATCGCGGCGCCCTTATCGTGCGAGGCAATAACATGCCAGGGTGCATATGGTGTGTCAGTGTGCTCGAGCATCTCGTCGAAAGCGGTGTAATATTCGTCATAGAGCTTATACCGTTTCCAGTCCCGCGGCGTGACGCGCCATGCGGTGTCCTTGTCGGCGGAGAGCTTTTTGAGCCGTTTTTCCTGCTCCTTATGCGAGATGTGCAGGAAAAATTTGATAATCAGCGTGCCATCGTCGGAGAGCTGGCGCTCGAAGGTGTTGATCGAATCCATCATCCGGTATGCTTCCTTTGCGCGCAGCTTCTCTTCCACGCGGGCGAGCGAAACCTCCGGATACCAGCTCCGGTCAAAGATAGAGAAGCGGCCCCCTTCCGGCGTGCGGATCCAGTGGCGGTAGAGGAAGGGGCGGCGGCGCTCCTCCTCCGTGGGCGGGAGGGTGGAATACACTTTGAAGCTGCGCGGATCCAGCGTCAGGATGAGATCCGCCAGCATGCTCCCCTTGCCGGCCGCGCTCCAGCCCTCGAACAGGACTATCACCGGCAGGCGTTTTTCCTTCACGGCGTGCTGCAATACGGCCAGCTCGCCCTTCAGGCGGCCGCAGAGCTGTTTAAACTCCGGCCCGATCATTGTCTTTTTCAAATCAGCTTTTTCCAGCATGGCTCATGGCCTCCTCATGATAATACATGCAAGAGTAGAATACACGTAAAGGTATTCCTATTTTATCACAGTTTCCATCCACGTTCCAGTCCGTTTTCCGTATTTTTCACAAATTTCCGCGTATAGGACCGGCTCATGGATGAATACTATCCATTAGAAAACTGAAGCGGGAGGGAAACGGGATGGTCACAATCATCGTTACGCCGCCGGGCCCGATGACGGGGGTGCTTTTCCGCACGCTCTCGGACTGCTGCCGGGTGCTATCCGTCACGCCGGAGAGAGTATCCCCCGTCCACGCGCCGGATGTCCTGCTGCTGGAGGCGGATGTCCCCCCCTCCTGCACGGGGGACACAGTCTATGTTCTGGGCGCCGCCCCGCCGCCGGACTATCCCTTCACCCCGGATGAACACGCGCTGGCGGTCGTCCACTCGGAAAATAGGGAGGCCCTCGCTTTCGCGGCGGCGCATCACTTAAAGACGCTCACCTGCGGTCTCTCCGTGCGTGACACACTCACCCTCTCGAGCCTCACCGATGAGTGCGCCATGGTCTGCCTGCAGAGGGAGATCCGCCCCTTCGGAGGAGGTATTATCGAACCGGGGGAGATCCCTGTCCGTCTGTACGCTCCGGTCGGGCGGGGGGAGCTGCTGCTGGTGGCGGCAGTCCTGCTCCTGTGCGGCGGCGGGGCGATGGGAAACGCTTGAAACCCCCGCCTTTTTGTGGTATCATACCCTCATCTTTTCAGCAGGGGAGGGGTGTTTGCCATGCGTCTGTCCACACAGAGCGCACAGCGTATCGTCGGTGAAATCGGCAGCATTGTAGGGCAGAATATCAATATGATGGATGAGCGGGGCTATATCATCGCCAGCACGGATGCCGCCCGCCTTGGCCACTTCCATGAGGGAGCCAAGCGGATTATTGATGAGAATCTCCCCGAATATTATGTCACGCCCGAGACGGCTACCGAGAGTGTACGTCCCGGGCTCAATCTTCCTATCCGCCATGAGGGAGTTACGGTGGGGGTCATCGGCATCACCGGGGACTATAATCAGGTTGTCAGCTATGGGCAGGTTGTCAAAAAAATGACAGAAATCCTCATCCGTGAGTGGACGGAGCAGGACGAGCGCCGCCTAGGACTGCGCGTACGCAGCCGGTTTCTGGAGGACTGGGTCCTCGAGGGCGGGATGCTTCAGGCGCAGGCGCTGGCGGAGAGAGGGCTGGCGCTGGGTATTGATATCGCCCTGCCGCGCCGGGTGATGATTGTCAGTCCCCGTGATCTGGATCACTATATCAGTACCGCCGAGGGGCAGAAGCAGCTCGAGCTCTTGGAGACAGCGGTATCCGGCCTGGTGGAAGGGGAGGCGGGGAACATCATCCTGCGCAACGCCGCCAGGCAGATCCTGCTCGTGCGCAAGCGCCCGGGCGAGGATATGCAGGCGCTGGCCGAGCGGCTGTGCCGGATGGCGTTCGCCTCCTTTCATGTGCGCCTGGCTGTGGGGATCGACGGCGGCGCCGCCGACATCCATCAGGCATATATGCAGGCGAACCGCTCCTGGCAGGCGTCCCGGCGCTTGTCGGGCGGCATCTTTTTCTATGACCGCGTCACGCTCGAGCTCTTTGTCGGAGATATCCCGCACCGGACGAAAGAAGAATACCTGCACAAGGTGTTTCCCGGCTGCCGGTATGAAGAGCTGCTGCGGTGGATGGGCCTGCTCGAGGCGTATTTCGCGGCCGAAGGATCTCTCCAGCGCGCGGCCGACGCACTGTATCTGCATAAAAATACGCTTCAGTACCGCCTGCGCCGCCTGCACGAGATCTCCGGCTTTGACGTCCGCCTGCCCAGTCATGCCGCCGTTTTTTATATGGCGCTGCTTTTTTTTCATGAGATGGAAGCTCACCCGCTCTTCTGGGAAAACAGGGATTTGGAGAAATAAAACAAAGGAAACAGGATATCTTTTATAGATATGTTCTGTAGACTATAATTTTACCTAATAACCTGTTCTCGGGAACGTAGACAAAATAAAAGAAATCCTGTATATTTTACACTAAAGGGGACGAATATTTTGCCGGAAAATATATAAGTTCCCCTACTTTATCATGAGGAGGGTATTTTATGTCAGGATTCCCACTTATCGTCGCATTTGTGCTGGCAGTCGTTCTGATGATTGTCGCCATCTCCAAGTTCAAAATTCATCCGTTTATCTCCATCATGGCCATTTCTCTCATTCTGGGGCTTGTGGCGGGGATTCCGCTGGTCAATAAGACCGCGGAGGACGGCACCGTCACGCAGGGCATCGCCAATGTCATCGGCGCAGGTTTTTCCGGGACCTTCACGAGCATCGGCATCGTCATCATCCTCGGCGCGCTCATCGGCAGCATTCTTGAGGTAACGGGCGCTGCGTTTACACTCGCGGATCTGGTCATCAAGCTCGTCGGCAAGAAACATCCGGAGCTGGCCATGCTGATCATGGGCTGGGTTGTCTCCATCCCCGTCTTCTGTGATTCGGGCTTCGTCATCCTCAACCCCATCCGTAAGGCGCTTGTCCGCCGCACAATGACCTCGAGCGTTGCGATGACGGTCGCGCTCTCCGCGGGCCTGTACATCGCGCACGTCTTCATTCCTCCCACCCCCGGCCCTATCGCCGCAGCGAACACGCTGGGCATCGGCGAAAACCTGCTGCTTGTGATGGGCATGGGCGTGCTGTGCTCCATCATTCCGCTGGCTGTGGGCTATTTCTTTGCCAAGTACATCGGCAAGTCCGTTAAGGCCAAGGATGAAGCGGATAACGGCGAAATCGTCAAGTCCTATGAGGAGCTGGTCGCTTCCTACGGGCAGATCCCCGGCGGCGCAAGCGCTCTGGCCCCCATCATTGTTCCGATTCTCCTCATGGCTCTCGGTTCCATCGCGGCCATGGCCGGCTGGAGCGGCATCCTGTACGATCTGTGCTCCTTCCTGGGTACTCCGATCATCGCTCTGGCGGTCGGCACCATTTTCGGTGTGTTGCAGATGGCGGGTGTCGGCAAGCTCGACAAGTTCTATGAGACCACCAACGAGACCCTGAAGACTGTCGGCCCCATCCTGTTCGTGACGGCTGCGGGCGGCGTTCTGGGCAAGGTCATCTCTTCCACGAGCATGGTGGATTACATCACAAGCAACGCGGCTGTTCTGCAGACAATCGGCATCTTCTTCCCGTTCATCCTCGCCGCCATTCTCAAGACAGCGCAGGGTTCCTCGACCGTGGCCATCACCACGACGGCCGGCATCCTTGCTCCCCTCATGGGCGCGCTGCAGCTCAATACCCCCGCGCTCGCGGCCCTTACCGTTATGGCTATCGGCGCCGGCGCTATGACTGTCTCGCACGCGAACGACTCCTATTTCTGGGTTGTCACCAACTTCGGCGAAATGGAGCCGGAGCAGGGCTACAAGACGCAGACCCTCTGCACTCTGCTTCTGGGCGTGTCCTCGATGATTGGTATCTTCATTCTTTCGCTGATTTTCTGACTGGCTTGAATATCAGAAACATTTCCGCATAAAACCGGTTTTGTCCTGCGGATTGTCTTCTCCCGGAGACCGTGAGGCCGGGAGGAGACGACAGGGCGCAGGCAGAGACTCCTGTCAGGACACGGGAGAGGCAGGCCGTTTTCGAGACCTGAAAATATGGATGATGAATGTGAGAAGTGGAAAGTGAAAGGAGTAAGGACATTGAGAAAGACAAAATGGGTAGCTGCTCTTCTGGCGTGCGTTATGGGACTGTCCATGAGCACGGCGGCTTTCGCGGAAGCGCCCGCGAAGGAAAAGGGCGAAATTGATCTTGACGGCATCACCGTCGTGAAGGACTGGTGCGACGATATTCCGGTTATCTACATCGAGCCGGAAGTGAAGCCCGGTACTGTTAAGGAAGGCAGGAAGCTCGCCATCTGGCTCGGCGGACTGGGCAGCACGAAGGAATCCTTGGCACCGTATCTCAAGGACATCGCCGAGAAGGGTTACACCGCTCTCGCGTTTGATCTGTATCAGCACGGTGAGCGCGACCCGAAGGGCCGCGTCCGCGACGAAGTCCATGCCGATACGTTTGCCAATATCCGTAAGTACGGCTGGCCCATCTTGGGGCAGACGACTCTGGATACCGAGCGTGTTGTGGACTGGGCCATTGAGAATCTCGGCGTAGAGCCGGAGTTCTACATGGGCGGCATCAGCATGGGCGGCGACATCACCATGACCGTGGCCGGTATCGACAATCGCCTCGTGCGTGGCGCTCCGGTCGTCACCACGCCGGACTGGCTGCGTCCCGGCATGCACAATCTGACGAATCCGGGCGTTATCCTCGATCCCGGCAAGCCGGACAGTTATGCGCAGTATTTCTACAACCAGCTCAACCCGATTACTCACTTGGATCGTTACGTGGATGTCTGCCCCATGCGCCTGACTCTGGGCGAAGACGACAACCACATTCCGCCTGAGAACGCGGAGCGCTTTAAGAAAAAGCTCGCCGAGATCTCTCCGGAAGCCGCGGCCCGCATTGAGATTAACTACATCAAGGCGACAGCGGACAAAGGCGCCAACCATCGCGACGTTATCGGCCGCAAGGACGAATGGTGGCCGGAGCTCAGAGAATGGTGGCTTGGGTAATCATCCAGTAGAATAGAGAAAAAGGCGCGGAAAACAGACCGCGTTCTCCCGGTGTCCTCCAGGGCGGCAGCTTTCTGCTGCCGCCCTGGGTTATTTTTGAATCTAAAATTCGGAAATAATCAAATGATAAACCATAAAACACGGCAAAAAGGAGACGATTATGAAAAAGGTCATTCTCATCCCGGATTCATTCAAAGGAACCATGTCCTCCAGCGAAATCTGCGACATCATGCGGCGGGTAATCCTTTCTCATTTTCCTGAAGCCGAGGTGCTCAGCGTGCCGGTAGCGGACGGTGGCGAGGGAAGCGTCGACTCGTTCTTACAGGCTATGGGCGGCGAACGTGTGACACTCCGCGTACAGGGCCCCTATGGGGAGGACGTAGAGGCGTTTTACGGCAGGGTCCCCGGCGATGTGGCGATCATTGAGATGGCTGCGGCAGCCGGTCTGCCGATGGTGGGCGACAATAAGCATGCGGAAAAGACCACGACCTATGGCGTGGGCCAGCTCATGGCGCACGCGCTCGAGAACGGCTGCACAAAGATGGTCGTAGGCCTCGGCGGCAGCGCCACCAACGACGGCGGCTGCGGCGCGGCTGCGGCCCTGGGCGCCGTCTTCCGCGATGCGGACGGCAAGGCGTTCGTCCCGGTGGGGGAGACGCTGGAAAACATCGCTTCCATCGACCTTTCCGGGATGCCGGAGAGATTGCGGGAGATCCCCATCGTCACGATGTGCGACATCGACAATCCGCTGTGCGGCCCGCTCGGCGCGGCGCACGTCTTCGCTCCGCAGAAGGGGGCGGACGAGGCGATGGTCGAGCGCCTGGACAAGGGCCTCCTGCACATGGCGGAGATTGTCCGGCGCGATCTTGGCGTGGACATCACCGAGCTGCATGGCGCGGGCGCGGCCGGCGGCATGGGCGGCGGGATGGTCGCGTTCTTCGGCGGTATCCTGCAGATGGGCATTGAAACAGTGCTCGATACCGTCGGGTTTGACAGCCTCATCAAAGGGGCCGATCTTGTCTTTTCCGGGGAGGGGAAAATCGACTTCCAGTCGTTGCTGGGCAAGGTGGTCATCGGCGTGGCGCGGCGGACGAAAAAGGCCGGCGTGCCGCTCATCGCCGTAGTGGGCGATATAGGCGACAATATCGGCGGCGCTTATGACGAAGGCGTCAGCGCCATTTTCAGCATCAATCGTGTGGCTGTACCGTATAAGGAGGCGCGTCCGCGCGCGAAGGATGATATGGCCCTCACCATCGACAATCTGATGCGTTTTATGAAACGGATGGGCTTTGTGCAGTAAGATTCCCTCTCAAAACCGCTGTGATTGTATGCACAGCGGTTTTGTGTTATAATAGCCGCAGCAGGGTAAAATCGCGCGGAAAGGACTTGCACTTCCGCGGATTATTGGTATAATAGGGGAAGAACATATATTCTATTCACGGAGGATGGTTATGGCAGTCAAGGCAGGGAAGAAAGAGAAGGGGCGTCCGGTAGATGTACAGGGCGATAAGGATGAAGCGCTGCGGACCGCGCTGGCACAGATCGAAAAGCAGTACGGTAAGGGTGCGGTGATGCGCCTAGGAGAGGCGCCGCAGATGAACGTGGAGTCCATCCCGACCGGGAGCCTGATGCTGGATATAGCGCTGGGCATCGGCGGCGTGCCGCGGGGGAGGATCGTGGAGATCTACGGTCCCGAGTCCTCGGGCAAGACGACGGTGGCGCTGCACATCGTGGCCGAGGCGCAGAAGAAGGGCGGCAGCGCCGTGTTTATCGACGTGGAGCACGCGCTCGATCCCGTCTATGCCAAGGCGCTCGGAGTGGATATCGACTCTCTGCTCGTCTCGCAGCCGAACACGGGGGAGGAGGCGCTGGAGATCTGTGAGGCGCTCGTCCGCTCGGGAGCCATCGACGTAGCGGTCGTCGACTCGGTTGCGGCCATGACGACGAAGGCCGAGATCGAGGGCGAGATGGGCGATACCCATGTGGGCCTCCAGGCGCGGCTGATGTCCCAGGCGCTGCGCAAGCTCACGGGAGCCATCTCCAAATCCAACTGCACGGCGATCTTTATCAATCAGCTCCGCGAAAAGATCGGCGTCATGTACGGCAACCCGGAGACGACACCCGGCGGCCGCGCGCTCAAGTTCTATTCCTCCGTGCGGCTGGACGTCCGCCGCGGGGAGCCCATCAAGGTCGGCGGCGAGACAGTCGGGAACCATACAAAGGTGAAGGTGGTCAAGAACAAGGTGTCTCCGCCGTTTAAGACGGCCGAGTTCGATATTATGTATGGCCAGGGCATTTCCCGCACAGGGGAAATCCTCGACGCGGCTGTCAAGCTGGACATCATCCAGAAGAGCGGCGCGTGGTTTAACTATGGGGAGACCCGCCTCGGGCAGGGGCGCGACAACGCGAAAAATTACCTGACGGAGCACCCCGATTTCGCCGAGGATGTGGCCAAGCAGGTGATGGAACGCCAGGAAGAGCTGATGGATGTCAACCGCAAGGCGCCGAAAAAAATCAATCGGATCACCCGGAATGTGGATGTACAGGTAGAGGCGGACGATCTGGACGCGGCGCCGCAGGAGGAGACATCCGTGGAGGAGGCGCCCATGGAGGAGATCCCCCTGTTCGATGACAGCATGGCTCCGTCCGACTTCGCCGCGGAGGACGGGGAATAGTGCGCATCACCGATCTGCGTGAGACAAAGCGTGGGCGTATGGCGGTCGATGTGGACGGGGACTTCTGCTTCGCGATGCATCCGGAGGTGTTCGCGGCATGTGGGTGGAGTGTCGGGGACGAGGTGGAGCCTGACGAACTCGCCGAGGCACAGTACCGGAGTGAACTGCGTATCTGTAAGGATAAGGCGCTGCGGCTCCTGTCCGGGCAGGACTATACCCGGAATCAGCTCCTCGAGCGGCTGTGCCGCACACAGGATCCGACAGCGGCCGAGGAGGCCGTGGAACGGATGGAGGAGCTTGGCCTCGTGGATGATCGCAGTTATGCCATGCGCTGCGCGAGGGATCTCGTGGGTCTGCGGGCGTTTTCTCCCCGCCGGGTGGAGCAGGAGCTGCGCCGCCGCGGTGTGGACGAGGAGATCATCGAGGAGGCTGTCGCGCAGTTCGAGGAGGATGATCCGTGCGAGGCCATCGCGGCGTTCCTGCGGCGGCGGCATCCGGCTGTCCTTCTCGGAGAGGCGGACGAGCGTGCTTGGCGCCGGGCTGTCGCCGCCTTACAGCGGCTGGGATATGCCTATGGGGATATCCGCCATGTGATCGAAAATCCCGACGAATACGAGGAATAGCGGCGGGGCTCCGTGTTTTCTGCATGCAAAGGGTTTTCCCCTTGCATGCGAAGCGGAAAAATGATAAAATATAGGTAATTTTAATGGGGGGAATCGGGGAGCAATGGCAACCAGAGTGGGAATGGTATCGCTTGGCTGCGCCAAGAATCAGGTGGACAGTGAAATCATGCTCGCGCTTCTGCGGCAGAACGGATTTGAGCTGTGCACCGAAGCGGGACTGTGCGATGTGGTCATCATCAACACCTGCGGCTTTATTGAGGACGCTAAGCGCGAGTCGATCGAAAATATCCTCGAATTCTGTACGCTCAAGAATGAAGGGCGCATCAAGGCTGTTGTCGTGACCGGGTGTCTGGCGGAGCGGTACCGCGAGGAGGTCGCCAAGGAGATTCCGGAGGCGGACGTCATCCTGGGTATCGGGAAGAACGCGGAAATCGTTGAGGCGGTCCGCCGGGCTCTGCGCGGCGAGCGTGTCATGGAGTTCGGCCCGAAGGAGGATCTGCCGCTCTCCGGGGAACGGATCCTCTCAAACCTCCCTTTCTTTGCCTACCTTAAAATTGCCGACGGCTGCTCGAACTGCTGCAGCTACTGCGCCATCCCGATGATCCGCGGCCGCTACCGTTCCCGCCCAATGCAGGAAATCCTCGACGAGGCGAAGTGGCTTCTGGAAAGCGGCGTAACGGAACTGAACCTCGTCGCGCAGGATCCGACCCGTTACGGCGAGGATCTCAGCGAGGGGAACAATCTGTGTACGCTTGTGCGGGAGCTGTGCCGCCTGCCGGGGCTCAAGTGGCTCCGCCTGCTCTACCTCTACCCTGAGCGCATTACGGACGAGCTCATCGACGTCATTGCGTCGGAGGAGAAGGTTGTCAACTATATCGACATGCCCATCCAGCACTGCAGCGCGGACATCCTGCACGCCATGAACCGCCCGGGGGATAGGGAGAGCCTGCTCTCGCTGATCGCCCGGCTGCGGGAGAGGATCCCGGGTGTCGTGCTGCGGACGACACTTATCTGCGGCTTCCCGGGCGAGACGGAGGAGCAGTTCGAGGAGCTGTGCCAGTTTGTCGGCGAGGCCCGTTTCGAGCGGCTCGGATGCTTCGCCTATTCCCCCGAGGAGGGGACCCCGGCCGCGTCGTTTGGCGGGCAGGTGGACGAGGAAATCCGCCGCCGCCGGGCGGATCTCATCATGGAGCGGCAGTATTCCGTGATGGAAGCGCAGAACGAGGCCCTCGTCGGGCAGACGCTTGAGGTTGTCGTGGAAGGATACGACAAGTACGCGGGCAGCTACTTCGGGCGCAGCTATATGGATGCGCCGGATATCGATACAAAGACATTTTTCGACAGTGAAAAGCCGCTGCGCATCGGGGATTATATGAAGGTGCGCATTGAGAGTACGATTGATTACGACCTGTTTGGAACGGTCGAGGAATAGGGGGACGCGCCCATGAACACGCCGAACAAGCTCACCGTCCTGCGCATGGCGCTGGTGCCGGTGTTTATCGCGCTCTTTTATCTGGACGCTGTCCCGCTGCATGCGCTGTGGGCATTTATCGTCTTCGCGGCCGCATCACTGACAGATATGCTCGACGGACATATCGCGCGCAGCCGGGGACTGGTGACGGATTTCGGCAAATTCATGGATCCGCTTGCGGACAAGATCCTCGTCGTGAGCGCGATGGTGTGCCTGATGGACGTGTCGCTCGCGCCGGCGCTGGCGGTCATCATCGTGGTGGCTAGGGAGTTTCTGGTCACGTCGCTGCGGCTGGTGGCTGCGCCGAAGGGGATCGTGATAGCGGCGGACAAATGGGGGAAATATAAAACCGTGTCGCAGATGCTCTGGATCTGCACGGCGCTACTGATGGAAGGAATCAGCGGTGGGATATGGAGCCCGGCCATGCGCGGGGTCAACACAGCGCTCATGGCGCTGGCCGTGGCGCTGACTGTCGTGAGCGGGGCGAATTATGTGTGGAAGAACCGGGAGCTGTTCCGCGACCGGTGAGATATTCACGGAGGAGGACCGGTGTTGATAGCGGATCTGCACTGTCACAGCCGTCTTTCAGACGGGAGCCTAGGAATTGATGAAATCGTTTTTTTTGCCCGGCGCTCGGGACTGGAGTTCCTGGCGCTGACGGATCATGACACCATGGCCGGCGTCACGCGCGCGCAGGTGCTCGGCAAACGCTATGGGTTGGGCATCATTCCGGGTGTGGAAATCTCCAGCTTCGATGAAGAGTCCGGAAAGCCGGTGCATGTCCTGTGCTATCTGCCCGCAAAGCCCGACCGCCTCGAGGGGCTTCTGCACGCGACGCTCGAGCGCCGCAGGGCCGCCGGCGAGGAGATGCTCCGCCGCGTGATGCGCTTCTTCCCGCTGACAAAGGAACAGGCGGGAAAATATTTTTCCAACAGCCAGTCGATCTACCGTGCGCAGATCATGCATGCCCTCATCGATCTCGGGTACGATGAAAAGATATACGGTCCGCTGTATAACGAACTGTTCGGAGAGAACGGGAGCTGCCGGGTGTGTTTCGCCTATCCGGAGGTGGAGAAGGTGCTTTCTGCGGTCCGAGACGCGCAAGGCCTGGCCGTCATCGCGCATCCGGGTGAGCGCGGGATTGTCCCGCTGTGCGAGCGTCTGGCGAGAGAGGGAAAGATTCAGGGGCTGGAGGTCTACCACCCCCGCAACAGCGGTGCGGTCCGCGAACAGCTTCTGCGCCTGTGCGGGACATATGGCATCGTTGCCACGGGCGGCACCGATTTTCACGGCAGCTATTCCCCCCACCCTAATCCGCTGGGAACCTGTATCGCTGCGCCGGATGCTGTCGCACGTCTGCTCCGGCTGCATAAGGAATTTGCATAAATTATACAATGTGGATAAAATAAAGGAGAATTTTCATTATGAAGACATTCCAATACCGGCCGCAGGGCGTCTGTTCGCGCAATATCATGATTGAGCTGGATGACGATAATGTTATCCGCAGCCTTCAGTTTGAGGGCGGATGCCACGGGAATCTGCAGGGTATTTCCAAGCTGGCAGTCGGCCGGAAAGCGGAGGAGGTAGCCGCATGCCTGAGCGGCACGCGCTGCCGGGAAAAGCCGACCTCGTGCCCGGATCAGCTTTCTAAAGCCCTGCGTTCGATGCTGGAGAGTAAGGCGCAGTAACGTCAGTGTATTTCATAAAGAGGAGGTGGGCAGATGCGAGAGCCCTTTGGGGACGACGACATCCGCATCGCCAGCGACACCCCGTCCAGAGAGCTGAGGCCGCAGGCGGATCTGGGCGAGTCCGTTGCGCAGGAATTTCAGCGCCATAAGGAAAACGGCAATATCTTCATGGCCAACCGCCTGGGAGAGGAGCTGGCCCGTCCGCTGCGCGAGGAGCCCGCGGAGCTCTTCGCCGATACGGAGGGGATAGAGCGCCGCCATGTCCAGTTTCTGTATGGCTTTGCCGTGCGGCTGGCGATCCATCAGGGGATGGATGTTTCCATTTTGGAGGATACGGTGCTGCACAGCTTCTTGGAGACAGTCGAGCACTTCAGCGGGCCGGTCTACGCCGCTCTGACAGACAGTGTCTCCTCGACCGTTTACCGGCTCTGCCTCTCGGATGAGCAGCCTGTCGGCGGTGCTTTCGCCCGGATCGCGGAGTCCTCTCCGTCCCTTGGCGAAATGCTCTATGCGCGGTATCTCGATTTTGCCCGGAATCTGGTGGGTAAGTTCACCTTCCGGCCGTGAAGGATGCGGTCTATCACGCGGTGCTGGGCGCTGCACTGGCGCTGGGGATCGCTGTCGTGGGGCTGACAGCCGCTTCGTCGCCGGATTTCCGTTTTCCGGAGGCGGTGTTCAAGCCGTATGAACAGGCGGAGGTGTCCGCGGCCGAGACGATGGCGCGCCAGCGCATCGACATCAACACGGCGAGCGCGGCGGAGCTCGAGACGCTGCCCGGCATCGGGCCGAAGCTGGCGGAGGAGATCATCGACTACCGCAAGGCGCACGGGCGGTTTAAGTCGCGTAAGGATCTGATGCAGGTGAAGGGTATCGGAGAAAAGACGTATGAAAAACTGGAGGACTTCATCCGGGTGGGATGAAGTCCTTTTGCTGCACCGTCTGCGACATGGGTTGAATCCCGCTTGCAGTGATATGCTTTAGCCATGTCCATTCGTCAATGGGAATTTGGAGGAAACTTATATGGTGGATTTCATTTTGGATGTGTTTGCAGAGATTGCTGATTTACAGTAGCTGGCGCAGCCAAAGTTCCCGCGCGTCTACCATGCCAGAGTGAAAGCGCACTTGACACTTCTGGACATCGAAGCAGGCACAGCGGCTTAATCGAAAACACCGCTCTATTGCAACCGGTTCGCAAAAATCCCTCACTGACCGGCTTGTTTTGTCATACCCATTTGGGTATCGCTGAATCCCCCAACTTTTTCGCTTTGGCAGGTTGCCGCTTCTTCGCGGTCTGATTCCTGCATTCTTTGTACCAGGTTGTCTTCAGAATTGCCCGATCCAAAGTGAAAGGGAATCCCAGTTGACTTTTCCCGTACAAGTGATAATCCGATGTTTGTTCATTTGTGAGTTTGTATTTTCTGAGCGAATAAAAAATGATGAGATAAATATAGGAGAATTGTATGATGGTAAGATTTAAAGAAATGAAAAGCTCTGTATCATACAAATGCCGGAAGGTTTTTGTTTGGATAGTCTATTGCGTTTTGATTGCGGGAGCTTGTTTTACAATTGGCACAAACACTGTATTGCTGCGTGAGGCACACCAAACCTGTCATATCCAAAACCGACCGCTATATCTCTGAACCACTCAAAGCAACCGCGATGCGCTTCAGAACAGATTTCAAAGAACACTGATGTTTTTCGAATCGGTTGCGCGCGACTATGATCAGAAAAGTACATTATCCAGTGACAATCTGGAAGGATTGCAGAAGCGAGCTGAGCTTCTCCAATTCGAGTATTTTGCGCTTATATTTCCGGATATTTCCGTGATTTGCTCCGATGGTAAATCTCAGACATTTGCTCAGCAAACTGAAAGTAGTCTTATACATCTGTTAGAGCTGCTGTTGTTTTCTGAATGTAATCACAAATGCCCCTTTAATCTGCACTGATGTTGCCATGTAGTCGTATGTCACAAGTTCCCATCCATCAGCAGCTCTTTCATTGATTAACTGGTCTAATACTTTTATATCGTTTGTGTCTGCTTTGTCGGAAAACCATTTAGTTCCTACCGTCAAAATTTCTGTTTTGTAAGTGAACATGATTTGTCTCCTCCTATTACTAATCATAATTTCAAAATACGAACTATGATTTGTCAAATTGACACGAGCCTAGTATACCACCAGTGCAGGTACTTTTCAACCCACTTTTATAGGAATTAACAGTACGGCCCGCCAAAGACCTTGGGGGAACCCTGCGGACTACCGGTTCCCCTCTCTTGGCCGCCGGTTCATCGCGCTGAACAACGGCATTGACACCATGAGCGCCGAAGTATGGATGTCATGTGCTTTTTGAACTTATTTAACAAATTTTATAGAGGGGTCTGTGCTGGAAACAGGAAATTTATGGATGACAGGCCGGGACGGTACAGCTCTTTCCTCTGCGGCAACTACTCCCGCAGAGGAGGGGTGCGTGTACCACCCACACGATCTATGAAACGGCGCCGGCCCAAGAGGAAATTATTCTGCGTGAATTGGTCTATGCCCTATAAGAAAGCGCGGGGGAACATGGTGATTGCCACACTCCTCTGCGCTTCTTTGCGCTATCCTTCACAGCAGTGTAAATAAAAAATACTTTCCTTAACAGGAAATCTATGCTATAATAATTTCAAAATCTACCGCCCGCCAGTCCAGCACAGTGTATAATTTTTGGCTGATGGAGCGAGTGGCTTTTTTTGCGGCCTATTGGCAAAAATCATCTTGAAAAGGAGCGACAAGGTGTGACGGGAAAGCAAGCAACCTCCCTCACCGGACGGGGGAGAAAAAGGAGTTTGAACAGGAGGATATTGCGTAACACTACACTTAATATTCTGATTTTAGTGGTCATATGCTGCGTGATTATGGCTATTTCCCTACAGTCACTGGCCAACAGTATTTTATTGGACAGCCTTCAGCCCATGGCCCGGCAGTCGGCCAAGACGGTGGAGGCTAATATCCATATGTTGGCCGACCGCATGATGACCCTCGCCGGCGATTATAAGATGAAAACAGTGTTCGCCGCCGGACTGGACGAAGAGGAGCCCCGTCCGGATGCTGCCGCGACCAGCGCGAACCGCAGCGAGGTTTTGAAGGAAGCGGCGGAGACCTACGAGTTTTATACTGTCGCTCTGTATGACCTGGATGGGCAGTTGGTACAGGGGATTGACGGCGCACCGGAAAAGCTGGACGGTAGTTTTTTCACCCTTTTGAAGGAAACGGATAACCTGACTCTTGATTCCTCCACAATCTTCCAGAGCAAGCTGGGCATTGCAATGGGGATACCGGTGAAAGAAAACGGCGAGACCGCCCTCTATTTGATGGGTGTCTATAAATATGACCTGCTGAATGATATAATCAGCAGTATCAATTTGGGCAAAAGCGGTATGGCCTACGTGGTCAACCAGGAGGGCATTGTTATCGGCCACCCCGATCAGTCTTTGGCTCTCAATCAAAGCTCACTGGTCCAGCTCAGCGGCAGCAACGGGGATGCGGTGGAACGGGTTACCACCGGAGAAACAGGGGCAGTTGAATTTCCCATCGACGGGGAAAAGATGCTGGTGGCCTTTTCTCCCATCCGGGGGACTCAGTGGTCGTTGGTCATTCAGATTCCCAAGTCGGATTACAGCCACTTTATCAACGGGGCCATGCTGATCTCCATCCTTGCAACCCTAGCAGGTCTTATTGTCTCCATACTGCTGATCCTGCGGTTTGCCCGCTCCATTTCCCGCCCGGTGAAGCGGGTAACAGACCGAATGGTGGCCCTCTCCAATGGCGATCTGCACACAGAGGTGCTCCCTGTCAGTACCGGGGATGAGCTGGAGGTCATGACACAGACTCTGGATGCTACGCTGGAAAGCGTAAACCGAT
>CATJVQ010000025.1 GCA_949743955.1 uncultured Oscillospiraceae bacterium | reverse complement strand
TTCGCTCTCCTCCTGCCTGGAGCTGGCGCGGCGGTATGACAAAGAATTTGTCGCAACCGTTTCCGGGGAAGCGGCCGCGGCGGAATGCGAACAGCAGCTGTTTGTCAATAACCTCCTCGGGGTTTACGGCGGCGTGATGGAGGATTACGCCTCCCTGCGCATGGACAAAAGTCTTCTGGAGACGGCGGTTCCCCTCCTGTATATCACAGGAAATATCGTGCCGGACTATGAATTCGAGATCCCGACAGAATTCCGTATCACGCGCCCGCTCGACGGGAAGACTCTCCGGGTGGCTTCGGACTGGGAAAACTACTACATCACCGGCACCTCCGACCCGGGTTCGGCGGTCTACTGCGACGGCGAGGAGCTGGAGCGCCTGAGCACCAACGGAACCTTCGGTTACCTGGCCCCGCTCGAATATGGGGACAATACATTTGAATTCATGCAGAATGGCGAAACCCTGAAGGCGACCATTCACCGGCCCGATCCTGATACCCCGGCGGCGAAAATTTCCGCCATCAGCACCTATGCCGCAAGTGCCTCTACCTCCGTCTTTCAGCCGTACGGTCCGCAGGCGGTCAGTGAAAACCTGCCGATGCTCTTCCAGTGTACAGCTCCCGCCGGCGGGACGGTGACGGCCCTTCTCGACGGGGAAACCTATGAATTGGAACCCACCTCCGATGCGGAGGAGGGTACCGCCATCGTTTACAAAAAAGAGGTTCGCCTCTCCCCTGCGTCCCCGAACGAAATCGTCAATATCGGCAAAGTGACATATGTGCTCGATTTTGATGGAAAGACCAGCGAGGTCGAAGCGCCGGGCGAAGTGTTCCTCGTAGGGGCGAACCGAACGCCGATGTTCCGGGTGGAGGAGGGGATCGGCTCCGTTCTCAACCCATCCATGATGAACGGCGATTTCATGACCACCCTCAAGGCCGGCAGTGTCGGGGAAATCGCCGGGCAGACCGCCAATTTCTTTAAAACCTCCTATGGCGGCTTTATCACCAAGGCCAGCACCTCTATCGTCACGGACCTGACGAGTGTGGAGAATCGCGTCTCGAGCGTGGAGTACCAGCCCGCCGACGAACGCGGCGATGAGCGGCTTGTCCTGCACGGCACGCTCAGCCCGTCCTATATCGTCGATGAGGACGGCGGTGAGAGGTTCGCCGTCCGCCTCATCGATACCTACGGTATCCCGAGCGGAACCATCGCCGCAGACAGCGCGTTTTTCAGCACTATCAAGGTGGAAAACAGCGGTGGTACGGCAACCATTACGTGTCTGCCGGGAAAGGAGCGGTATTTCGGCTACAATATCTCCTATGAGGGGGCGGACACTGTTCTTTCCTTCAAGGCAAAGCCCCGCCTCTCCTCCTCCAAATCGCGGCCGCTTCTGGGGCTTCGCATCGTCGTCGATCCCGGGCATGGGGCGGAGGACTCCGGCGCGCTCGGCGTCCCAGGGGTTACGGGACCAATGGAAAAGAACGTGAACCTCTATGCGGCGCTCATAATCCGGAGGTATCTGGAAGGACTGGGTGCGGAAGTTTATATGACCCGCGAAACCGACGACGAGTTTCTGACCCTCGACGAGCGCGTCGCCTTCACCGAGGCGCATGACGCAGACATTTTCCTCTCCGTTCACCACAACTCCCTGGTGGAGACGGTGGATCCGACACGGTATGACGGGACCTGGGTCTACTGGTACAACAACCTTTCGGAGGAGATGGCCGGCGTGCTTCTCAGCCATGTCACAAAGGTGTCCGGGCGGGATCCAATGGGGACAGAAAGCGGCTACTATGTGGTTCTGCGCAACACGCAGGCGCCATCGGTTTTGCTGGAACTGGGGTTCATGCCTAACGAGCGGGAGTATGAGGCTATCTGTAACCGCGATAATATGATGGAGATTGCGAAGGCAGTGGCTTCCGGTGTTGTGGAGTATGTTGGGAGCTTGCAGTCATAATCATACAAAAGGAGGAAAAAATGGATAATTTCCCGGCAAAGGCACGTGAAATCATGGAGGAACGTTTCGGTCACGATACGCTGCTCTCCGTGGCGACTGTACAGGGAGAGGTCCCGTTTGTACGCATTGTCAACGCCTATTACGAGGACGGAGCTTTTTTCGTCATAACACATGCGCTCTCCGGCAAGATGGAGCAGATCCGGGAGAATCCGTCGGTCGCCGTGTGTGGGGAATGGTTTACGGCGCACGGCATCGGCGAGAATCTGGGGCATGTCTGTGCAGAGGAGAATGCCGCTATCGCCGCTAAACTGCGGGAAGCGTTTTCCTCGTGGTACCAAAACGGGCATGTGGACGAGCGCGATCCGAACACCTGTATCCTGCGCATACGCCTTTCGGACGGTGTGATCCTCAGTCACGGAACGCGCTACGACATTGATTTCACTGCGGAATAACGACTTTTAGAGGCGCTTCTCTGTGAGAAGCGCCTCTTTTTTAGTCAGGATGAAGATATCCTACAAGAAAATTCTGCTTTCAAGGGATATACTGGTGAATCGAAGGAGGTGTTTTATGGTGAAGAAAGAGGTCCGGACCATCTGCCGCGACGAGGATTTATCCCTTGAAGCGTACCGTTTTGAAGGTATTGTACAGCCGTTTCCCAATCATTTTCACGATTACTATGTCGTCGGCTTTGTCGAATCCGGCTCCAGGCGTCTTTCCTGCAAAAATACGGAATATGTCGTCGGCCGTGGGGACATTCTGCTGTTTAATCCCTATGATAATCACGGCTGCATCCAGGCGGACGGCGGCGCCTTCGATTACAGAGGACTGAATATTCCCTCCCCCGTCATGCAGGCCCTGTTCGGGGAGATCACAGGGAGCTGTACCCTGTTTGGATTTTCTCAGAACGTGGTCATGGACGATGAACTACGGGGATATTTGCAGGCGCTTCATCAGATGCTGATGTCCGGCGGTGAAAAATTCGAGAAGGAGGAAGCGCTGCTCCTCCTGATGTCCATGCTGATAGAGCACTATGGGCAGCCCTTCTCCAGGTGTACGCCGGAGTGCCGGGATGAAATTGAGGATGTCTGCTCGGTTATCGAGGAACATTATGCGGAGCATATCTCCTTGGATCAGCTCTGCCGGTACAGCTCCTTAAGCAAGTCCACCCTGCTCCGGGCGTTTGCAAAGTATAAAGGCGTCACGCCCTACCGGTATTTACAGTCCGTCCGGATCAGTAAGGCAAAAGGCCTGCTGGAAGACGGTATGAATCCGGTGGAGACAGCTCTACAGACGGGATTCACCGATCAGAGCCATTTCACAAACTTTTTCCGCATGTACATCGGATTATCCCCCGCTGTATACAGGCGGATATTCAGGGAGTCACAGGGTTTGGCAAAGGAGCGGAACAATGAACATCGAAAATGAAAAGTGTGTTATCATCGTGGACGAAAGTCTCCCAGCCGGGATGATCGCCAACACGGCGGCCATCCTGGGGATCACGATGGGTATGAAAATGCCGGATGTCGTCGGATGCGATGTCACGGATGCGGACGGAAACCGGCACAGGGGGATTATACAGTTTCCCGTCCCCATTTTGAAGGGAAATGCACAGACTCTTCGTCAGCTTCGCGGGAAGCTGTTTTCGGAGGAATATGCAGATTTAATCGCCGCGGACTTCACCGATCTGGCGCAGGGATGCAGAGTCTATCATGAATTCATCGAAAAGATGGCGGTCTGTCCGGAAAAGGATTTGTCCTATATTGGTATTGCTATTTGCGGGGCTAAAAAGAAAATTAATCGGCTGACTGGGAATATGCCGCTGCTGAAATAAAGAGAGCGTCACTATCCCTCATGACGGAATATAAAAGGCAGTGGATCCCGTCCTCGAGAGTGAGGCCGCAGGATCCGCTGCTTTTCCGTCTCAGTAATTTTGTTTATTCGTCGTATACCATTTTATCGGGATCGGCAGCCGCATTCCAGGGTATCAATCCTCTTCATTTCTTCTTCCGTCAGAGAAAAATCATAGATGTTCGCGTTCTCCAGGATGCGCTCCTGATGGACGATACTTCAGCGCCGTTTTTAAATAAAGCGACCGGCCTCACACCCATGGAATATTTGAAAGGAAAGAAGTTTTGAGCTGCCATAAGTATCAGATAATGCAATCCCCCCTTCCTTCTGTTCAATCGAAAAGGGTATGGCCTCATCGGCCATACCCTTTTAACTCTAAAATGCCGTTTACTCTCCGGCGAGTGCTTTGAGCGTCTCACCGGTCAGGCGGTAGGTTGTCCACTCATCCAAAGGCTGGGCGTGCATAACGTCTCTATAAAACGCTATGGACGGTGTGTTCCAGTCCAGACAAGCCCATTCCAGCCGGCCGCATCCCCGCTCCAGGGCCACCTGCGCCAGACGCCGCAGCATCTGGCGGCCGAAACCGTGTCCGCGGTATTCCTCAAGCACGAACAGATCCTCCAGATGAATCCCTGGTACGCCGAGCCATGTAGAGAAATTGTGGCAGAACAGCGCAAAACAGACAGGCTTCCCTTCCCATTCCCCCAGGAGCACTTCTGCCATCTTCCGGCGAAAGAGCGATTCCTTGAGGATGTCGGTGGTTGCCAGTACCTCTTCGGCGGCATGTTCATAGTCGGCCAGCGCACGGATAAAGAAAAGGATGGTGTCCAAATCGCGCTCCTCAGCGAAGCGAATAGAGAGCGGCGCGTTCATTGGATCGCTTTCGGCGCATAGAACCGGTGGAGCACGATCAGGGCTCCGACCAGCAGCGCAGCAGAGACAAGAAGTGTCAGAAGCAGGTTTGCTGTCAGTCCGGCAACGATATACCCTACAGCGCAGCAGGCGCCGACAAACAGACAATAGGGAATCTGTGTCGAGACATGGTCAATGTGATTGCAGGCGGCGCCGGTGGAGGAGAGAATGGTGGTATCGGAAATCGGCGAGCAGTGATCGCCGAGCACGGAACCGGCCAGTGTCGCGGAGAGAGCGATAATCGTCAGATGCGGCGCGACACGCTGGCATACGATGGCGATGATCGGAATAAGAATGCCGAAGGTTCCCCACGAGGTCCCCATCGAGAAGGACAGGAATCCCGCCACGATAAACACGATTACTGGAATCAGACTGACAGGCATGTTGGAGACAGCCACAAGTCCGCCGACGTACTCACCCGTGGAAAGCAGATCCCGGCATACGCCGCTGATGGTCCAAGCCAGCGTAAGGATGATGAACGCCGGAACCATCGACTTGACACCCACGCCGATGCCGGACATGAAGCGTTTAAACGTCAGTACACGGCGGGGAACAAACAGGAAGAACGCTACAATCAGCGCACCCAGGCTTGCCAGCGCGAGCGCCGGGCCCGCGTCTGTGTTGCC
This sequence comes from uncultured Oscillospiraceae bacterium, assembly GCA_949743955.1. Classification (GTDB taxonomy): domain Bacteria; phylum Bacillota; class Clostridia; order Oscillospirales; family Ruminococcaceae; genus Harryflintia. The sequence goes on along the minus strand of CATJVQ010000025.1, from coordinate 19,187 downwards.
GAAGCCCTCCGCCAGAGTCATACCACCCTCAAAATAGCCGCCGACATAGAGCATGGAGAGGATGGAAAAAATAATGAGCGCGATGATCGGGATCAGCAGATCAAAAACGCGTCCGCGCTCGGAAATGACCATGCTGTTTAGCTCGTCCGATCCGGAGCTTTCGCTCGTGGGAGAATCCAGCTCGTTCTTTTCGATGGCGTTCTTCTCGAAAGCAGCCATCGGGCCGAAGTCGAGGCGGGTTGAGCAGAGGATGAACACCATCACAATCGTGAGCAGCGCATAGAGGTTATACGGGATGGACTGTATAAACACGCTCATACCGTCGAGCCCGGTACCGTCCATCTGCGAAATGACAGACGCCGCCCACGAGCTGACCGGCGCGATAATGCAGATGGGGGCCGCCGTTGCATCAATTAAGTAGGACAGCTTCGCATGGGAAATCCTGTGTTTATCTGTTACAGGACGCATAACGGTGCCGATGGTCAGGCAGTTAAAGTAATCGTCGATAAAAATGAGCAGGCCCAGTGCGGCGGTCGCCAGCTGCGCCCCCGAACGGGAACTAATCCTTTTGGTCGCCCAGTCGCCATAGGCTTTTGAACCCCCGGCCATAGTGATAACGGCAACCAACGCTCCCAAAAGCGCTAGGAAAAGGACAATCGCCGCATTATCTCCGATTTTCGCGGCCATGAGCGAGGTCGTGGTGTCAAAGGTTTTGACCAGCACCCCTATCACACCTGAGGAAGTAAAGGCTGAATAGATCAGCGTTCCCGAAAGGATGCCGATGATCAAGGATGAAATGACCTCTTTGGTGACAAGCGCCAGACCAATCGCAATAATTGGCGGCAGGATGGACAGAAATCCAACTTGGATGGCGTCCATAAGACTTCCAACTCCTTCCATGTTTTACATTGCATAAGGATCATTCTGCAATTTTCCTTTACAATTTATTCATATCATACCATAGAAAATCCTGTCGTTCAACAATTTCCGAAAGAAATCTGCACTTTTTTTTCACAGAAGCGGCACAATACAAAAATAAAGCCGTCCTTCCCCTTTTATTATGGCAATTCCTAAAAATATTTCCAATGCCGCGCATCGTTCGGTAATATTTTTGAGAATTGCCATGGGCAACAGGACGGCTCTTTTCGGTTAATGCAGCATTTTTTCCATTACATAATCATCCATGACATATCCCCGGCCGATATCCGTGATCTGGGAATAGGCCCGCTGAAATCCCATATGTTCATAAACGGCGATGGAACCGGCGTTATGCTTATTGACTGTCAGCCAGATTCCGCTCAGACAGTTCTGGCGACACATATCCTGCATATAGTTCAAGGCAACAGACGCGATTCCGTTCCCGCGCGCACGGCGCAGCAGGTAGAGTTTAGAGAGGAAAATGCGGTCCTCCTCCAGCTTGAGCCCCATGTACCCTACTTCTTCGCTGTCGAGCAGCAGGAGGAAGTACTGATACCCCTCGCTGCGGGTCTGCTCACAGATGGCTTCATAGGACTGGAATTTCTCCACCATGTAGTCGATCTGATCGGAGGAGAGAATCTCCGCATAATGCTCATGCCAGATCTCCTCCGCTAGGCGGCTGACCGTCCGCAGCTGGCTTTTCTGCACAGCAGGAATCACCTGCACGCGCTGGGCGGGCCCATCCTTCCAGTTCCACCATTTGAGCTTCTCCGGATCGGGATTCTCTGTCGACGCGTAATAGACCGCGCAGCGGTAGACATAGAGCTGGCAGCGATCGATCGAATGCCCGTGCAGCAGACAGTCCCGCATGTACATGTCCTCGGGATCCTGCCCCTTGAGAGATTTGACCGTTGTGTAGCCCAGATTGATGAGATCCCTTTCCGTTTCCGGTCCCACGCCGGGGATTTTCCTCAGTTCCGTCTTCATGTCTCTCCCCCAATTCTCCGCCGGCAGAGGACCTGTCCGCAGGAAACGGCCGGCGGCACGTATCCCGCATCCGCCCTCTATTGTAAAACATCACAGGCCGGAATGCAAGGCCAAAATTCGACCATTACCCGAGATGAACTGTTTTTGTCGCTATCCGTTCGGCGAACCAGGCGTCATGCTCGACAAACAGCATGGTCGGCGCTTCGCCGAGAAGCAGCTCCTCGATCTGTACGCGTGAGGGCAGATCGATAAAGTTGAGCGGTTCGTCCCACAGGAGCAGATGTGCCGGGCGGGACAGGCTCGCCGCAATGAGCACCTTCTTTTTCTGCCCCCCGCTGAAGTCGCAGAGATCCTTTTCAAACTGTGTGCGGGAAAAGCCGAGCTTTCGCAGGATGGCCTTGAAAAGGCTCTCGTCCACTCCGGCCTGTATGGCATAGTCCCGCAGATTTCCGCACAGACCGGAGGTGTCCTGCGGTACATAGGAGATTTCCATTCCACTCAGTGTCCGGATAAATCCGGTATGCGGGATGTCTTCTCCCCGGCACAGCTTGAGCACACTCGATTTCCCGCACCCGTTGGGGCCACTCAGCGCCGCACGCTCACCCCTTTCAAGTGTAAAATGCACCCCTCCCAGCAGCATTCGTCCGCCATAGTTGATGCACAGATCCTTCGCCTCGATGAGCTGCCGGCGGACAGGCGGAAGGATATGGAGCTTGAGCTCCTCAATCTTCTCATACTCCGTGAGCAGCGCTTCCTTTTCCTGCACAGCCCGCTCCCGGCGGGCTTCGATCGCCTTGGCCCGTTTCATCATTTTGGCGGACTGATGTCCGATAAATCCCCTGTCCGCCGCGTGCTCGCCGATTTTTGAACGCTCGATCCTCTCGGACCAGCCGGAATTCTGCCGGGCCGCCTGGTGCAGCCGGGAAATATCCTGCTGGAGCCGTTCGTTCTGTGTCAGTTCAAACTGATCCTGGCGGCGACGGTTCTCTTCAAAGCTGGAATAGTTCCCCTTCTGGACCTCTATGCTCCTGCGGCCGAACGAGAGGATATGATCCACCGCCCGGTCCAGAAACGCACGGTCGTGCGAGACGAGCAGAAAACCCCGTTTTGAGGTGAGATAGCTGCCGAGCAGAGCACGGCCCGCTGTGTCAAGATGGTTGGTGGGTTCGTCGATGAGCAGGAAACGACCCTTGCGCAGAAACAGCGCCGCGATAAGGAGCTTCGTCCGCTCTCCTCCGCTCAGCGAATCAAATGGGCGTTCCAGCACCTCCGGCGCTATCCCCAGCTTACCCGCTTCGCGCTCAATGAGCTCATCAATGATATATCCGTCCGCCTTATCGTATGCGTCCTGTGCTGCCGCATAACCATCCAGATCGTTTTCCGCCAGACAGCGCTCCATCCGTTCCTCGAGCGCTTTAAACGGCGCGACAGACTCCCTCGCCGCCTCACGGGCGGGAACACTTCCATCACCGACAGTAAATGGAAAATAATCGAATGCGATGGGGGCGATAATTGTCCCCCGATACTCCATCTCCCCCATCAGGAGCCGGAGAAGCGTCGTCTTACCACGCCCATTGCGGCCGATGAGGCCCAGCTTCCAGTCCGTGTCCATGCTGAAGGAGACATCCTCAAAGACGGGATCATAGCTGCCATCGTAGGTAAACGTCAAGTGGCTAATATTGATTTGAGACATTTTGCATCCCTCCTGATCTATGTCCGGACATACAAAAAAGGCCGCGGAAGCAGCTCCTTCCACAGCCGGACCCAAATCAGGACAGCGGAAAGGAAAAAGTCTTCCTGCCTAGGACCGGACACCAAAATCGCCTCCCGTTTCTGCGGGAGACCCTTTGTATTCCGTCCTTTAGCAGGAAATCCTCATCCTTTCAGCTCCTTCATCATATTCTCTGAACGAAACTCATTATAGCATCCCGCCCGAAAGCTGTCAAGACGGTTTTTCCTCTTCCGCCGGACGGCGTGCGATAGCGCCCAGTACACCGTTGACAAAGGAGGAATCCGCCTGTGTCGCGAACTTTTTCGTCAGCTCCACGGCCTCATTGATGGAAACACTGTCGGGGATGTCGCTCTCAAAAAGCATTTCGTACACGGCTACACGCAGCGCGGAGAGCGCGACACGTGAAATCCTCTCGAGCTTCCAGTTCTGGGAGCTCGACGCAATCAGATGATCAATTTCGTCCATATGCTCCGCGGCGCCTTCGGCAATCCGGCAGCAGAAGCTGTCCGGCTCGGCCCTCTCCTCTTCCCGCGCGGTCTGGATCAGAGCGGACATCGGTTCGGAGGAAAATGTCTTTTCAAACAGCAGGATAAAGGCAAGCTCGCGCGCTTCACTTCTTGTCATATTGATGATCCTTTCTTCCTTCGGCATTATGCCTGCCCCGCGGGCAGAAAAAGCCCGGAACGGATGAACGCCCTCCCCGGCTTTTTGTCCGGCAAAGAACGCCGCCCTTGGGCGGCGTTCCAATTTTTTACTGTGCTGCGGCTGATACGGACTGCGGCGGGAATGTGATATCCCCGATAAAGACGTTGACCTTGGAAACTGTGATACCGGTCATATTCTGCACAGCCTCCTTGACAGCGCGCTGAACCGCCTCGCTGACCACCGGAATTTTTGTGCCGAAATAGAGATTCAGGCGCACATCAATTTCAGCCACATCGTCGCTGAGGGTGACGGTAATCGATTTGTTGATGGCGCTGCGGGTAAAGAGATGCTTAATGTCCGCAGTATACGCCGCGAGACCCGCAACACCGTCAATCTCCGTTGCCGCGCAGCTCGCAATGGTTGCGATGACATCCTGCGAAATACGCAGGATCCCCTGCGTCCGAACGGTCTGTTTATTTTCCATGCCGGCAGCCCCCCGTATTGGTCAAAAAATGTGATCGCTCTTCCTTTGCTTTCACTTCATTTTCTTAATTATACCACAAAAGCAAAGCGCTGCGGTATAATTGGTCATACCTGTAGGGCGGCCAAACCAATCATGTATAATAAACCGTCCTACGGTTATTATACCACATTTTTTGAAAACCTCAACTAGTTTACCTCAACGATCGAAATATTTTCTACCGGCATACCTGTTTCGGAAATGATGATGTCCCGAATCTGTGCGACCTCATTGTCGAGAAGGCCGCTCGTCTTAACCACCACGTCCACTTTATCGGCATCGTAATAGACCATGCAGTCGGTAAAGCCCTTGGCCTTGATCAGATTCTCCATCTTCCCCTCGGTCTCAATGGACTCGGCTATATCAGCCGCCTTGAGGGTAAGCTGTGCCTTATCGTCCGCAGAGATGTCTGCGTCCTGGAGCATGGTCTTCATCGCGTCGACAGCCTCGTCCCGGCTTTTAGTGCGCGTGAGCTTGGCTTCGGCAAAATAGGCGCCGCCGTCGTCCTCGTCGGAGGCGGTGCCCTCGACAAACTGCGCCTCCCCGTAACTCTTGGTCTCCTCCACGACTTGTGTCGCGACCAAGTCGTCCCCCGCCTGATTGAAGCGGTAGTTGAGGTAGACCGCTACGCACAGCGCCAGAACGAGCGTTGCCAGAACGATGTGTTTTTTGGAAATAATCATATTCATAGCCGGACAAATCCTCCTCATGATATAGATTGTACGCTGCGCACTCTGACTCAGGATGCACCCGCCTTGACCACGCAGACCTTGTTCGCGCCGATGCCCAGCGCCGTTGTCACCACATCGATAATGCGCGCACTGACCACCTTGCTTTCCGCACCGGTACAGACCACCACCACGCCACGGACCGTGGGCTCGAGCTGCGTCTTCACCAGCGGACGCTTTCCGTTCCCCCCATCCACCAGCACCAGCGACGACTGGCTGTTGCCGGATACCTGTTCCCGTCTCTTTTCTTCTCCTGTCACGTCCTGCATGCGGTCGGTCTGCACCTTCTCCTCGGTGGCAAATACCATCTGCGCCGAAGATTCCAGCGTCACCATGACCTGCGCTCTGCCCACCCCCTCCATGCTTTCAATCAGATTCCCCAGCCTTTTTTCCAGCGCCTTCGTATATTCTTCAGCCGATATGGACGCACTGTCGGTCTGAGTGGACGTATCGGCGCGATCCGAAAAGGAACACTGGGAGAAGAGCACCAGCAGCATCCCCAGAATGCCCACGGCCATGAGAACCCGCCCCCGGCGTTCTTCTGAAAAGAGCGCCTTCACCCCTTCCAGAGAAATTTTTCCGCTTTTCACCTCCATAGCTCAGTCCTCCCCGAGAATCCGGCACGGGAGCTCCAGCTCCCGTGTTACCAGCGCTTCAATCTCCGGCACGTATGCGGCGTATCCCTTGCTGGGGAAAACTTCTATGCCTTCTATTTCTATGCGCCCGTCCGCATCGATATGAACCTTCACTTCAAGTTTCACCTCCTCGGTGTTGACGCCCATCTTCTCCAGCCGCACCTCAATGACCCTGCGGATATTTTCCGCTGTGCTGCGCGCGAGCTGCTCCTGATAGGTTCTCTCCAGATCTCCTCTCTCCGGCTCCATGACCAGCGGCAGCGCGGCGGCATCCAATTTTTCGGGGCGCAGATCCCGCAGCGGAAGGAACAGGCACAGGAGAAAAAAGACCGACAGGATAACGCGAAGCACCGGTTCAAGCCCGTTTTCCGGCAGCAGCAGCTTGAGCGCGCAGCAGCCAACGGCTGAAATACATAGCATCGCGGCGAACTCCTGCATCATATCCCCCCTCTCACGCGCTTCCGGAAACAGAGAAGCTCAGCAATAGAACAATGGATACTAGGATCAGCAATAAAAAGGAAGCGAGGATCGCCAGCATCGTGGAGAGGCAGTTGGAGCAGGCGTCGAACAGGGAATGGAGGCGCCCCATGGAGAGCACATCCGCCGTGAACGAAGCGCCTTTGAGCATCAGGTACCATAGCAGCGCCCGCACAATCGGCGGGATAAACAGAACCGCTCCCGCCACCATGCCGAAAGCTCCTACCGTCGTCTTCAGAAAATGGACGGCTCCCTGCGCGGCGGAGAGCGCGTCCGAGATGGCGCTGCCCACAATGGGGACAAACGATCCGATTAAGAACTTGCCGGTTTTGAGCATGGCGCCGTCGGCCCCGGAGGAAACGAGAGTCTGCATGGACATGAACCCCACATAGGCGGTCATAGAGAGTGTAAGAGCCCACGTGACAAAGGATCGAATCCCCTTCGCCAGCGGCAGTACGCCGATGTCCTCGCCCACACTACCCGCCACACACAGTCCGGTATAGATCCCCATAAACGGCACGAGGACGTGAGAGGCGAGAGCGGACATGGCCTGGCACGCGCTAAAAAGCAGAACCTGATACGTGGTCGCGGTAACCGGAGCTCCCGAAACGGTGACAATGGACACAAAGACCGGAATAAACGCGAGCATAAACGACGAACAGTCGTGCAGAACGGACGCCGTATCGAGAATACATCCGGTGACAGGCTCCACAATGATGGTGATGATGCAAAGCAGAGAAACCGTGGAGAATACGGAGGAGAGCGCCTTCGACCTTCCCTTTGGACACAGCGAGCCAACAAGAGCGCCGAGGAGAATAACACCTATGCTTGTCCCAAGTGCGGCGACAGGGCGGTGCACGGAATCCTTCAGCGCCCGCCAGAGGACACGTACAAAATCTCCGGGGGAGAGCGCAACCAGTTTTCCGGGGTCGATATGCCCCATTTCAAGCGCTTCCAGCAGCTCCTGCGCCTCCGGCGAAAGCAACTGCGGCAAATCCTGCGCACCGGAAGCCGCAAGCTGTTCACCGACCGTGTCGGACAAGGCGCTGTCCAGCGGTCCGTCTGTTTCCGCTCCATGGGCGGAGAGTGCCGCCCCATGGATGAAGAGCGCTGCCCACAGGAGCAGGACAGCCGAACGAAACCACTTCCCCATGTGTTTCATTTCCTTCCCCCTCGTACTCGATTAAAATTGTCTACAATTCATCGAAAATGAGTATCACATCGATAGAAAGCCAAGCGCAATGTCGATAGCCTCCTGAAACATGGGCAGCGCCGTTATCACCAGGGACAGCCGCCCGGAAAACTCTATTCGGGAGGCGATTGCCGTCTCGCCCGCGTCCCGGCAACTGTCAGAGGCTATCTGTGTAATCAGGCACAACCCCAGGCTTTTGAACAGAATGGACACGTATTTCAGATCGATGTTCGCTTCCTGCATCATGCTTTCAATTTCGTCCAGTGCTGGAAGCAGGACGGAGAGCGCCGCCGCAAGGATCAGCACGGAGCAGAGCAGCGAAACAAGCAGCGCATATTCGGGCCGGTACTGCCGCAGCAGCACCACAATGCAAACCGCTACCACGCTCAGCCCCAGAACCGATGTCAGTTCCATTTTCTCTCCTCATTCCTTTGTGTCAAGGGACTGCCTTTACAGCCCAAAAACGGATTTGACGGTATCGAACAGGATACTGATCTGCTGAATCACCATCATCAGTACGACGACCAGCCCAGCCAGCGTAGTCAGCATGGCCTGCTCCTCCCTACCGGAGCGGATGAGCACCTGGTTGAGTACCGCCACGATAATGCCGATGGCCGCGATACGGAAAATCAAATCGATGTCCATACTCATTTTTTTATTCCTCCCGTTCCAGCCATACCGCTCAAATCAACATGATGGCTATTGCCGTGCCTGACAGAACGCCCAACGAAGTATAAAGCCGCGCCCGACGGTTCATGTCTTCTTCCGCCGCCCGTGCCTGCTCGGTCAGATTGGCCCTGACAAGTGCAATCCCCTCCATCTGATTCGCCGTACTGGATGCCCCCACCACATCGCCAACCTCCTCGAGCAGAGAGCGATCCCGCTTGTCCAGTGGACAGTGGCAGCACTCTACACTCTCGTGAAAGGCCTGCGGGAACGGTATGTGTTCAGCCAGCTTCCGGTCGCACAACGCGATAAAATCAAGCCCTTCCAGAAGCGGATCTGCGCTGAAACTCATAAAAATATCGTCGAGCGGGCTGAGCGTATAGCTGAGCCGTTCAGAGAGCAGATGCAGAAACAGGAGCGTCTTTTTCAGCGCCTGCGTCCGGCTCTTGAGCGAGGATGCCCTCGCCATCCCGCACAGAGTGCAGAAGAGGATAATCAGCCCCAGTCCTAGCATTTTCACCATCTCGATTCCCCCATTCATCAGAGCTGTGAAGCGTCCAGAATTTCCTGCACGATACCGGGCTGTCTTCCGGAGTCCAGCAGCACAACCTTTTCAAATGCGCCCGTCTCCAGCAATTCGCGCGCCTGCGGACGCCGCCGCAAATCCTCCCGCCCCTCACAGTGGACGCTCGCGAAAAAGCGGACAGCTGAAAATATCCCCAGACGTACTGCATCCAACTCGTCCGGCCGGCCGATTTCGTCGCAGACGATGACCTGCGGGGAGAGTGTGCGCACCGCGATCTCAATACCGTCGGCCTTCGTGTAGCCGGAGAGCACGTCCGAGCACAGGCCGACATCGTTCTGCGGGACACCCTGCACCATCGCTGCGAATTCGCCGCGTTCGTCGATGAGGGCCAGCTTATAATAAACACCCATCTCTCCCGAAGCCAGCGTGCGCGCCATATCACGCAGGAGCGTCGTCTTCCCGCTCGACGGCGCGCCCGCTATCAGAACACCGCACAGTCCGCCGGAAAAGAGCGCCCGGCACACCTCCCTAGCGGCGCCCGGGATCTGCCTGGCAATGCGCAGGTTGATCGACGAAACCTCCCGCAACCCGCCGCCGCTGCCGGAAAACGCTCCGCAGACGCCAGCGCGGTGCCCCCCTATAAGCGAGAGATAGCCGCGTTCCAACTCATGCTGGTGGGTATGAACTGAATAACCGCACAGTGCCCGGAACGATTCAAACAGATCGTTTTTGGTCAGGACAGCCGCTTCCGGCGCGGGAACGGGGAGTCCATCTGTACGAAGGAACATCGGACCTTCGGGTGTGTCCAGAGCAATCGGACGTCCGGCTCGGAGGCGGATTTCCTGTGTCCGGCAGGCGACCTCGGGCGGAACGGAGTGTAAAATAGCGTTCAGACGCGGTGTAAGCAGTGCGGCCGCCTCACGAAAACGGGCGGCGCTCTCCCCTTCTGTCATCTTTCTGTCCCCTTCCCGTGCGGACAGGCTGTCCGCTTTTGTACATGGTATGAGCGGCATCCGCCGCTTAGAACAGCAAAATAGACGGCCTCCCTACGCTTCCTCTCCGAAAAAGTAAAGAACAGGGCAAACCGTTTGTCTCGGTTTACCCTGCCCTTTTTATCTTCATGCAGAACACTACGCCTGCAATTCTTTCATAAACTGCTGCATGCGTTTAGTAACCAGTTCGCTGCTCTTCATAGCGGCCAGCTCGTTTCGGCTTACCCACCTGTACGCAACGGTTTCACCGTCCTGTAAGACAATCGAGTCCTTATCACCATTTGTTATACAAAGAAACTCCACAAAAACTGTATCGTCAGTCGTGATCCGCCCCAATTCGATCAGATCCCTGGAATCAATCCCCGTTTCCTCTCGAAGCTCCCTTACCGCACAATCCAGAGGCGTTTCGTTTTGCAGAGCCGCCCCTCCCGCTGATGCCTCCCACATACCGCCAAAATGTTTGCGCTCATCCCTCTTCATTAACAGATAGCTTTCATCCATATGCTTCACAAGGATATCGCAGACTAAATGGAAAACGCCCTTGGGAATACGCTCTCCGCGTATCAAAGTCATCTCTTCTATCTTGTTTAACTCCCTGTCGTAAGCATCCCATAACTCCATAAATCAGTTCCTCCTCATTTACCCGTTCATTGTTCATGGACTCTCCGAATAGGTTTACTGCACATTCAGCTTGACAGGAACAATCTCCTCCCCGGCTTTTTCCCGGCTCACGCGGTCGAACACCTCGATCAGCGCGTTCGCCGTATACTCCCCCGCCTTAAGGGAGACATCCAGCTGATCTTCCTCAATGCAGTAGTAAGGGCGGATGAAGTCGGTTTTATAGATCTCCGCTCCGTCGTCAAGGGTCAGGGTGACCTTCATGAGCTGCCGGTTTTCCACCGGATTCTCAATCCGCAGATTGGCGCTTCCCTTAACAACCGTGATCGCGGCGTTGATCCGGTAGTCGAACACATCGGTATCGTTGAGGGTCCCCGCGGATTCGTTACGAAGCGAACCGGGGACAGCCGCCGTGTCGAACCCCTCCACCACAGGAGCGGAGGGACGCGGCGGCTCCTCACTGCCTTTATCAAACAGAAGAATAGCGGCCGCAGCGACTGCCGCCGCCGTAATAACGGCAAGACAAATCAGAAAAGCGGTGTGCCTGCTGATTCCGTGCGCCATATGCCGGCCGGTTCTGGGCATGAAAATGTCCTCCTATGGATAAAATGTATTTTTATTATACTATGAAAATCCACTCTTCGGCAACCTGATCTGCAAAAATTCACAGGATCCTCACAGAGGACGATTGACAAGATAAACCGCACGCAGTATAATAAATACGGCCCCCAAGGGGGGTATCCTGTCTGACAAAACAGACGCCGTCTCTTAAAGCGGCGTACTTGAGGAGGCATCAAATTGAAACAGCATTACGATGTGACAGGGATGTCCTGCGCGGCGTGCAGCGCCCACATCGAAAAAAGCGTCGGGAAGGTAGAAGGGGTGCAGAGTGTCAGCGTCAGCCTTTTGCAGAACAATATGACAGTCGTTTACGATGAAGCCAAAACGGATGACGGCGCCATCATCAAAGCTGTCGAAAGCGGCGGTTACGGCGCTTCGGTCAGCGGCGGCGCGGCTCCGGCGGCATCGTCTCCGCTAGGAATGAACGGTGAAATCGCCGACATGAAGCACCGGCTCATCGTTTCCATCTGTTTCCTGATCCCGCTGATGTATGTATCCATGGGGCACATGATGGGGCTGCCCCTCCCCTCCTTCCTTGTGGGAGCGGAAAATTCACTGCTCTTTGCCTTTACACAGTTTCTGCTGACACTCCCGGTCCTGTACGAAGGGCGGAAATATTTCATCTCCGGTTTCCGGGCGCTCCGAACCGGTGCGCCGAATATGGATACCCTCATCGCTATCGGTTCTTCCGCGGCGGTCGTCTATGGGATCATCGCCATCTACCAAATCGGTTACGCGCTCGGACAGGCGGATCTGGAGCTCGCTCACAAGACAGCGATGGATCTCTACTTCGAATCCTCCGCCACCATTCTGACACTGATCACCTGCGGCAAGTTTCTGGAGACACGGTCGAAGGGAAGAACCGGAGAAGCCATCGCGCGTTTAATTGATATGCGTCCGAAAACCGCCGTGGTGGTGCGCGGAGAGGATGAAGTCACCGTGCCGGTGGAGCAGGTCCGGGTGGGGGACATCGTGGCCGTGCGCTCGGGCCAGAGCATTCCGGTGGATGGCGTCGTGGAAAACGGGAGCGCCACTGTCGACGAATCTGCCCTCACGGGAGAGAGCATCCCCGTGCAGAAGGAGGTCGGAGATTCCGTCAGCTCCGCGACTGTCAATCAGTCGGGATACATTCATATCCGAGCGCTGAAGGTCGGGAACGACACCACCCTCGCCCAGATTATCCAGCTTGTCGAGGAGGCGGGCAGTTCCAAGGCGCCCATCTCCCGCCTAGCAGACCGCATCAGCGGGATCTTTGTCCCAATCGTTATCCTGATTGCCCTTTTGGCGACAGCGGTCTGGCTGCTCGCGGGGTACGAACCGGGCTTCGCGCTGTCCATCGGCATCGCTGTACTGGTTGTCTCCTGTCCGTGCGCGCTCGGTCTGGCCACGCCCACCGCCATCATGGTGGGAACGGGTGTCGGCGCACGCAGCGGTATCCTTGTCAAATCTGCCGAGAGTCTGGAGACACTCAACCAGATTAACACCATCGTCCTTGATAAAACAGGGACCATTACCATGGGCCGCCCCTATGTGACGGACATTATCCCGGCGGAAGGCATTTCGGAACGGGATTTCATGGTTTTGGCCGCCTCTGTCGAGATGCCCAGCGAACATCCGCTGGCGAAAGCCATCATCACCCGCGCCCGGCATGACGGTGTCATTTCCGCCGCAATTACAGATTTCCGCGAGCTTCCGGGGCAGGGTGTCCGCGCCCGCCTAGGCGGACGGGAACTTCTCGCCGGAAACCGGAAGATGATGGAGAATTTTGGTACACCACTGGGTGAATTCGAGACAAGAGCCTCCGCCCTAGCCGCCCAAGGAAAGACACCGCTGTTTTTTTCTTCCGAGAGAAAGCTCCTCGGTATGATAGCCATAGCGGATATTGTGAAGCCGACCAGCCGGCGCGCCGTCACCGAGCTGCGTGCCATGGGGATTGAGCCCGTCATGCTCACCGGGGACAATGAGGCCACGGCGGAAGCCATCCGCCAGCAGGTCGATATTGAAGAGATGGTCTCCCAGGTCCTGCCCGCCGACAAGGAGCGGGAGGTCCGCCGGATTCAGGATATGGGCGACCGGGTCGCCATGGTCGGTGACGGCATCAACGACGCACCTGCGCTCGTGCGCGCGGACGTGGGGATTGCCATCGGCGCGGGGACAGACATCGCTATTGAATCAGCGGATATCGTCCTCATGCGCAGCGATCTGCTCGATATTGTCACCGCCATTCAGCTCTCGCATGCGGTCATCCGCAATATCCGGCAGAATCTGTTCTGGGCCTTTTTCTATAACGCGATCGGTATCCCGATTGCCGCCGGTGTCTTTTACCCGCTTCTGCACCTGAAGCTCAGCCCGATGTTTGCCGCCGCGGCGATGAGTTTAAGCAGTGTATGCGTGGTATCCAACGCACTGCGTCTGCGGCTGTTTAATACAAAGCTGGCCGGGGAAAACGCTCCTCCGAAGCCCAAAAGGGCTGTAAAGAGAAAAAAGGAAAAAACAGTAAAACAAATGCCTGTAAAGGTGAAAAAAATGAAAAGGAGAAAAAAGGATATGCAGAAAATCATTAGTATCGAAGGAATGTCCTGTGGGCACTGTGTCGCGCGGGTGGAAAAGGCGCTGAATGCTCTGGAGGGCGTAGAGGCCAAGGTGGATCTGGAGAAAAAGTGCGCTGAAATTGCGCTGGCGCACCCTATTGACGATGCTGTTCTCTCTAAAGCAGTAACGGATGCCGGATATGAGGTCGTATCCATTCAGTAAAAGAGCGGAGGAGTCATGAAAGCGGATAAGCAAAAGGTCGGCCGTCTGCTGAAAACGGCAAAAGGACAGATCGACGGCATCCTCAAAATGATTGAAGAGGATCAGTACTGTATCGATATTTCCAATCAGGTGGCGGCAGCGCAGGCGGTTCTGCGCCGCGCCAACCGGGAGATCCTGCGCGCGCATATCGAAAGCTGTGTCACAGACGCGATTTCCGGCGGCGATCCGCAGCAGGCGGCGAAAAAGGTCGAAGAGCTGTGCAGTGTGCTGGATAAGCAGGTGTGAGGCGGCCATGTGGGATACAGAACGGTTTTACAGCCTGCTCCCGCAGGAAATCCCCCGCGGGAAACTTCATTTATTTGACGAAACTGACTCCACCAATCTGGTCATCCGCCGGATGGCGATCTCAGGAGCGCCCGAGGGAACAGCCGCACTCGCTGCGCGCCAGAGTGCCGGACGCGGCCGCCTCGGACGCAGCTTCGCTTCCCCCCCCGGGGGCGGCATCTATATGAGCGTCCTGCTCCGGCCGGATGTTCCGGCTACGGATTACGCGCTCCTGACACCCTGTGCCGGTGTCTGTGTCTGCGAAGCGGTGGAGGAGGTCTGCGGGGTACGCCCCGGCCTCAAGTGGGTCAACGATGTTCTGCTCGGCGAGAAAAAGATCTGCGGTATCCTGACTGAGTCGGTGCTCGGCGGGGCAGCGAAAGGAACCTTCGTGGTGTTGGGCATCGGCATTAACGGCAACACGGACCCTTCACAGTTCCCCTCGGAGGTCGCGCAGGTTGCCACCTCTATCGCAGCGGAGACAGGAACCGCCGCCGATCTGGAGGCGCTGGCCGCTTCCCTGCTCGGGCGGATTTATGCACTGCGGGAGGGTTTCCCGGGAAATGTCCCCCGCTACCGCGCTCGTTACGAGGAGCGGCTGGAGACACTGGGGCAGACCGTCACCTTTCTCGGGGACGCTTCCGGCACGCCCTACACGGTGCTCGGGCTGGATGAACGCTTTGGTCTTCGGATCGTGGGGCCGGACGGTGCGGAGCGGACGCTGTGCTCAGGCGAAGTGAGTGTCAGACAAATCAAAAAGGATGGGCACTGAGTGCCCATCCTTTTCTATTCGCCTTATATAAGTCAATGAAAATGAGCGTTTGTCCGCTGGAATCCCTGATACCGTGTCCCCTGAAAGGTGAGGCGGCCCTGATCCCCTTCCACAAGCATCCCATATTCCTGTCCGTCGACCCGCAGCTCCATCCGATCGCCGCTTTCCACCTCAAATGTTGCGTAATAGCTGGTATGGCCGTGCATATTGCCTGTGCCGCGGCTCATATGCGTCCGTTTGGCGACGACAGCGGCATCCACCGTGAGAACCGGCGACGCGTTATTCTTCCCCCACCGTGAAACACCCCGGACGGCAAACACAATAAACATCCCGATGACGATCAGGAAAATGAACAGTCCGAAAAGGGGAATCAGACTGAATATGATGCCTGAGGACACCTTGATCATCTCCCACTCATGCTCTGACGAGCTTTTTCTGCGCGTTCTGCTGGAACTGATCGCGGTTGACGACGATTCGCATATGCGTTCCCTTGCCAATGAGGCCGTTGCGGTCCTCGCAGAAGACCTTGAACATCACCTTCCGGCCGGACTGCTGGATGACCTCGGCTGTAGCAGTGATCTGCCCGCCTGTCGGAACGGCGGCGATATGGATAACGTCCATCTGTGTCCCGACTGTGGTCTCCCCTTCTCCGACCAGTCCATCCATGCACTGGACAGCGGCCTGCTCCATCAGTGCTATCATGGCCGGTGTCCCAAGCACGCGGACATCTCCTCCGCCGTTGGTGGACGCCAGCATGGACTCATTGACAATGGCATTGACCTGACACAGCTTCCCCATCTGCATTTTACTATTTCCTCCCGATCTCCGGCTTTCTGACCAACCATGTTCTTTTTGTATTATAAAAAATCACAAATTATTTGTCAATCCCCAAACCCTGTGGTATAATAAATCCGTTATTTTTGGATAGATTCTGTCTCAGGCGGTGCCGGTATGCTGTTAGAATTAAGCCACATTGAAAAAAGTTTTGGCGCGGAGAAAATTTTAGAGGATGTCTGCCTCTCCGTGGGAGAGCGTGACCGTATCGGTCTCCTGGGGGCAAACGGCGCGGGAAAATCGACTTTGCTCGGTGTTATCACAGGCGAACTGGAGAGCGACGCCGGTGAAGTCGCCCTCCAGCGGGATGCGGAGATCGGCTATCTGCGCCAGAACGGCGCGCTGGATCCGGGCAACACAATTGCCGAGGAGATTGCCAGTGTCTTTGAACCTGTACGCCGCATGGGCGCACAGCTGGATGAGGTTCGCGCCCGCCTCTCCTCCACGCAGGACAGCGCGGATCATGAACGCTTCCTCGCCGAATATGACGCGCTCAACACTGCCTATGAGGCGTGTGACGGTTACAATACCGATGTGAAGATCAACACCGTGCTCGGCGGCATGGGCTTGGCATCCTACGACAGGGAGATGCCTGTCTCGGCGCTCAGCGGCGGCGAGAAGACACGCCTCGCCATCGCCAAACTTCTCCTGGGCAGCCCCCACCTTCTCATCCTCGACGAACCGACAAACCATCTGGACTTCGCCATGCTCACATGGCTGGAGGAATATCTGAGCGCCTACCGCGGCGCGCTCATCGTCGTTTCACATGACCGGTATTTTCTGGATAACGTTGTGACCGACATCTGTGAGCTCGAGGAAAGGCGCCTGACCCGGTATCCGGGCGGCTATACACAATTTGTGCGCATCAAGCAGGAGCGGCGCGAGTTCCAGCAGAAGCAGTACGACCGGCAGCAGCAGAAGATCGAGAAGCTCGAGGATTTCATCGCCCGCAACATTGTGCGCGCGAGCACCTCCGGCATGGCCAAAAGCCGCATCCATATGCTGGAGCACATGGAGCGTGTGGACAAGCCTCTCGGTGAGGCGAAAAGCACCTTCCTCCGGTTTGAAACAGATTCGGAGCCGTATAAGGACGTACTGGTGGCAGACGGGATGGCTGTCTCTGTCGGCGAAGGGGAAAACCGGAAGGAACTGTGTCACGATATCGCCCTGCACATCCTCAAGGGGGAAAAGGCCGCCCTGATTGGGAACAACGGCGTGGGGAAATCATCGCTGCTCAAGGCACTGATGGACGTCATCCCCTGCCGGGGCCGCATCAAATGGGGCACGAACGTAAAGCTCGGGTATTTCGAGCAGGAGAACCGGCAGCTGGACTGGAACAAGTCCGTTATCGACGAGGTCCACGACCGTTTCCCTCGCCGCAGCGAGCTCGAACTGCGCACACTGCTCGGCAGCCTGCTGCTCTCGGGCGACGACATTTATAAAAAAATAGGCTCCCTCTCCGGCGGAGAGCGCGCGAAGGTGGCTTTTGCCATCCTCATGCTGGAGAGGCCGAACGTCCTGATTCTCGACGAACCGACCAACCATCTCGACTACAAGACCAAGGAGGTCCTTGAGGCTGCCCTCGTCGACTATCCCGGCACGCTGATCATGGTTTCACACGACCGGTATCTGCTTAACCGTGTCCCCACCCGCATTATCGAGATGTCACCGGGCGGGCTGACCAGCTATTACGGCGGCTATGACTACTATGTCGCCCACCGCGGACAGCTCCGCCCGCCGCCCGCGCCGAAAAAGGCGGTCCCGGAGGAGCAGAACCCTTTTTACCGTTCCAAAGCGCAGCGCAGTGAGCTGGCCAGGAAAAAGACACGGCTGTCGGTGCTGGAAAAGGAGATCCAGTCCTTTGAGGAGCGGATCGAAGCGCTGGAGAGGGATATGACCTCCCCGGAGATCGCCAGCGACTACCAGAAGCTGGAGGACTGCTGCCGGGAATTGGAAGATGCACGGTCATCCTTGGCGCAGCGTGAGGACGAGTGGCTGTGTCTGGGAGAAGAATTAGAACAGGCTTAATCAAACAGAAAGAAGGAAACAGAATGAACGCTTATCCGCTCGACGCAGAAAAAGTAAAGAAAATCAAATGCTTTGTTCTGGATATGGACGGCACCATCTATCTGGGGAAGACGCTCTTTCCCTTTACGCCGAAATTCCTGCAGGACGCACACGACAGCGGCCGTGAGGTCTACTTTTTCACAAACAATTCCTCCCAAAATGCCCGGCGGTATATCGAAAAACTCGCCGGCATGAACATTACGGTCGCGCCGGATCATATGCTGATTTCCAACGCTGTCATCATCGAGTACCTGCTCGCCGAGCATGCTGGAAAGACGGTCTATGTCGTCGGCACGCCTGCGCTGGTCGATGATTTCCGTTCGGCGGGTATCCCCTTGAATGACGAGGCCCCCGATATCGTCGTCCTCGGTTTCGATACGACACTCACCTATGAGAAGCTGCACAAGGCGTGCGATTTCATCCGGGGCGGCTGTATCTATTATGGGGTCAATCCGGACTTCAACTGCCCCATCGAGGGAGGGGCTTTTCTGCCCGACTGCGGCTCTATCGCCCGCCTGATTGAAGGCTCCACCGGCAGGACGCCTGAGTTTTTCGGGAAGCCTTCACGCCGCACCTTCGAGTTTATCGTCAGAAAAACCGGGTTCGCTCCGGAAGAAATCGCCGTCGTCGGTGACCGGCTGTATACAGACATCGCCGTGGCGGACGGCACGCCGATGAATTCCATCCTTGTCCTGACTGGCGAGAGTACACTCAAGCAGGCCATTGAGGGTCCGGTCCATCCGGATATGATTGCAGAGTCTCTGGCGGAAATCGATCGTCTGCTATAATATATTTTTTTGAAAAACTGGAATTTATTTGTTGAGTTTTTTTCTATGTAGTGGTATAATGGAAAATACAAGAAACCAAGATCGGGAGGGAAAGACAAAATGAAACATGAATCCATTCAGATTAAAGCCAGGTCGAATCCTTCGCTGAGCCTCAGCGCGACTCCGGGCCATTTTGCGACAAACCATTCCCACATTAACTACTACGTAGATATCACCCAAATCAAGCACAGCCATTCGATGGCGTGGGAAGCGGCGCGGACCATGGCGGCGCACTATAAAAACAACACCCTGATCAATACCATCATCTGTATGGACGGAACCGATGTAATCGGCGGTTATCTTGCCCCTGATCTTTCGCGGGAGGGTTTCCACCCCCCGAACAACCAGAAAG
>CATJVQ010000024.1 GCA_949743955.1 uncultured Oscillospiraceae bacterium | reverse complement strand
GGAGAGCGGCTTCTTCGGTTAGGAGCCGCCTCAGAATCCTGAAGCACGGGAGGCGGATTTGTCCGCCGAATTATAAAGGAGGGGACGATATGGCCAAATCCGCAGGGGGCACTCCCCTGCCGAAAAAGAAGATCCCGCTGCGGATGTGCTCCGGATGTATGGAGCATAAGCCGAAGAAGGAGCTTGTCCGCGTGGTGCGCACCCCGGAGGGGGAGCTTCTTCTGGACCCTACCGGCAAACGCAACGGGCGAGGCGCTTATCTCTGCCCAAACCCGGAGTGCTTAAAAAAGGCGCGCAGAGCAAAGCGGTTTGAACGGGCGCTGGAGTGCCCTGTCCCGGAAGAGGTGTATGAGCGCCTGCTCATGCAGCTCGGAAATGGGGAGGATGGGGATGCGCGGTAAACTGGAGGGCCTGCTCTCCATGTGCCGAAAGGCGGGCAGACTCGTTCTGGGACATGATTCGGTAAAGGAGTCGGTGCAAAAAAGGACTGCAGAGATTATCCTGTTCGCGGAGGACTTCTCCCCGCGGACAGCGCAACATATCCGGCGGCCGGCGGAGCAGAGCGGCATACACACGCTCACACTCCCGCTCACCATGGACGGGATGCAGCGCCTGTGCGGCAAGCGCGCGGGCGTGGCCGCCGTCACAGACCGCGGCTTTGCCGCCGCGCTGGAACGGCTCATCCCGCCGCCGGAACAGGCCAACACGACTGAGGAGGAACGCAGCGAATGATGAATAAATACCGCGTGCATGAGGTCGCCAAGGATCTCGGCGTGCCAAGCAAGGATGTGCTTACGCTGCTTGGGGAGAACTTTCCCGGCGAGCAGCTCAAACACATGACCGCTCTCACCGAAAAGCAGCTCAACCTGATTTTTGAGCACTACACCCAGAAGAACATGGCCGATAATTTCGATGCTTACTTCGCCATGGCCTCAGCCCCGAAGCCGAAGCCTGCCGAGGCGCCGCGCGCGCAGGCGCGCCCCGAAACGCAGAAGCCGGCTGCGGAGCCCAAACAGCCCGAGGCTCAGAAGGCGGCTCCCCAGCCGAAAGCCCCGGCACAGGCCGCAAAACCGGCGGCAAACACCGCTCAGCAGGGCAGGAACCCCCAGCAGGGGAAGCCGCAGCAGGACAGGACTCAACAGCCGTCCGGGCAGAACAGCCAGGGCGGGCAGCGCCGCGGCGGAAGCGGCCAGCAGCAGCGCCCCGGGCGGGGACAGCAGCGCCCACAGCATCAGCCGCGTGAAAAGATGCAGACCATCCGCCCGGCGGCTCCTGCCTCGAATGCCGCTAACACGGATCCTTCGCGCCGGGTCGAAGCCAAAAAGGATACGAAAACTGTCGATATGCGCTCGGCCCAGGTCAACCTCGATAAATATAACGAGCGGTATGAGACCATTGCCCCAGTCAACATCCAGCGCAAGGATACAGGCGTCAAAAAGCAGAAGATTACCCAGAAGAGCGTGCAGCGCCGCCGCCAGCAGCTCTCCAAGAAGGAGCTGGAGGCCGAGAAGCTGCGCAAGCTCGAAGTCGAACGCCAGCGCCGGCAGAAGCTGGAGATCACTATCCCCGATGAAATCTCCGTGGGGGATCTGGCGCTGCGCATGAAGATTCAGGTCACGGAAATCATCAAGAAGCTCATGCAGAACGGCGTCATGGCCTCCGCGGGGCAGATCATCGACTACGATACCGCCGCGCTTGTCGCCATGGATCTGGGCGCAAAGGTCGAGCGCGAGGTGGTGCTCACCATCGAGGACCGCCTCTTCACCGAGGAGGAGGACAACGAGGAGAATCTTCAGGAGCGCCCGCCGATCGTTGTGGTTATGGGCCATGTCGATCACGGCAAAACCTCCATTCTCGACGCTATCCGCCACGCACAGGTCACCGCCGGGGAGGCCGGCGGCATCACACAGCACATCGGCGCGTATCAGACAAAGGCGCAGGACCGGCTCATCACCTTCCTTGACACCCCGGGTCATGAGGCGTTCACCGCCATGCGCGCGCGCGGCGCCCAGGTCACGGACGTGGCTATCCTCGTTGTCGCCGCCGACGACGGCATCATGCCCCAGACAGTCGAGGCCATCAACCACGCCAAGGCCGCAGGGGTAACAATTATTGTCGCCATCAACAAGATCGACAAGCCCGAAGCGAATATCGAGCATGTCAAGGAGGAGCTGACACAGTATGAGCTCGTCCCCGAGGAGTGGGGCGGCGAGACAATCTGCGTCCCGGTGTCCGCCCGCACGAAGGAGGGCATCGACACGCTGCTCGAAATGGTGCTGCTCGTCTCCGACATGAAGGAGCTTAAAGCCAACCCGAATCGTCCGGCGAAGGGCGCCGTCATCGAAGCGCGCCTCGATACCGGCCGCGGCCCGGTGGCGACTGTGCTTGTCCAGAACGGCACGCTCCACACCGGCGACAGTATCATCGCGGGCACAGCCGTAGGCCGTGTACGCACGATGTTCAACGACCACGGCGAGCGCGTGGACACGGCCGGGCCGAGCATGCCGGTAGAGATCACCGGCCTTGCCGAAGTCCCCTCCGCGGGCGACGACTGGGCCGCCGTGGCCGATGAACGCCTGGCCCACGAGCTGGCTGAACAGCGCAAGTATAACGCCAAGGAGGAGGTCTTCAAGAGCTACCACAAGGTCACGCTCGACAACCTCTTCTCTCAGATTGCCGAGGGCGAAGTCAAGGAGCTGCCCATCGTCGTCAAGGCCGACGTACAGGGCTCGGTCGAGGCGGTGCGCCAGTCGCTCGAAAAACTTTCCGGCGACGAGGTGCGCGTGCGTGTCATCCACGGGGCCGTAGGCGGCGTGAGCAAGTCCGACGTCATGCTCGCGCAGGCGTCGGGGGCGATTATCATCGGCTTCAATGTCCGCCCGGACGCTGTGGCCAGAGACGAAGCCGCCCGCGCCGGCGTGGACATCCGCCTCTACCGCGTGATTTATGACGCTATCGACGAGGTCAAGAGCGCTCTGCGCGGCATGCTCGCCCCGAAGATCCGCGAGGTCGAGCTCGGCCGGGCCGAGGTGCGCCAGACATACCGCATCTCTTCGGTGGGCACTGTCTCCGGATGTTATGTGCTCGAGGGCAAGATCACCCGCGGGGCCAAGATCCGCGTCGTGCGCGACAGCATCATCATCGCCGACGATGAGCTCGCCTCCCTCAAGCGCTTTAAGGACGATGTGCGCGAAGTCGCGCAGTCGTATGAGTGCGGCATCACGCTCCAGAAGTTTAACGACATCCATGAGGGCGACATCTTTGAGGCCTACACGCTCGAGGAATACCGCGACTAATCGGGATAAGGGAGAAACCCATGCCATTTAAAATCAACCGTCTGCAGGAGGACATCCTGCGCGAACTCACCGACATCCTGCGCACGCTCAAGGATCCGCGCGTACAGGGGCTTATCAGCATCGTGAAGGTGGATCTCACCAACGATGAGAGCGTCTGCACGGTCTATGTCTCCTCCCTCTCCGGAGGGGACGCCGCAAAACGGGCGGTGAAGGGGCTCGAAAGCGCGGCCGGGTACATCCGGCGCGAGATCGGGCGGCGCATACAGATGCGCCGCTCGCCCGAATTCCGCTTCGTGGCGGATGATTCCATCGCGTACAGCGCGCACATTGCCGAAACGCTCGGCCGACTTAAAGGGGACTAAACATGGATATCACCATCGCCGAAGCCGCCCGGCAGCTTCAGGAGGCGCAGGACATCCTGCTCATCGCCCACAAGTCCCCGGACGGGGACACCCTCGGCAGCAGCTTCGCGCTCTACTGGGCGCTCTGCGGCCTTCAGAAACGTGTGCGGGTGGAGTGCTCCGACCCCATCCCGAATAAATACAGCTACTTCCTTCCAAAGGAGATGCCGCGCTTCGAGCCGCGCTTCTATGCGGCTGTCGATCTGGCGGATGTCCAGCTCTTAGGCGGGAGGCTCGAGCCCCTCGCCGGAAGCGTTCATCTCTGCATCGACCATCATGTCACCAATACACGCTACGCCGCGTGTACGCTTGTGGACCCGTATCAGGCCGCAACGGCGCAGCTCATCTACCGCGTCATCCGGGAGATGGGCTGTAAGGTGACTCCCGCTATTGCCGACTGCCTCTTTACCGGCATCTCGACAGATACCGGATGCTTCCGTTATCCGAACGTTACACCTGAAACCATGCGCATCGCGGCCGATCTCATGGAGGCCGGCGCGCAGGCCGCCTATATCAACCGGCTGATGTTCGAGACGCGGTCGCGCGCCCGCGTAAGGGCGGAGCGGCTCATTCTCGACACGCTCACCGAATCCTTCGGCGGGCGGTGCGCGGAAATCGTCGTCTCCAAAGCGATGATGGCGGAGACCGGCGTGCGCGAGGACGAGCTCGACGGCATCTCCGCCCTGCCCCGGCGCATTGAGGGCGTGTGGGTGAGCGTGACATACCACGAGCGCGAAAATGGGTACAAAATTTCCATGCGCACCGGCGACGAGGTCGACGCCTGCACCGTCTGTGCTGCTCTGGGCGGCGGCGGACACAAGCGTGCGGCCGGCTGCTTTATTTCCGGTTCCCTCGGCGAAGCGAGGGAGCGCATCCGCTGTGCGCTCGAATCCTTTCTTCCTGTCCCGCCGAACCACGGGGAGGGAACGGTTTGACACAGACAGACGGCTACCAGGGCATCCTCTGCCTGGATAAACCCGCGGATCATACGTCGCATGACGCTATCGCGCGCGTGCGGGGTATTCTGCACATGAAAAAGGTCGGCCACGGCGGCACGCTTGACCCGATGGCGACGGGGGTCCTGCCCGTATTTCTCGGGCGCGCCACCCGCTGCTGTGACATCCTGCCCGTGCAGGACAAACGTTACACCGCCTGCGCAAAGATGGGCTTTTCCACCGATACGCAGGACATCACCGGAGCCGTGACAAAAACGTGTGCGCAGCGCCTGACCCGCGGTCAGCTTGAGGCCGCGCTCAGTGAGCTCCGGGGCGGCTACGATCAGACCCCTCCCATGTACTCCGCCGTTCAGGTGGACGGGCGGCGGCTCTATGACATTGCCCGCGAGGGGCGCGAGGTGGAGCGCCCGGCGCGGCACGTGCAGTTTTCGCACTTGGAACTGACCGCGTTCGACGAGGAGGCCCAGACCTTTTCGCTCGACGTGGAGTGCTCGAAGGGGACCTATATCCGCACACTCATCCACGATGCCGCTGTACTGGCCGGAGGGCTGGCTGTGCTCGCCTCCCTGCGGCGGACGATGGCAGCAGGCTTTACCTTGGAGGAGTGTGTGACGATTGACGAACTGACACGCCGTGCGCAGGTGGGAGAGGCCGAAAGCTGCATCCTGCCCGTGGAGCGGGCGTTCCGAAGCCTGCCGCGCGTATATTTGGCCCCGTCGCAGACGAGGCTGCTGCGCAGCGGGGTGAAAATCGACTTGTCACGTGTACATACCAAGGCGCGCGAGGGGGCCGTGGCCGTGTACGACACGGCAGAGGGCTTTGTCGCTGCGGCGCGCATCGGGCAGGAGAGCGGCATGCTCGAAGGGGTCAAGCTCTTCTGCCCACGATGAAGGGGGTGCATCCATGAAACTGCTGACCACGCTGCAGGGGTTTTCCCCACTGTCCGGCTGTGCCGTCGCGCTCGGCTATTTCGACGGTGTCCACCGCGGGCACCGCGCCGTGCTCGACGCCGCGCTCGCCCGGAAGGATCTGGTTCCGGCCGTGTTTACGTTTTCACTTTCTAAAGGCGGGCTCTCCCCCACCGGGAAACAGGACGGCCGCCTCTATCCGGACGGGCAGCGTATTCGGCTGCTCCTGGACTGCGGGATACGGACAGTGATCATCCCCCCATTTGCCGAGATAGCGTCTATGGAGAAGGAGGAGTTTGCGCAGCTGCTGTGTATCCAGCTGGGGGCAAGGGCTGTCTTCTGCGGGGAGGACTACCGTTTCTCCAGGGGCGCCGCCGCAGGGGTGGATGAGCTTGTCTCCCTGTGCGGCGGATACGGCGTATCTGTGACAGCGCTGCCGCCGGTATGGTACGCTGGGGAACGGGTGAGCTCCACCCGTGTCCGTGCGCTGCTGCGCAGCGGGGACGTGGATTTGGCCGGGCGCCTTCTCGGCAGGCCCTATACGCTGGACATGCTTGTCGAGACCGGGCAGCAGCTTGGGCGCCGCCTGGGCTTCCCCACGATAAACCAGTCGTTCCTTCCCGGCATGGTGATGCCGCGGTATGGCGTTTATGCCACGCGCGCACGCATCGGAGATACCGTATTCCCGGGAGTGACGAGCGTGGGTGTCCGCCCGACGGTGGGAGATCATCTCTCCCCGCGCGCAGAGACCTACCTGCCCGGTTTTTCCGGCGATCTCTATGGCTGCCGGATCTCCACCGAGTTTCTGCACTATCTCCGCGATGAAATCCGCTTTGAGAGTCTGGATGCGCTCAAGGCCCAGATTGCCGAGGACAGCCGGCGTGTCCTCTCGATAGCCGAACCGAGTCCGGCGGAAAACTGATCGTTTTCTGTCAAAGAAAGGAGATTTGTTATGCTGACCTTACGGATCGGCGGCCGTGATGTATCCGCGGCGTGCTTGGGAACGGCCGAATTCGGCGGAAACTACGACGAAGCGTTCGCTTTCCGCCAGATGGATCTTTTCCGTGACTATGGGGGGAATTTTATCGATACTGCCCATGTCTATAATGACTGGCATCCGGGGGAGAAGAGCCGCAGCGAGAAGCTGATCGGGCGCTGGCTGGAGCGCGCCGGGCGGCGCGAGGACTTCTTCCTTTCCACCAAGGGCGGGCATCCGCCGCTCACGGATATGTCTCATAGCCGTATCAGCCGCCGGGAGATTGCCGCCGATCTGGAAGAAAGCCTCTCTTTTCTGCGCACGTCCTATGTAGATCTCTACTTCCTGCACCGGGACTGCACCGATGTCCCCGTGGGGGAGATAGTCGACTGGATGAACGAATGGATCCGGGAGGGGAGAATCCGGCACTGGGGGTGTTCGAACTGGACACTCGCCCGCATCCGGAGTGCGAATGAATACGCACGCCATCATGATTTGGAGGGGATCGCCTGTAATCAGGCCATGTGGAGTTATGCCGTCTTCCGCACGGAGAGCCTGGCGGACAAAACCCTTGTCCCTGCCGACAGTCTCTCCCTCCAGTATCACGCGCAGACCGCCCTCCCCCTCATGGCGTTCACCGCGCAGGCGAGAGGGTATCTCGCCCGGCTCGCGTCCGGGGAGCCTGTCCCGCCGGATGTGCAGGCAGTCTACGGCTGTTCCGAAAATACCCGCAGGCTGCACACGCTCCAGAAGATGCAGAAGGAAACCGGCCTTTCCATCAGTCAGCTCTGCCTGCTCTACTTCCTCTCGCTTCCGTTCCCTGCTTTCCCCATCGTCTCCTTCCACAGCCGCGATCAGCTTGCCGACAGTTTAGAACTCTACAATCACAAGGGCGCGCTCATGCCCTTTGCCTCCCGCCTCTTTTCTCCTTCGCTGTAAATTTTGAGTAAACACAAACACGCCGCGGCCTTTTGTCCGTGGCGTGTTTCTATCTGAATCCTGTCCGAATGAGAGAACAGTAAAAAGCGGAATATCCGGCAGATATTAAGGTCAATCAGGTTTTACGATTCCTCCTGCTCAGATAAAATAAACCAGCTCTTTATTGTGGTACCCTTTTGCTTCCAGAATTTTTGTAGTAAATATACAATCCCCATAATAATAAGGGAAGCAGCGAAGGTGGCGGCAACGTAAACTGCGAGCATAAATTGATATCCATTTGATTTGGAAATGTTTTGAGTAATAATGGATTTGACCCAAAACTGATTAAGATATAACACCAGACCAAGCTCCCCTAGAAAGGAAAAAAACGGATGGTCAAAAATTTTGGCGCGGCTGACAGCGCCCAGCTTGCTGAATACTAAAGTTGTACAAATCGCGATAATAAGCAGCAGTACAAAATCAAAATAGGGATAGGAGGATAAATGTGCACCGAGGAATACACCCAGAAAGCCGAATATGCAGAAAATAGAAATAATCATTCTGGCGCCCTGGGTAAAGGGCTTCACATGAATTTTCTCGTATACGCCGTAGCAGATACAGCCGATACAAAGCTCGGCAATTGCGCGGAGTATTCCAGAATAAACGATTGTATATTCCGCGATATATTGATTCAGATTACCGTAGGTCTGAGAAATATATCCCAAAAGGATAATCGCCGTCAAAGGGGCGATGACACAGGTAAAGCAATCCTTAAATTTCCGCAATAACGGATAAAGCAGAAGCAGTGAAATAAACATGGCAGATAAATACCACCCGCCGCGCACAACAGAATAGGTTTTGATACCGGATGCCCCTAAAAAGCCAATATCCCAAAGGGACATCATTAGGCGCGATACAAATTCCCTTCTGCCGAGATTCTTCCCGATAAACAGGAACGGAATCGAGGCTAGAACAGCCAGAAAATAATAAGGGAGTATTCTTTTTATTTTGTGCCAGACAAAACCGACCGTTTCCTCTCCAAGACAAACTTGGCTCTGACTACTGTTCTCCATTCTTGCGGCAGAATTTGCCATTAAAAATCCAGTGACAATAAAGAAAAATTCTACGCTGATATATCCAAAGGAGCCGAAAAGAGGATGCTCGGATCCTCCGCCGATATTGCGTCCATGGTACAAAACGATGACAAGAGCGAAAAGAAACCGCAAAAGTTCGATTGCGCCATTTCTTTTAGGCGTTGTTCGATTCACAAGTCACCCTCCTTGGTTTGTGTTTTTCTTGAGAACAGCCGCTGCAATCCCTTTACGGAATACATGGCGATGAGCGCCGCCACGGCAGAACTGAGTACAAATAAAATTAACTGCGTTTCATAGCTATATGGCAATTTTAAAGTGTATCGAAAAATATGCCGTATATATGCGTGGTTCAGATAGAGCGGCAGACTGAACGCACCGAGCCAAGAACATATTTTATTGTAACGGAAGGTTTTCCTTTTCACAGAAATCTCACTGAACCCGATGGTGACTGCAACAGCCAGAAAAAGAATGCAAACATACTCAAGCTTTGAAGCGGGAACGTTCATAATACACAGAGAGAGCAGGATGCAGGTCCATTGAAGAATGAGTAATAAAACGCGGGCGAAAGCAGTAAAGGATATCTTTCTAAGCTGCTCCGAAATCTGCCAGCAGACACAGCCAAGACAAAGCTCGCCCAGGGCTCGAAGAAGTCCTCTATAGACAATGTGCATCCATTTTTCCGGAGAGGTAAGATTGCCTGTCTGTGCAAGATATCCCAATAAAAAAATAGCGGCTAATGGCGCAATGATATACGAGAAATTACTTCGGAATTTTAATATAATCGGGTAAAGTAAAAGTATGGCAATCAGCATGGCGGAGATATACCAGGTTATGGTATTGGCGGTGGTGCCCTGAATCCCGGACATACGCAATAAGAAAATTTCCCATGCTGACGATAAAACAGATTCAACCGCAGCAGGAGCCAGCCCTATACAGATTACCGTGACCAGAGAGACGGTGAATGCGAATAAAACAGAGGGATACAGCCCCTTAATCTTGTGAAGTAGGAAGGCCGCGGCGCCGTACCCCCACCCCCCCGTACCGGGTATGCCGGAGACAGATTTCATCATCAGAAAGCCAGAGACGAGGAAGAAAAATTCCACCCCAAGATATCCGCTTTGAAACAAGGCGAACTCGCCGCTTGAGGCGAGCTTGCGCCCATGAAAGATAACGATTACAAGCGCAAATAGAAATTTCAAAAAATCAACGGTCTCATTGCGTCGTTTACGCATAGGCAAATTTTGTTCCATTTATACCCCTCGGCTTACAGCACAAACTTGGCAAAAATTCCTTCAAACCGGCTGGTATGAGAAATTTCACGAATTTCTATATGTCTTTTCTGCTCAGTTAACTGGGAAGAGTCCAAAAGCTCCCATTACTTCTTTTTGCCTGCTAAAAATGCCTCGTACCGGTCGCAGATGCCCTCTACATCATCGCCAAACTCTTTCTGCTCTCCTTTGTGCAGCCACAGTACCTTATTGCACATCTGGCGCACTTGGCCAATCGAATGACTTACCAAAATTGTTGTCGTCCCTCCGCCCATAATTTCCCGCATCTTGGCTTCGCTTTTCTTGCGGAATGCGCCGTCCCCCACCGACAGCACCTCATCCAGGATTAAAACATCCGGCTTTACCATACTCGCAATCGAAAACGCCAACCGGCTCTTCATCCCCGAGGACAGATGCTTGAACGGCCTATCCTCAAACCCCTTCAGCTCTGCAAATTCGATAATTTGCTCATACATTTCATCCATGAACTTGCGGGTATATCCCAGCATCGCCCCGCGCAGATAGGCGTTTTCCTTGACAGTAAGCTCTTTATCAAAGCCGCTTGCCAATTCAAGAAGTGCAGCAATCGTGCCCTTGCGTTTGACATGCCCCTGCGTCGGCTCCATAATCCCTGAAACGGCCTTAAGCAGCGTCGACTTTCCCGCGCCGTTTGTTCCGATAATCCCGAGCATATCTCCTCTTTCCAACGAAAAGGTGATATTCTTGTCCGCCCAGAACTCGACTACCCGATAGTCTTTCTTCAAATGGCGTATCACATATTCTTTTAATCCGATGTCCTTGAAATCTCCTGTCATGTAGCGAATTGAGACATGGCTTACTTCCAGAATACTCATCGCTCCACCTCACACATGGTATAGAAATTTTGTGTTATATTTCCGATACATCCAGCAGCCCATTCCCAGCACAATTATGACATACGCTGCCATGAGCAGATGGAAATATACCGATGGAATCGTAAACTCAAGGATAATTTTGCGGAAATATCGGATAAACAAATAAACCGGGTTGAGCAAAAACAGTTTCTGCGCCGCAGGACTATAGCTGTCGGAGAAAATCAGGCTTTTGGTTATGGATGTGGATGGCACACTGACGGATGGTCGTAGATTATTTTCTTCGCATTTTTCTGCAAATATCTTTAAAAGCTCCAATAACTTCCTTTGATGTTCTGTCACCGCTTTTTCATCCCAAACTCAAAGTCATTTTAACAAGTCCAAATACCTATCCTTCAGCTTTTGCGCGGCACAGCTAATCTCAAATTCGCTGTTCCGCGCAAAATTTGATGCCGCCATGCGGTGAGGCGATTCTTTTATTACCCGTGCCGTCTCCAGTGCCCATTTTTCGGCCCCAGACGCAAGCGAAAGCCGCCGCACCTGCCCTGTCACATTCGAAGACGGAGAAACAGTATCTGAACAGAGGCAGGGCAGACCATTGACCTGCGCCTCCAGCAGCGCTATTCCGAAGCCCTCGAACCGGCTGGGCAGAACGAAAACGTCCATCGCGCTGTAGAACTCCGACACCCTCGGCTGAGGGCCAAGAAACAACGTGCGTTCTGCAAGCCCCATCCGTGCCGCCTGATTGCGTATCTTCTGTTCATCCTCGCCGGCTCCAATGAGTAATAAAGTGGCATTTTCGCCTTTTTGACACAATTCGAATAGAATTTTCAGCAAAAAGCCTTGGTTTTTCTGGTAGCAAAACCGCCC
Organism: uncultured Oscillospiraceae bacterium; assembly: GCA_949743955.1. GTDB lineage: Bacteria > Bacillota > Clostridia > Oscillospirales > Ruminococcaceae > Harryflintia. Next base: position 48,160 of record CATJVQ010000024.1, on the reverse strand, counting down.
TACATGCCCAATAACCGTTTTCCCTTCCAGCCCCAAATTGTCTCGAATACGTTCCCTCGCCGCTGAATCGAAGGAAAAATTGGACAGCTCAATTGCATTTGGAAGAATAGTATTTGCCTGGCCTTTCAGAGCCGCTTGCCCAAACATAAAATTCAGGGCTTCTTCACTGCATCCCCAAAGATCAGTGGAAAAAAGGGGGATGAACCGCTTTGCCACCAGCCGAACAGGATATTTTTTATTCGGTTCAAAGCCGTTATTATGGCTGTGGGCAATCCGAACTGGTACACCGGCATATTTCGCCGCGCACAGCACCGGCGCCGACAGAGCGTCTAAATGGCTATGGACAATATGATATTCAGGGTGTTCCGCAAAAAAGCGGCTCAGGCTCTTCAGGTAAGCTGGAAAGGTCCGTACAGAAATTTCCGGGACCCTATAAATCCTGCCGCCAAGCAATTCGATTTCTCCATCATAATCGAAACGCTGGGAGCGATGCATCAGAAAATCAAATTGTATAGCATCCCTGTCAATCCAACGATAATAATTCATCAGCATTGTTTCAAGTCCCGCTCGATTCATGCTGAATACAATCTGCAAGATTCTTTCAGATGCCACTCCTACTCCCCCACTCGGCTACTCCTTCATCCGTCGCTCTATCGCCTGCTCCTCCAGTAACGTGATACTTCGCTTTTATATTCAGATATAACTTTTTTAAGTCTTTTGAGTTCCTGAATCCTTGTGAAATCTTTGCATTTTCCATATCACAGTCAAAACATAGTTTCTGTACATTGGTTGTCCATCCCGGGATAAAAATACTGCCCCGGACCAGACACTGTTCCTGTTGGAAAAGCTCAAGGTTTCTATCCTCAAGCAAATCGGTATAATAGCAATCTGCTTATGTGTGTTTTGGCTGCAAACGAATTTTCCCTCCTGAACCGCATCCATCGCCTTGGCTGTCCTCAGCAGATGGAGATATTCCGTTCGTTCCAAGCTCTCATAAACGGTGAGGAATCGTTGAATATCGTCTTGGTTTTAGGGATACCATCCGCCGCCTAGTGTGTCCGCAGAGAGCGTTTTATTTCTATATGCTGCCAGTTCCTCCGTCACGAATTTGATTTCCTGTGTAAAGACAAAATATATAATTCGTATAAATTCTTTGTAAAAAAAGATACTGTCTTTTTTGAGGTCCGCAATAGAACAACGATATAATATCACAAAAAATGCAAAATCGCAAGAGTTAGGCTTATTTTTGCATCTCAAACTCAATTATATGGAAAATATATACATTTATATTCCCTCTATCCTCCCGATCTTTCTATCACAAAAATTGTTATTTACATATTGGAAACAAAAAATTATGTCTTATTATTCAATTTGTATTATTCATATTAAATGAATCCGAGTCGTTCCATCTGCCATTTGTGCTCTACTTCGCTGGCAATGAGGTACATTACAAACCATCTCGGTGCTGGAATAACCCAGCGCATTCGCCCGTTCATTCACATCCCGACAGGCTTGGTAGAGGTTTTTGGTGAAGAGATGCCGCAGGTTGCGGGGAAACATTTTGAATTACGCCACGCCAATACGATCACAGATAACCTTCATCTTCTTTAGCGTTGACACTTAAAAGCGATATTAAAGCAGGCGGTTTTTCAAGTGAAAAACCGCCTGCTTTAATCTATGAGTACATTAAAAGATATACTTCTCTATACAGTCAAATACATTCCTCACCGCGCCTGTACAGACTTATGCCGTTCGGTACGGCCGCCATAGCAGAAGAGCTGGCAGCGGATCATGCCGTTATAGAGCTTGCGGCGGCGCTCGGCGGGCTGGCCGTAGAGCAGCTCGAAATCGTCGCTCGGGGAGATGACGTATTTGCGCGCGTTCAGGCGCCGCATGACGCGGCCCATCTGGCGGTACACCTCGTTGGCGGCCTTGATTTCCAGCATCCGCTCCCCATACGGCGGATTGCAGATGACGGCGGCACGCTCCCTGTCGATGCTCAGTTCGCTCACCGGCTGTATCGCCGCATGGACACGGCTGGCAACGCCCGCCTTCTCGGCGTTCTGGAGTGTGAGCTCCACCGCGGCCGGGTCAATGTCGTATCCCTGCGCTTCAAAGGACGCGTCGCGCCGGATAAGGCCGAACGCGCGCTGGCGTTCGTCGTTAAAAACCCGGCGCGGGGTAGCGCCCCAGTCCTCACAGGCAAAGCGCCTGCGCAGGCCGGGCGCAATGCGCATGGCGTGCATAGCTCCTTCGATGAGGATGGTCCCCGAGCCGCAGAACGGATCACAGAGGTAGCTGTCGTCGTAAATGCGGGCAATGTCGATGATCCCTGCCGCGAGGGTCTCCCGGATGGGAGCAATGTTGGCGTTCTCCCGATAGCCGCGCTTATGTAGCCCCTCGCCGGAAGCGTCGATCATCACGGCGACATTGTCCTTGCGGATGGAGAAGCGTATCTGGCACAGCGCGCCGGTCTCCTCGAGCCATGCGGCGCCGTATTTGGCGCCCAGACGCTTCGCAGCAGCTTTCTTGATGATGGCCTGGCAGTCTGGCACGCTGCGCAGCTTGCTGTCGAGGCTCCAGCCCTGGACAGGGAACCTGTCCTTCCGCCCGATGATCTGTTCAAAGGGCAGTGCGTAGGTCTGATCGAACAGCTCCGTGAACGAGGTGGCGCAGAACTCTCCCAGACACACCAGCACACGCTCGGCAGTTCGCAGGCAGATGTTTGCGCGCGCAATCATCTCCACGCCCCCAATAAACGACACGCGCCCGTCGCTGACGCTGATTTCATCCCCTCCCATGCGGATGATCTCCTGTTTGAGAACACTTTCCAACCCGAACAGACACGGACAGACGATTTTATACTTCATGATCCCTCCAAGCTCCTCGGCCGTGTACACGCACAGCCCATGCGATTCCCTCAGATTCCCGTCCTGCTGCTTTCCTCCTGCCTATTGTGTCTATTATATCACAAAAAAACAGCCTTGTCACGCTCTGGATTTTTCGGATACACGCGAAAATACCGCATAAAAAGGGGGATTCCAAATCTCAGGGTCCAAGTCCGCCCATATTTTGCCTTGCATCGCGGACCCTTGCGGAACTATTCCTTTTCCGGGATCTGGGAAAATATCCGCTCAAAGAAGGATGCTGTGGAGGCCGAATAGGGGCGGTTGAAACGGCCGATACCCCGCAGCGTCTCCGGATCCCCCCGCACGAGCGTGGAGACCTTCTCCTCCACGCCGAGGGTGGCGGAGAACTCCAGATCCCGGATGACATCATCCGCCGCCTCGTCGATGAAGCCGTAGGGGTAGACAAACGTGGTGGGGATATGCCCCGTCGCAGCCTCGAGAAGCTGCTGGCAGGTGGACAAATCGTCCCGCAGCGCGGCCCGGTAGTCCTCAAGCGGCTCGCCAGGGTTCCGGAGTGTCCCGCGCCGCGGCGTCTGCTCCTCGTGCATATTGTAGGTGTGGTTAGCGATCTCAAAGATGCCGCACTCCTCCAGCGCCTTCAGTTCGTCCCACGAGGCGTGCGCATAGGCCACGTTATCGTCTCCGGAGAGGGAATATTTCTCACTGTGGATGCCGATGACCGCAAGCGTCCCCCGCATGCCATGGCGCTCCAGAATCGGTGCCGCGTAGACCGCCGCGCTGCGGTTGCCATCGTCAAACGTGATGAGCACCGGCTTCTCCGGCAGATCCCCCTCGCCCCGCACCCACGCCGCAGCTTCCCGGGGCAGCACCGCTGTATACCCCTGCTCGCGCAGATACTGCATATCGCTTTCGAGCTGGCCGGGGGTGATCACATAGTCCCCCAGAAGATGCCCGTCCTCCAGAATGTGGTGGTACATCACCGCCGGCAGGAAGACGCTCTTCGGCTTTCCCGCCGCCATCCTCACCCGGCCGATACCGGCGCCCGCGCCTATCCCCACCGCGAGCAGGGCAGCGCATCCCACCACCGCCAGCGCCCGTTTTTTCAGATGAAATGTAAAAATCCTCATTTCCCCCCTCCTTCCTCTTTATGGATATGCTAGAGAAGGGCATTTTCATGATAAAAGATTTTGGTTGACAAAATCAATAAACCATTTTATAATACATTTATAATATTTAAAGGAGGGAAATTATGTCTGAACTCATCAACACAACGCTCGAGGAACTCAAGCAGGGATTTGTCTATGACGGGGAGAAGGGGGCCTTCATCTGCTCCATCTGCGGAAAGGCGTTCGACGAAGAGGAGGTCTATCCGTCCGGAGAGCGCTTTCTCACCGCAAAACGCGCCGTAAAAACACACATCGCCGCAGAGCACGGCGATCTGTTCGCCATACTCTGCGGCTTCGATAAACGGTATACCGGCCTGACACCCAACCAGCGGGAACTCCTCACCCTGATGCACGCGGGCCTATCGGACGCACAGATCGCCTCCCGGATGGGGGTCACAGCGTCCACGGTGCGGCACCAGCGCTTCACCTTCCGTGAGAGGGCCAAACAGGCGAGGATGTATCTGGCCATCTATGAGCTGGCCTGCGAGGGGAACGCGGAGGAGGAGCTCATCGAGATACCGTCCTGCGCGTCCATGCTCGACGAACGGTACGAAACAACCACGCCCGAGGAGGAAAAAATCCTCTCCACGCAGTTCTATTCGCTCTCCCCTCTGCGGCTCCGGGTGTTTTCCAAAAAGGAGAAGAAGAAGGTCGTTGTCCTCCGGCGCATTCTCGAGGAATTCGAGCGCTCCCGCCTCTATACAGAGAAGGAGGTCAACGATATCCTGCGCCCCATTTACGCCGATTACGTCACCCTGCGGCGCTATCTCATTGAATACGGCTTCCTCGACCGCGAACGTGACTGCAGTACCTACTGGGTGAAGGGGAGCCTCCCCGGCAAAACGCCTACTCCAGATAGCGCAACACAGCAATGACCCGCCCGAGCACGCTGGCCGACTCGACGATGATGGGCTCCATCGAGCTGTTTTCCGGCTGGAGGCGGTAGTGTCCATCTTCCTTATAGAACGTCTTGACAGTGGCCTCGTCCTCCACGAGGACGACAGCCATCTCCCCGTTGTGCACAACAGGTGTCCTGCGCGCGACGATATAGTCTCCGTCGAAGATGCCGGCCTCGATCATGCTCTCCCCTTTGACGTGCAGCGCGAACAGATCGCCGCGCTGATAGCGCGAGGTCTCAAACGCGATGAACTCCCCCGCCTGCTCGATAGCCGGGATGGGCTCGCCCGCCGCCACGTTGCCGAGCATGGGCACGTGCAGCACCTGTCCGCCCCCGCCCGACTGCCGCACCACGCGGATGGAGCGGTTTTTCGCGTTCTCGCGCTCGATATAGCCGGCCTCCTCCAGATCGCCGAGGTATTTATGCACGGTCGATGTCGACTTGATGTGCAGCTTGTGGCAGATTTCCCGCACGGAAGGCGGATATCCCATCTGCTCAATATTATCCATAATAAAATCCAGCACCTGCTTGTGAATCTCGTTTATCATTCAAAACGCCTCCCTCTCGGTCCGCATTTAAAATTCTGTTTCAGAGTCAGTATACCATATATGGATAAAAAACGCAAACAAATTTTCGGATCGATTGTTCAGAAATCCGCTTATGTAAGTTAAACCTTTATTCATACCGCTTTAACAAACGATTTTGGGAATCAGGTATAATAGACTCGTACCCAATGAGAACGCTGTGCCGCACGCGTTCCGGGTACTGCTCTACCCTCCTCAAAACACACCTCAAACGGGAAAAAGCAGCCGCACCGCGTGGCTGCTTTTTTCTGTCTCCGCCATCTTCCGAAAATCAAAATTTTATGGTATACTAAGAGAGAGAGTTTCATCCTTTCACATAGAAAAGAGGCGCCAGACGTGAATCATTTTGAAAAAATGCTCTCCTCCCAGCCCATTTTTGACGGACGCGTCGTCCACCTGCGGCGGGACGAGGTTCTCTTAGAAAACGGCCGGCAGGCCGAGCGGGAAGTCATCGACCATTCCGGCGGCGTGTGCGTCGCCCCGGTGGAGGCGGACGGGACTGTCCTCTTCGTGCGGCAGTTCCGCTATCCGTTCGGGAAGGAGCTCATTGAGCTGCCGGCCGGTAAGCTCGAGCGCGGGGAGGATCCGGCTGCGTGCGGGCGGCGGGAACTCTCGGAGGAAGTCGGGCGCGAGGCGGGCATCTATCGCTCGCTGGGTTGTCTCTACCCCACCCCCGCCTATGATACGGAGATCACCTACCTCTATTATGCCGCCGATCTGACCCCGGTCGCCCAGCATCTGGACGAGGACGAGTTTCTGGATATTCTGCGTGTCCCGTTCGATGAAGCCATCGCCATGGTGCTCGACGGGCGCATCTGCGACGCGAAAACTCAGCTCGCGCTGCTTAAAATCGACGCTCTGCGCCGGCGGGGCGAACTTCCTGTTTTTGGGGCATAGAATGGAAAAACGAAAGGGGGCCTGCGGGGATGCCGCAATCCGAGCCGAAGAACAGACATATTGAAACAATCAGCGGTTTTCAGGTCTGCCCGGGCCGGTTCCTGAACTTTGGAGCTTCCGTTGTCGCGGGCGGGGTGAATTTCACCGTCCACTCCAGTCATGCCTCGCATGTGGAACTGCTGCTCTTTCACCGCCAGGGCACCGAGCCCTTCGCCGTGCTCCCCTTTCCGGAGACCTTCCGCATCGGCAATGTCTATTCGATGATCGTATTGGGGCTCAATATCGAGGATTTCGAGTACGCCTACCGCGTGGACGGGCCCTACGATCCCCGCCGCGGCCTTATTTTCGACGGAACCAAATACCTCCTGGACCCCTATGCCCGTGCCGTCACCGGCCGCAGCGTGTGGGGGGTCCGGCAGGATTACGCCACCCAGTGCAAAGCGCGTGTCGTGGATAACGACGATTTCGACTGGGGCTCCTCCCGCCAGCCGCTGCTCTCCATGAAGGATCTCATCATCTATGAGATGCACGTGCGCGGGTTTACGAAGCACCCGTCCTCGCGCGTGCAGTATCCCGGCACCTTCGCGGGCATCATGGAGAAGCTGCCGTATTTGCAGGATCTGGGCGTCAACGCTATCGAACTGATGCCTGTCTTTGAGTTCGACGAGTTCCAGACCTCCCGGGAGTATAATGGGAAACAGCTTCTCGATTACTGGGGGTATAATTCAATCTGTTTTTTCGCTCCTAATACGGCTTATTCCGCCAGCGTGGAGTATAACCATGAGGGGAACGAGCTCAAAAGCCTCATCAAGGCCCTGCACGAAAACAACATGGAAATTATCCTCGATGTGGTCTTCAACCACACCGCGGAGGGGGATGAACGCGGGCCGTCGATCTCTCTCAAGGGGTTTGACAACAACGTTTATTACATGCTCACACCTGATGGGCACTACTTCAATTTTAGCGGCTGCGGCAACACACTCAACTGCAATCACCCGATTGTGCATCAGCTCATCTTGGACTGCCTGCGCTACTGGGTGACGGAATACCGCGTGGATGGCTTCCGCTTCGATCTCGCCTCCATCCTCGGGCGCAATGAGGACGGTTCACCCATGAGCAAGCCGCCGCTTCTTCAGTCGCTGGCGTTCGACCCGATCCTGGGCCGGACAAAGCTCATCGCCGAAGCGTGGGACGCGGGAGGACTGTATCAGGTGGGCAGCTTCCCCTCGTGGGGGCGCTGGTCGGAGTGGAACGGAAAGTACCGGGACGAGCTGCGCTGCTTCCTCAAGGGGGACGGAGGACTGGGCCAGGCCGTTGTCAACCGCATCACAGGGTCGCGGGATCTGTATGATCCCAAAAGCCGGGGGGAGAACGCGTCGGTCAACTTCATCACCTGTCACGACGGATTCACCCTGCGGGATCTGTACTCCTATGCCTACAAGCACAACGAGGAGAACGGCTGGAACAATACCGACGGAGCCAACGACAATAACAGCTGGAACTGCGGCTGCGAGGGGGACACGGACAACCCGGAGATTCTGCGCCTGCGCATGAAGCTGATGAAAAACGCGGTAGCCGTGCTGCTCTCGAGCCACGGCACGCCGATGCTGCGCGCCGGGGACGAATTCGGCACGACACAGCGCGGCAACAATAACGCCTACTGCCAGGACAATGAGATCTCCTGGCTCAACTGGGACCTGTTGGAGGAATACGACGAAATCTACCAGTTCACCCGCCACATGACAGCACTGCGGCATGCGCATCCGGTGCTGCGCAATCACGCGCGTCCGGCGCTGTGCGGCCTGCCGCCGGTGAGCCTGCACGGTCCGCATGCTTGGTATCTTGAGCCGACACCCGACATGCGCACACTTGGTGTGCTCTTTGCCGGGCGCAATCCGGAGAACACGGAGGACGATCTCGTCTTTCTGGCGCTGAACATGTTCTGGGAACCGCAGAGCTTCATGCCGCCGCAGCCGCCCCCCGGCTTCGGGTGGTATGTCACTGTCGACACGGCCCGCGCGGACGGCATCGAGTCCGATCCCGTGCGGATGGAGCGCTGCGGGAATGAAATCATCCTCGAACCGCGCTCAGTCAAGATCCTTCTCGGCCTGCCGGAGGATTAGGATACAGATAGGAATGGTAAAAATCCCCCGATCTCCTGGTTCAGGAGATCGGGGGATTTTCACTTCTGTGCGGCCGCGTCGGTTTCACAGGAAAGCCGGAAAGGATTTTCAGAGGGAAAACTGTCCGCCGGCAGACATTCCGTTCAGGTATTCCCGGAACGCCCCCCCAATCTCCGGATGCTGAAGCCCCACCTCGACGATGGCCTGTAAGATCCCGAGCTTGTTTCCCATATCGTAGCGCTTCCCCTCGTACTCGACACCTATCATCGTATCCTGACGGGCCAGGATGCGCATCGCGTCGGTGAGCTGGATTTCCCCGCCGGCGCCGGGGGGCGTTTTCTCCAGGATGGGGAAGATTTCCGGCGGCAGCACTACCCGCCCCAGGATCGCATAGGGTGAAATCACCTCTTCCGGGCGTGGCTTCTCGATCATATCCCGCACCCGGAAATACCCGTCCTCCATGCGCTCGGCGTCCAGCGAGCAGTATTTTCCGATGACTTCCAGTGCCACCTTTTTGACCCCTGCGATGCCCAGTCCATACCGTTCATAGGCCTCGCAGAGCTGGCGGCAGGCGGGGTTCGGCCCGATGACGACATCGTCGCCATAGAGCACGGCGAAGGGCTCGTTTCCCACAAACGAGCGCGCGCAGTACACCGCGTGCCCTAAGCCGCGGATCTCCTTCTGGCGTATGTACGTGATGCCGCACAGATCGGAAATGCGCCGCATCTCCCGGCAGACCTCCTCCCGGCCGCTGGCAAGGAGCTTTTCTTCTAATTCAGGATTGCGGTCAAAATGATCCTCCACAATGGATTTGCCGCGCGAAGTGATGATTAAGATATCCTCAATGCCCGAGGCGGCGGCCTCCTCCACGATGTACTGAATGGCCGGCTTGTCCACAATGGACAGCATCTCCTTGGGCATGGCCTTGCTCGCGGGAAGCACCCGTGTCCCCAGTCCCGCCGCCGGGATGACCGCCTTCTTCACCTTCGTATTCAACATCACGCCTCCTCACAGACTTTGTTTTATCCTCAAACCGAAAACATGGCGAGCAGAAAAGAGAGCGCCATCGAAAACAGGAAGCTGCATCCGAGCAGCACGGCCACAAGGACACGGTTCGTCCTGCCGCGCCGGGTGAGGGTAAGGACATATTCCTGTTCTGGCTGGCCGCCGCAGTTCTGACGCATCTTTTTCACACGGCCGAGCACATGCCGGCAATAGATCCGGTTGGCGAACAGGGCGCAACCCATCGCAAGCCCCAGAGAAAGCCCGTTGCCTATGGTGGCCAGCCGGTACAGCGCTGTCAGAGACAGGCCCAGAGCAGCAGGCTGCCGGAACAGGACGCACAGATTGACCAGCATGGCGGGCGCGCTGATGAGCAGGCTTAGAATCAGAAGGACTGCCCCGGCCAAGTACATTTTCCGGTAAAGGAAATAGAGGCCGCGGAACAAAAACGCCGGCCAGTTCCATGCGGCGGAACGGCCCGCCGCGTGACGGTCGCAGAAACGCGGGATGAAGTAATGTGAATTGTCGCCGACAAAGAGCGCCAGATCGCGCACCGGGATGCCGTCGAGCGTTTCGTCGGGCGAAATACCGCCATAGGGCGTGGTGTAGGGGTTAGGGGCAATCGGCTGCGGACCTCTCTGGGAATCGGCCCCCTCTGCGGCGGCCTCCCCGCTCTTGAGCGGATAGCCGCAAATCTGGCAGAAGATCCCGTCCTCGGGGTTGATGGTGCCGCATTTCCCGCAGCGGCGGCTGTTTTCCCCCTCGAAGCGCTCCTCCTCCCTGCGGCGGGAATCCTCGGGAGACCAAGCCTCATGTTTCTCATGCAGCTCCTGATTGACACAATGTCCCGCCTGCCGGTAACACGCGCGGTGATACGGCGTGCCGCAGTCCGGGCAGACGACAACGTCGTCCCCCTCTCCAAAGCGCTGTTCGCACACAGGACAGCGCGTTCCCAGATACTCCTTCATCCTTATATATTCCCTCCAGGGTAATTCTCCGATATATACAGCACTAGTATACGCTATTTCTTTCCAGAATTCATGAAGAATCGGTGAAGTTTCGCCTCCCATCCGCTTTACAAACACAGATGGGTCGCTTATAATAAAAAATAGCTGTATAGTCAACGCGTTTGCGGCTGTGTTAGACTGTGCCGTTTTTCGCCGCCGGAGGAGGGGCTGTCGTGCTCGAAAAACACCGTGTCCTGCTGGATCTGCTGCTGGAAACCGTCCGCACACAGTACGCGAAGGATATAAGCCTGCTCATTGTCTATGGCTCCTGCCTCAACGGCACTTCCCATGAGAAATCCGATCTGGATGTTCTCTATATCCCCTGCACCCCGCGCGGCCGGGAGATGGCCCACACCTTCCTGCTGGACGGCGTGGGATATGACATCTGGGCGGCGGACTGGGATCTGCTGGAGCGTCTGGCGCACTTTGAGGATCTGCGGGTCTCCATTCTGGTGGATTCAGAGCTCGTCTGGTCCGCATCCGAAGCGGATGAAGCGCGCTACCGCACTCTGGTGGAAAGGGCGCACGCCATACAGGCAGGGCCGCTGACCCGCCCGCTGTGGGAGATGGCGCGGACACATCTGGACAAGGCAAAGCAGTATTACGGCGAGGTGTGCCTTCACGGGGCGCTTTCCTTCGTTGGGGGCGTGCTCCACGAGACATGCTGCGCCCTCTGCCTGTTAAACCGCACGTACCTGCGCTTCGGCTGCAAGCGGACCGTGGAGGAGCTGTCCCGGATGAAGCTGCCGGAGGGGTTCCTCTCCGCTTATCGGGAGCTGGCGGAGCACCCGTCGAAGGCGCCCGCCGTGTCCTGCGCCGCGCTCATCCGGGGCGCCGAGGAGATGCTCGGGCGTCTGCGGCACACGCTTCCGGTCCATCCGGAGGAGCTTTGGGGGCTCTATGAGGAGATCGCCTCCTGTTGGAACAAGCTCCGCTTCGCCTGCGCGGCGGGGGACACGGTACAGGCGTTTCTGGTGTCGGTAACGCTCCAGAGCGAGCTGGATTACGTCCAGAGCACGCTGGATGTGCGGTGTGAGGAGCTGGAATTCCTCCGGGAGTTTGGCGCCGGAGACCTGCCGCGCCTGCTGCGGCGGGCGGACAGGGCAGAGGCCGCCCTGATCGCGCTTCTGCGGGAGAGAGGGATCCCCATCGTGCAGTGCGGGTCGCTGAAGGATGTGCACGCGCTGCTGCTGCCAAAGGGATAGCGCTCAGTCGCGGTGCCAAAACGGCACAGAGAGTGAAGAGAAAAAGAAGGGTGGACGGATATATGCTCGAATTTGAACAGATTCGGCTCAAGCTACGTGAAAAGAAGAAGGAGCTCGACGATCTGCGCCAGGCGGTCGGGTATGATTCGCTCGTTTCCCAGCTCGCGGAGCTGGAGGAGCGCACGCACAACGATTATTTCTGGAACGACATTGAGGGCAGTCAGAAGGTGCTCAAGCGCATCAGCCAGCTCAAGGCCAAGCGCGAGCGGTTCGACCGGCTGCACCAGCTCTATGAGGACACCGATACGCTCGCCGAATTGGGCGACGAAGAGGAGGATCTCTCCGTGCTCGACGAGGTCCGCACGTCCTTCACGGAGCTGGAGACAGGGATAGAGGAGGAGCGTCTAGCGACGCTCCTGTCGGGGGAATACGACTCGAAGAACGCCATCCTGACTTTCCACGCCGGCGCGGGCGGGACAGAGGCGCAGGACTGGGCGCAGATGCTCTACCGCATGTACACCCGCTGGACAGAGCGGCGCGGCTTCAAGTACCAGCTCCTCGACTGGCTCGACGGCGACGAGGCGGGCATCAAGAGCGCGTCCATCCTCATTGAGGGGGAGAACGCGTACGGATATCTGAAAGGGGAAAACGGTGTGCACCGGCTGGTGCGTGTCTCGCCGTTTGACGCGTCCGGCCGCCGGCACACGTCGTTCGCGTCCCTGGAGGTCATGCCGGAAATCGACGACGACAACTCCGTGGAGATCGATCCGGGCGATCTGAAGGTGGACACCTACCGTTCGTCCGGCGCGGGCGGCCAGCATGTTAACAAGACAGAATCCGCCATCCGGATTACGCACATTCCCACAGGCATTATCGTGGCCTGCCAGAACGAGCGCAGCCAACACCAGAACCGCGAGGTGGCGATGAAGATGCTGCGCTCAAAGCTCATCGAGATTAAGGAGCGCGAGCACCTTGAGCGCATTGAGGATATCAAGGGCGATCAGATGCAGATCGCCTGGGGTTCCCAGATTCGCTCTTATGTTTTTATGCCTTACACCCTCGCCAAGGATCACCGCACCGGCTTTGAAATCGGCAACATCGGCGCCGTCATGGACGGGGATATCGACGGCTTCATCAACGCATACCTCAAGGCCAAGGCCAACAATACCCTCGGGGAAGCCGCGGCGGAGGAATAAAACAGTCCTCTACAAAAAAGGGAGGCGCTTCCAAACCGAAGCGCCTCCCTTTTTATATGTTTTACAGCAGCTTTAGAAAATACTGCCAAAATTTACGCCGCAGAAAGCCTGAGAGAACGGCCTTCTGCAGCGCATCTAAAAGGATATATTTTTGAGAATTGCCTTAAATCCTGTCACACCATTGTCGCGATCTTTTCCCGACAGCTCTTGCAGACGTTCTTCCCGCAGAAAACGGCCACATCGTTGCTGGACTGGCAGAAAATGCAGGCAGGCTCATACTTTTTGAGAATGACCTGGCTACCCTCCACGAAGATCTCCAGGGAGTCCTTCTCATTGATGTCCAGTGTGCGCCGCAGCTCGATGGGCAGTACGACACGTCCAAGCTCGTCCACCTTACGTACAATACCGGTTGATTTCATCTCTTTCCTTCCCTTCTGTTAGTAGGTCGTATGGTTTATTGGTTTGCAGGTACTTCCATATGCGATCCCTCCGTCAGTCCGCGCCGGACACACGTCTATCCCGGAGGAGGGCCGCGTATAATGAAACGTAAACGGCCCGGCCGTTATTCTGTGTATCGGAGGCGCTGTCCATGATGAACTGGCTGTTCGCAGGGATGATATGCTTTTCCTTTGTGTTTGCCGTCTGCTGCGGCAGAGTGGAGCAGCTCTCGGCGGCGGCGCTTGAGGAGAGTGTGGGGGCGGTGAAACTTGTCATCGAGCTCTGCGGCGGAATGTGCCTGTGGAGCGGTGCGATGCGCATCGCCCAGCGCTCCGGCCTCACCGAGCGCCTCAGCCGCCTGATGTCCCCCATTCTGCGCCCTCTTTTTAAGGGAATCCCAGCCCGCTGCGAAGCGCTGCGCCTCATCAGCATGAATATGGTGGCCAATTTCATCGGGCTTGGGAACGCTGTGATACCGCTTGGCATCGCCGCCATGCGGGAACTCGAACGCTGCAATCCCGATAAGAGACGCGCATCCGACACCATGGTCATGTTTGTCGTGCTGAACACGGCTTCCCTGCAGATTGTGCCGACAACTACTGCGATGCTCCGCCTCGCGGCCGGTTCCAACGCGCCAATGGAAATTGTTCCGGCCGTGTGGATCGCTTCACTCTGCTCTGTCGTCAGCGGTGTAGCGGCAGTCTTCCTCTTTAGCCCTCTTTTTCGCCCTTCCCATACAACTCCTGATTCATTTCACTAATAGATTACAATAATTTACTAAATCTGTCAATCGTTTTCCAAAGAACATATCATTTTCTGCGTTTTTTCTGTGTTTTTTTATCCTTTTATATGATTTTTTGTTATTTTGACGAATCAGTTCGCTCATTGCGCCAAAAGGAGCAGGAGTCCGTAAATGAGGGGCTGGTGAAGGAGATACACCCAGAGCGTATGGCGCCCGACAAAGGCAAGAAGGCGGCAGTGCGGGCGATAAAACACGGCGGGGAAACGCCGCGCGGCAAGCGGGACACCGAGAAACGCGCCGATGAGGAAAAGGAAAAACCAGGGGATGAGCGGGTAATAGTCACTTGAAAAGAAGGTAGAAGACGGCATCCCAAGCGGGAAAAGGAAGCGCGCCTCATACAGCGCCCGCGGGAGAGCGATATAATAGGCGATGCCGCCGACATAACCGCGCGGGACGGAAAATGTGAGATAAAAGAGGATGCCGGCAAGGATGGCGCCCGCTGTCGGGCAGAGCCTGTCCAGCCAGCGGCCGCACAGCGCGAAGAGCAGCATGCAGGCGCCCAGACAGTGCAGCACGCCGAACACGATGAGCTGATCCGGAATTACCAGCGCGGTGACAGCCGTCATCAGCAGGCCGCAGCCGAAGGTCATCGTACCCCGGCGCAGATTGCTCCTCGAGAGGCGGCACGTGCATCCGGAGATGAGGATAAAGGATCCAGCCATCACATCCCGCAGGAAATTGACACCCGGTGAAAAAAACAGCGGACACGGCACACCGAAAATCGCCACAAGATCATAACCCGCATGGTAGATCACCATCAGGAGGATAGCACCCCCGCGGATCTCGTCGATAAGCGGAATGCGTGACTGTTGCATGGCGGGGTTCCTCCCTTAAAAAATAGAAATTAAGGTTTAGTATACCACATTCCCTGCATCTGTACAATACATATATTCGACAGGAACTCCCCTTTCCTTCCTGTCTGGCCATTCAAATTAGAAAAAGGGGGGTTGGGTGTTCCCTCTCAAAAAGCTCAGAAGTGAAGAGTCACCCAGCGCCGGGAGAGGGGTACGGCAATCCCCGGCAGATGGGGAATCCAAATTTGCTTTTCCCTTTGTATTTGTGGTATGATAAGGGCAGAATATAAAAAAACGACGGACGCAAAGAGGTGAAACGGATGCCAAACAGAAGACGCTGGATGGTCCGCCTGATGCATGCCTCGGCCGTCATGCTCGGGATCTCCGCCTGTGCGCGGCTGGTGGCGGAATATGCCGCGCGGAGCTGGCGGCGGCTGCGTGAAAAGCGCCATTTCTCCGTGGATGTCATCGCGCCGAACTACGGCCCGGCCATGGTCGTCTCTACCGACGATTTTATGGACGAGCCGGATCCCATCGGCAAAATCCTTGAGGACAGTTTTCATACCCGCGTGTTCCGCCGGGTCGCCTGGCTGGAGACAGTGCGCCGTATCTGTGCCGCCATTTCCATATGTGTCATGGGGGCGGCGTTTATCTTGTGGCTGTCCGACCGCAGCGGGGATCGCTGATATCCCGGCCCAAACAGATAAAAATCCCTCCGTCCAGATGGACGGAGGGATTTTTCAGACTTCGCTTATTCGCTCACGAACGGGAGCATTCCCAGATGACGCGCGCGCTTGATGGCGACAGTCAGCTGGCGCTGATGACGCGCACAGGTTCCCACCACCCGGCGGGGCATAATCTTCGCGCGCTCGGAAATATACCGGCGCAGCTTGGCAACGTCCTTATAATCAATTTCCTCCACCTTGTCCACGCAGAAGGCGCAGACCTTGCGGCGGGCCTTGCGGCCGCGGGCGCGGGGATCTCTTTCTCTCTGTTCTCTCTCTGCCAATGGAAAAACCTCCTTTACTCCATTCTGGGGCGTTTAGAACGGCAGGTCTTCGTCGCTGGTGATTTCCTGGAAATCATCAATCCCGCCGCTTTGATAAGCTACATTCTGCTGCTTTGCGGGCGCGGGCGGGGCGTCGAATCCGCCGCCATAGCCGCCGCCTGAGAACGCGCCGGACTGCTGACCGCCGCCGCTCTCACTCTTGCTGCCCACGAACTGCACCTGATCACACTGCACCTCATAGGCAGTGCGCCGGTTGCCCTGCTGATCATCATAGGATCTCGACTGGAGCGAGCCCTGCACGCCGATGAGCCGCCCCTTCGAAAAATAGCGGGAAACGAACTCCGCCTGCTGCCTCCAAGCCACGCAGGGGATAAAATCCGCCTGCCGCTCCCCACTCTGGGAAGCAAAGCGGCGGTCCACCGCGATGCGGAACGAGCAGACCGGAACCCCTGACTGGGTTGTGCGCAGCTCAGGATCGGCGACCAGCCGCCCAACAAGAACGATACAGTTCATCGCTGTCTCTCCCCGCTTACTTCTTCGCTACGATGAGCGTGCGCATGATGCCGTCCGTAATCTTATAACGGCGGTCCAGCTCAGCCGGGAACGACGGCTCGGACGTGAAATTCACCAGATAGTAATACCCCTCCGTCTGATCGTCAATCTCATACGCCAGGCGGCGGTTGCCCCACTCCTCCTCAGAGTCGATGGTGCCGTTCTCCGCAATCAGAGCCTTGAACTTCTCAACGAGCTCCTTCGTGCCCTCTTCCCCCAGCTTCGGGTTGAGCACCATCACGGTTTCGTACTTCTGCGACAATTTTGCCATTGGTACCTACACCTCCTTTTGGACTGTGGCCCTGCCCTCCTCCCGCGCCGCAGACGCGCCGGACTTTGGCAGAGCAAGGATTGCTTCACCGCTTCCGGAAAACCGAAAGCGCCGTAAACAGATAAATTATACCAGAGCCTTCCGGACAAGTCAAGAAAAAAACAAAAAAACAGCCCCTGGCCTTTTAAACGGCGCGAGAGCGGGAAAACTGATGGATATGAATCCTCGGCGAACCGCCTGCCGGCCCGGCGCGCATCCGCGAAAAAAGAACAAGGCGGCCGCGGAAAAGTCCATGGCCGCCGATCCAGCTATTATACAGGCCAGGCTCAGCCCGCCTCGTTCAGCTTACGGGAAAGGGAAGACTTCTTGCGGGAGGCAGTGTTCGCATGGATAACTCCCTTCGCACACGCCTGATCAATTGTCTTGACCGCGACGCGCACAGCCTCGCGGGCGCCCTCGTCGCCAGCTTCGATGGCCGCGTTCGCCTTCTTCACCGCAGTCTTCATCCCCGTCTTAATCGACTTGTTGGCGAGGGTCTTGGCCGCGATCACCTTAATGCGCTTCTTCGCTGATTTTACATTCGCCATAATTCCACCTCCTTACCTCTCAAAACACTTTAAACTAAACTCTCTGATAAAAACCTGCCGTTTATCTGAGATTAGTATGGGACATTACAGCTTATGATACCATTTCTTCCCCAAAAAATCAAGGACTTTTTATAAAAGGCCGGAGAGAATCTGAAAGGAGCCCTGCCCATGAATTTCCGCAGCGACCTTGCCCTAGAACAGACCGAGCGTGTCGGGCGGCAGAACCTGCCCGACGGCGTCACCGTGCGCACGGAGCAGATCGATCAGATCACCGTCAACTGGGTGGACATCACAACCGAGGAGGGCGCAAAGCTGCTCGAGAAACCCGTCGGGCGGTATCTCACCGTCGAGCTGCCGCCGTTCTACTCCTCCAACCAGTCCACCGAGCGCGAAATTGAAGCCCTTGCCCGGGAAATCCGCGCCCTGCTGCCACAGACGGGACCCGTCCTTGTCGTGGGGCTCGGAAACATCCACATTACGCCGGACGCACTGGGCCCCCGCACCTGCGACCTCATCCTCGCCACGCGCCACATCGCCGGGGAGCTGGCCGACTCCGCGGGGCTCGGGAATCTGCGTCCCGTCGCGGCGCTGGCCCCCGGCGTCCTCGGGCAGACAGGCATTGAGGCGGGGGAAATCATCCGCTCTCTCGTGCGCGACGTGGCTCCCGCCGCCGTCATCGCCGTGGACGCCCTCGCCGCGCGCAGCCTCGAGCGGCTGGGATGCACCATCCAGCTTTCCAACTCCGGCATCGCACCCGGATCGGGGGTCATGAACCGGCGGTTCGAACTCTCCCGCCACACGCTGGGGGTGGATGTCGTCTCCATCGGGGTGCCCACCGTTGTCGACGCCGCCACCTTGGTCCACGCCATGGGCGGCGGCGAAACGAATTTTTCCTGGGACGACGGTCAACGCGAAAAAGCGGAAGCCATGATGGTCACGCCCCGCGAGACGGACCTCCTCATTGAGCGCGCCGCGAAGGTGCTCTCCCTCTCCATCAACCGCGCCTTACAGCCCCATATCTCGGTGGAGGATATCCGGTACCTGGTCAGCTAGGGATACTCTGAATAAATCAACTTTAAATCAGAGCTTCCCTAGTCCTCGTAGGCGTTCACCCGGATAATGCCCTCGATGCCGTTCAGCTTTTCCGTCAGCCCGGCGGGCAGATCGCTGTTCACGTCCACCACGGTGTACGCATAGTCCCCGCGGGACTTGTTGGTCATATTCTCGATGTTGATGCCCGCGTCGGAAAACGCCTGTGTCACCTGGGAAATCATGTTCGGGATGTTGCGGTGGATAACGCCGATGCGCACGCGCCCGCTGCGCTCCATCACAAGCTCCGGCAGGTTCACGGAGTTGCGGATGTTGCCGTTCTCAAGGTAGTCGCGCAGCTGCTCGGCAGCCATGCGCGCGCAGTTGTCTTCACTCTCCGGTGTGGACGCCCCCAGATGTGGGATGGCGATAACGCCCTTTACGCCGATGAGCTGCGCGTTCGGGAAATCGGTCACATAGGCGGCGACCTTGCCCTCCTCGAGAGCGGCAACAATGTCCTCCGTGCAGACCAGCTCGCCGCGCGCGAAGTTGAGGATGCGTACCCCCGCTTTCATGGACGCTATCGAGGAGGAGTTGATCATCTCGCGCGTCTCGGCGTTCATGGGCACGTGCAGTGTGATGTAGTCGCACTTCTCATAGATTTCGCTGAGCGAATTGGCGCGGCGGATCTCGTGCGAGATGGCCCACGCCGCCTTCACGGAGAGGTACGGATCGTAGCCGTAAACTGTCATGCCGAAGTGGCGCGCTAGGTTGGCCACCATCACGCCGATGGCCCCCAGCCCCACGACACCGAGTGTCTTGCCCGAGAGCTCAGGACCGGCAAACTTCCCCTTGCCTTTCTCGACGAGCTTGGGCACCGCGTCGCCCTCACCGGCGAGCGTGGCGGCCCACTCGATGGCGGGCACGAGCTTCCGCGAGGAGAGCAGCAGCGCCGCCATCGCCAGCTCCTTGACAGCGTTGGCATTGGCCCCGGGCGTGTTGAACACGACAATGCCCTTCTCGCTGCACGCCTCAATCGGGATATTGTTGACCCCCGCCCCGGCCCGCGCGATGGCGCGCAGTCCCGGCTCGAACGCATACTCGTGCATCGCGGCCGAACGCACCATGATAGCGTCCGGCGCGGTCTCGTCTTCGGAGCAGGCGTACTGGCCCTTGGGGAAGACATCCAGCCCCGAGGGGGAAATCTTATTGAGCAGTTTGACTCGAATCATGGAGAGCCTCCTTAGAAAATTTAACCGTTGTTCTTCTCGAATGCCTGCATGAACGCTACGAGCTTCTCAACCCCTTCAACCGGCATCGCGTTGTAGATCGAAGCGCGCATCCCGCCCACGGAGCGGTGGCCCTTCAGGTTCACAAAGCCCGCCGCCTCCGCTTCGGCCACAAACTTTTTGTCTAGACTGTCGTTCCCCGTCACGAACGGGATGTTCATCAGCGACCGATCCTCCGGCACAACCGTGCCCCGGAACAGCTTCGACTGGTCGAGGAAATCGTAAAGCATCCCCGCCTTTTTCTCGTTGCGCACCTTCATCGCCTCGAGCCCGCCGATTTCATCCCGGATCCACTCGAGCACCAGCTTGCAGATGTAAATCGTGTAGCACGGCGGTGTATTGTACATGGAGCCGTTGTCGGCGTGGATCTTGTAGTTCATCATTGTCGGCACGTCCTCGCCCGCATTCCCAACGAGATCGTCGCGCACAATAACCACTGTCAGTCCGGCGGGGGCCATGTTCTTCTGCGCGCCCGCGTAGAGGAGCCCGAACTTCGAGATGTCCATCGGCTCGCTGAGGATGCAGGAGGAGACATCCGCCACGAGCGGGACATTCCCCGTCTCGGGCAGGGTGGTATAATGCGTGCCGTAGATGGTGTTGTTGAGACAGATATGGAAATAGTCGGCCTCCGGGTCAAACGACGCGGGGTCGAGCTTCGGGATATACGTAAACGTCTTATCCGACGAATCGGCCACGACATGGGCGGAAAGGAACTTCTTCGCTTCACCGCAGGCCTTCTTCGCCCACTGCCCTGTGACGACGAAGTCCGCCTTCCCGTTTTTGCGCAGATTCATCGGCACCATGGCGAACTGGGTGGACGCGCCCCCCTGCAAAAAGAGGACCCGGTAGTTTTCCGGAATGGCGAGTGTCTCCCTAAGCAGCGCTTCGCACTCCTTGATGATACCGTCATACACCTTTGAGCGGTGGCTCATCTCCATCACGGACTGGCCGCTGCCCTTATAATCGAGCATCTCTGCCGCGGCTTTCTTCAGCACAGGCTCGGGCAGGACCGACGGACCTGCGGAAAAATTATAAACTCTGGCCATTCTTTGCATTGCCTCCCCTGAAATTTCTGCATGCGCTTCCTGCAGGAACGATTCCTCAGGAACATATCCCTATTATATTTTCTCCGCGGAAAGAAGTCAATGCCGCAGAAAAAAATTGTACGCATAAACGCGGCATCTGTCCGCACACAAAAGACAGATGCCGCGTTTTGTCCATCCCAGCGCCAATCATCGGTGGATTGAAGATTGACGTCTCTCCTTCATTCCTGACGGTATTTGTCCAAAAGCGCGCACAGGGCGGGGACATCTACGTCGTTATCCTTCTCAAATTTGGACTTTCCGAGATACGCCTTAAACGTGCGCAGATCCATGAGCACATTCGAGCCGGTGACGCCGATAAGCGTCTTTTTGTGGTTGCCGCAGAAGACGACCACACCCTCCATGCGGATGCCGTAGACGCCGTTCTTCGAGAAGATTTCGCGCAGGACGTCGATATCCTGCTGATTTTTCCGCTCGAAGTTTTCGATTTTCTCCCGCTTCTGATCCGTCACCTTTGTCCAGTACTCGTCGCGCACGGTGCCGTAGTACTCGGCGGTATCGTTGACGCTCGACGCTATCAGCACGCCGAAAAATCCGACCATCATGTGTTCAATCTTCGCCCGGCGCTCGCCGATAACGAGCGTCACGTCCCGCAGCACGCGGTAGTTCCGGATGACGCCGAACTTTTTAAGCAGCGTGTCCACACGCCTCTTTCCCAGCACGCCTTTGCGGTCGGCCTGATACCGGAACCACCCCACTGCCAGGCCCGCCACGAGCAGGATACTGAACAAAACGAGCAAAATGATCTGTATGGTTATCGTCTGCATGGGCAGGTCCTCCCGTCAAGAGTGAATTGTTTCCAGTATAACGTGTTTTGGGCCGCTTGTCAAAGCCCTTTTGGGCGGATCCGGGGGTTACTGAGGATCCGCGCCGCCCGCTCCTAGGCGCTTCGCGAAAAACGCGCGGATGATTTCCTCTATCTGCGGCTGGAAAAAGGGCAGATCCGCGTGATCCGCTCCCTCGAGCGAATAGAATTCGACAGGACATCCCGCCTTGGTCAGCGCATCATAGAGCCATTCGCTGTGCTCGAAGGGGACAACGCTGTCCTCTTTCCCGTGCAGGATGAGGAACGGCGGCGTATCCTCCCCGACCCAGGAAATCGGGTTCATTTTATCGACAAATTCCTTATCATCCGCCTTTCCGCCCAGCACGATCCCCTCGGGCTGAATTGCGTTCTCCTCCAGAGCCGCGTCGATCATCTTCCCGAGGTCGGTCGGGCCGTACCAGTCGCACACGGCCTGCACGGCGCTGCTCTCCTCGAGGTACAGCCCCTTATCAAACTCGCGCGTCCCGCCGGTGACGCCCGCGAGCGCCGCCAGATGTCCGCCCGCCGACTCGCCCATGATGCCGATGCGCTCCGGATCGATGGCGTAGCGTGCGGCATTCGCACGCAGGTAGCGGATAGCCGCCTTCACATCCTCCAGCTGCGCCGGGAAGGGGACGAAATTGCTCGTGCGGTACTCGGCGCTCGCGATGACAAAGCCGGCCCTTGCCAGCCCCGCGAAGTCTGCCAGATGGGCGTGCCGATCCATCTGGAGCCACCCGCCGCCGCACAGCCACACGATGCAGGGGCGCGGCGTCATGTCGCGTTCGTGGTGGCGGATGATGCTCATCTTGAGATCCATTGTCAGATGTCCGCACCAGCCCGGCACTTGGGCGAAGGTGATCTCCGTGTCCAGCCAGAGCTGCGGGCGTTCGATCTGCACATTCAGTTCCTTACGCATGAAATTCCCTCCGTTTCCATTCTATCGAGTCTGTTTAATAATCCATGCAGCGGTAATAGCGGCGGATCGACATCGGATGGCGGTTTTCCTCCTCCATGTGCGCGTCGATGCGCTGCGTCACGGAGCGGATGAGGATGTGCGAGAGATAGCCGCGGAAACGCTCGCTGATACCCTCGAGCGGGTACTCCTTTGTGTCGATGATCGTGGCGTTTCTGCACACGCGCGGCAGGAACGCCGCTACGCGCTCGGCCAGCGGACGCGCCGCATCCTCGCCCATGAGGAGGGTGACAGGCGTATCGCGCTCGATGACCTCCAGCGTACCGTGGAAGAATTCGCCCGCGTGGATGGACTTCGTGCGCTTCCAGTGCATCTCCTCCCAGTAGCACATCGCCGTGGTGTACGCCGTGCCCCAGAGTGTCCCCGCGCCAACGAAATAGTGCAGCGCGTCGTCGTGATGGGCGCTGGCAAACGCTTCGCCGAAGGCGTCCGCCTGCTTCTCCGCCTCCACGAGTCCCTTTGCCAGGTGCGTGTCCAGCTCACGGTAAAATTCATCGTAGTCCGCGAAGTCCCCGGCGCGGTACAGGAGGCGGTCCGCTGTCATCAGGAACTTGAGCTGTTCGCTGCCCGGGCACGCGAATTCGTGATCGACCAGCCTGGCCAGCGGCGCGTCCGCAGCGTCAATGAAGCCGATGACCTCGGCCCCCGCCGCCTTCGCCTTCTCCACGGCTGCTGTCATCTCCGGGGTGTTCCCCGTTACCGACGAGACAACCACCACCGATCCCTTCCCAATGCGCCCGTTGCCGAGCGTATTGTAGTCCGCCGCCTCCTGCGCCCGGATCTCCAGCTCTGTGCGGCCCTGTACATGCGCCTCCGCCTGGAGCGAGGAGGCATACGTCCCGCCGATGCCCATAAACCACACGTTCCGGCAGCCCGCCAGGCTGTCCACAAGCGCTTCGATCTGCCCGCGCAGCGCAAGCGCCTTTTCGGTCAGCTCCAGTTTTTTGCCTTCGTCAAATTTCAGCATCGCTCTCTTCTCCTTGTATATTATTTATCAAAAAACACCATACGTATTAAACGCTCTCCTCCGCGCCGCGTGTAACCTTCTTCACCCAGCGATAGCTCCACAGCCGAATGACGACAGGCACCGCCTTATAGATCTGGTCGGACTTAAGGCACGCGAAGACAACCACGGGCGGGAAGCGGAAGACGAACGCGCAGAGCGCCGCCGCGGGCACGAGCATGAACCACATGCTCACAAAATTCATGTACATACTGAACTTTGTGTCCCCGCCGCCGCGAATCACGCCGGTGTCGCACGCCATCTGGTACGACGTGCCCACGGATGTCACGGCGAGCACAGCCATAAACTGCATGGCGAGCGCGTGCGACTCGGGGGAGATGTTGTAAAGCCGTAGGATGGGTGCGCGCGCTAAGAAGATAAGCGTCCCGGTGACGATCCCAATGCCGAGGAACAGCACCTGGAACGTGTTAACCATCCGGTGGAGCCTCGCCATATCCCCCTCGCCGACAGCACGCCCGGTGAGAATACCTGTCGCCCCCGCCGCCCCGTAGGCGACAACGGAAATGATTTGGAACACGATCGTCGCGATGGAATTGGCCGCGATGGCCGCCGCCCCGAGATGCCCGAGGATGCCGGTCTGCACCATCTGCGCGAGCCCCCACTGGGCCTGCGAGAGCAGCACCGGCAGCGAAACCTTCACATAGTCGCGCAGGAACGATCGGTCAATTCGGATGAGGCGGCGCAGTGTCAGGCGGAGCTTCGTCTCGCGGAATTTGAGGAACCACACCACGATCCCCAGTTCAACACAGCGGGAGACGAGTGTCGCGATAGCGGCCCCCTCGATGCCCATGCGAGGGAAGCCGAAGTGACCGTAGATAAGGCAGTAATTTAAGCAAATGTTGATACATAATGTTGAAGCAGAGATAATATATCCCAACCGTACAATCGCAATCGACCGTAGCGACGCAACAAGCATGTTCGTCACGGCAAAAATCACGTAGGTAAAGCAGATGATGCGCAGGTATTTGACCCCTTCCGCGATAACGGCGGCGTCGCTCGTGAGGAGCGAGAGCACCCCCGCGGGGAAGCAGAGGACGATGAGGAACAGCCCCCCGGACACCGCCACCGCAAAGCGTAGCGCCACGCCGATGATATCGGGAATGGGCCGAAGATCCCCCCGGCCCCAGTACTGCGCCCCGATGACGACAACCCCTTCCCCCACGCCCGAGACAAGCATTTGCAGGAGGAACTGGATCTGGTTGCATAACGCGGAGCCGGAGAGGGCAGTCTCGCTGTATGCGCCGAGCATAAGATTATCCGCCAGATTGATGCTGTATGTAAGCAGGTTTTGCAGCGCTAGGGAGAGGGTCAGCATCGTGACCGTCCTTAAAAACGGGCGCTCCCACAGAAAACGCCCCCTCATGCCAACAGCTCCATTACGTCGAGAAGGGAATCGCACTTCGCCGCGAGCAGCGCTTCAATCTCCAGTGTGGGCTTATCGAGATCTGGCACCATCACCGGCACGCAGCCCGCCGCGTCCGCCGCGCGGACACCCGCGAACGAATCCTCGAGCACCATGCACGCCTGCGGCGGCAGATCCAGCGCCTTCGCGGCCGCCAGGAAAATATCCGGCGCGGGCTTGCTGTTCTCCACCTCGTCGCCGAAGATCTGCCGGTCAAAGTCGTTCTCCACACCCGCCATTTGCAGCAGGCGCTGTGCCGCGGGGCGGCTCGTCGATGTGGCCAGTGCTGTGCGGATATGATGCTCGTGCAGGAACGCAAGCAGCTCATGCAGGCCCTTTTTCACCGGCACGCCGTGCCGCGCATAGTAGTCCTCACGTATCTCGTTGAGCACGCGGCGGCCTTCGTTGTAGTCCAGGCTTCCGCCCAGCCCCTCGTTGAAGATCACCTCGCAGTCGCGCGCGTTGTGCCCGCGCATGCGGTCGAGCGTCACGCGCGGAATCGGGATGCCCATCTTCTTCGAGACCTCGCCCCACATCCGGATTACCAGGCGTTCCGTATCAAACATCAGCCCGTCCATATCAAAGATTGCGCCGCGGATCCGGCTGAAATCCGTTTCCATCGTTTTTTCCTCCATATCCTGTCATTCCTCCCAGAATAATGCGCATGTACACAGCACCGCAAGTGTATCACACTCCCTGTCCGATTGCAAGTGTCCCTATGCAAGAGACAGTTCTGCTCAATCTGTATGTATATACTTCATTTTACTATTAATTGTGCACAAATATAAACGGTTTTCTTAATAGACCAATACAAAATGTGCATATTCCTTAAAAACTTGTCGATTTCCTCTTGATTTTTTTCTTTAATTCAAGTATGATAAAAACATTCCCGATAGGACGTTATAGAACGACCTAGCATGAGATAGGACATCCTCGGTTTTTGATATCGTCTGATATCTGCTGAGGCGGCCGTTTCGGCGCGTTCTGTGCGGGAAGGCAGAAACATTAACGCTTAACAGGAGGTCAACGTACATGAAACAGGAGCACATTGATCAGATCATGGCAGCCGCCAAAGCCGTTAAGGCCAAGAAGAATGTCAACCACATCTATATGGTGGCCTGCGGCGGCTCGAAAGCACTGTTCGATCCCGCTCAGTACATATTCGACCGTGAAACCGATATCCCCGCCACGGTTTATTCCTCCAACGAATTTGTGCACCGCGCTCCCAAGGCGCTGGGCGAGGATTCCGTTGTTATCACCTGCTCGCATTCCGGCAACACGCCTGAGACCGTAAAGGCTACCGAGGTTGCCCGTGCGAAAGGCGCGACGACTATCTGCTTCTCCCACCTGACCGATTCCCCGCTGTGGAACGCCGCGGAGTACCCCATCCACTACAACTGGTCCGACGAGTCCGACGCGAGCGACTACAATAACGCCGCCCTCTACTCCCTCGTCTTCCATATCCTCAACGAGCTCGCTCCCAACGAGAAATACGAGCGCGCCATCAAGTGTGTTGAGAACGTGCCCGAGCTCTTTAAACGCAATGTCGAGAAGTTCGCCGCCTCCGCCAAGCAGTTCGGCGAGGACTACAAGCGCGAGCCGATGATTTACACCATGGCTTCCGGCGCCAACTACGGTGTGGCCTACTCCTTCGCCATTTGCCTCCTGATGGAGATGCAGTGGATCCATTCCCACGCCATCCACTCCGGCGAGTATTTCCACGGCCCCTTCGAGTGCACGGACTACGACGTCCCCTTCATCATCATCAAGGGTCTTGACGAGTGCCGCCCGCTCGACGAGCGCGCCCATGCGTTCTGCCAGAAGTACTCCAAGCGCATCACCCTCATTGACGCTGCGCAGTTCGACATGACCGGTGTCGACGAGGATCTGAGAGGGTACTTCTGCCCGCTGGTTGTCGGCGTCGTGCTGCGCAAGTATGCGGACGAAATCGCCGATCACCGCGGCCACCCGCTCTCCGTTCGCCGCTATATGTGGAGAATGGAGTACTAATCTTAGATTGTAGAAAAATACTTTAGGCATATCAATCGTATACTTAGAAATGATGTGGAGAAACGGCCTCTTTTTCGGTGAAACGCGGCAGTTCAGGCGGAAGGAGGCCGTATCTTCCCGTTATTTTGGGTATAGATACATCAAAGATCGAATTCAAAAAGATGCTGTAAAGAAATGGAGTGATTCCAGTATGACCAAGTTCAGAAAATTTGGCGCCCTTCTTTTGGCTGCCGCCCTGCTCACAGGCACAGCCGCGTGCAGCGGCGGCAGCGGATCATCCTCCGCACCCGCAGCCGATAACAATAACACTGCCGCAACCACCCCGGACGCCGGCACGCCGGCCCCGGACGCCGCGGCTCCCGCCGCTTCGGGCGACAAGAAAGTCGTCACTTTCTTCCACCGCTGGCCGAACGAGCCGAAGAACCCGATCTTCACCGCTTATGTGAACGATTTCATGGCCGCGAACTCGGATATCGAAATCCAGATGGACTGCGTGCTCAACGACTCCTACAAGGAGAAGGTCCGCGTTCTGGTCTCGGGCAACTCCGTGCCGGATGTGTTCAGCTCCTGGAGCGGCAGCTTCGCGGAGAACCTCGTTTCCTCCGGCAACGTCCTCGCGCTCGACGATATGCTCGCCGCCGATACCGCGTTTAAGGACAGCTTCATCGAGTCGCAGGTCGGCCCCTTCACTTTCGACGGCAAGGTTTACGGCCTGCCCATGAGCATGGACGGCAAAGCGTTCTTCTATAACAAAGATATCTTTTCTGCAAACAACCTTTCCGTACCGAAAACGCTCGACGAACTCTACGCCGCCATGGACACTCTCAAGGCCGCCGGCTTTGAGACGCCTCTCATCGAGGGCCTGGCCGACGCGTGGGCTGTCTCTCACTACGAGGGCACCATCATCTCCCGCCTGCTCGATCCGGCTGTGATGGCGAAGGATACGAACAAATCCACGGGCGAATTCACTGATCCAGCCTACATCGAAGCGCTAAACATCTTCAAGAAGCTGACCGAGTACATGGGCGACGCCGCCTCCGGCCTGGACCATGAGACCGCGCGCAATATGTTTGTTGCCGGCGAAGTGCCGCTCATCTACTGCCAGCTCGCAGAAATCCGCATTATCAACGGCGAGACGAGCCTGGATACCGGCGCTTCCCTCGGCTTTGAGTACGACTTCTTCAACTTCCCGTCCATCGCCGGCGGCAAGGGCGATCAGACCGGCCTGACCGGCGCTCCGGAAGGGTTCATGCTCTCCAACAAGGCTCAGAACCCCGATGAGGCCCAGAAGTTCTTCAAGTACATCCTCAGCGTTGAGTCGGGCGAAAGGATGACCAAAGAGGCCGGCGAAATCAGCGCCATCAAGGGCGCCGTCAACGAGAACAGCGCCAGCCCCGAAATCAACCGCGCTGTGGACATGATCCTCAGCGCCACCTCCTCCGTGCCGTGGTACGACAATGCCGTTGAGGCGAGCATCGGCGACGCGTTCATGCGCGGCGGCCAGTCCCTCGCCATCGGCGATATGACGGCCGAGGAAGTCATGGCCGACGTCCAGAACGTAGCGGCCGAAGTGCGCGCGGCTAATCCGCAGTAATTCCTCTGGAGCAGGATCGCATTCGGAAAATCGAATTCGGTTCTGACGGTACGGCCTGCCGCAGCTTTCCGCGGCAGGCCGTACTATATAAAAACGCAATAACGCATCTTGCGGACCTGTCGTATCGCCGCGGCCGCCGCATCGACAGATTGGAGTGAAAGTGAGTGAAAAGCAAGCACCACAGAAACAACTGGATAGCCCCCATGCTCTTTATCGCCCCCTGCATCCTTATGCTGCTCGTATTCGTATATGTCCCGCTCGTGCAGAACTTCGTCTTCAGTTTCGAATCGTTCTCCGCCTTTTCCCAGGAGCGCGCCTTCATCGGCCTGCAGAACTATAAGACCCTCTTCGGCGACAAGGTTGTAGGAACCGCTATCCGCAACAACATCTATTATGCCGTTATCTCCGTCATTTTTCAGGTGTTCGGCGGTCTGATTCTGGCCTCTGCCCTGGAGGACAACGCCTTCCGCCGGATTTCCCCCCTCTTCCGCACCACCTTTTTCCTCCCGGTGCTCGTCTCCATGACGGTAATCTGCTTACTCTTCTCCTTCATCTATCACCCGCAGATAGGCCTCCTCAACAATTTCCTTGAGCACATCGGCCTGGAAGCCCTCACACGCCAGTGGCTCGGATCGAGCAAGACCGCTATCTTCGCTGTCATCGCCATGTCCCAGTGGCAGAGCATCGGCTATATCATGATGCTCTTCATCGTGGCTATTCAAAAGATCCCCGAGGATCTCTATGAGGCGGCCGATATCGACGGCGCAAACAAAATCCAGCGCTTCTTAAACATCACGTTCCCGCAGGTACAGGAAATGTTCTTTGTCACGATGATCGTCACCGTCATCGGTGCGTTCACCGTCTTTAATGAGCCGTACATCCTCGCCAAGGGAGGCGGGCCCGGCACGAGCAGCATGACGCTGGCCGTACATATGTACCAGTCGGCCTTTGTGCGCGACCGCATGGGATATGCCTCCACCGTGGCTGTGCTCATCTTCTTAATCACCGCGGCGCTTTCGGTCATCCAGACAGTCGCTTTCGGCGGGGATAATACCGAGAGCAAAAAGGATAAAAAACGGAAGGGGGCCGCAAACCGTGGCTAAAACCAGAAATTACAGCCGCAGCCATTTCGGTATCGGAGAGGGCATCTGGCTTATCGTGCTGCTGTGCGGCTTTGTCCTTATCGCTTACCCGATGTTCTGGACCGTGATGTCCTCCTTTAAATCCTACCGCGAGATCTACGACTCCGTGTGGAGCCTGCCCTCCGTGTGGCACTATGAAAACTATATCACCGCATGGCAGAAGGGCATCGCGGGGTACTTTAAAAACAGCTTTATCGTCACTGTCAGCACAGTGGCGGGGGTGCTGACCTTTGCGTCCCTGTGCGCGTTCGGGCTGAGCCGCTACCAGTTTAAGGGGAACACCTTCTTCCTCTTCCTGTGCATGGGCGGCATGATGCTCTCGCCGCAGGTCTGCCTTATCCCGCTGTATAAGCTCCTGCAGGCTTTCCACATCCACAACACCTACTGGGCGATGATCCTGCCGTATATCGCGTTCCGCCTGCCGATGTCGGTACTCCTCATCCGCACGTTCTTCCTCTCCATCCCCAAGGAACTCGAGGAGTCCGCAAGGCTCGACGGATGCAGCGCATTCGGCGTATACTGGCGCATCTTCCTGCCGATGAGCAAGCCTATTCTGCTCACCTGCACGGTGCTCGTGTCGTACTACGCGTGGAACGAATTCCTCTTCTCCATCATCTTCATCGACTCCGACTCGTTAAAGACCATCCCGTCGGGCCTGATGAACTTCCGCGACGCATTGCAGACGGACTGGGGTGTCCTGCTCGCGGGGATGGTCGTTGCGGCGCTGCCGATCATCATCATGTTTATCTTCATGCAGAAATACTTCATCCGCGGTATGGCGGCCGGTTCTGTGAAGGGCTGATCTTCCTCTTCCGCCTGCCGAAGGTTCGTTCTGAAGGAACGGTTGCGTCCGTGAAGCTGCGCGGGGCGAAAAAACCGGCTGGGATTTTTTCGCCCCGCGTCTCTTGCATTTTTCACTAAGGATCGGTATACTAAACTTATAATAAGGGGTGTTTCCCAATGAAAATGATCGCTGTCGGAGACAATGTCACAGACTGCTATCTGGACGAAAAAGTCTTCTATCCCGGCGGAAACGCTGTGAACGTGGCTGTCGGCTGCAAGCGCGACGGCTTCGATGAGGTCGCGTATATCGGCGTATTCGGCTCCGATGTCAACGCCGACCACCTCAAATGGGCGCTCGGACGCGAGGGGATCGTCTTCGAGCGCAGCCGGACAGTGCTCGCCCCGAGCGGACAGCCAGGGGTGAAGCTTGTCGACGGTGACCGTGTCTTTGTGAGCGGGCCGAAGAACACGGCGCAGCACATCCTGCGCCTGCGCCTGACACCGGCGGATCTCGAGTATATCGCCGGGTTCGACGTCTGCCACACGAGCTGCTTCTCGAACATTGAGCCCGAGCTGCCCGTGATGCAGAAGACGTGCGATATCTCGTTCGACTTCTCGGAATACCGCGACAGCGCGTATCTCGGGCGCGTCTGCCCGTACATCCGCTTCGCGTTCTTCTCCGGCTCGGATATGGAGAGGGAGGATATCGAACGCCTCATGGACGAGTGCCACGCGCTCGGGACAGAGATTGTCGGCGTGACGCTCGGCAAGCGCGGTTCTCTCTTCTCCCGCAGGGGCGAACGCTTCGAGCAGGGAATCGTCGAGACCGAGGTAGTGGACACGATGGGCGCGGGCGACAGCTTCATCGCCGGCTTTCTCACCGAGTTCACCCGCAGCGGCGATATGCGCACGGCGCTCCGGTACGCGGCCGGCGTATCGGCCGAGACATGCCGCTGCCACGGCGGATTCGGGTATCCGCATCCCTTTGCCGGCTGAAACGCCGTTTAGAAATCGCCCCTGTGCGGATCACCGTACAGAAAGGAAGGAGCTCTCCATGCCCGTGCTCAAGGTCGATCAGTCTACGCCTCTTTACGAACAACTAAAAAACATCATTAAAAACGATATTATGGAGGGTGCCTATGTGCCTGGAGAGCAGATGCCCAGTGAAACCGCTCTCCAGGCACACTACGGCGTAAGCCGTGTAACGGTGCGCCGAGCCGTGCAGGAGCTGAGCGCAGAAGGGCTGCTTGAGCGCCGTCAGGGCAAGGGAACATTTGTCACACGCCGCCGGGTCCAGCATTCAATGGACGCCATCACCGGTTTCACCGACCGCATGGAGATCCTCGGCCGCGAGCCCCGGCGCATCATTCATTCCAAACGGATTATTCCTGCGCCGGATTTCGCCGCCCGGGATCTGTGTCTGTCGAAGGGGGAAGACGTTGTCGAAATCAAGCGCACCCTCTGTGACGGCGACTCCCCCCTGCTCTTCGACGAGTGCTATTATCCTGCCGCTCATTTTCCGAATCTCATCGATCTCATCGGGCCGGATGTTTCCACCTACCGCCTCATCAAGGAGCATTTCGGCACCCCCATCCTGCGGGCACACAAGCGCTTCAACATCAGCCGGGCCGATGAAACGGTCGCCAGTTACCTCCACTGTCCGCCGGGGGAGCCGCTTTTTTCTATTTATAAGATTACGTATGACTATCAGGACGCGCCCATCCAAATCTCCATCAGCCTTGTACGGGGCGATCATATCACCTACGTGCTCGACGCGGACGAACGATCCCGCCACACGGAAATGCACATGGAGATGTCTCCCTCTCCCGAAAAATGAATCTCCTGTTCCACAAAGTCGATAAAATATCCTCCGAAGCCTTCTGTATTCTATTGTGTTTTTCTATAAAAAGGGTTACAATGGAATAAGAAAGTTATTTTCAGGGAGAAGGGATGAGAGGCATGACAAAGGAAGAAAAAATCCGTTCGTTTGACGGAACTGAGCTGTATCTCAAGCGCGATATTCCGGATGCGCCGAAGGCTGTCGCCGTGATTGTCCACGGACTGTGCGAGCATCAGGGGCGTTACGACCACCTGACCGAACGCTTCTGCGCGGACGGTATTGCCGTCTACCGTTTCGATCACCGCGGGCACGGCCGTTCGGAGGGCAAGCGTGTTTATTACAGCGGCTTCAACGAGATTGTCGACGATGTACACGTCGTGACAGAGCTGGCGAAGCGTGAGCAGCCGGGACTGCCGCTTTTTGTTGTGGGGCACAGCATGGGCGGTTATGCGGCCACCCTGTTCGCCACCAAATATCCCGGTGAAGCGGCGGGCATCATCCTCTCCGGCGCGCTCACGCGGTATAACACGCCGTGCGCGGGCCCGCTGCCTGTCGACGCACCGGCCGACAGCTATGTCCCGAACGCTCTGGGCAGCGGCGTATGCAGTGACCCGGCGGTCGTGGAAGCGTACGGCAGGGATCCATATGTAGAGAAGGAAATCTCCATCGGTCTGCTCAACAGCATCTGGGGCGGTATCCAGTGGCTAAAAGCGAACGCCGCGTGTTTCACCGATCCGGTTATTATGCTGCACGGCGCATGCGACGGACTGGTGAGCGAAAAGGATTCGCGCGAACTGTTCGGCGACATCGCGTCGAGCGACAAGACGCTCAAAATCTACGCCCACCTGTTCCACGAAATCTTCAACGAGCCCTGCAAAGACGAAATCCTCGACGAAGTCCTCGCCTGGATCAAAAAACGCATCTAATCAAACAGCCTGCCGCAAAATGCGGCAGGCTTCTTCTACTTTATAAGGAAATCAAAATATAAAGAACTAAAAAATCGAAATTCCTCCAACAAAACCATTTTTCGCAGAACCCGATGTAAAGCAGCGGCACCAAAACGGCAGCATGTAACCCTCTCAAAAAAAGTTACTTTTGATTCCCCTCGGAATCAAAAGTAACTTTTTGCAGGAACAACCTCAGTTCCTGCGGTTGTTCCGTTGACTTTGGAAGGAATTTTTTATATAATAAGAAAGTATGAGTGTCGCGCGGTCCCGCTGCCCGGGGAGCGTGCGGATTTTTTCACTTCATTGGAGGCTTTCAGATGAGAAAAGTTGGAAAACCGGTGTTTTTCATTGTCGCCTTTCTGATTGTGTTCCTCACCGTGACTTCAATGACAGGTATCTCAACGCGGTATGGAGATGTGACCCGTGTATGGATCAAGGGTGCGGACTCCATCCGGTGGGGCATCGACATCCGCGGCGGCGTGGATGTCACGTTCACCCCGCCCGAGGGCGTTGACGCGACGGAGGACGAGCTGTCCGCCGCGCAGGCTGTTATTGAGACACGCCTTATCAATCAGAACATCGCGGACTATGAGGTCTATAAGGACACCGCGAAGGACCGTATCATCGTCCGGTTCCCTTGGAAGGCGGATGAGACAGACTTTAACCCTGAGGACGCTATCCGCGAGCTCGGCGAGACCGCACTGCTCACCTTCCGCGAAGGCAATACGCGCGATGAAAACGGCCTGCCTTCCGGCATAACAAAGGATACCGTCATCCTCACCGGCAGCATGGTCGTGCGCGCGGAGCCCGCTGTCGACCCGCAGACAAACGCACCGGTCGTGTCGCTCGAACTGAGCAGCGAAGGGACCGATGCGTTCGCCGAAGCGACCGGCCGCCTGGCCGGTACGGGGCGCATCAGTATCTGGATGGATGATACAATGATCAGCGATCCGCTCGTCAACACCCGCATCCCGGACGGCAAGGCCATCATCACCGGCAGCGCCACCATCGACGAGGCCAAGGCCCTGGCCGACAAGATCAACGGCGGTGCCCTGCCCTTTAAGCTCGAGACGGAAAACTATAACTCCATCTCCCCGACCCTCGGTCTCGGCGCGAAGGACGCTATGGTCCTCGCGGCGTTCATCGCTTTCGTGCTCATCGCCGTGTTCATGATTGCTGTCTACCGCCTTAACGGCGTCATCGCCGTCATTGCCTTGGCCGGACAGGCCGCGGGCATCATCATCGGTGTGACCGGTTACTTCCCGGGGATCCCCTCCTTCACGCTGACCCTGCCGGGTCTGTGCGGCATGATCCTCTCCATGGGCATGGGCGTGGACGCGAATGTCATTCTGGCGGAGCGTGTCAAGGAGGAGCTGCGCGCGGGCAGGACGCTCGACGGCGCCATCTCCGGCGGCTTCAGCCGCGGCTTCTCGTCCATCTTCGACAGCAATATCACAATGATCATCGTCGCGGTCATCCTCATGGGTGCGTTTGGCCCGGCCGACAGCATCTTCGCGCGGATGCTCAGCCCGGTTTTCAACGTCTTCGGCCCCGCCACAGCCGGTACCATCTACTCCTTCGGCTACACGCTGCTCGTGGGTGTTGTGCTCAACTTCATCATGGGTGTCTTTGCCACGCGCCTGATGATCCAGTCCATTTCCCGATTCAAACCCTTTAGAAAACTCTGGCTGTATGGGGGGGTTGACAAATGAAACTCCGTGAATTTCCTTTCATCCAAAGCAAACGGACTTTCTTCATCATTTCCTTGTGCCTTATCGTGCTGACGCTCCTGGCGACAGTCATTTTCGGCGTTAATCTGGACATCTCGTTCAAGGGCGGCACCATCATCACCTATTCCTTTGACGGCGATTTGGATGCGAACGCCCTTCGTCAGGCCGCTGAGGACCACCTCGGACAGGGGGTAAGCGTTCAGCAACAGACAAACGCCACGACCGGGCGGACCAATTACGTCCTCTCCCTCACCAGCTCCGACGGCCTCACCCTCGACGAGCAGGGCGCCCTGCAGGATGCTCTCTCCTCCCGCTTTGGCGGCAATAACCTCCAGATGGCCTCCATCAACAACGTCAACCCCACCATCGGGCGGGAGTTCTTCACAAAATGCTTGGTTGCCGTGGCCATTGCGGCGCTGCTGATGGTCGTGTATATCGCTTTCCGGTTCCGCCGTATCGGCGGATGGAGCGCGGGCGTGTTCTGCGTGGTGGCGCTGCTGCACGATCTGATGGTCGTTTATCTGACGTTCGTTGTCTGCCGCTTCCCGATCAACGAGAACTTCATCGCCGTTATGCTCACCATCCTCGGTTACTCGATCAACGCCACCATCGTGGTGTATGACCGCATCCGCGAGAACCGCCGCCGCTACGGCGCAAAGGCCGATCTCGGCGAACTTGTGGACAAGTCCATCAATCAGTCGATGCTGCGCGCTGTCAACACCACCATCACTACCTCGGCGGCGATGATTGTCATCTGCATCATTGCGCTGACGCGCGGCGTCTCCTCGATCATGTCCTTCGCGTTCCCGCTGCTCATCGGCATCTGCGCCGGACTTTATTCCTCTGTCTGTCTCTCCGGCCCGCTGTGGGTCACCTGGCAGCGCTATAAAGCGGCAAAGAAGAATCAGGCCTCGACATAACCGCGAAGCGGTTATGCCTGTAAAAAGTTACTTTTGATTCTGAAGCGGAATCAAATTTCGGCCATGTATGGCCGAAATCGTAACTTTTTTAAGGAGGTAGCGTGCTTCTGTTTTGGCGCCGTGGTTTTACAACCTGTCGATAGGTTGCGGAATGATTGTGCTATACCGTTGTTTGACTGCCTCTTTTGGACAGGCTGTAGAATTGGAGCTTCAGGGGCCGCCGCGGTTATGCGGCGGCCTTTTTCTGTCCCGACAGCCCGGTTTTGCAGGATTTTGATCCCAAAACATGCAGGAGAGCAGGCGCCTCTCTTGATTTTTTTCGGGTTTTTTCGTATAATAGGGGTATCATGCAGGGGGATGATGGATTGTCAGAAGATCTTCTCACGAAAATCAGCGCGATGAACAGCCGCTTTTCCAAGGGCCAGCGCCTGATTGCCAACTACATTATTAACCATTACGAACGCGCCGCCTTTATGACTGCTCAGAAGCTGGGATCGGCTGTGGGTGTCAGCGAGTCGACAGTGGTCCGCTTCGCTTACGAGGTCGGGTATGACGGCTATCCCCGTTTACAGCGTGCTTTGCAGGAACTCATCCGTAATCGCCTCACCTCCGCCCAGCGTATGGAAGTTACCGACGAACAGATCGGCGAACACGATGTGCTGCAAAAGGTACTCTCCATGGATATGGAACGCATCCGCACAACGGCGCAGACCGTGGACTCCGATTCCTTTGCCCGCACGGTTGACGCTATCGTCTCCGCGGAAAAGATTTATATACTGGGTATCCGCAGCGCGAGCGCGCTGGCCACGTTTCTCTATTTTTACTTTAACCATATTTTCAAAAACCTGCGTTTGGTCAGCTCCTCGAGCGCAAGCGAGGTCTTTGAACAGATTTATCATATCGGGGAGCGGGATGTGCTGATTTCTATCACCTTCCCCCGCTATTCCCAGCGCTCCGTCAAGGCGGCGAAGTTCGCCAAGTCCAATGGGGCGACTGTTGTGGGCATCACCGACACAGAACATTCGCCCATTGCGCCCTACTCTGACCATCTGCTCTGCGCGCGCAGCGATATGGTTTCGTTTGTCGATTCGCTTGTCGCGCCCTTAAGCCTCATCGATGCGCTGATCGTCGCCGTGGGGATGAAGAAGAAAAATGAGACGGTGGGGACCTACCGCCGCCTGGAAAGCGTTTGGGAAGAATATGACGTCTATGAAAAAGCCCCCGGATCTGTATGACGTATTGATAGTCGGCGGTGGGGCGGCAGGGCTGTTTTGTGCGGCCCATCTCTCCGGGCTGCGGGTCGCCGTGCTCGAAAAACGGGAGCGGCCGGCCCGGAAGCTCCTCATGACCGGAAAGGGCCGCTGCAACCTGACAAACGACTGCACGAGAGACGAATTCCTCGCCGCAGTGGCGCGGAATCCCCGCTTTCTGTACAGTGCTTTCAGCGCTCTTTCACCGCAGGACATCATGCGCTTCTTCGAGGAGCGCGGTGTCCCGCTCAAGGTGGAGCGGGGGCGGCGTGTGTTCCCTGCCTCCGACAGTGCGCGCGACATTGTGGACGCGCTTGTGAATGCGGCGCGCGCGGCCGGGGCAGATATCCTCACCGGGGAGGCAGAATCTCTTCTTCTTGAGGACGGGGCAGACGGCGTCCGCCGTGTGCAGGGCGTCCGCCTCAGCGGCGGGCGCGAACTTCGCGCGGGAGCGACAGTGATCGCCACCGGCGGCATGAGCTTCCCCGCAACAGGATCGAATGGGGACGGATACCGCTTGGCCGGGGAGGCGGGGCACACCATCGTGACACCCTATCCCGCGCTGACAGGGCTCCTGACCGAACCCGCCTATCCGCAGGCAGCCGGTCTCTCCCTGCGCAACGTGAACTTTACACTTTTTGACAGGTATA
The DNA here is from genome assembly GCA_949743955.1 of uncultured Oscillospiraceae bacterium. Taxonomy (GTDB): domain Bacteria; phylum Bacillota; class Clostridia; order Oscillospirales; family Ruminococcaceae; genus Harryflintia. Next base: position 10,265 of record CATJVQ010000024.1, on the reverse strand, counting down.
AGAAATGCTGGAGTGAGGTGGGCGAAGCGCTCTTTACACACACCGGCCTCTCCGGCCCGCTCGCGCTGACTGCCTCGAGCCTCATGGACGCGGCCCGCCCGAAGGATTACCGGATTGAAATCGACCTCAAGCCCGGGCTGGATAGTCAGGCGCTCGACCGGCGCATTCTGCGCGACTTCTCCGAAGCGCCCAATCGGGATTTCGGCAAATCGCTTGGCGCGCTGCTGCCGCGGTCGCTCTGCCCCATTGTGGTGGATCTCTGCGGTGTGCCGCCGCAGCGGAAGGTACACGAGATCACCCGCGAACAGAGGGGAGCCCTGTGTGCTGTCATCAAGGCGTTCCCGCTCGCCGTGCGGGGACTGGGCTCATTTGAGGAGGCGGTGATCACCCGGGGCGGCGTCTGTGTGCGGGAGGTCGATCCGGGCTCCATGCGCTCGAAGCGGGCGCCGGGCCTGTTCTTCGCCGGAGAGGTGCTCGATGTGGACGCGCTCACCGGCGGGTATAACCTGCAAATCGCGTTTTCTACGGCATATCTCGCGGCACGGTCCATCCGTACCGCACAGGATGAGGGGGACTGTTCATGATCTCTATCGCAATCGACGGACCGTCCGGCGCGGGAAAGAGTACTATCGCCCGTGCCGTGGCCTCCCGCCGGGGGTTTCTGTATATCGACACAGGCGCGCTGTACCGTGCTGTCGGGCTTTATGCGCTGCGCAGCGGCGTCGAGCCCAAGGATGAGGCGCCTGTGATCGCGCTGCTGGAGAAAATCAAACTGTCCCTGCGGCATGACGCCGAGGGAAAGCAGCATGTGCTGCTCTGCGGCGAGGATGTGAGCGAGGATATCCGCTCCTCCGAGGTGTCGCTTGCGGCAAGCGCCGTGGCGGCGATACCCGCCGTGCGGGAGTTTCTGCTCGAATGCCAGCGTTCCCTCGCCCGGGAACACGATGTCGTCATGGACGGGCGCGACATCGGCACGTTCATCCTGCCGAAGGCGCAGATCAAAATTTTTCTGACCGCTTCAAGTGCCGACCGCGCACGCCGCCGCTTCGACGAGCTGCGCGCGCGCGGCGAGGACATCACCTATGAGCAGGTCCTCGCCGATGTTGAGGCCCGCGACACGCAGGATGAGCAGCGCGCTGTCATGCCGTTGCGCCCCGCGCCGGACGCTGTCACCGTGGACACCACGGGAAATACGCTCGAGGAATCTATCCGCCTGCTGGATGTACTCATCGGCAATAAGCTGCGCCAGCTTTGAGAGAGGGGGAGGCCGTTGTTTTACCGTTTTGCCCGCGGCATACTGTGGGCGCTTGTCCGGGTACTTTTCCGCTTCCGGGTTGAGGGCGCTGAAAAGCTCCCGCAGGGGGGCGGCTACCTCGTGGCCAGCAACCACCGCACCAATTTTGATCCGGTCTTTGTCGGCGTCGCCCTTAAGCCGACACTCACCTTCATGGCCAAGATCGAGCTTTTTGATACACCGCTGGTCGGCCCTCTGATTCGGGCGCTGGGTGCTTTCCCGGTCGAACGCGGGAAGGGCGACACAGGCGCCGTGGATTTCGCTGTACATACCGTTGAGGAGGGCAAGGTGCTCGCCATGTTCCCCGAGGGCACACGCTCCACGGACGGAACCCTCCAGCGCGGGAAGACGGGATGCGCCGTCATTGCGGGCGCGGCGAAGGCCACGATTGTCCCGGCGGCGGTGTGCTTCGGTGAAAAGCTACGGTTCCGTACACCTGTTACCGTGCGCTTCGGCGATCCCATCTCCCCGAAAGCGCTCGGCGTCGACGCCTCCTCCCCCCGGACATTCCGGACGGGGACACGGCTCATTATGTCGAATATCGCCGGACTGCTTGAAAAGGGGATCGGATGAGCGCCCCGAGGGTCCGGGTGGCAAAGAGCGCCGGGTTCTGCTTCGGTGTCGACAGGGCGGTGCGCATGGTGCGGGAGGAGATGCAGGCCGGATATCCCGTCTATACGCTGGGAGAAATCATCCACAACCCGCAGATTGTCGCCGAATTCGAACAGAAGGGTGTCCGTGTTGTGTGTACACCCGAGGAGATCCCTGCCGGATCCACTGCCGTCATCCGTTCGCACGGCGTTGCGCCGGATGTGCTCCGGCGCCTGCATGAGCGCGGTGTAAAGGTCGTGGACGCGACCTGCCCGTTCGTGCGGAAGATTCATGCCATTGTCGCCTCCCAGCCTGCGGACGGCGTCATCTTCCTCACGGGGGACCGGCATCATCCCGAGGTGGAGGGGACAGTTGCGCATGCCTCCTGCCAGGTTTACGTTGTCCAGAGCGCCGAAGAGTTGAATGAATTATTAAGAAAATGTAAATTTTCAAAAGAGATCCCCAAAATAATGGTTTCCCAGACAACTTTCAGCCGTGCAGAATGGGAAAAGTGCGAAGAAATTATCAAAAAGGTATGTACAGACTTGACAATTTTTGATACAATATGTATTGCTACCACTGTGCGCCAAGAGGAAGCGGCGGCGCTTGCCAAAGAGAGCGACCTGATGCTTGTGATTGGGGGGAGGCATAGTTCAAATACCTGCAAGCTCTATGAGATCTGCGCCGGATTTACGCGGACCGTGTTCGTTGAGTCCGTTCATGAGACGCGGCGTATTTCTTTGCGTGGTGTTTGTCAGGTAGGGATTACGGCCGGGGCTTCTACGCCGGCCTGCATTATTAAGGAGGTAGGAGAAATCATGAGTGAGAACGTGAACAATCAGGAAGAACTCAGCTTTGAAGAACTGCTCGATCAGTCCTTCAAAAGTACATACACGGGGGAAAAGGTCACGGGGACCGTCACTGGCATCGCACCAAACGAAATCACCGTCGATATCGGCACCAAGCACGCCGGTTATCTGCCCGTGTCTGAGTTTACGGACGATCCGGGGGCCAATATCGCCGAGCTGGTTCATAAAGGGGATAGGCTCGAACTGATGGTGGTCCGCGTCAACGACGTTGAGGGCACAGTGATGCTCTCGAAGCGCCGCTTGGACGCTATTGCCGGGTTCGAAAAAGTTATGAACGCTGTTGATACCGGCGAAATTCTCGACGGTACGGTCGTGGATGTAGTCAAGGGCGGTGTCCTCGCGCTGACGAATGGCGTAAAGGTCTTTATCCCCGCTTCTCAGGCCACAATGTCCCGCGGGCAGGATCTCAACACTCTTCTCAAGCAGAAGGTCCAGTTTAAGATTCTGGAGGTCAACCGCCAGCGCCGCCGCGCTGTCGGCTCCATCCGCGCCGTGCTCAGCGAGCAGCGCAAGGTGCTCGAGGAGAAGTTCTGGCAGGAGGTCGAGGTCGGCAAGCATTATCAGGGTACTGTTAAGAGCCTGACCAGCTACGGCGCGTTTGTCGATCTCGGCGGGGTGGACGGTATGATCCACATCTCCGAACTGAGCTGGCAGCGCATCCGCCATCCCTCCCAAGTTGTCAAGGAGAGCGATGTGGTGGATGTCTATGTCAAGGACATCGATCCCGAGAAGAAGAAGATCTCCCTCGGCTATAAGAAGACAGAGGACAATCCTTGGGTAATCCTCGCCAACACCTACAAGGAGGGCGACGTCGCGAAGGTCAAAATCGTTTCGATGACCACGTTTGGTGCTTTCGCACAGCTCATCCCGGGTGTGGACGGTCTTATCCATGTTTCGCAGATCTCCACCGAGCGCGTGGGCAAGCCCTCTGACGTGCTCAGCGTCGGTCAGGAGGCCGAGGTGAAGATCACCGAAATTGACTATGAGAACAAGCGTGTCAGCCTCTCCATCCGTGCTCTGCTCGAGGAGCAGGCGGCCACGGAGGAGGAAGCGGCGGAATAAGCTTCCGCTTCTCTGATAAAGCGGTTAAGCGGCGGCATGACCGGCATCGGTCATCCCGCCGCTTTCTGTTCCCTTCGGCATAATGCCCCCGCATGGGAAAAGCACACGCTTGCATGGCGCGCGCCGGTGTGATACAATAGAGGTGTTTCCATGGAGCGGGCTGGGCGGCAGCGCGCGGGGGTGAAGCCCCGCGTGAGGAAAGTCCGAGCATCACAGGGCGGGATAACTGCTAACGGCAGCCGGGGGTGACCCTAGGGAAAGTGCAACAGAGAGATACCGCCGGGCGTTTCGTCCGGCAAGGGTGGAAAGGCGAGGTAAGAGCTCACCGGCGCACTGGCGACTGTGCGGCCATGTAAACCCTATCCGATGCAACACCGAAAAACGCGCGGCGAACACCCGGCGGCCCGCCGGCGCCGGCGCGAAAGGTGGCTGGATCCGTCCGGCGACGGGCGGACAAGATAGATTGTCGTCCACGACAGAACTCGGCTTACAGGCCCGGTCTCTGGAAACGATGAACAAATCCGGCGTTTTCCGCCGGATTTGTTCATTTTCTTTCCAGTCTGCCGCATGCCGGGATCTCCTGTCTCAGAGGAAGCGGACCTTCCTTTCATCGAAGAAGCCCCGTGCAGCGGGACTCTCCGCGGGCGCGCCGACGGCGACAGCCGCAAGCGGCGTACTCGTGATGCCCAGAAGCTCCTGCAGCGCCCGGACACGCTCCGGATTCGGGTAGACGCCGCACCAGCAGGTGCCGTAGCCGAGCGCGTACGCCTCCAGGAGCAGATTCTCTATCGCGGCGCCGCAGTCCTGCGGCCAGAATTCCCAGCCGCCGGTCGCCTCCTGCCGCTCGGGCAGGCCGCATACTACAATGACGAGCGAAGCCGCCGGCGCAAAGCTGCAATAGGGGTGCACCTTTGCCAGCTCCTCCCTGCGCGCTTTGTCTTCCACGACGATGAACTCCCACGGGCGCGTGTTGCATGCGGACGGGGCCATCATGGCGGCCTCGAGCATCTGGCAGATCTCCTCCCGCGGGATGACGATCCCCGCCTGATATCTGCGGATGCTCCGGCGTCTGCGGATGGCTTCTGAAACGGTCATGCGCGTTCCCTCCCTGTAAAATCTCTTTCCCCAACTATACACCCTTTTTTCCCGCTCCGCAAGCATCCTTTCCGCTCTCTCCCCCATTGCACCGGCCCGAGGAAGTGTGCTATAATAGGGAACAATACCGTATTTTCATTGAAACGGGAGGATTCGTATGGTACGGGAAGCCGGGGCGGAAGACTTGGAAGAACTGCTAAGGTTATATTTGCACCTGCATGAAAAGTCCGTCCCGGAACAGTCGGAGCGCCTGTCCGATACATGGAAGCAGATTGTAGAAGACGAGAATCATCATCTGATCGTAAACGAAGTGGAGGGAAAAATCGCATCCTCCTGCGTTTGCGTCATCATCCCCAATCTGACAAAACATGTGCGTCCCTATGCGTTTGTGGAGAATGTTGTCACGCATGCGGACTTCAGGGGGAAGGGGCTGGCGTCGGAATGTCTGGAATACGCAAAACAGATTGCAGAACAGCAGAACTGCTATAAGATGATGCTGTTGACAGGGAGTCGGGAAAAGGCTGTACTGGATTTTTATAAAAGGGCGGGATACAACAGCGAGGATAAGACAGCGTTTATCCAGTGGCTCGATGAAAAGGACGGCTAAACAGATTCTAAACGGAAAGGACTCAACAACAGGAGGACGTATGCAGTTATTTGTCAGGGACAAGCCCTTTTACCGGCAGCTCATTCTGATTCTGGTGCCGGTGGCGGTGCAAAACCTCATCAACGTGATGGTCTCGCTGCTGGACACGCTGATGATTGGCCAGCTCGGAGAGATCCAGCTCTCGGCGACGTCGATTGCCAACCAGCTCTGGTTCCTGCTGATGATCGTCTGCTTCGGGATCTCGGGCGGCGCGAACGTACTGATCGCGCAGTACTGGGGCAAGCAGGACGTGGAGGTTATCCGGCGCGTGGAGGCGATGACGTTCAAGGTCTGCTTCACGGTGTCCGTGCTGTTCGGGCTTATCGCCTTTTTCTTCCCCCGGCAGTTCATGTCCATCTTCACCACCGACGCCGCCGTCATTGAATACGGCGTGCAGTACTTACAGATCATCGGCTTCTCCTACCCGTTCTACGCGCTGGCGAATGTCGAAATCATGATGCTGCGCTCGGTGGGGACAGTGAATATCTCTGTCCTTGTGTATCTGGTGTCGCTCATTGTCAACGCGTCGCTCAATTATATCCTTATCTTCGGCAAGCTGGGCTTTCCGGCGCTGGGCATCCGCGGCGGCGCGGCGGCGACAGCCATCGCCCGCGTGTTCGAGTTCGGCGTGACATTCGGCTTCGCCTTCTTCTATGAGGACAAAATCCGCTTTTCACTGCAAGATCTCCTTCCCAGCAACCGGGACCTTTACCGCAAGTACATCACGCTCTCGCTCCCGGTCATCGGCAATGAGATGACATGGGGGCTCGGTTCGTCCATGGTGGCGGTCGTCATCGGACGCATGGGGACAAATTTTGTGGCGGCCAACAGTATTTTCTCCGTCCTTAACCAGCTCGTATCGGTGGTCATCTTCGGCGCGAGCAACGCCGCGCTGACACTCGTGGGCAACACCATCGGGGCCGGGGAGTACGAAAAGGCCAAGCAGCGCTCCGTGACGCTCTATGTCATCGCCGTCCTGCTCGGGCTGATCTCCTTTGTGACAACCATCGCCCTCGGCCCGGTGATGCTTTCGTTCTACAAGAACCTCTCCCCCGCGACAGTGGACATCTATCAGATGCTGGTGATTGTCGGGGCGGTGATCGTTTTCTTCTGCGCGCTGAGCAATGTCGGGATGGTGGGCATCCTGCGCGCGGGCGGGGACGCTACCTTCGTCTTTTTCGCCGACGTAGCCTTTCTCTGGCTGGTAGCCGTCCCGCTCGGATTTCTGGGTCTTGTCCTGCACTGGTCTGCGGCCCTCGTCTATATCTGCCTGCGCATTGACGAGGTGATCAAAGTGGCTGTCTCCGCGGTGCGGATCTTCCGTTTCCGGTGGCTGCGGGACGTTACAAAGTGACGTTACGTGAAGTAAAAGAACCGGGCCCTTATCAGGTCCGGTTCTTTTCTTATCCCCATCAATCATCCGGAAATGGTCCGCACCGGCAGCGAACGCAGCGGGGCGCAGACATCCCCGTCGCAGAGGAGATCCAGCCGGTGTAACGGGCGCGTCATGGCGACATAGAGCAGGTGCATGTCGGTGCGGGAGGAAGATCCGTAGGCGGAGACATTGTAGAGGATGGCGGCGTCGAACTCGAGACCCTTGGCCTGATAGGCCGTGAGGACGGCGATCTCCCCGCCGCCCTCCCCTTCCTCCGGGGATAAGGCCGCAATCCCCTCCGCACGCAGCATACTGAGGGCGCGGGCAGCCTCCTCCGGCGTGCGGGTGATGACGGCGACGGACTGATACCCCTCCTCCCGGCGTGCGCGCACAAGGGCGGTGAGTGCAGCGTCGGACGCCTCATACAGCCCGACGGGCTCGCCGTGCCGGATAACGGGTTCGGCAGGCGTCAGGCCGAGAAAGGCGGAGACAGTGTTGGCCGCCTCCATGATTTCGACAGTGGTCCGGTAGCTTTTGCGCACCTCATAGAGCGCCGCGCCGGGAAGAGCGTCCCGCAGGACAGGCTCCCAGCTCTCGATGCTGCGATAACCGAAGATGGACTGCGCCAGATCCCCCACCACCGTGAAGGAACACCCGGAGAGGATGCGGCGCAGGACGTACAGCTCGAATTCGCCGTAATCCTGCGCCTCGTCCACGATAGCGTGGCGGTACCGCGCCCAGTCGGGGCAGCCGCGGACACGTTCGCACAGGTACAGGACCGCGGCCAGATCCTCCGGTGTCAGCACCCTCCGGCGCAGGGCGGAAAGCGTCCCCTTTGCGTCCGGGTATGGATACTCCGGCCCGAGGTCCCCCTCCTCCCAGAAACGGCGGTAGAGCACGAGAAGCTTCATATCCACGCTGGAGAAGTGCGCGCGCAGCGTTTTGCGGCACCCGGTCTCCAGCTCCTTTTCGACCGCAGCGCGCTCCTGGTGCAGGCGGGCCAGATCCTTTTCGCTTCCCATTTCTCCCGCCGCGCGGTAGCGTTCGCGGAAGAAGATCGAAAGCTTCTCCTCCAGAACCGCCTGCCGCTGCCGGACAAGGCGCTGGAGTATAAGCACTGTGCGCTCCACGCGCGCAAGGATCGTGCCGTCCCCGGCCGCATCCTCATAGGCCCGCCGGACCTCCCCGGCGCTTAAGATTGGGAAACCGTGGATGGAGAATCCGTCCGCAGGGGCGATATCCTCTCCAAACCGGAGGAGGAAACGGTCGAGCGCGTCCCGGCAGCGCATGGAGGTCTTCCAGCGCTCGAGGCCAGTACTTTTCTCCCCGGCGAGCGTCTCACGCAAGCGATCGTAGCGATCGGTGAGGGTATAGCGCTCGCCGATGATCTCGGCGGCAAGGCTGTCGAAGGTGTACTGCGGCACCCGGTCGACATCCAGATCCGGCAGGACGGACGAGATATACCGCAGAAAAACCGGGTTCGGCCCGATGATGAGATACTGAGCATTGCGGATGCTCTCGCGGTAGGTGTAGGCGAGATAGGCGATGCGGTGCAGGGCGACCGTCGTCTTCCCGCTGCCCGCCGCCCCCTGTACGACGAGCGTCCGCTCGATTTTTTCACGGATGATCCGGTTCTGTTCCCCCTGGATGGACGCGACAATGTTTTTGAGCCGGTTATCCGCGCCGACACCCAGATACGGCATGAGCAGCTCGTCGTCGATGACGGTGTCCACATCGCGGATGCCCAGAAGCTCCCCCCGCTCAATCTCGATCTGGCGCTTGAGCTCAAGCACCCCCTCGACAGCGCCGCCCGGTGCTTCGTACCGCGCCCGGCCGACATTGCTCTCATAGTACAGCGAAGCGACGGGCGCGCGCCAGTCGACTGTAATAAGCCGGTTTTCCCCGTCCGAGACACCAACCTTGCTGAGGTAGCAGGCTTCCCGCTCACCGGACATATCGGTAAAATCAATGCGCGCGAAGTACGGCTTCTCCTGCCCGGCCTCGAGCCGGGCGATGCGGTTGTGTGTCTGGAGCATCAGGTCGCCGAGCAGATCCGGGTTATCCCGGTACAGTCCCGGCAGCGCGTCATACATCTCTCGTGTCTCGCCGATGATGTCCGAAAAGGCTTCCCTTGTCCACCGCAGCCGCTCCCGCTCCTCTTCCATAATCTCCGGCATTCTCTTCACCTCCTGATTTTTTGCGTTTAGGGCGAAAAATGGAAATATTATACCACTTTTTCTTGTGGATTTCCATTCACCATTTACACAAAAATCATTAAGCAGTTATTCCACTTTACACAATCTCCAGCGGCGTTCTGCGCCGCGGCGCGGGGAAAGCGGCATCCAGCGCGGCGAGCTCGTCTGCGCTCAGGCGGATATTGGCTGCTCCGGCATTTTCCAGCGTATGCGCCCTGCGGGAAGCGCGGGGAATCGGAATGACACCGGGCTGGGCGCACAGGAACGCGAGCAGGATCTGGGCTGGCGACACACCGTGCGCACGGGCCGTGTCCCGAACAGCGGGCGCCTCCAGAAGCCCCCGGCGGAGCCTCCCGGCCTGCGCGAGCGGACAGTAGGCCATTACGGGGATATCCCTCTCCCGCAGCAGCGGCAGAAGATCGAATTCGATGCCCCGGCTCCCGAGATGGTACAGCACCTGATCCGCCGCGCAGTGCCCGCCGCCCGGGACACTGAACAGCTCCCGCATGTCCGCCGTGTCCAGGTTCGAGACCCCCCAGGCACGGATGCGCCCCTCCCGGCACAGCTCCTCCATACACTCCACCGTCTCGGCAAAGGGTGTCTGCCCGCGCCAGTGCAGCAGGTACAGGTCCAGATAGTCCGTCTTCATCCGGCGCAGGGAATTTTCGCAGCTTCTGAAGATGTCCCGCCTCGAGGCATGGAACGGATAGACCTTGCTCACCAGATACAGCGTCTCCCGCCCGTACCCTTGGACAGCGCGCCCGACCAGCTCCTCCGCCGCGCCGTCGCCGTACATTTCGGCGGTGTCGATGAGCGTCATCCCCGCTTCGATACCTGCCCGCAGCGCATCGCACTCCTGCCGGGCTGTGGACAGGTTCTCCCCCAGATACCAGGTACCCTGCCCGATGGGGCCTGCGGCAGTGTCGCCCGCTGTGATAAAATGCAATGGAATCCTTCCTTTCTTACCCTTATTTTTCTGTTATGAATATTATTGTACGATTGACCGAATGCTTTTCAAAAGGAAAAAGGAGCGCTCAAATCCATTCGGTAAAGAACAGATTTGAGGCTCCAATACCCAAAAATGGTGCCGCCGACGGGACTTGAACCCGTATGGAGTTGCCTCCGGCAGATTTTAAGT